>DUBX01000043.1:34749-69430 GCA_012960115.1 Porticoccaceae bacterium
ACAGCACCATTGGTTTAGAAGACCCCGGTTACGTTGATGTGCGCAACATAGTATCCCTAGGTAACAGCACGATTAAACCGCTACCGGTCAATAACCAAGGTTTAATTATTAACAACAATATAAACGACTGTGACTACATCTACGTCACTCCCAGTCATCAGTCGCCAACGACCGTCACCATGCCGTTGGCAAATCGTCGGGCTCTGCTTGATCAGGCTGCAAGCAACGACATTATCTTGGTGGAAGACGACTACGAAAGCGAATCTAACTACCAATCTAACCCCCTACCAGCATTAAAAAGTTTAGATGTTAATGATCGCGTGTTGTATATCGGCAGTCTTTCCAAAACCATATCTGCGGGCCTGAGAATGGGCTATGTGGTTGGGCCCGCTAAACTCATTTCAGAGCTGCGAGCGCTGAGGCGGCTAATGTTGCGCCACCCTGCAGCTAACAATCAACACTCAATGGTTCTATTTCTATCTCGGGGCTATCACGAATCTTTGGTAAAAAATCTACACCGCACCTATCAAGACAGGTTCCAAATAATGTCTGAGGAACTTAGTAATATAATGCCGGTATCAGTAGCGACCACCGCATTTGGCGGATCATCATTTTGGATTGAAGGTCCAAAAACCCTGGATGCTCGAGTACTTGCCTTGGAAGCTAAAAAGATAGGTATTATTATTGAACCTGGGGACCTGCATTTTTATGGCCCAACGCCCCCTAAGCATTTCTTCAGGTTAGGTTTTTCTGCCATAAAAACGGAACAAATAAGGCCCGGAATAAAGTTGCTTGCAGATCTAATCACCCAGCTAACCTAGGCTGGAACAATAGAACGGTATAAACTGGTTCTACCCTTTATCCCGTCGACTTACTAAGCTACGTCTAGAATTGTGGTGGTTTAATTTTCAACTTCACAAACAGACACTTTAAAATTTAAAACAGGACAATATCATGGCACGTATGACACCTAGCGAAGCATTCGTTGAAACACTAGTCGCCAATGGTGTCACAAAGATTTTTGGCATTATGGGCTCGGCATTTATGGACGCCATGGATATTTTTGCCCCAGCGGGCATCGAACTCATTCCGGTAGTCCATGAGCAGGGCGCTGCTCATATGGCCGACGGTTACGCTCGCGCGTCCGGTGATCACGGCGTCGTCATTGGCCAAAATGGGCCAGGAGTTTCAAACTGTGTCACGGGTATTGCTGCCGCTTTCTGGGCGCACTCCCCGGTCGTTATGATTACACCGGAAGCCGGCACTATGAGCATTGGCTTGGGCGGATTTCAGGAAGCGCAACAGCTTCCTATGTTCCAAGAATTCACCAAATACCAGGGACACGTAAACAACCCCAAACGCATCGCGGAGTTTACCGCTCGCTGCTTTGATCGAGCCATGTCGGAAATTGGCCCCACACAATTGAACATCCCGCGTGATTTCTTTTACGGTGATATTTGTATAGACATTCCGCAACCACAGCGCTTGGATCGTGGTCCCGGAGGTGAAAAGAGTCTAGGAGAAGCGGCGTATCTATTATCTACCGCGAAGTTTCCTGTCATGGTTTCTGGCGGCGGTGTGGTCATGGCCGATGCCATTGACGAGTGCAAGGCCCTAGCTGAATTACTCGGCGCACCCGTTGTTAATAGCTATCAGCACAATGACTCGTTCCCCGCTAGCCACCCTCTATGGTGTGGCCCTTTAGGTTATCAAGGGTCAAAAGCAGGCATGAAGCTCATATCCAAAGCTGACGTAGTGTTGGTCTTAGGCTCACGTCTAGGACCTTTTGGCACCCTTCCCCAGTATGAGCTTGAGTATTGGCCAGAAAATGCAAAAATCATTCAGATTGATGCAGATCACAAAATGCTGGGGCTGGTGAAAAAAATATCTGTCGGTATCTGTGGTGACGCAAAAGCCACTGCGGTTGCCTTGACTGAGCGCCTGTCTAAGTTAAACCTTGACTGCCATGAAAATCGGGACGCACGTATCGCTGAAATCACGGCTCAAAAACAGGTGTGGGAAACAGAATTAGACGAGTGGACCCATGAAAAAGACCCCTACAGCTTAGATATGATTGTAGAGGCCGCTAGCGAAGACGGCGAATGGTTACACCCAAGACAAGTCCTGCGTGAGCTAGAAAATGCTATGCCAGAAAACGTTATGGTTTCTACGGATATCGGTAACATTAACTCTGTGGCTCACAGTTACCTGCGCTTTGAAAAGCCTCGCAGTTTTTTTGCCCCTATGAGTTTTGGTAACTGTGGCTATGCCCTACCCACGATCATAGGTGCAAAGGCGGCAGCTCCACACCGACCCGCCATTGCCTATGCTGGTGACGGCGCCTGGGGTATGAGCATGTCTGAATTAATGACCTCTGTGCGTCACGACATTCCTGTTACAGCCGTGGTATTTCATAATCGTGACTGGGGTGCAGAAAAGAAAAACCAAGTTGAGTTCTATGATCGCCGCTTTGTCGCAGCCGAACTGGTTAGCGAAAGCTGGGCTGGTATTGCACAAGCGATGGGAGCAGAAGGCATTATCGTCGACAAATTGGAAAATGTTGGACCGGCTCTCAAGAAAGCCATAGACCTACAAATGAATGAAGGTAAAAGCACCGTTATTGAGATTATGTGTACCCGAGAACTGGGCGATCCCTTCCGGCGTGATGCGTTATCCAAGCCAGTACGTTACCTTGAGAAATACAAGGACTACGTTTAGCGTCAATGAGGAGTACCCTTATCTTACTCAGAGTGTACTTGGGGTACATTGACCTCCTGTTTGGGAAAAATCTCTATAAATAATAAGCTAAGCTCATTATGTCTATATTAAATACAATTATTGAAAGAGCGAAAACGACTGCAGCTAAACTTGTTTTCGCCGAAGGCCAGGATCCTCGTGTCATCCAAGCGGCTCATAAGATTGTTAATGATGGAATTGCGCAAATCACAGTGCTTGGGACTGAGTCAGAAATCACCCAAGCATGTCTCTTAGCGGGCGTAGATGCATGCAATTTTGATGTGATTGATCCTTTGTCATCTCCCCTTATTGCTGATTTTGCCCGCAATTTCTGTGAGGTACGTAAAGCGAAAGGCATCACCATAGATGCTGCCACTGACATCATGAAAAACAGGCTGTATTTCGCTAGTATGATGTGTCATCAAGGATTAGTTGATGGTGTCGTCGCAGGAAGTGTTGCCTCAACCAGTGATGTGCTTCGCGCCTCGTTACAGGTAATTGGTACTTCAAAAGGTATTAAAACGGCGAGTAGTAGCATGCTTTTAGACCTTGCAAGCCCTTCCCCTGGTGGCTACTCATCACTCCTATTTGCCGACTGTGCCGTTAATCCCAACCCAGATGCCGAGCAATTGGTTGATATAGCTATCGCATCGGCTAACACCTATGCCACATTGACCGGCGAAAAACCCAAGGTTGGTTTCTTATCTTTTGCAACGCACGGCAGTGCTCAGCACGAATCACTAGATAAAATTAGACTTGCAGCGGCCCTGACACTATTAAAAGTAAAGGCCGAAGGGCTAGATATCATTGTCGATGGGGAGATACAGGCAGATGCTGCCTTAGTCCCTAGCATCTCTGCAAGAAAATGTCCTGATAGTGCATTAAAAGGAGAGACGAACGTTTTAATTTTTCCCGATCTTAACTCGGGCAATATTTCCTACAAACTGGTGCAAAGGCTAGCTGACATATCCGTATATGGCCCACTTCTTCAGGGTTTAGGAAAGCCGATTAATGACTTATCTCGCGGCTGTAGCACAGATGATATATACGGAGTTGCCGCCATCACTGTCTGCCAGGTGATCTAGCCTCGCCTATCAGGCAATAATATATCTAGTGGCACACTGATCCTGAGGAAAACTATCTTATACGCCAAAACCCCCCGATCTCTCGGGGGTTTTGCGAACGTAAATATAATTGTGTAAAACCTATTGTTTAGGCCAAGCTCTAACGGGAAGTACCAAAGAGGTGTTTAATACCGTTCTTAATTTACCCACTTTTCTAGAAAATTTAGCAACCGCGCGGGATGACGTTAGAGTCGCTTGATTTGCTGTTAGCGTTTCAAAGTCTGAAGCACCGATATAAACAAAATGTGAAACGTCATTGTTACCCAAGAATATTCTGTTCAAACCGTAAGAGCTAGTGACCGTTCCATCTGCAACGCTAGAATCTATAAGCTCGGTCCATGCAGCGCCATAAGCCGCTTCATCGCTTACTGCCATATCATATTTCATGAAAACAGAATCTCTTCCCCAATCACCAACTTCGATCGCAGGAGTGACAGCAAATTCTGACACCGGGTCAGACCCACTTCCAATTTCTTGGAACATAGTTGCACCCTCAGGACAAGATTGCATCAAGGCACCGGCTTTGGTGAAATCTGCCATTTTTTCATAGGACACTATGATGAAATGGGTCGAAGCTACCGAACCATTAATGCCTTCAGCCATAAGGCCAACGTCAGCAGGTAACTGCTTGTCGCAATCTGAAGCGGCAAATTTATCCATTGCGCCAACAACAACCGCAGGATTTGTTACATTTAAGAAATAAAATGCGTGCATTGCATGCTTTCCTTCGCCCTCTGCAAAAACACCTTGCGATAAAAGAGCTGAAAGTAATATGAATATTCTTTTTATTTTTCTCTCCATAAGAAGTTAAGGACTTCTTATATGTAACAATTATTCATGAATGAAAAGAAAAAATTAATTGTCATCGCGGTTTTACCTAACATACGGGTCCTCTTTTTAGTGAAATATTACTTCTTTCATTTGGGGTTTTTACTCATCAAATGCTAGTTGATCCAAAGATAATTGATGGCGAGTCGCTAAATCACAGGCACTACAAAGTATTAAAAACCTAGGCGAACGAAAGGTCATACCGCTGAACTAAAACAGCTTTTTGGCGTTAAATACAAGCAATTGAAAGGCAAAAAAAACCCTGATTTCTCAGGGCTTTTGCAAAAGCAAATAAATGTATATATCTTCAGGGGGAGAACATGTACATTACTTAAGACAACTGTACGCACAAAAGTTCAATTTAATTTGCAAAAGAGTATAAATACGTTGAATTTTGTTCCATTCCTATTATTTCATACCCTATATAACCCCTAGTTTTTAAACGCCTTAGCATCTATAGTTGAGTGCGTTCGATACTTTGAAATTGCAATAGATCACAAGATAATAAAAGGTCAAAAGCATGGCAACCATTAGCGAAGCCGCTCGAGAAACTCCCATTATTCACCATACCGACGTATTGGTTGTCGGCAGTGGTCCGGGAGGGCTGGCCGCCGCTATAGCTTCTGCCAGAGCAGGTGCCGAGACCACCCTTCTTGAACGCTATGGTTGCTTTGGCGGGAACCTCACTCAAGTGGGCGTCGAAGGCTTTGCATGGTATCGACATGACAACACTGTCGACAGCGAGGGTATCGGCGTGGAATTTGAACAACGTGCAAAATCTATTGGCGCTGCAACGCCTGAACCTCAATCAAACAGTCACGCCATAGATGGCGAAGCCTTTAAATATGTCGCCGACGTCTTGGTCGAAGAATCTGGGATTACACCAATGCTGCATAGAACAATGGTCGCACCTATTGTCGAAGGCGGCGTAATTAAAGGCGTTATTGTCGAGAGTAAAGCTGGGAGAGAGGCGATATTAGCTCAGCGTGTTATCGATGCTACAGGTGATGCCGATATTGCTCATAGGTCAGGCGCAATAGTAAACAAAACGCCGGTCGAAGAAATGATGGCGGCGTCTGTTATGTTTTCAATGAATGGCGTCGATAAAATGCGTTTTATAGAGGACGTTAAAGCAGACCCACATACCTACAGTGACTGGTGTGGCCCAGACTGGGCCATGGAAACTTCAGGTAAAGAAGACGCACTATTTTCGCCATACCTCAAGAAACCGTTTGAAAAGGCCATTAAATCAGGACTAATACCAGAGAATCTAAACACGATTACTGGAACCTGGGGCGCTATTACCGATCAAGGTGACCTGACTTATTTGAATTTGATTCATTTGGCTGGCCTTGATGCCACTAACCCAGACCACCTTACAAAAGGTGAGATGGAGGGCCGACGGCAGGCTATGTTGGCTATAAAAGCCCTCAAACAATTTAACCCAGGGTGCGAGAATGCCAAATTGAGAAATTTCGGTATGACTCTTGGTGTTCGAGACACACGGAAAAGTTGTAAAGAAGATATTGAAGTTTTAAAACCAATGTTCAATAAAATTGATGCTGTTTATAATATGACCGCCCAGGATGTTCGTGAGCAAGGGAAGTTTGACGATAGCATTGGTATCTTCCCAGAATTTATCGATGGCTATGGCATCCTCATTTTACCCACGACGGGCCGTTACTTTCAGCTGCCCTACCGTGCAATGCTGCCGAAAGGTGTTCGTCATCTTTTAGTGACGGGACGCAGCACCGGTGGCGATCGTGATTCCCATGCTGCAGTGCGTAATATGATGTGTTGCGCCGTCAATGGTCAGGGTGCTGGGGTTGCGGCGGCTATTTCTGTACAGACAGGTGTTGATGTCGCAGATGTTGACATCAAGTTAGTACAGAAAAAATTACTCGAGCAAGGCGCGCGAATTCATTAAAGCATTGCAAAGTCTACGATAAGTACTTGGTTTGCATCGGCATTTCTTTACTCATTGCAGACCCCTTTTCATTAGCCTCTCCCCTTATTGATCACTTAATCATAGCTGAATAGCCCCTCCAGTCAAATCAGGGCTAGATCAAGGTACCCCCCTCCCGAAAGAGCCTAGTTCTGATATCTATATGGGCAACGCAAAAAAGGCAGAACCTTTAAGATTCCACCTATGCAGATAGTTACCGGCTCTAGATGTGCGTAGGAATAGTTATTCTACGCAATGCGCAGCCCTTTTTTTATAACTTTATAGCGGGCCTTTTTGTTCGGTAGGATTGGTCCATAAAGCCGACCATACAGCGTTACCATTAACGTAATACACTGCATCATCATGAATCACAGAGCGCTTGACGTTGCTTTGCCACCATTCTCGCCCAGCGCTAATCCGGCCGATCTCATCAATAGAGGCTAAGGCTGCGTTGTCTTTACTATTGATCTCAAACATATACAGCCGATTATCTTCTTGATAACCCATTTCTGCCGAATAAAACGAAATGGTAGCTGGGATAAGAAACCGATCTTTGCTGGCATCAATTGCCTGATAGGTAAATGCATGACGATTGTAGCGCGCTTCTGAGTATCCCCAGGATGCTCCCTCACTTTCTCCCAAAGAAATACCCCCCAGAGAGTAGGGTGCGGTCATATCTGCAACATTAAAAAGCTCTAACTTGACTAAGCCATTTTCATCCTGTCCTAAGCCCATGAGTAGATCGTCATTGACCGCATGAAGAAAGTCCGAAAAGCCAGTCACCATTAGCTCGCCGGCAATCATTGGATCTGTGGGTTTTGAGAGATCAACAACATACAGTGGATCGATACGTTCAAAGGTAACTAGGTACAGTGCATCACCCATAAATCTCACACCATAAAGAGCTTCATTGGGTTTTCCGATGGCTTCTGGGCGCTCAGAATTAGGCAAGGTGGAGACGAGATCAAGCTCAACATCTTGGGTACTTAATTTAAGTATAGAAAGTTTATGGTCAACAGTATCTGACGAATCACCGGTTCTCTGTGTAGTCACTAGCCGCAGATATCCATCATGCTCATTTATTCTGAAATCTCTGTCACCGCTAAGATAAAGGGAGCCTTTAGCTGCCCCTGATCCTTGATATACCAAATTTTCCGTCAATTCGAAACGATGAATAATCGTGCGTGACGATGGCTCTATCAGAGAGTCATCGTAATCAATTTGACTGAGGTAGATTGCATTTTGACTGACATAGATACCGTCTGTGGGCTCTAGATAGCAGCGTGCTTTGGCAATACTGCGATCGACAAGGTCAACTGCAATAAGGATTGTCATAGTGGGATAACCGTTGACTGCGGGAGATAGTTCATGCTCGGAATCAGTAATGAGACAATCACCGGCATTAACTAAGGGGCTTGAAACCCCATCAATGGACATGGTGGGTAGCATATCTTCTAGCGATATTTCACTTAACAGACGCTCATTTTCAATCTTTTGTGTGTCATCGGGATAATAAACAAAGCCTTCGATAATTGGAGTGTGGCGAGCGACGAGATAGACAATGTCACCTTTTTTACGGCTGTTGACGAAACCACCTTCGAATTCAATATTTATCTGATTGGTGGGCGCAGTTACATCAGCGATATCATAAACGCTAAGAATAGTTGTTTGTGATTCCCAGTTGGCGACGCGGGTAAAGGAGTCACCATAGCCACCCCACCAGCCTGAACTGCTGATAGCCACAAGCTGGGAGTCGTTTACATAGAGACCCTCTACAGACAGATTGTCACTTAAAGCTATAGTGCTGACTTCTAAGGCACTGGCATCGCTGGGGTCTGTCGCTAAAATACGAATACTACGCTCATCATTTTCAGTAGTCATTACGTCAGCCATGGTCATTTCAGGTGCTAATGCATCGTTAACTATAAAGCAGCAATCCATGCCTCGGCTGGGCGCTATAAATAGATGCTCTCCATCGTATTTAACAAAATCATGCTCGTCGACATTAGCCTCTAGGGTGTAGGTTATGGTGAAGTTGGTGCTTGCATCTGCTGACGTGGCCTCCAGAACCTGGCCGCCCATACGCGCAGCGTTAGCTTCAGCGATCTGAGCAAATCCGCCACGCATGCTGTCCAGTAATACGGTGCTGTCACTAACCGGAATTAATAGGCCGGTGGGAGCTGCCGCTTGGGGCTGAGTGACTTCAATTTTCTCACTACCGCCGCCACAAGAAGTAACGACCAATAAGCAAAGAGCTAGGGAGCTGATGTTTTTCATTAGACACATAATGATATCCGATACTTTGCAAATAGAGCAATATGACTAAAATGATCACCTGATCATAGCTGAATAGCCCATCCAGTCAAATCAGGGCTAGATCGAGGTGAGAAGTATTTTCCGCTGATAAAAAAGGATTTTGGGTAGAGCCTTTGAGAGCAGGTCTAAACTGACATCACTGAGTGTTTACGAACACTGTGGTAATAGCTGTTCCGATTAAAGTTAGCCAGACAATAGGTTGCTTGAGCAATAGTGGTCGTACCAAGAAAGGGCTGATGTGGTTTCGCCTTATCGCTCCTCCGTTAATATAACTGGATATAGCCATAAGAACTACAGCGCCTCCAAAATACATAAGAAGCTTTAATGGATCATCTTCCTGCAAAGTGCGAATCTCATCTTCAAACCAAACAATAGCACCAACTATGAACCAGATGAAAATGGATACAATCCATGCCAGTCTTTTTACGCAGCGATCAATTTCTGGTTCCCAATATCCCGACATTCAACACCTCATTATGAAATACTAATGCTAAGTACTGCTTTTTATTTCCAACTAGTCAATGATAATGTGGAAGGTAGCGTCATCAGCAAAGGTGGACATGGAGACTAATGGAATTAGCAAAAGTAATCGTTTCATATCTATCCTATGCAGATTGCTGTCGGCTCAAATCTATCTAATTTTTATCAGTGGAATCAGGTACAATTATTGGAGGTCGGCAAAAAGCTTGGCATGAACGAAAGTTACGCAAGTAACCTATGGTACATTTAGTGTTTTTTTGGATTGTGTGATTTTTAAATTATTGATTTAATTGTATTTTATTTTTACAAAATCATAAATGGTGCCCGGGGCCTCCCGTCATTGCCTCAGCTAGGCATTAGCAACACCCCTGATCCTTGTGTTTACTGATGTTGACACCCCTGTAGTTCATTGTCAAAGGCACATTCACGTCTACCATTTTGTCTACCTCAGACTCACACAAGGCGCCCATGAGTTTTCCATTTGGGGCAGCCTTCAGGGGGCGGGGGTGTTTTTTGTACTTGTACTTTTGATTGTTACTGTGTCTGTGGGTATACATTAGAAGAGTGGTTTGAATTAGGGTGTGAGTTTGCATGATTGAGTAGCTTTTGCCATAGTAAGTAAAGCCTCCTATGGAAAAGCTTAGAAAGATAGTTGAGGAAACCGATACTCGCTCAGGGCTTATCTTTGATATGTCTGTTTAAGGTCTGATTTTAGCCTCCATTGTGATTTTTTCTTTGGATTCGGCGCAATAGATTTTGAGGAGCTACTCCTATCGTTAAACTTTTATTTTATTTAAGCATTTCTTGTTTTCTACTCGTAAGTTGCGGTGGAGGAAGTTCATCTAGGCCCGCAGCATTAACATTTTCAGTTTCCGGGTTGCCTAACTCAATTGAAAGTTACGGATTGGTTAATCTTACGATAACGCCGAGTATTCAAGGCTGCACATTTGTCATTGATAGTCCTGATTTATTATGGCAAGGCTCTGTAGATGGCTTAAGTTTTAATTTTAGAGCGCCTATTATTTATGAAGAGAAACAAATTTCTTTTAACATTAAGTCTATACAAGCCTCTTCCCAGGCAGAGTGCACAGCTTCTAAGTCGTTTGAATTAACTATTTTAAAGAATCCTACTAAGTTTGACATTAATCCGGTACCGGTTAATGCAACATACCTAGCCACTCCTTATTTCCAAGTCCATAATATTGGGCTTGGCGGTATTGAGATAACAGATAGGTATTCGGCAACTATTTGTTATCCCACTCCTGATGATTGTGTCGTTAAAACTAACCAACTCTTTGGTCAGGATGCCCATAATATGGCAATAGGCGATTTCAATGCCGATGGATTTGAGGATTTTGTGGTTTCTTGGGCTTTATTCCCGCATACCGTTGAGGAAAGTCAAAAAGTTGATGCGCCAGTTAATATATATCTTAGTGATGGTCAAGGTGGGTTTACAGAAGATAGCTCTATTTATGCGTCAGGCGAGGCCTCTACGCACCCTTCTGCATATAGACTGGTCATCGAAGACTTTAATGGGGATAGCATTGATGACATCTTCGCCGGTTCAATGGGCATACAGGTGAGAGGTGAGGACTACACGCAAAATTATATAGATCCTTACCCTCACTTCCTATTGCTTTCCAATTCAGAGGGCAAATTTGTAGAGAGTTCAGACCATATTAATGATGAGAACGATGGAAAAGGATTGGCCTGTGGATTTTCTCATGATGCTAGCAGCGGTGATCCAGATGGTGATGGTGACATGGATGTTTTCACCTGTAATATGTTACTGATCAATAATGGGCAGGGAAATTTTACTATTCACTCTTATGTGGGCCTTGAATGGAATCATGATCACTTAAATCCGATGAGTAGTCTGCTAACTGACCTTAACAATGATGGCTTTGATGATCTAATATTCTGGAATTTTGACAATAGACATAACTTTGAACAAATTCCACAGGAAGGCTCTATCTTCCTAAGTGATGGTACTTCGCAGATACAGAATTGGGAGCAGATAGATTTGCCGGCCGGCCCCTTCGGCAGTAACCACAACAAGTATAATCATGCAGTCGCAGGTGATCTCAATAACGATGGTTTTATAGATGTTGTTGTTGCTGTTACCAGAGATTTACCTTATTACGTTGGAGCTTACGTGCAAGTTCTATTGAACGATGGCTCAGGAAAGTTAGTTGATGAAACCGCAACCCGACTGCCGCTACAAGAGCGTGCGGATACTCATCATGGAGAAGGAAATATTTATCTCCGTGATATGAATTTAGATGACAGTCTTGATATTATTCACTCAACCAGGGACTTTGAATCTAGTTTTCATGGTGCACATATACTTATTAATGATGGTCAAGGTGCCTTTAGATCTGTACATGACTCTGTATTACCTGATCGCCCTGACCCAGGCTGGAATCATTCGAATTCCCTTTTTAAAGGCTTGCCCATAGACACAGATAAAACAGGATGTCTTGATTTGGTTTCAACAGTAGATAGCTGGAGCGATGAGAATGTAGTCAGAAACTACCTTTTTACCATTGTTAACCTCGACTGTGATTACTAGCCATTTCTTATTTTTGTGTATACCGCATTGTCTACCCTACCTGTGTAATTGCAAGAATACACAAGGAAAACAATGGGTTACGTGTAACTATGGTGCCCGGGGCCGGACTTGAACCGGCACAGTGTTTCCACCGACGGATTTTAAGTCCGTTGCGTCTACCAATTTCGCCACCCGGGCATACTGAAGGGGGCTTTTTAGAGATAAAAACTTTACGATTTCGTTAAGTAAAACTAAGCTTTAGAAATCGTCGAGAAGTATACATTACCAAAAACTGAAAAGGGAATGATTCTCACCTTTTAACAATGCCTTTACGTCATTTAACCGCCACCGGTTAAAAAGTCCTAGTCTATGCAGAGAAAGGCTAACTAAAAGAATGGAGGCGCGGGTCGGAATCGAACCGACGATGGCGGAGTTGCAGTCCACAGCATTACCACTTTGCTACCGCGCCTTAATTTTTATTCTTTCTTACAGCATTTGACGAGGCCGCTATTCTAGGGAATACGAGCAATAAATCAACTACTTATCAACGCCGGCACCTAATTGTGGCCATGCTTTCTTAAGATAGAAAATCATAGACCATAATGTTAGCCCTGCCGCTGCATAAATTGCAGACAATCCAATCATTGTTAATAAGTGTTGCTCAGGCTTAGCGAGCAACAAAATCGCTATAGCAACCATCTGAACCCAAGTTTTCACCTTTCCTAAAGTGGATACTGCAACGCTTTGACCGGACCCTAATTCAGACATCCACTCTCTTAGAGCAGAGATGACTATCTCTCTACCTATAATGATGATTGCTGGAAGAGCGAACCAAGGCGTTGAGTGGACTTCCAATAGAAGAACCAGAGCAGCAACAACGATGAGTTTATCCGCTACAGGGTCAAGGAAGGCTCCAAAAGGAGTGACCATATTGAGTTTTCTGGCAAAATAGCCGTCAATCCAATCAGTTAAAGCGGCTAGGCCAAAGATCGCGGCTGAGGCAAAGTGATGCCATTCCCATGGCAAATAATAAACAACAATAAAGACTGGAATCATCGCGATACGCGTTAACGTCAGTATATTGGGCAGATTCCACATAAATAGTTATTCCGATACCTGTGTATAAATAGAACTAAAAAAACGTTATCGCTTAATCATTGTACAGTGCGCCGTAAATTGCTTCAGCAACCTTTTTGTTTATATTTACCACTTTCATAAGGTCTGCCACGCTGGCCTTCTTTACTTCAACAATTCCACCAAAGTGTTTTAATAAATCTCGACGACGAGTCGGCCCTACCCCAGGAATACCTTCCAGAGTAGATGTACGACGTTTTTTATCCCGCCTCTGCTTGTGACCCGTAATAGCAAAGCGATGAGCTTCATCTCGAATTTGTTGAATTAAATGAAGAGCCGCTTGCTGCGGGCGCGCTATCACTTTGTTGTTTTGGTCAGCCAAGATTAGGGTTTCCATACCGGGCTTGCGCGTTGTTCCCTTAGCCACACCCAGCACAATAACACCGACTACTCCAAGTTCCGTCAACACCGACTTGGCTATACCAATCTGCCCTTTACCCCCGTCGATAAGCAGAATATCAGGTAGTTTCCCCTCGCCCTTCATAAGCCGAGTGTAACGGCGTCTAATGGCCTGCTCCATGGCGGCATAATCATCTCCACCGGTGATATTTTCAATATTAAACCGACGATAATCACTCTTCAGTGCGCCGTTACTATCGAATACCACACAGGATGCTACAACGGCTTCACCGCTACTGTGGCTGATATCGAAACACTCGAGACGCTGCGGTATCTCGTCAAGGCCAATGGTGTCTCTTAGGGATTCAAATCGCTGCTGCAAGGTCTGCTTTGACGCTAGCTTACCGGCAAGATTTTGTTGCGCAGTACGTTGAGCAAGTTCGATCCACTTAGCCCGAAAACCTCTGACCGAATCACGAATCTCTATGTTCCGCCCTATCCTTTCTTTCAACGCAGCCGTCAAAACCTCTGAGCCTTCTAAAGAAGCGTTAACTAAAATTTCCTTAGGCAAGTCAGGTCGTCCGCCACCATCTAGATAGAGGTGGGGTAAAAATTCATCGAGTAGTTCACTGACCTTCTCTGCCAATGGCGCCTTGGGATAGTAACTCCGGCTGCCTAATATGCGACCTTGACGCACATAGAGCATATGTACGCAGGCTTGGCCGTCAGTTACCGCACCAGCCACGATATCAATGGTTCCACGGCCCTTTTCAATCATTTGCTGTGCTTGAACTTGGCGCAGTGCTGATATCTGATCTCGATAGTCACCCGCCTTTTCAAATTCCAATGCAAGAGCTGATTTTTCCATGTCTTGCTCTAATTGCTGAAGTATCTTTTCGGCCTTACCATCAAGATACAGGCGCGTTAGATTCACGTCCTCCGCATAGCTCTCTGGTTCGACAAAATCAACACAGGGCGCTGAGCAACGTTTTATTTGATACTGTAAGCAGGGTCTAGACCGGTTTTTAAAAAAGACATCTTCACACTGTCTCACGCGAAATATTTTTTGCAGAAAGCTCATGCTATCTCGCACTGCATGGACACTGGGAAACGGCCCAAAGTACGTTCCCTTCGCTTTTTTGGGGCCTCGGTGAAAGGACAATCTAGGCCATTGATCACGATCCGAGAGAAAAATGTAGGGATAACTTTTATCGTCACGCATCAATATATTAAATGGCGGACGATATTGTTTTATTAGGTTGTGCTCTAAGATCAGCGCTTCGGTTTCAGTTTCGGTGACCGTGACATCGATTTCAACAATACGTTTGACCAATGCCGCTGTCTTTGGTGTTAGGCCCGTTGTTCGAAAATAGCTAGTGACTCGATTCTTTAGATTTTTGGCTTTACCCACATACAAAACCTGCCCCTCACCATCAAGCATCTGATAGATACCTGGGCGTTGAGTAAGCGATTTTAAAAATGATTGATGATCGAAAGCCATGACTGAAGTGTAACGGTTTTTAGCCCTAAAAGGATCACTTTAGACGGACTCTACTGTTATGGATTAGCCTTATCGACTGTTGCCTATCAGTTGCGTTACAACGTCAATCTGAGCCTCAGAGTTGTAAATGTGAGGTGAAAGTCGAATACCTTTAGATCGGCTGTCAAAATGAACACCTTGACTGCGCAATTTTTCAGTAATCTGATCATGTTTTTCACCAAAGTGGATAATCAACGTTCCGCTGCGGCAGTTGGACTCAGTAGGCGACATCAATTCACCCGTCCCTAAGCTAGCAATAATTTTGTCACACAGCTCTAAATTGTGTTGCCGGATCTTATCTACCCCAAGGTTGCCAACAAACTCTAAACTGGCAGACGCTATACAAAACGGATATACCGAGGGCGTTCCACCCAAAAATCGAAGAGCATCTTTGGCATAGCGAAAATTGTGAATGTCGAACTCAAATGGGTCTTCATGGGAGAACCAGCCAACATTTTGTGGCTGACAGAGCTCAAGTATGTCTGGGTTAACCCAGAGAAAACCAGCACCTGGACCACCGCTAAGCCATTTAACGCAGGACCCGACAATAAAGTCGGCAGACCATTGCTGAATATCGATGGGAATAATTCCGATAGCCTGAGCGATATCGACTAAGGACCGAATTGATCGCTCTGCAGCCATTGCAGTAACGGCCCCGATTGGCAACTGAACACCATTGTTAGATTGCACTTGAGTGACCAAAACTAAAGCAACATCATCGCTTAAATACTCATCCCACACGGTTAAATCGTTTAGGTTGAGGCCTGCAGGAATATAACGCATCTGATAACCCAGGCTCTGCGATTGCTGCAGCGCGTAAGCTACCGAAGGAAAGTCCTCCTCACTCATTAGAATGACATTTTTGTGCGTTGAAGGCGTCAGCGAAAATATAATGTTATTCACCGCGCTGGATATCGTTGTTTGCGGACAAAAGTGGCTTGCATCGCTATTTAACAGCGTGCCAAGTTGCCCCCTAAATCGCTCAATCTCGGCTAACCAATGGTTCCAGATGCTTTCATTACCTCTAACCCAAGGTTGCCAGAAACCCTCGTCTGCAACTGATTTTGAATTCTTCAGCGGCAGCCCGACTGAATGACTGAGCAAATAGATGCCTTGCTGATCAACGAAATTATCTTCCATCATGCTATACAGTCCTTAAGGCTCTGAATATCTCTATAACGGGTATCAAACCCCTCAGTGGCTGGTGCAGCGCAACGCATATCGCAGAGCTTTCTAAGGCCTTTCAAAAGCACGGGCAAAGGTGGGCCGCTAGCAGTAAGGTCAGCCTGGTCCGTATGTGCGCCCGCATCTGCAGGGCGTTCTATAAATTTGCGCACTAACCGCTCGTGATGCTGAATCGCCACTCTGCCATGAGCCTCGCACACGTCTAAAAACATGCTTAAATTGGTCTGGAACCAAGGGTCATTTTTATGCTCAGACTGACATTCTAGAAAGCTATCGAGCAGACTTTTACGTCGCATACAGTCACGAAGCACGAGTTGATCTTCTGGGCGCATGAACAAGAATTTATCCACCAACAGCTGGGAGTAATAGGGATCATCTGCTTTACAGACACCCAGAAGTAAATCAATAACATTAATGCCTGCAAAATCCCCAGCATTCGCACCCCTATACTCGTGCAAACCAACACGGTGTGGTCGGTAGTAAGGCCTGACACAATAGAAAAACCGATTGATATCTAGTTGATCAAATAAACTCGCATTGGAGGCATAAACCTCGTCAAGTGCTACCTTGGCTGTGGACAATAATTCGTACGTTATCGGATGTGAGACACCCAGCGGCAGACAACTTCTCAGAGCCTCTGAAGCACGAATAAAAGAAAACACGCCGCGTGTATTGAAGTCGATAAATATCTTTTCATCTGCCAGCGAAGTGAACGTTTTGTATTCCCCGTTGACGGCACGATTGTGCGTTTCCAAATGACAAGAGGCAAACCGTGGAATTACGCCGAGTGATGCACCCAGCTGCATGGCAAGGGCGGAGGCTTCTTGCAACGGTGATTTGGTCTCTCTTGATGGCTCAGTAATATCATGGCGGCGACAGGCTGCCATGTAAAAGCCAACATTACCCAACAATTCAAATCCGCTATCAAAACCCTCATCAGTATTACCCTCACCGAGAAGATCTGTAATGAGCGCTCTACCCTCGTCAACTAATTGTGTTTTGATACTTTTACCCAAGGGCTCAGTTGAATCGCGATTCTCAAAATACAGCTCTTCCAACCCTGTGTTCATCGCTTTGAAATCACTGCGAATCCATCGATCCAGCGCCTGCGCTTTCTGCGTCATCTTAATACCCTTTTGGCAATTCTATTAAAGGGAAATATTAACAAAATTACAGTGGCATTATCGGGCAAAGAAAAGTCATATTTTTTAATATATGTGATATATTAATCGTTAAATATAATTAATTAGCAGATTATACTAATAATGGATAACAAATTAGATCATATTGATATCAGTATATTATCCGCGTTACAGGATAATTCGCGTATCAGCAATGCAGAGCTATCCGCCAAGGTGAACTTATCTCAGACGCCCTGTTTGAGGCGACTTCGCAGGCTCGAACAAAGCGGTCTGATTGAACGCTATAGCGTCCAGTTAAATCATCAGATGATAGGCGCCAACGTTTCCGCCTTTGTATTTGTGAAAGTGAACAAAAACACATCCGGCAATGCATCTGCCTTTGAATCAGCAGTAGCTAACTTACCTGAGGTTACCGAATGCTGTGTGCTTGCAGGGGCTCATGACTACATGCTTCGCGTCAGTACAGCGACATTGCAATCCTTTGAGATATTTCTCAAAGAAAAGCTAGCCAATGTACCCATGGCAGAAGATATTGAATCAACCATAATACTTAATCAGCTGATTAAGCGAGACGCGCCCCTACCCACCCCACAGGTAAAGGGTGGATAATAATTATCCCGTCAAGTCTGTCTTATTTCTGGCGGATCCAATAGCGCCGCCGTGCCATCAGCAAGCCTGTTGCTAGCATCAAGATCACTAACGACGAATCACGTGAACTGTCAGTGGCTATAGTACAACCGCCTCCACCACTTTTAGGTAAAACAACGGGCGGTTGCAGAGCCGCTACGACAACACTAATCGCCACAGTATCCGTGCCAACGCCACCCAGATCATCAGTCACTGTTAACCTAAAGCTGAGTTCGCCTGCCGAGCCAGGTGCAGTGAACTGCGCTGCTGCTTCGTTAGACTGACCGATCGATACTGTTGTTCCCGTTAACTGCTCCCAAGCATAGGTCAGCACAGAGCTATCTGCATCAGTGGCCGACCCTTGCAAGTTAACCGTCGTGCTGGTGTTCACAGTCATATCGGCACCCGCATCAACAACGGGTGCTTCATTCTCCTCAGGTTGAACAACGCCTTCGCTGACTTCTATCGAGATAATAGCAATGCTTGGCGATGCCAGCGATAGTGAACCAACTGGATCATGTAATCGAATGAAAAAGCTCTCTTTTGGCTCGCCATTACTGTCAGATTTAACTGGAATGCTGATGGACTGCACCTGGCTTTCACCATCGCCCCAAGAGAGCGTCCCGGAATCAAGAGACAGATCATCGCCATCTGTGGCCCCCGCTAAAATCTCCCACTTAACACTAACAGCCCCCTCGGTGCCATTGTTGCGTGCAACCTCAACTGTTGCGCTACCGCCCTCTTCAACCAAATAACTTTGGGCATCAAAACTAGCATTGCCCTCCGCTGTCTGCAGCGTATTATCACGAACAACGTAGAGTCCACTACTGATATCACTAATCAACACGACACCACTAGGTAAGTAAGGATAAACACCCCAAGCGCCATTAAACGACGTATTGTCAGACATCGGGAAGGTATCAAAAAAACCTATTTCCTTTGGAACGGAAGTGTCCGAAATATCCAGAACAGTCATCCCTCGTGTGTAATTGGACATGTAGTAGCGATTACCACGAACAAAACCATTGTGATCGATTGCACCAGTTGGACCCGTCCAGGTTGATAAAAGAGACGGCGCTCTGAAATCTGACATCTCAAATAATCGAACCGTCGTGTTAAGTCCATAGTCCATCTCGTCCAGCTCATCATGAACAAGTACGACCTGCTTATCCTCTGTGTACCAACCTGAATGAACATAAGAAACATTCTTATAAGAGGTCGTACTTAATCGTGCTGGAGCACTGTTCTGCGTTTTATCCCAAATCTGGAAGTTATCTTCATTAAAATCAAAGAAAATCTCACAGTGAGGACCACCAGAAACACATTGAGTATCCTTACGCTCATCTGTCACCACCATAGAGCTGACATCATGAGTATAGTTTGTGCGCGAGGAAGAGCTATTCTGATAGATTGAGACCGGTGACTGAGGGTTATCCAACCCATACGTATTAAATGAGCCGCCCTTTCGATTTGAACCAGAAATATGCAGATAGGGCTCGACACCGTTGAGTGCTACCCCTAGCGAGTAATCAACATTACTTAAATAAACATTATGCGCACTGATATCACTTGAGTCTGAGCCGGCAACAGAAATTGTCTCAGGCAAGGAACGTAAGTCTATGATCATCGTCCCAACAGACGCGCTATCGGCTGTCACATAGGCGTAACTCTCCCATCGTGCGCTTTGAAAGTTAAAGTGTTGATAAACTTTGATATCACGCCAAGAGGTTGACTGACTAGAAACACTTCCTACCATACGCGGCGACTCAGGGTTAGTTACCTCAACGACGCCAACGCCATTCCGCAGGCCCATGATCGCGTATTCTCGGCCATCATTCACATCGTAAAATCCCCAAACATCGTTGGCAGCACTAGGGTTAGTTGAAAAACTCGAGAGCGGGACATGTGACAATAAGTCCATGTTTTCACAGGCGTGATCTCCAGCAAAACCATTTTCACAGTTGGTTGCTGCCTTGGCCTCTTTTAATCGTTCATAAACCTGCATTTTTTCGCGAATATCTTGAGTTTTATCGATATCCAAGCCTTTCGCGTCAACAATTACGGTAAAGCCTTTGCTGGCTAATTTATCGGCGAATTCTAGTGGCACCCCAGTTAGGCGTGTAATGTTATTGGGATCGGTTTTAGCGAAAGCAGATTCTTCACTGTACAAACCTTTTACAGGAACTAGATCACTAAGCAGATAAAACAGCGTATCGACATCTTCGACCTTATAGTTACCCGCAGCCATCCGGATAGTATCGCCCTTGTTAGACTGCAATCCGGCATAGTTAATCGTTTTACACGGCTGTGCAGCATCATCGCACTTGCCACTATCGACGCCGGTGGCGGCGACAAAGCGGGCTTTGTCATGATCTGCATGGCTCAGGACTAAGGAGGAATAAAACGTCAGTGCCAAGACTGTAACCAACAATAACAAACCGTCTTTAATTGCCGCTATCGGCCTATGATTTATATGCATTCTTATTCTCTTTATTAGTGACAATTTCTAATTAAGAGCGGAATAATAGTGCAAATGTGCAACCGATGATAGCCGCTAAAAACACTAAGATAAGGCAATTTATACATAGTGCCCCCCACTTCACATTATCATTCTAAGCACCAGTAGAGGTATAAACTAAAAAAGACTCTGGATACATCAATTTCAAGGGACTTTTCGGTCTCTGACTTTTATACTGCACGCTAAAGTTCGTCTTAACCAACTCTAGAGTAATGTTGCCCTTGACCACTACAGCCCCAACCACGGGTAGCAAGCCTAGCCGACGATTTTGTGTCGCACCAATGTTGGACTGGACGGATAGGCACTGCCGGTTCTTTTTGCGTTTAATCAGCCAACATGCCGTTCTTTATACAGAAATGCTCACTACCGGAGCCATATTGCATGGTGACACCGAGCGTTTTTTGGAGATGAATGCCGCAGAGCACCCCGTTGCATTGCAGCTAGGTGGGAGCAACCCAGGCGATTTAGCCGCTGCATGTAAACTCGCTGAAAAATATGCGTACGCTGAAATAAACCTTAACTGCGGCTGCCCCAGTGATCGTGTCCAGAGCGGAATGTTCGGGGCCGTTATGATGAAAAATGTAGCTATTACCGCTGACTGCGTAGCCGCCATGCGAGACGCAGTAGACCTTCCGGTGACTGTAAAGCATCGTATTGGTGTCGATGACTATGACTCTTATGACTTTTTGTGCCAATTTGTTGGCACCCTCTCTGACGCCGGTTGCAACACATTTGTAGTGCATGCGCGAAAGGCATGGCTTAAAGGCCTTAGCCCAAAACAAAATCGAGAAGTACCTGAGCTTAACTATGATCGTGTTTATCAATTAAAGCGTGATTTCCCCGATGCCGAAATTGTCATCAATGGGGGTATTACCACCCTCGAACAATCTATTGAGCATTTGAACCATTTAGATGGGGTAATGATGGGACGCGAGGCCTATACCAACCCCTATATATTGGCTACTGTTGATCAAGATATCTATGGTGCCAATCATCCGGTTAAGAGCCGTGAAAAAATCGCTGAACAATTTCTTGATTACATAGATAATGAGATGAGTAAGGGCACCAAACTGCACGCGATGACACGCCATATTTTAGGGTTATTTCATGGCATGCCTGGTGCACGGCTGTTTAGGCGACACATTAGCGAGAATGCCTACAAGCCCACTGCGACAATTGACGTTTTAACAACCGCATTAAAAGCCACTTCAGGAGCCATGAACAAATGAGCAATATAAGTAAATTAGCACAATTAAAAGAAATGACGACTGTCGTTGCCGATACTGGCGATTTTGAGGCGATTAGTCAGTATTCTCCTGAAGATGCCACGACTAACCCATCGCTGATATTAAAAGCCGCTCAGATGCCTGCCTATGAGGGCCTTGTTAAAGAGGTTATTGCGTCTGTCTCTGGGGGGAAGCTATCAAGTGATGAGCAACTGTCTCTCTGCATGGATAAATTAGCGGTCGGTATTGGCGAAAAGATCATCAATGTTATTCCTGGGCGTGTCTCAACAGAGGTCGATGCTCGATTATCCTTTGATACTGAAAAATCTATTACCAAAGCGCGTCAGCTAATTGCGCTGTACGAGCAAGCCGGCATAGGGAAAGAACGTGTTCTTATTAAAATGGCATCAACCTTTGAAGGTATACGTGCAGCAGAGCAACTTGAAAAAGAAGGCATCAACTGCAACCTAACGTTGCTATTTAATTTTACTCAGGCAGCCGCCGCCGCAGATGCAGGGGCATTCTTAATCTCCCCCTTCGTAGGCAGGATATTGGACTGGTACAAAGCTAATACCGATAAATCTGAGTATACGGCTGCCGAAGATCCGGGTGTGCAGTCAGTCACGCAAATTTATAACTACTATAAACAGTCTGGCTATGACACCGTAGTGATGGGCGCAAGCTTTAGAAATATAGGTGAAATTACCGAACTAGCAGGCTGTGATCGACTCACTATTAGCCCGCAACTTTTGCAAGAACTAGATGATGATTTTGGCACCTTAGATCGTAAACTAGATCCCAAACATACCGGTGATAAAATTGATTATAAAATGGCAGGTGAAAGCGCCTTCCGTTATGAATTAAATGATGACCCCATGGCGACTGAAAAATTAGCGCACGGTATTAGAAGCTTTGTGGCCGATCAAGTTAAGTTAGAAGTATGGTTGAAAGAGCTAGACAAATGATTGATAAAATAAAGAGTTTTTTTTCAAAAAAAGTTTTAGAGGCTGATTCAGATGCGGTCAGTGCGGATCAACTCGCTATGGCTGCCCTGCTGATAGAGGTCATGGTGATTGATGGGAATCTTGATGAACAAGAGCTGAACTCAATTGCAGAAACCCTATCTCGCATGCTCGGCCTAAGCGCCGAAGAAGTTGATGAACTGATCAGCCTTTCTCGTGAAGAGGTCACCGAAGCAACATCACTGTACCAATTTACACGAGAGATTAATGAGCACTTTGATATTGAGAAGAAACTATCGCTAATGACCGCGATGTGGCGTGTTGCCTATGCTGATGGTCACTTAGATAAACATGAAGAAAGCATAATACGTAGAGTAGCTGATTTACTGCATATTCGGCATAGTGAGTATATTCGCTGCAAGCTCAATGCTCGGGAAAATATCTCGTCAACTATCTGACTCAAGGGCGCTAATCAAGTCGGTGAAATCTGCGCTATTTTCTGGATTCATCTCGATTAGCAGTTTATGTGCCTCCAAAACTTGGCGCCGAATATCGTCAACCGCCACGTTTTCGATGCCAATATTGTGCAAATTTATGTGTTCTTTTATTTCAGGAACATCTTGAAAGATATCGAAAATCTCGTCAAAACTCATGTGCTCCAGGGTACGTAGAATACTCGCATTTTCGCAAAAAACTTGGAGGTTAATGCCGTATTGCTTGCGACAGTGAAGCCCCAATTTTGCAAGTAGCCCTAGCGTAGTGCTATCTAGGCAATCGGCATCTAACATATCAACAACGACTTGCTTGACATTTTTACTACCAAAAATGGTCTCAATATGCCGATTCAATGTTCCGCACAGTGTCACCCTCACATCACCAGAAAGCTTAAGTAGGTAATCGCCCATGCTGTCTGCTACAAGAATTTTACCAGGATTCACCCTACATTCCTCTTGTCAGTAACAACATCGATACGTCATCTTGGGGGGACTCAATAAAATCAACTGACAGCGCATCTTTCAAATTTTCAATGGTGTTTGAGCTAGTGCCCAAAAATTGCAGTAAGGTTTTTTCTTTGTCGATTAACTCTTTATCAGGCACCAACTCGAAAACTCCATCAGACAAAAGGACTAAAGCGCACCTTTCTGGTAGCTGTATTTCCTCCACGTCCCAAACCGCATCTTCAAATATACCCACCGGCTTGCCCTTGCCGGGTAAATAGTCTGCTTTGCCATCTACGATCATAATCGGTCTGGGTAGTTGAGCACCTACAACATACCGTAATGTACTGGTCTCGGTATCTAAACAGCCTGCCACAACCGTCAAATGCTTACCCAAGCCCGTCGCCAAAATTTGGTTGTTAATGTGCTCTAAAAGACCTTCTGGCGCAGCACCAAGCGCCGCATGATCATTTTCCGTAATATGACGACGGATAACTCGCCCAATCATAAAACGTAACAGCACAGTCACAAAAGCAGATGAGGACCCATGACCAGACACATCTGCGAAATAAAATAGCAGATAACGTCCCAAGACAAAGTTATAGCCAATAAAGTCACCACTGAGATAAAGCGAAGGCGTGACCGAATGCGATATTTCATAATCACCAAACGTCAAAGGACTTTCAGGCATTAGGCTTTTTTGTACCTCAAGACCAGCAATCTGATCTTGCTTGAGACGTCGTACGCTTTCTTGAAGCTCTAGGTTCATTTTCTCCAGATCACCGCTATATTCATGACGTTGCATACGAGTAACAGCAATATCTTGGATTCGAGAGAGCGATTCAGAAATGTCTTTTTGAGACGCCCCATCAAACCAAACATCTGAGGCTCCGTATCGAAAATAGCGGGCTACCGTTTCCACGGAGGGAGAATCTAAATAAACTACCACGAGGTATTTAGACAAAAGTGCTTTTAAAACATTGTCTTGGTCAAGTATTTCGCCAGACGAATCTGAAGAAACTAACACAACCAGCTGAGAAACAGAATCTTCACAAGCAGACACCAACGCCGCTATATCAGGCACAAGCACACAGGGTCTGTCGCAGCTTTGGACAGCTTCTTGGAGAGTTTTAAGCCTAACCGTATTCTCTCCGACGAGAATAACAGGGCTATCAATTGCAGTCATGGTACATTCGACTTTTCAATTTCTTATAATCTTTATAGCAATATAGCTATCTAACTTTCGTACGTTTAACTATGCCGTTATGACGATTTAAGTGTCACTAATAATCGTCTAAGTCACCAAAATCATCTTCAATGGCTCCGTCATTGATAACATACTCTCTATTTTGCAGATATACATCCCGAATAAAAAGATATTTATCACCAGAAATAACGTCTAATTGATCTAGATAAGAACCATTCTCAGCAATCATACTAATGCTCTTCACACCAATCCGAAGGGCCAATTTATCCGAATATGAGAAAGGATCTAGAAAGCTGTCTATAAAGTCAGCTGGAGCATCACGGAATGTTGTCGGTCCGATGAAAGGCAGCATGAGATAAGGCCCCTGCCCAACACCCCAAACAGCCAGTGTCTGACCAAAATCTTCCCCTCCCCCGGCATGCAAGCCTGCGCTTTTAGCAACATCAAACAGACCAGCCAAACCAAGAGTTGTATTAATCAAGAACCTACCCGTGTCATTGGCCGCCTGTTTCACTTTACCCTGCAACAAGCTGTTAGCCGCATTTGGAATTTCATTAAGATTACCGAAAAAGTTCACTATGGCGTTGCGGATCGGCGTTGGCGTCACTGTTTCGTATATATCAACCACGGGTCGTGCGACACTGTTGATGACCGTCTCATTAAAGCCCCAAACGCCGCGGTTCAAACCCTCTAGCGGATCAGGATTTTCTACCTCTTCAGCAAAGGCAGTCATCGACACAAAAAGCAGAGTAATAATTGTTACTAGTTTAAACATGTCTTTTCTGTAAATTTCATAAATGGCAAGTTTTCAGGTTAGTCTTTTCGCTATTCTACTAGCACTGGCGCCCTAGGTACACAATTGAATAGGGCGGAGAGGCAGGCTAAACGAAGATTTTTCTTAGCATTGGTAATCGGAGGGTTTCACCTACAATAAAAAACAATCAATGGGAGCTATCTCTGTAACGAGATGATTATACTAGCTCATCACTTGATTTCACCTAACAGATCAATGAGCTAGCTAGTGATAATCAGGCAAAAGTATTTTTAACTGGTTTAATATATCCGACCAACGCTTAGCTAAGCGCTTTGCTGAAACCGGCACTCGCGTTTTTAGTTGCTGAGCAAATAAGGAGATCCGATATTCTTCTAACAACCACTGAAAATCTAACAATGAATCGGCTAAATCTGAGGTAAGTAGTTGCTGTTTTTCTCGCAACCCCTCAACGCCATCAGCAAACGAGCGCAAGTCTATTATGTGCTCACGATCTTTAGCGACTTGAGAAGTGAGCTTATCGATTCGTATACTGATTCCCTTCACAAACCGTGGATATTGCTGAGTATTCTCGGGTTTCACCCTGCGTAGTGTGTCGTTGGAAAATAGCCAACTCACCTGCGAGGCTATATCAAGCTGCGCATCAACAGCCAATGAATCAAGTCCTCGCAAGCGCTTTTGCTGTTCGTGCAGTTCAGTCAGAACGCTACCAATCTGCACCGCATGCTGCTGCGCAATATCAACTACATGTGAAATGCCCGTAGAGAAACAATTTTCAAAATTATCTCTTTCGCGGATAACAATCCCGCTAGAGAATATAGCCTGCTGAAAACTCGCTTCAATAATAGCTGTGACTATTTCATCTCGAGATCCTAAAGCCGCTCCTTTAAGAGCAAGTTCTTCACCTCTTAAGAGATTCTTCGACAGGTATTTATGTTGCTCCTTACCTTTGAGCAAAGCCAGTCTAAGCTGTCCATGCCGAGATATTTGCTCGGCTACCAAAGGATTGTCCACCAGCTCTATAGAGGTCGATTCACCATCATCTTGGAGTGCGGGCCATGCCTTAATGGTCATATCGCCACGAGGTAGCTCTACTTCAACAGGCAACTGGTCAAAATCCCATTCCAGAATACATTTTCGCGCAATAGACTGCTCTGATGGTCGACCTAAACTTTGTTTAATCTGTTGTTTGAAGTCTCCCTGTAGCTGGTGCAGGCTTCGGGCCATTGCGATTAACTGGCCCTTGTCGTTCTGCAACACAAAGTTCATCTGATACCAGTTATCAAGCTTTTTCGCGTTCCAGGAAGCTTCTTCAATTTTTATTCCAGTCAATCGCTGTAATTGTTCACTCAACACGATAGTCAGAGGTCTGTCTTGAGCGCTGACATTAAGCAGGATTTTGTCAACATAATCTGGAACAGGAACAAACTGCCTACGGATCTGTTTAGGTAGACCCTTAATCAATGCAATACACTTATCTCGTAGCATCCCGGGAACCAACCATTGGAATAGATAGTGGGGTAATTGATGCAGTATTGCTAAGGGTATCAATAGATTGACGCCATCCTCTGGGTGACCGGGTTCGAAGTGGTAGCGCAAATCAAACTCAAACCCCTCATGGATTATTATCTCCGGAAATTGCGCCTCTTCACTGTCGGACAGTCCCCGTAAAAGTAAAGATTCTTTGCTCATGAAAAGTAATTTAGAGTCTGATTTTTCAGCTGTTTTACGCCATTTTTCAAATGCTGGGAGATTGCACACGGACGGCGGAACTCGCTCGTCATAATGGCTAAAAATAACCATTTGTTCTGCGAGGAGATCTCTGCGCCTAAAACGATCCTCTAGCGCTTGAAGCTCTGACACTAGCGCATGATTGTCCGTATAAAATGCTCCCTTACCGCGATACCCCTCTTCCACTAGAGCTTGCTGTATGAATACCTTTCTGGCCTCAGAAACGTTTATATTGCCATATACGACCTTTTTTCCCTCGACGATGGACAAGCCAAATAAGGTTTGACGCTCACTGGCCATCACTTGACCCGATTTGTGATGATAAAAGGGCTCGCTATGGGTTCTCTTAACTAAATGCGCAGCGAGGCTTTCAAGCCAAGCAGAATCAATTTTTGCGGCATTTAAGGCATATTGCTTGGTCGTCTCCATTAAGGATCCAGCCATGACCCATTTTGGCGGCCTCTTACTAAGTCCAGATCCGGGAAAAATGAAAAACTTACGATTTCTAGTCCCTAAAAACTCCCACTTTTCTTCTCGGATACCAATTTGCCCTAGCAGACCAGACAGCAACGACCGATGAACACTAGCGTAATCTGCAGGCTGCTGATTCTCTTTTAGAGACAGCGCTCTGCACGCGCTGTGAAGCTGATGATGTAAATCACGCCACTCTCTCATTCTGATAAATGATACATACTGAGAACGGCAATATTTACTATATTGATTCGTCGAAAGATCGCTCCGCTTCTCTTCGAAGTGATTCCACAAGTTGAGTAGGGACACAAAATCAGAGTCTTGATCTGCCCATTGCTTATGCGCTTGGTCAGCCGCCTGCTGCTTATCTCCCGGTCGTTCTCGAGGATCTTGAATGCTCAATCCGCTGGTAATAACGATCAATTCATTCAAAGATCCGTTCTTATCAGACTCTAAGATCATTCGTGCAAATCGTGGATCCACCGGCAATGTCACTAGTTTCTTACCCATCGCGGTCAATTTTCCATCCGCTGTTACTGCTTGGAGCTCTTCTAAGAGTTTATAGCCATCGTTTATCAAACGACTATCGGGCGGATCGATGAAGGGAAAATTTCTGATATCACCCAGCCGCAGTTGCAACATCTGTAAAATGACTGCTGCTAAATTAGTACGAACTATCTCTGGATCAGTAAACTCGGGTCGCCCGTCAAAATCGTCCTGACGGAACAACCGAAAACATACGCCGTCACTGACGCGACCGCAGCGTCCAGCACGCTGATTGGCACTAGCCTGCGATATGGCCTCTATCGGTAGTCTCTGAACCTTTGTCCTAAAACTATAACGAGAGACTCTTGCACGACCTGTATCGATGACATAGCGAATACCCGGCACTGTGAGGGAGGTTTCAGCCACATTCGTGCTCAAAATAACTCGCCTACCCTTGTGTGGCGAAAAAATCTTGCTTTGCTCGGCCAAGCTTAATCTAGCATAAAGAGGGGCTATTTCCGTATTGGGGAATTGGGCGCGCCTAAGCGCTAGGCTCGCCTCACGTATTTCTCTCTCACCACTTAGGAAAACCAGCACATCTCCCTGTTCTTGCGCATCTTGAATGTTACGCAAACAATCAACGATTTGTTGATTTCGATCACCCTCTAAAACATCCAAATCGCTATATATAATGTCAACTGGGTAAGTCCTACCCGACACCTCAACGATAGGCGCATCGTTAAAATGAGCTGAGAACTTTTGTATGTCGATAGTCGCCGAGGTAATAATCAATTTTAGATCTTTCCGCTGTACCAACAGCGTCTTTAGGTAGCCGAGTAAAAAATCAATGTTTAAACTACGCTCATGAGCTTCATCTATAATCAGAGTATCGTATTTACTGAGAAACCTGTCCTGCTGTATTTCTGCCAGTAAAATACCGTCTGTCATTAATTTAATGTAGCTATCAGACGATGTTTGATCAGCAAAACGAACCTTATACCCAACGGCCTTACCCAGAGGAGACTCCAGTTCTTCTGCGATGCGATTTGCCACGGTGCGCGCTGCAATTCTGCGCGGCTGAGTATGGCCAATAATACCCTTCACGCCTCTTCCAGCCTGAAGGCATATTTTAGGGATTTGAGTGGTTTTACCTGATCCTGTTTCTCCCGCGATGATAACCACTTGACTGTCTTCAATTAGCTGTCTAATTTCTTCAGAACGAGCACTAATAGGTAAATCTGGAAAGCGAATCTTTGGGACGTTTTTTTGCCGCGATTGAACCTTTGCGTGAGCGCGCGTCACGGCATCTTGAAAGCTTTTCCATTCTTTAGACACGGCTTCATCGTTAACACTTGATTGGGCAAATCGACTCGCACGCTTCGTCAAACGAAACAAGTCTGAACTTGGCACCGACACGATAAGGTCGTGCTTTAACTGCCCAAGTTGCCTCGACGTTAATGGCAACTTAGCCGGAAATTTCATAGGATTCAGATCCTGCATAAAAAAGCGCTATTCGCCAGAGCCTTGCCAGATACATTGGCCAGCTATACCAACAATGGCAGATAACTTTTTCTCATGACTGACTATTTCTTCATCGGAAGCTTTAACAACCCTCAGCGGGGGTCTATCTTCAGGAAGTCGTCGAATGACCGAGGTTTTGTTCATTTCACCACTATCGGAGTCTGACTGATCATTGATGTTTAAATTGACCTGACCTCCCGTCATTAGCAGATACACATCGGCTAAAATCTCCGCATCCAGCAAAGCACCATGCAGCTGACGCTGAGAGTTATCCACGCCATATCTCTTACATAAGGCATCGAGGTTATTTTTTTGTCCAGGGTGCCTCTGGCGTGCAAGGGCGAGAGTATCAATAACCCTGCACTGGGATTCTAAGGGCTGGTACTTGCCACGCAATTTTTTAGACTCGTGATTAATAAAGCCAATATCAAAAGATGCATTGTGAATGATTAATTCGGCACCATCTAAAAACTCAAAGAAATCGGAGACTATGGCGTCAAAGAGAGGCTTGTCTTCGAGAAATTGATCAGTAATGCCGTGCACCTCCATTGCGCCTTCATCTACCTTACGCTGAGGATTTACATATTGGTGGTAATGGCGGCCCGTCAACTTTCGGTCGACCAATTCGACACACCCAATTTCAATAATTCGATGGTCTTGAGAAGTCTCTAATCCAGTGGTTTCGGTATCAAGAACAATCTGTCTCATTATCTATATTTCTTTAATAGTTGATTTTAGTATGGGACGGACAAACCTAAAGTTCGTCGATACCCCTATTTGCTAATTGGTCAGCAATCTCATTTTCAGCATGCCCGCTATGCCCTTTAACCCACTGCCAATCAATGGTGTGCCCCTGAATAGCATCATCTAGCAGCTTCCACAGATCAACATTTTTAACAGGTTTTTTTGCCGCTGTTTTCCACCCTCTTTTTTTCCAGCTAGGCATCCATTCTTGGATTCCTTTTAGAACATAGGTTGAATCAGAGGTCAAGACGACATCACAGGGCCGTTTTAACGCAGACAATGCCTGAATAACGGCCATTAACTCCATGCGGTTATTAGTAGTCTCGGCTTCACCGCCACATAACTCTTTCTCATCATCGCCAAATCGCAACAATGCACCCCACCCGCCGGGTCCTGGATTCCCGCGACAAGCACCGTCAGTAAAAATTTCTACTCTGTTCATTCTATACCCTATTAATCTCTAATCACGGAATATCAGTATTTATTTAGGCTCTTTTTTGGATCCTAATGGTTTAGCATTAGATGACGTTAAGCGACCACTAACGCTGCGTTTCCAGACTCGAGGTGAACTGCTAATACCACGTGCAACACGTTTGACTGCATGAATCATATAGAAATTACCAACGGGAAGACGAATTTTTTCGCAGGCATTATCCCACGAGGAAATCTGCTCCCCCTCAACCATAGAGTTTGATTCATGTTCCTTGGTTACCACTGAGCGGCGCGGCCAGTGATAAGCTCCGTGATCAACGTCAAGAACCTGACAATTCAATAGTGTTAACCAATCAATTAACCTGCCTTTACGCAGGTTATGAAACCGATACTGGGGCCGATTCGTCACCAACTGCATTGGAAACTTAATCAACCCTGTGGGGCCTACCGGATTAAATACGCATATAATTAGATGCCCCCCCGGGGCTAGAACTCGGAGCGCTTCGTTTAACGACGCCTGAGGAGATTCTGAAAACTCGATAGAATGTTGTAGTAATACAACGTCTACCACCTCAGAGGGCAGCGGTAAATCTGAAAAATCAGCCACCGCGGACATTTCTTCGATATTGCCTGACAACTGGGATTGCAAACCAAAACGGTGTATTTGAGTGAAACAATCCAGAGTATCTTGACTAGGCGACAGCCCAAGGCGTAAGAATCGATAACCGGGTAAGTGTCCATATTTTTTTGTAAAAATCCGCCTCTCGACCGACATTATATAGGAGGAAAATGCCGACTCGGACCAGTCAAGCAGACCCGCGCTGGACACGCCTAAATTTTCTATGTCAAAACGTTTTAACATTTATTGTAATAGCCTATAACGAGCGAATAGTACATAGAATATGGATTTTGACATCTGTTCTCCACTATTATGGCGGCTGAATCAATTAAACTCCACTTGAGAATGTGCCATCTTAGTGACAGTTAAACGCCCCTTGCACCCACCCATCAAAGTTAGAGTCTCTTTATGCCTTTCCGTATTTGTCTTCAATACTTAACCTAGCTACAATCGCGTCATAAAAATTTATAGGTGTTATCAGGGGCCTTCGCTATTAAAAATTTGTCTTTCAATTCATCTTTTGTACTGTCTACACTTTTAATTTCAAGTTGCAGTCTGCTCCCAAAAACGCCGCAGGCTATGGGGTTAGAACAAAGCGGGTCAGCGCCTGAACCAGTCGCTGCAATCTTGGTAGACGCCCGTCCTGAGGAGCACTTAAATCAGGTTGAGCATTCAGTCAATACAGAACTAGTGGTGCCTATCGAAGAGCCTGTTAATGCGGGCGACCCAGACGACCTATGGCAAAGAATTCGCCTGGGGTATCAATTAGATTTAAGCAATCTGCCTGAGTCCGTAGCAAGACAACGTAAATGGTATATTGATAACCCCCACTATTTGAAAGCCGTATTCTCCAGAGCGGAACCTTTTATATACTATATAACAGACCAGTTGGAGCAGGCTGGGCTTCCGCTAGAATTAGCCCTGCTACCCATCGTTGAAAGCACCTATGATCCTCTAGCCTATAGCCCCAGTCATGCAGCTGGTTTATGGCAATTCATCCCGTCTACCGCCAAACAATTCGGGTTAGATAGGAACCCCTGGTACGATGGGCGACGCGATATTGTTAGCTCTACAAACGCCGCTATCAAATACCTTACCTATTTATATAATCGCTTTGATAACGACTGGCTTTTGGCGCTTGCTGCTTACAATTCTGGTGAAGGCTACGTAAGTAAGTCCATTTCCAAAAACCGTAAAGCCGATAAGCCTTTAGATTTCTGGTCAATACGGTTACCCAAAGAGACGCGTAATTATGTACCGCAGCTGTTAGCTCTGGCCTCATTGATCGATACCCCCTCAGCCCATAAGATAGAATTGCCATTTATAGCAAATGCACCCTACTTTGAAATAATTGAGCTCGAGCACCAGGTCGCTTTGCAAACGGTCATGGAGGTTTCAGGTATGGATAGATCTCTATTCAATCGACTGAATCCTGCATTTCGTCGCTCAACAACTCCCCCAACGGGTCAGCATACGCTACTTTTCCCATACGAAAACGCCAATTCGTTCAGAGCGGCACTCATAACAACTAGTCAAAAAGATTGGATTCCACACACCGAATATGCCGTTGTCGCGGGTGATACTCTCTCGCAGATAGCGGAAAAATTTGGCACCCCTCTATCTTGGATAAACGTACGGAATAATCTGAACTCAAGCCGACTCAAGATTGGGCAGATATTGATCATTCCCCACGATGAAGAAACAACGACATTTACAAGCGCAAACCCAAGCTTCAAAAATACCCGTTATAGGGTAGTTAGGGGCGATTCACTCTCGCAGATAGCCGCTCGATTCAAAACATCTGTGAAAAGTCTGCAGCAACAGAACGGTCTGAGAACAGATGCTATTAAGATAGACCAGTACCTCAACATTCGCACTGCCACCAACAGGTCTACTGATGAAAATCTCAGGAAACTGTCTTATAAAGTGCGGTCGGGCGATTCGCTATATATGATCGCTGCAAAGTTTGATCTGAACATTAGAGATATTACGAATTGGAATAAAATTAGTCGCGATGAATATTTACAACCTGGTCAAAGATTGACTCTTTTTATTAATCGCTTGCGAATCTAGAATACTCAAAAGTCTTATCCAAACATAAAGGCGTACAACCGCCTTTATGTTCGAATAAAAAACAATTTAAACCTATTTTTCTATGGTCGCATTTGCTAGCAAGGACTGTTCATAAGCTGCCAAATCACGACTTCCCCTAGACACTGTTGAGGCAGCGACAAGTGAAGTCTTCTGTTGCTTAGTCAAACGATCTAGTCTGCCCTCTGTTACCCCGGTCAAACTTGCCACCACAAAGTCACCGTTGGACAGATAGAAACTTTCCACCACACTTTCAGCCACTGGTTTTGGTAACGAGAAAACCTTTTGTCCAATCTCAGCATTTGAACTAGCATTACGCCGAGTTCCATCAATGACGACCTGCCAGCTAAGATTCTCACTTTTTGCGACAGTTTCAACGCTTTCTCCAGCCATAACTCGCGCCAATAGCGCGCCGCCTTGCTCTGCTAATTGGTTTTTAGACACATCGTCCGTAACTAACTGAACTACCCGCTCACGCACCTCAGGCAATTCTTGTTGCCGAGCGGCTATATACTCATTAAGTTTTAATACTAGATATCTGTCATTACCTAATTCAAGAACCTCGCTAGCATATTGATCATTTACGACCTCAGGACTAAACGCAGCTCTTGCGACAGCAGGAAAAGCAGCCACTCCGCCGCCGCCTGACCGAGGAAATGCCTCGGAGGTCTTTAGCTCCAAACCAACATCCGCAGCTACCTCTGCGAGTGATTCAGCGTTAAAACTCAAATCTTTAAGGTTTTGCAGTTTCTCAACCAGCAAGTCGCTAGTAAATTCTTGAATGAGCTCTCGCTCAATTCTAGATCTCTGTTCAGACAATTCGTAAGTCTCTTGCTGGATATCCAAGAGCTTAATAAAATGCGTGCCCGCGTCAGTATTAACCGGCCCAGAAATCTGCCCTACCTCTAGCCCTGCCAACGCTTTTTCGAACGCCTCAGGAAAAGTCTCGCCTGAGGTATAACCTAAGTCACCACCTGACTCAGCTGAACCAAAATCTTCGGAATAGTCCTTGGCTA
>DUBX01000043.1:69440-87385 GCA_012960115.1 Porticoccaceae bacterium
AACTCAACACCGGCATCAATCTTGACCTGAATTTCCTCAACCACTTCGGCCGTCGATTCAGATAGTAAAATATGCGCCGCTTGGCGAGATTCAGCCATATCTCTATTTCCAATCTCTTCTTCGAACCGCGCTAACACTTTATCGTCTGTAATAGCTGAAGCGTCCATTAGAAGGTCAGAATTGAGTTCAATATAATCTATACGAACCTGAGGCGCCGTTGTAAAGACGTCCAGATTGTTTTCGTAATAGCCTACTATTTGGGTGTCAGACAGCTGGACAGCTTTCTCGACACCCTCAATTGGCAATCTTAGGTAGTAATAGTCTCTCTGCTGCTCTGTAACGCCGGCAAGTGCGGACAATTCAGTGTTAGTGGTAAAAGCGGTAGAACTTATCCCAGCTACCAGCTGCTGGACAATGGCATCATTCTTCAGCACATCGCCAAACATAGCGCTGGTATATCCTTGCCGTTGAATAGCAAAGCGATACATATTTTGATCAAACTTACCATCAGACTGGAAACCTTCGATGTCTAAAATGATATTCGTAATATCTTGCTGAGACAGCGTGAGATTTTGTCCTATAGAGGCCTGCTTAAACAGTTCTTGAGTAATAAGCTGTTCAATCGCTCCAGGGCGCATCATTTCATCGCTAAGCACCGCCAGATCCAATCCCTCGTTGTCACTTAAGATTTGTCTCTTTTGGCTTAAAATGGCACGTACCACGTCGTTTTCACTGACACTGACATCATTAACCACAATGGCCGTATCAACGTTTGCGACGGTAAGTAGAGATCCTGTGCCGGATAAGGCGAATATAGCGCCTATCACGATAACAATACCTAAGGCTATACCGCGCATATTCGTTCTAAAACTATCTAACATTATTTTTTCCTAATATTAAAAAAGGCGCATCACTGATGCGCCTTTTTTGTCTGGAACCTTACAAAGCCCCCCAGACGTTTTTAATTTACAGCGTCTTTAAGAGCTTTGCCTGCTTTAAAACTTGGTACATTCGCTGCCTTGATCTGGATTTCTGCTCCCGTCTGCGGATTACGCCCGGCACGTGCTGCACGGTGCTTAACAGAGTATGTACCAAAACCAACCAAAGAAACTTGGTCGCCATTTTGCAATGCGCCAGTAATTGCTCCGATTGCGGAATCTAGTGCACGTCCTGCAGAAGCTTTAGAAATGTCTGCGCCATCAGCGATAGCATCAATTAATTCAGATTTATTCACGGTGTTCCCCTTTTCTTGGAAGTAGTGTTTAATTTATAGAAAGCGATCCCAGTCCCTTTGGTTACGCAAGTTTCTAGCCTATTAGCATTCCCTAGACTCTTTATACCAATAGCCAGTGCGTCGGGTCAAGCAGTCTATGTAAATTAGCTAAAAATAGTTGTTCACTAATGAGTATTTACCCTTTGGCTTGCTTTATTGGTCTCTAGCGACGCGCGAGTTTCAATATATTCCGAGTCTGTCAATTCTGCCGGTAATGACTCCAGAGCAATCTCAAGCACCTCATCAATCCATTTAACCGGGCAGATTTTAAGGTCTGCCTTAATGTTGTCAGGAATCTCCTTTAAATCGCTCTCGTTGTCGTGAGGAATAATGACTGTCGTTATACCGCCTCGGTGAGCGGCAAGAAGCTTTTCTTTAAGACCACCAATTTTAAGCACTTGACCTCGCAACGTTATCTCTCCAGTCATGGCAACATCTGCTTTGACTGCAATCCCACTTAAAGCTGACACTAAAGCAGTACACATACCAACGCCAGCAGAGGGTCCATCTTTCGGTGTAGCGCCCTCTGGCACATGAATATGTAAATCATTTTCCTTATAGAAATCTCTTCGAATTCCGAGGGTTTTTGAGCGGCTTCGAACCACGGTTAACGCCGCTTGAATTGACTCCTGCATAACATCTCCCAAGGAGCCGGTTTTCACCACCTTACCGGTTCCAGGGATAGAAGACGTCTCTATTGTCAGTAATTCACCACCGACTTGAGTCCAAGCCAAACCTGTCACCTGCCCTACCTGATTTTCAGCTCCAGCACGGCCGTAGTCGAACTTTCGCACCCCCAACATCTCTTCTAAGTCGTTCGGCTTAATATGATCATTCGTATTACTATGATTACGGACATGCTTGGTTACCGTTTTTCGGCATATTTTAGCGATATCTCTTTCTAGTCCTCGCACACCCGCTTCTTTCGTGTAATAACGGATTGTGTCTTTTAGAGCATCTTCACTAATATCGAGCTCAGACCCTTTAAGTCCATTAGCTTTGAGTTGCTTAGGGAGTAAATATTTTTCAGCTATTTTGACCTTCTCATCTTCGGTATAGCCAGGTATACGGATAACTTCCATTCTGTCCATAAGGGGGCCGGGGATGTTCATCGAATTAGCCGTACAGATAAACATCACATCGGAGAGATCATAATCCACCTCTAAATAATGATCATTAAAAGTGTGGTTCTGTTCGGGATCAAGCACCTCTAACAAGGCAGACGCTGGGTCTCCTCTATGATCCATACCCATTTTATCTATTTCATCAAGTAAAAATAAAGGATTCTTAGTGCCCACTTTAGATAACTTTTGGATCAACTTCCCAGGCAATGACCCAATATAAGTGCGGCGGTGCCCCCTGATTTCAGCCTCATCACGAACCCCACCCAGACTCATGCGAACGAACTTACGTCCGGTAGCTCGTGCGATGGATTCGCCCAAAGAAGTCTTACCAACACCTGGCGGCCCTACAAGGCAAAGAACTGGGCCTTTAAGTTTTTTAACTCGTTGCTGTACCGCAAGAAACTCCAAGATACGTTCCTTCACTTCTTCTAGACCGTGATGATCCTGATTAAGACTTTGCTCAGAATTTACTAAGTTATGTTTAACTCGACTTTTTTTCTTCCATGGAACACCAATCATCCAGTCAATGTAATTGCGCAGAACAGATGCTTCAGCAGACATAGGCGACATCATTTTCAATTTACCTAACTCTGATTGGGCTTTTTCTAGTGCCGCAGTAGGCATACCCGCTTGCGTTATTTTTTCTTCTAGCTGATCCAACTCAGAGACAGCCTCATCCATATCGCCGAGCTCTTTTTGAATCGCTTTCATCTGCTCATTCAAATAGTACTCGCGCTGACTTTTTTCCATTTGCTTTTTAACCCTGCCGCGAATTCTTTGCTCAACCTGAAAAAGGTCAATTTCACCTTCCATGGAACTCATCAGGTGCTCTAAACGCTCTGTAAGATCAGCTATTTCTAACACCCTCTGCTTCTGCTCTAAGCTGAGCGTCATATGCGACGCTATGGTATCAGCGAGCCTATCACCATCCTCAATACCGCTAACGGTAGATATCACCTCTGAAGGAATCTTTTTACTTAGATTAACGTACTGTTCAAATAAGCTAACCGTGGAGTTCATTAGTGCGGTTGATTCGTCATCGCTAAGCGGTGCGCTAATTAAATCTGCAGTGGTTGCCGTTATAAACGCTTGATCCTCAAATGTATCTTCGATCGCCACGCGATTAAGACCTTCAACAAGAACCTTTAATGTCCCATCTGGAAGCTTAAGCATCTGCAAGATCGTCGCCAAGGTTCCCACCTTGTACACATCCTCGGCTCCAGGATTATCCTCAGACGGGTCTTTTTGAGCTACTAGGACTACCTGCTTGTCAGCTTCCATTGCATGCTCTAAGGCTAAGATAGATTTATCTCGGCCAACGAACAGTGGCACCACCATATGTGGATATACAACCACGTCTCGCAACGGTAAAAGTGGCAAACTAACGCTCTTTGGGTCACTACTTGTCGGGGACATCATTACCTCAGAATTAATAAGATTATCCAGCCTCAATTAAAGGAGACTGATTGTAATATTATATATTGGGACAATAGGAGGAAAAACAACCTACCAAGCATTACTAATTAATTGTTTGGACTCGGCAATAAAAAAGGCGACTAGAGTCGCCCTTATATTAACCTTCCTCAGAAGCGATCTTTTTACTCTCTTGCTGCTCGTAAACCAGCATAGGCTCGTTATCGCCCTTAATAACCGAACCATCTACCACTACTTTTATGACGTCAAGTTCTGAAGGTATTTTGTACATTGTATCGAGTAGTATTGTCTCCAAGATAGAGCGCAATCCACGAGCACCAGTTTTGCGCTCTATGGCCTTATCGGCAATAGCATCCAAGGCATCTCCCCGCACATCCAAATCCACATTTTCCATCGCGAACAGAGCCTGATACTGCTTAACCAACGCATTTTTTGGTTTCACCAAGATATTCACAAGAGCATCTCGATCTAGTTCTTGCAACGTTGCAACGACAGGTAAGCGACCTATAAATTCAGGAATCAAACCATAGCTAATCAGATCACTGGGCTCAACTTCCAACAATGTCTCACCAATCGACTTTTGATTATCCTTACTAGTTACCTCTGCCCCAAACCCAATACCACCCTTTTCCGAGCGATCGCGAATAACTTTTTCTAAGCCAGAGAATGCGCCGCCGCACACAAATAATATATTTGAGGTGTCAACTTGGAGAAATTCTTGTTGCGGATGCTTTCTACCGCCCTGAGGTGGAACTGAAGCGACAGTGCCCTCAATCAACTTTAACAAAGCCTGCTGAACGCCCTCACCCGACACATCTCGTGTTATCGATGGATTATCAGACTTTCGGGAAATTTTGTCTATTTCATCAATGTACACGATGCCACGCTGAGCTTTCTCCACATCGTAGTCGCATTTTTGAAGTAACTTTTGAATGATGTTTTCTACGTCTTCACCAACATAACCGGCCTCAGTTAGTGTAGTGGCATCCGCTATAGCAAACGGAACATCAAGAAGCCTTGCTAAGGTCTCCGCCAGCAAAGTCTTGCCGCTTCCTGTTGGCCCTATAAGCAGGATATTACTTTTACCCAACTCAACCTCAGTTTTATTCGCACTCGAATTTTCACTAACCTGTAAGCGCTTGTAGTGGTTGTAAACCGCTACTGATAAGATTCTTTTAGCTCTCTCTTGCCCAATGACATACTCGTCCAGGATCGCTTTAATTTCAGTCGGAACAGCCAGTTTTTCAGTGGCAGCATCAGATTCAATAACCTGAGATTCTTCTGTGATTATATCGTTGCACAGGTCGACGCATTCGTCACAAATATAGACGGAAGGGCCAGCAATCAGACGACGTACTTCATTCTGATTCTTTCCGCAAAAAGAACAAAAAAGAAGCTTACCACCTTCTCCTAAACTACCGCTGTCACTCATTTACATCTCCTGAAGTGCGGCCGAAGCCCCAACTTTAACTATTTATGCAGAATCCTTTTGTAGAGCCTACCGAAGCTAGCCTCGCTTGTCTAGAACCTGATCGACAAGCCCATAGCTCTTAGATTCTTCAGCACTCATGAAATTATCACGCTCAGTATCTTCAGTTATCTTATCGACGTCTTGACCAGTATGATGAGCCATCAAACTATTTAATCGTTCCTTTATCTTCAGGATTTCTTGGGATTGAATATGAATGTCCGTAGCCTGTCCTTGCGCACCCCCGCTCGGCTGATGAATCATAGTTCGCGCGTTCGGCAAGCAAAATCGTTTGTTTTCCGCTCCTGCGGCCAATAAAAAAGCACCCATTGACGCGGCCTGACCAATACACATGGTACTGACATCTGGCTTGATAAACTGCATGGTATCGTATATTGAAAGCCCCGCGGTAACCGATCCACCGGGCGAATTGATATAAAGGTGTATATCTTTGTCAGGGTTCTCAGATTCCAAGAACAGCATCTGAGCAACGATGAGATTGGCCATGTGATCCTCAATCTGACCGACCATGAAAATAACTCGCTCTTTCAATAATCGCGAGTAAATATCATAGGCGCGCTCACCACGCGATGTCTGCTCAACTACCATTGGAACCAAACCACTGGCTTGAGTGTCAGATGGAAAAATTCCGTTATCTATTGCCTGAAAATTCATTACTACCTCGCTCATTTTTAGTCTAGGAAAGCCCTCGATATACGGCTACCCTTGACCGACTGGATCTAAGCACTCAGCCAACCAGCACTGAGCACTGAATGAAGAATTAAGCCTCTGAGCCAGGCTCAGGGTCAGGCTTCACAACCTCATCATAGGGAAGCTTTTCTTCCTTAACCTTAGCTTTAGATAACACCAATTCTGTAACTTGATCTTCCAAGACAATCGCTTCGACAGAGCTCAGTAATTCTGGCTTACTGTAATAGTAGTCCACTACTTCCTTAGGTTGCTCATAGGTCGATGCAATTTCGTTGATACGCTCGCGCACTCTATCTTCATCTGGGGTTAACTCTTCAATTTTAACAACCTCAGAAACAATAACACCAAGTGCTGCACGTCGTTCCGCTTTTTCTTTAAACATATCGTCAGGAAGCATGCTTAAATCGATCTGCTGCCCACCACCAAACTGTTGGACCATCTGCTGCTTTAATTGGGTAATTTCATTAGCCACCAAAGCCGTTGGCAGTTCTACCGCATTGAGTTCAAACAACTGGTTCATTACCCGGTTTTTCACCTTCGTACGAATAGCATTCAGTAACTCACGTTCCATGTTTGCCTTTACTTCTTCACGGAACTTCTCTTCACCGCCATCTTCAACGCCGAACAGCTTAAAAAACTCATCGTCCATCTTTGGCATTTTCTTAGTAGAGACAGAATTTACCTTAACCGCAAATTCAACTGCTGCTCCTTTAAGCTCTTCGGCCTGATAATCCTCTGGAAAAGTCAAACTTAGAACAGTTTCTTCTCCAGCACCAAAGCCCTCAAGTCCACTTTCGAATCCTGCAATCATCGAGTTTGAGCCCAAAATCAAATCCTGGCCTTCAGCTTTACCACCCGCGAATTCTTCTCCATCTTTAGTGCCAACGAAGTCAATATTGACCTGATCGCCTTCTTTAGCTTTCTTTTTCGACACCTTAAAGCTGGCTTGCTGATTCCGTAAAACTTCTATCATTTTCTTCATATCAGCGGCAGTCACATCGGCTACTGGTCGAGAAATCTTAACTTTACTCAAATCCTTGAGTGCAACTTCTGGAAAAACCTCAAAAATCGCCATGAACTCAAGGTCCTGACCTTCTTTGTCTGTCATTTGGTCAATTCTTGGCTGCCCAACGGGACGTAGCTCTTGCTGCTGTATCGCTTCATAAAAGCTAGAATTAACGACCTCCCCAACAACCTCTTGGCGAACGCCCTTACCATAATGCTGCTTAACAACTTTTAAGGGCACCTTACCTTTACGGAAACCTTTAATAGAAACCGTTTTGGTCGCCTTTTGTAATCTAGCGGTTACTTCTTGCTCGATCCTGTCGGCAGGTACACCAATCTTTAGCTGACGCTCTAGACCCGTGCTCGACTCAATAGACACCTGCATGGAATATCCTCATGGTAAAAACATTTAAATTTGGTACGAAAGGAGAGACTCGAACTCTCACGGGTTGCCCCACTGGAACCTAAATCCAGCGCGTCTACCAATTCCGCCACTCTCGCATAGATATCTTCTGATAACGAACCACTTTCGCAGTTAAATTAAGGTTGGTAAGACCCTGCCTAATCAGAGGGCGTGAATTTTGCCACAGCACCCCTTGATCGGCAACTAATTGTGTCATTAATAAGCGTCTTTATGCCACCAAAACCAAATATCACTGAATATTCGCTATTTTAGCCTCTAAAAAAGCAAATACAAACACGTAACACCATTAAACTCACCTGCCTAGAATGCAGATTGTTCAAACCCCCATACAGGTGTATTCTGCCCTTAAACCAAGGGCTTTAATGGTTATAGCCCTGCAATGACAAGAGATTTTCATGAAAAAATATAATTTGCCTACTCTAAGGGCATTTACAGTCACAATCCATGACAGCCATGTTGCTGAAATTTGCTTAAACCGTCCAGAGGCTATCAATTCGATGAATAATGATTTTTGGCGTGAACTTCCTGCCATAGTCAATAAGCTCGATATGGATGGTACTATCCGGGTGATTATTCTGAGCTCTACCGGAAAGCACTTTACAGCAGGGATGGATCTTGAAATATTCGACAGCATGGATGACGATAAAGACCTCGAACCTGCGCGCTCTGCAGAGAAGAAACGCCGCTGGATACTAACACTTCAAGACGCCTTTACGGCTTTGGAAAGAGCCAGAATGCCCGTTATTTCAGCCGTGCAAGGAGCCTGTATTGGTGGCGGAGTTGACATGGTATGTGCTACTGACATGAGGTTTTGCACCTCAAACGCTTTCTTTAATATAAAAGAGACCGAACTTGGCATCACCGCAGATGTTGGCACCCTGCAACGTATCGAGAATGTAATGCCTTCGGGACTAGCTCGAGAATTGGCTTATACCAGCCGGGACCTTGATGCTACAGAAGCTAAGCGTTGCGGGTTTATTAACAAAGTTTTTGACTCTCAAGATGAAATGCTGACTGAAGTGCGAAAATTAGCTGCAACTATCGCCAAACACAGCCCCATGGCTGTCAATGGTGTTAAAGAGATGCTTAATTACAGCAGGGAACACACCGTTACTGAAAGCTTGAATTACATGGCGACTTGGCAAGCAGGAATGTTTCAAGCGCCCGACGTGAAAGAAGCTTTGAGCGCGGCCAAGGAGAAGCGGACAGCTAATTACGACGGTCTGCGGCCATTGTGAGCTGATTGCTAGGAAGACGCGCGATAACACATAGAGCAGCCCATTTGATCCAAATACGCTTGATGCTCTGCTAGCGCTGTAGGTTAACGGTCACACTTTTACTCATAGACTACGTTCACTTCAATCTAAAGCCAAGCCCAATAGCATCAGGGCCTTACTCCCTAAACAAAGGCATACGAAAATAGCCAGTATTCAGGCGACAAAGAACTTGCAACCGATTCATAATCAAACGATGATTGCGCCCCTAAATTTCAACCGATTAAACTATCATTACTATGCCCGCCAAAAACCAACAAAAAGACACGACAATACCTAAAGATACTACCGCGTTACGCAACGCATTGGGGAGTTTTGTCACGGGTGTAACCATCATTACCACACTGGGTAAAAAAGGCCAGAAAGTCGGCATGACCGCCAATAGCTTTACATCAGTTTCGTTGGATCCGGCATTGATACTTTGGAGTATCGACCACGACTCAAACTGTTTTGATGACTTTATTTCTGCTGAAGCCTTTGCGGTTCATATATTAGCCTCGAATCAACGAGAGTTATCTAATCGTTTTGCGAGTACGGGTAGTGATAGGTTTGCTGAATTGGAATGCTCTGAAGGACTATTGGGGATACCCTTATTACCGGAGTGTAATGCTTGCTTTCAATGCACTATTGAGAACCAATATGATGGCGGAGATCATGTCATTTTAGTCGGTAAGGTGCATGACTTTATGGATAATGGCCATAAACCACTGATTTTTCACAGGGGCGATTACGCAAGTCTATAAGGCCAGTAAAAAAGACGCTATTTCTTTTACCGACTGAACTTCTGCGTACTTGGCGCCTAGATCAAATAGATTGGCCTCGTGAGCAACTGGGTTTCTATCCCCTACTGCCTCCCTAGCAACGACCACCTGATAATTATTCTGCAACCCGTCGACTGCAGAGGCCCGAACACAGCCACTGGTGGTTAAGCCGGTAATGACTAGCGAATCAACACCGAGCGCTCTCAACTGACTATCAAGATCGGTCTTATGAAAAGCACTGGCCCACTGTTTTTCAATCAGTGGTTCATTGTCGGTGCGGAGCATTTTAGGATCAACTGCTACCCAATGCGATCCTGATTGAAGCAAATTTAACGCAGGCACCCTAGCTCGGAAAACGGTGGCTTGCTGATCGTTGTGATAAACAACAGTCGTAAAAAAAACCGGAAGCCCCTTTGCCCTAAAAACGCCCAGTAACTCGCAATTTGCTGCCACTACATCGCCACAGTTACTACCCAAGGGACATTTAGGGTCAGTAAACCCGTTAATCATATCCACGACTATCAGTGCCGGTTTTGTCGCTAATCCTAGGTTGTTTTTTTCTAAATCTTTAGCGGGTATAGCCATCTAAACTTTACTCTAGTTGTAAAAAAGCGAGCTGCCTAACAAGCACAACTCGCTATCTATACTACGCTATCTTAGAACCTATAGTTAAAATCAATACCATAAGAGTCTTTGGCGCCCGGATGAACAAATGAACCACCAAACTCAGGTGCAGGAATAATTTCTTCCAGATACCTTTCGTCTGTGATATTGCGGCCCCAGAGAGTCACACCCCAGTTCTCAGCATCAAAAGAAACGCGAAGATTTAAAGTATCGTAGGCATCACGCGTGGCCTTGCTGAAGTTCTGAGCAATGGGCACGCCTGGATAGAATACTTGCCAGATAGTGGGTGTCTCTTGACCCTGCAAGGTATGGAACGCCATTTCTCCAACACGTTGCCAATCTAAACGGGCAGTCATTTCAACACCCGTTGCAACTGTCATCTCAAACTGAGTTCCAAGATTATAGGTGCGATCAGGTGTCTGAGGAGCATCATTTCCTTCAGTCATTGGACGATGATCATTTCGGATAATTTCACTATCTAAGAATCCTACGCCGCCAAACACTGAGACGTTTTCGCTTACCACTGCGTTAAAGTCCATCTCAAAGCCTTGTATCTCCAAATCTTCAATTGTGGTAACTACACGCATCAAACCAAATGGACCGGCATAGAACTCAAAGAACTGGTTGTCTTCAACATCAGTGCTAAAAATTGCTGCATTAACACGAACACGGCTATCCAAAAATTCCATTTTAGTGCCTAATTCAAAGCTAGTAGACACTTCCTTTTCGTACTCGTCCTTAACCAGCAAATTACCATCGACTAATGCGCCAGGATTGGTGCCATCCCCGTCATTGTTATACCAAAAGTCAATGAGCGCTTCGCTACCAATAGAGTTAAACCCTCCACTGCGGAAACCAACGCCCCAGCTTGCATAAACATTGACATCCTGGGCCGCATTCCAACTCAAGGTGACCTTCGGTTGAAACTGACTAAACGATGCTGAACGATCAGGGATGCCATTTGGGTTAGCGGCGAAAGCTGGATTGATCGGACCAGTTAAAGCATTTACGCTAAGCCCTGAAGCCGTCACATTGGGTACCTGATTATGAACATCGCGTTCTTCGCGGTCATAACGCGCGGCAAGCGCCAGTTCCAAATCGTCACTAAGATCAAATTCAAGCTGACCAAACACCGCGACCACTGACGTATCAAACTTATCGTTAAACATTAAGTCTGTCGGGTTGGGTCCAGTGGGCTCAATATAGGGCTGCCGCAGGAATCCAGCGCCGGTATCAGCGCCATAAGCCACCACTACCTCACGCTCAATATCGGCGATATAAGCACCGGCGATCCAGCTGATCTCTGAATCTTCGTCAGAGGTAAGACGTACCTCCAAACTGGTGTCTGACTGGTTACGCTCCTGATACTGATAACCGTCACAAGCGGTTGCCGTATAGGGACCATATATACCTTGGAATTCAACTCCCGGAGGGAACACTCCGAATGGGCTAAAGAATCCTCCGAATAGATCATCACGTCCAGCTCCACCCATAGACACAGGCATGTTGTTCAACGTTGCTCTATCAGATTGACAGGCTGGTGTGACCTCATAACCATAGAAAGTCGCACTGGTACCATCAGACAACAAATACTCATCAAGGTCGCTATAGCTAAATATAGCGCTGACATCAAAGCCGTCCCGATCCCAGTCCGCTTTTACAGAAAACTCAGTAGTCTCCTGCTCGTTCTCACCAGGCACATTGTTAGAGAAGATAAACTCGTGTTCATTAACATCGGCAAAGAAGGTCGGACCAAGCCCAAATCCTTCAGCAAACATGGGAATAGCAAATACCGCATTAAAGTTAATAGCGCCGCCACTCACGTCGCTCATGCCCGCGCGCATATCCAATGACAGCTCTTCGTTAACATCCCAAATCAAGCGGCCTCGGACAGTGGTATCTTCTAGGAAATCGACTGAGTTTGCACCGGTATAGGTATTACTATAATGGCCATCAGTCTCGCGATGACTAATACTCAACCTTCCGAGCATTCCGTTATCCAACCCACCGCTTAGAGTCAAACTGGCATTTTTAGCACCATTATTACCCGTGCCAACCTTAACCTTCCCCTCAAACTCTTCATCGGGACGATTAGTCGTCACCAAAATGGCTCCAGCTACAGCGTTACGGCCATAGAGAGCGCCCTGAGGGCCTTTTAACACTTCAATCTGACGTACGTCCATCAATTCTTCGTTGAAGCCATTAGGATTGGTCACCAGTACGCCATCTACGACATAGGCAAAGGTTGATTCCGCATCACGAGTAGACACAATGCCGCGAATACTAACCTGCGTATCGCCCACATTCGCCGAGTCAACCATGGTCACATTGGGCATTAAACTAATAAAGTCTGCTGGGCGTTGAATACCGGCACTCTCAATTTGAGATTCGGTAAAGACCGTCACCGCAATGGGAACTTCCTGCAGGTTCTCCGCGCGTTTTCGTGCTGATACTACTATTTCTTCGATAACGATTTCGGCCACTGATGTTGTTGTTAGGCAGGCTAATATCGCCGTTGCCATCGCACTTTTTAAATTGAAATTTATCATTATATTTCCCCTAAGTTATTACTGCTCATGTTAAATACGCCAAATACTAGAGAGCGGATTATTTCAGCCTACTTCGGCCTTTGCATGCTCGTCCTGATCAGATAAGCAATTAAACACAACCCTAGTTGTTATATAAAAATCATATGACAGCCTTCGAGGGTAAGTCCCATAAAAAGCACGGCCATACAAACACTATTACTGCAACAGCGGTAATGGAAGCTCATGGCATGCCATCAGCCTCACTCTTACCCTAACGTCAGGCTCCGCTAAACGTTGGTTTGACTGGAGCCGGAAGATGCGTTTCGGCTTCACAGCGACTACGAATATCTTCTAAATCGCCACCAAAATTAAATAACTCCGGCTCCCCAGCCGCGGCCTTTAACTCCGTACGCAGTGCCTCTGTTGCATTCAGATCTACAGATCCGTCAGAAGCTATAACGACGCCATAGCGCCTAGCTCCCGCAACAGTGACCAACCGACGTCTGACATCTTGGCGAACCAGCTCTGCCTCGCGGGCAAATGGATCGCCCCAACCACCGCCACCCCAAGTGTTGAAATACAAAAGATCCCCCGCCTTAACCTTGACACCTTCCACCTTTGCCGGGAGCCATTGTTCAGAGCCATCACATCGAACAATTTTCTTAGTTGACCTCAACCCTGTTTGTCCGCCCAACACGCCCCATGGATAAGTTAGCCAACGGTCATCATGAATACCTAGTTCTCCATCACACAAGAATCTGTAAGCAACTGTCAGGCCATTACCGCCACGATGTAATCCGGCGCCACCAGAGTCTGGGATAGTTTCGTAACGTTCGATCCGTAATGGATAATAAGATTCAATAAATTCATTGGGTACATTCGTGAAGCCAGGCCACAAGCTATGACCATCCGGCCCGTCTCCAATAGGTCGCCCAGGAATCCCACCAAACCCAATTTGAAATAACTGGAACCATTCACTGCCTTTCCCTGGGCGAGTATCGTAACCGGAAAAAAACAAGTGTGGAGAGTCAGAAAAGCCTGCGGCGTTGAGCATCATCTCCGGAGCACCCATACCCAAAAGGGCTCCCAGCACATCAAATATGCGACCTAAAGCATGAGTTCGACCAGACAGTGCGGCTGGATAATTCGGTTTTAACAAGGTTCCCTGTGGAATGCGAACATCTACTAAATCATAAAACCCATCGTTAAACACAATCTGTGGGTCCACCACATTAATGGTGAACGATCCAAAGAACATCTTAAACATATCTTCGTTCAAAAAGAAGTTAACCGAACTTTGAGCTTGAGGATCAGTCCCACTAAAATCAAAGATTGCTTTTTCGCCTTCGCGCCACATGGTGCACTTAATTTTATAGGGCCCCATACCCATCCCGTCGTCACAGAGGTAATCTTCAAACACTCGCGGCTCTTCCGGAATAAACATGCCAATAATATGCTTCATTGCGTCATAATTGCGTTGCAACATAATATCCATGGTCGAATAAAAAACATCGTCACCAAAGCGCTCGGCCAACTCTACGCAACGCTTAGCTGCCGTATTACAGGCTGCTACCAATGCGTTTAGATCAAAACGATTCCATTGTGGGGTGCGTACATTGTGTAAAATCAACTCCAATAGATCAGATTGCAAAACACCTTTTTTGTAAAGCTTAGTAGGCGGTATACGAATACCTTCCTGAAAAATAGTGGTTGCCTCGATCGGAATAGAACCTGGCACCATGCCCCCGTTGTCAGACATGTGTCCAAACATAGCCGACCAAGCAATATGCCGCCCCTCTTTAAAGACCGGCACCAACACCACCCAATCGGGCAGGTGCGAAACAGCGGCATTACACATGTAGGGATCATTAGTAAGAATAATATCCCCTTCTTCTATTGTGTCATCATAGGCTTCCAAAAAAGGTCCTATGAATGAACCAAACTGACCCACGACCATTTTGCCGTCTTTATTTGCGATCATCGGAAAACAGTCACCCTGCTCTCGAATACCCGGCGACATAGCAGTTCTAAAAACTACAGCATCCATTTCTTCTCGCGCGTTGCGAAGTGCATTTTCTATGATATCAACTGTGACACCATCAACAGCCACCTTGCTCAAAGGATTTGTATTATTTTCCAACAGTCTCGCGGTCATGATTATTTACCCCTCTTGGCAGGATTAATAAGTAGATTACCAATTGCATCTACTGTGGCGACAAAGCCAGGTAGTATCACTGTGGTGGAATCCATCTCTCCAACGATCGCAGGCCCCGCAACCTCCGAGCCAACATTGAGTTTATTACGATCATAGATAATGGCATCGTGCCAGTCGCCTTCGTAATAGAAACGACTCTCAACAATTTTGCTTTCTTCAAGACCCATGCCGGTCTGGCCAATCTGATTCTCAGCAATGGACTTGGCTTTTGCCTTAGCAACCGCACGAATCATTAAAATCTCATGACCATCATCTAACTTAAAGGTAAAGAGTTGCTCATGCTCCGCATCAAACTGATCAGTCAACAGGGCAACGCCCTTCTCTTTAAGTTCGTCTTCGGTAAAGTCTATGGTGATTTGGAAAGCCTGCCCTGCATAGCGCAAATCAGCCTGAAAAGTAATTTCATGCTCTGAAGCTGGAATGTTGTCTTTTAATAAAGCGGCACCAGCACGAGCCTCAAGCTCATGTAAATCGGAGGCCAGTTGCGCATCACTAAGATCACTAGCCATGGTTAGATAGGTTCGCGCTGCTTCGTCTTGCACCTGCGTTGTGGCATCGCCATAGGCACAGAGAACACCTGGGCCCGGTGGGATAATGACCGGCCATGCATTAGTCAGAATGCCCAGAGCATTGGCATGCAGTGGGCCTGCACCACCAAAACCAACCAAGGCAAAGTCGCGAGGATCGTAGCCCTGCTCAACCGACACTAAACGCAGAGCACCAAACATCGACTCATTAACAATTTTGATAATACCTTCCGCCGCAGCCATTAAATCAATACCCATGGCATCGGCGACAGACTGCACCGCTGCGACAGAGGCTTCGCGGTTGATCTCCATCTTGCCTCCCAGCTGCACATCAGAAGGCAGATAACCGAGCACCACGTTCGCATCGCACACCGTAGGCTGCTCGCCACCTTTCATATAGCAGGCAGGCCCAGGCACGGCACCAGCAGATTCAGGGCCCACTCGCAATGCCTTAGTTAACTCTGGGACGAAGGCAATGGATCCTCCGCCAGCACCTACCGTACGTACATCCACCGAAGGAGCCCGCACTCGCACATCAGCAACAATAGTCTCGCGACGCACACGAGCGCGAGAATTTTGAATCAAGGCCACATCCGTAGAGGTGCCACCCATATCGCAAGTCAAAATATTATGGTAGCCAGCACGACTGCAGAAGTAGATCGCACCGGATACGCCTCCAGCAGGACCTGACATCAGCATATTAACGGGTGACTCTGCCGACGCTCTGGCCGACGCTAAACCTCCGTCTGAGCGTAAAATAGATAACTGGGTATCTGGTCCCATCGTCTCAGCTAGAGCTGACTGCAAGTTGCTGACGTAGGTCGCCACTTCAGGACGCACATAGGAATTGACTACCGTGGTTTCGGTACGCTCATATTCCTGCATCTCTGGTACAACATCACTAGAGATAGAAACAGGCGTATCAGTGAAAATTTCTGCAGCAATTTCGCCCGCCCTCTGTTCATGGGCGCCATTAATGTAGGAATTTATGAAGCAGATAGTTAATGCTTCAACTTCGCCGGTAGCATGCAGCGCCTTAAGATCAATGCGCAGCTGATCTTCATCTAGGTTCCGCACAATCTCGCCATCGGCAGCAATTCGTTCGTGGGCACCTATGGTTAATTCAAGTGGTGCTAGCAGAGGTTTTTTAACGAAGCTGACCCAGCCGCCCAAGCCGCCGGGACAAAACGAACGCGCGACTTGCAAGGTATCTTCATAACCAGACGTAGTCACCAGTCCTACCTTAGCGCCTCTACCGGTTAACACCGCGTTAGTAGCAACGGTAGTGCCGTGCATCACTCTGGTGACATCTGTTGGATTAACACCCGATTCGTCGCAGATCATGGCAATGCCATTAAGCACCCCAACAGAAGAATCCTCTGGAGTAGAAGGCACCTTGGCGGTATGCGTCTCACCGGTATTTTCATTGATTAGTAGCAGGTCTGTAAATGTACCCCCTACGTCTACACCTAGTCTGTAGCTCATTATTATCTCCGCATTATTTCTATCGTTACAATGTATTAAATTCTCAGCCAGCCTGTTTATCTAAATGGCCCTGCAACCACGCCTTAGATCTCCCGCCTGGCGCCGCAGTCCCGGTCAATGTCTCAGCCAAATCAGACGCCTTCATCAATCTACCTAAATCTATGCCTGTCTCAAAGCCCATCTGTTGTAGCATCATCGCAACATCATCGGTCGCCACATTACCCGTCGCGCCAGGCGCAAACGGGCAACCACCCAATCCCGCGATAGAGCTGTCAAAACGGCGGATACCCGATTCAACCGCTGCATATACATTAGCCAGCCCCATCGCTCTAGTATCGTGGAAATGGCAACCTAATTGACTTGCGCCATGGCTTTTAACTAAAGCTTCGGTTAAGAGCCTCACCTGTTGTGGGTCTGCAGATCCTATAGTGTCAGCCAAAACCAACTGATCTGCACCAGCACCAATAAACTTACTCGCTATGTTTTGAACTAGCAATGGGTCACTAGGTCCATCAAAGGGACAAGAAAATGCCACGGCGATGGTTGCGACAACCTCTATTTCATCCTGCTTAGCCAAACGAAGTATCTTCATGGTGATGTCTTCAGCATCAGTCATCGACATCGCAGAATTCTTTTCCGCCATACCCTCGCTGGCATAAAGCACCATCGTCACGGCTTTAGCCCCGGCATCACGAGCTAATTCATAGCCTTTTAAATTGGGAATAAGAGCGATGCTAGGAGTTCTGTAATCGGACTGAGAATCTAAAGCGGCAAATACTTGATCTGTTCCCGCCATCGCCGGAACCGCCCGAGGAGAAACGAAGCTACCGACTTCTATTTGTGGCACCCCCGCCGCTGCGATAGCGCGTATGAGCTCTACACGCTGTTCAATCGAAAGGATTTTGGATTGATTCTGCAAACCATCACGAGGTCCAACATCGGTAATCACTATGCGTTCTTTCATCAACTAATAACCTCTTGGCGTTTTAGGTCCGCCAGTTCGTCTGCAGTCATACTTAACAACTCTATCATCACCTCATCAGTATGCTCGCCAAGTGTCGGCGCTGGAGTGAACACGTCATCAGAACCGCG
>DUBX01000043.1:87395-94641 GCA_012960115.1 Porticoccaceae bacterium
AGATAATTTAATAGGGTTTCCAGGCCCCTTGGTAGATTTTCCGTTCGGGTGGGGAAGATCTACCACCATATTGCGATGTATTACTTGCTCATCTGAGAGCGTCTGACTGAGGTTGTTTACAGGCCCGCAGGGGATCCTCTTTGCCTCCAGCTTTTCTAACCAGTACTTACAACTATTAGTAATCAGTGCCTCGTTAATCTTCTTTTCGATAAAATCCTTCTCTTTCCAGCGCCCAGGCTGTGTATTAAATTTTTCATCTGCAAATTCCGGGCAGTCAATGACATCCCTAAGATTACGCCAAAATTTGTCAGTGATGACGGCTATCACAATAAAACCGTCCGAGCATGAGAAAGTATTATAAGGCGCATGAACAAAATGACTGTTTCCAATAGGATAAGGATCCTCCCCAGACAAGAAATGCATGGTCGCCATATAATTTAGCATGGAGACCTGACAGTCGAGCATAGAAATATCCACATGCTGTCCAATTCCACTGCGTTCACGCTCAATGATGGCAGCCAAAACGCCCATGACTCCGAACATACCTCCACCTAAGTCACCTATTGGAATTCCCGCACGAACTGGTTGCTGTCGATCCGTACCAGTAATAGACATACCTCCGCCCATCGCCTGAGCAACTTGGTCGAAAGCAGGCCTCTTACTGCCAGGTCCATCCGAGCCAAAACCCGAAATGCTACAGGTGATAATGCGGCTATTGATCTCCTTCAAAGACAGGTAATCAATCTTGAGACGCTCGGCCACTCCTGCCCCAAAATTACTGATAACGATGTCAGATTTTTCAATCAAACGATAAAAAACCGCCAATCCTGCGTCTGTTTTGAGGTCGATGGCAACACTTTTTTTGTTGCGATTCAAGGTAATGTAATAAGCACCCATGCCGTCCAGTGAATTATTGGGATCATCAGCTAAGAGCTTTCGCGTCCCCTCACCCTGCAGAGGCTCTATTTTAATTGTTTCCGCGCCTAGATCGGCTAATATCATGCTGCCATAAGGACCCGCTAGCATGTGAGTCAAATCAAGAATGCGCATACCCTTAAGTGTTTGATTCAAAATTGTGCCCCGCAGTAAAGAGCGAGTTTAAAATCAGACTGTGACTTGACGCATAGAACACAAAAGAGTGAAAGGACTAACCTCATAAATTTCCCTAGTTTATAATCACAATTACAACAAACAAAAAAACATCGCTCAACAATATAATTTATAGCTACCACTCAAACATTTGAAGCGAACGTGCTAATGGTATATCTTTATACCTTATGGCGATTTTTAGTGCAACAATTATTGGCTTAATTAGGAGCTTTTATGACTGTTAACCTTGGCGTACTGCTTAGTGAGAGTCGACGTAATGACGCATCTATCAGCTCACCCACACCACTCTATTACCAACTATGTAGCGCCATCAAAAACTATATTCTAGATGGCACTCTTCGCCATGGAGAGAAACTGCCCAGCGAAGCCGAGCTCGCCGATAGTTTTAACGTATCAAGAATAACTGTTAAACGTGCATTAAATGAATTAGCTCTGGAAGATCTAGTGGAACGAGCCCGCGGCCGGGGAACACATGTCATCTACAAATACTCACCAAAGCCCGTTCAGGCGCCTCTTCTAGGAATACTTGAAGAAATTGATAGCATAGCCGCTAATTCGATTGCCAAGGTTATAAGTTGTAAAATACTAAATCCGCCCAACGATATCTGTGCCGAATTCTCAATAACCAATGATAAGACGCTATTTCACTTAGTGCGCAAGCGACAGCGTGGAGGTGTTTTCTTTGGTTATTTTGATAGCTGGAGTGCCGGCGTCCTCATGCCCACGTCCACAGATATTTTTATCAACCAATCGCGCCACCAGTACTTTCGCGAGAGCGGTATGACAGTCACTCATGTCAAGCAAACCATTAGCGCCATAGCTGCGACAGAAACCATTGCCGAGCACCTTAATATCGCTCCTCAGTCGCCCCTATTAAGCTTAGTCCGGCGCTCATATTATCAAGATGATGACACAGAGGTACTAGTAGATCATCTACTAGCACTCTACAACACAGAGTTATTTCAGTACCAAATGGATTTAAAATTAGATTAGATTTAGCTTTTCAAAGCCCCATAAAGCTTACGTTGACGTAAACGTTTTATTCTCCTAAAATGCTCTCTATCTTAAACAGTATGGGGCCGACTATGCCGAACCTTGCCACCACGCCAGCTGAATTTAGCATTACCGACCTACGCAAAGAATTCGACGTCACTACACGTACCGTGCGACATTATGAAGAGATCGGCCTGATTAACCCCTCTCGGCGAGGACAAACACGCGTCTACAGCTCTGCAGATAGAACAAGACTGCGTCTAATACTGCGCGGCAAACGGCTAGGCTTATCCCTAGAGGATTCACGTCAAATTATCGATATGTATGAGCCAGGTAAAACCAATATAGAACAACTCAACAGTCTTATTCACGCAATTCGCCAGCAGCGAGAAAAACTCAACCAACAGCTAGACGACATTAGCAATCTTTTGAAAGATCTAAAAAAGTCTGAAGCTGACTGTATTAATGCACTTAAAACTAATAGGCAAAATTGATCTATGAATACCTCCTACCCCACTCTAAATTTTAATCTAGGTGAAGATATAGACATGCTGCGGGACAGTGTTTATCAATTTTGTGCCGCAGAGGTTGCTCCTCGCGCTGCAGAGATAGACAACAGCAATGAGTTCCCCATGGATCTATGGCGCAAGCTTGGCAACATGGGACTCTTAGGCATGACAGTGAGTGAGCAATATGGCGGCACTGGCATGGGTTACCTAGCTCACAGCGTGGCGATGGAAGAAATCTCTCGAGCCTCCGCTTCTGTAGGTTTGTCCTATGGCGCTCATTCAAACCTCTGCGTTAACCAGCTCCACAAGAATGGCACAGAAGAGCAAAAGCAAAAGTATTTACCAACCTTATGCTCTGGTGAGCATATTGGTGCACTGGCCATGAGCGAGCCGAATGCCGGCTCGGATGTAGTGAGTATGGCGCTGAAAGCTGAGAAAAAAGGCAACCACTATGTGCTTAATGGCAACAAAATGTGGATCACCAATGGTCCTGATGCACATACCTATATTATCTACGCCAAAACCAACATCGATGCTGGGTCAAATGGTATCACTGCTTTCATTGTTGAGCGCGATTATTCCGGTTTCTCTCGTCATCAAAAGCTAGATAAGTTAGGCATGCGAGGATCCAATACTTGCGAGCTGGTATTTCAAGATTGCGAGGTCCCCTCTGAAAATATACTCGGCGGCGAAGGCCGAGGGGTGGCAGTATTGATGTCTGGTTTAGACTACGAACGGACCGTACTTTCTGGTGGGCCCGTTGGCATTATGCAGGCCTGCTTGGACGTTGTACTTCCCTACATTCATGAACGAAAACAGTTCGGCCAAGCCATCGGCGAATTTCAGTTAATGCAGGGTAAAGTCGCTGACATGTATGCGGATCTCAACGCATCACGCGCTTATCTTTACGCTGTCGCCAAGTCCTGCGACATGGGTCAAGATTCACGCAAAGATGCCGCCGCGGTGATTTTATTTACTGCGGAAAAAGCCACACAAATGGCACTACAGACAATACAAGCTCTGGGTGGCAACGGATATACCAATGAATATCCGGCAGGTAGGTTGTTACGTGACGCCAAGCTCTATGAAATCGGCGCAGGCACATCTGAAGTTAGGCGCATGCTGATTGGGCGCGAACTTTTTTCACAAAGTAGTTAAGAGGACACCAATGGCCATTATTAAAACCAAAATCAATGCTAAAAGTGCTGACTTTTCGGCTAACGCAGCGGCCATGAAGGCCAAGGTCGATGATCTCAAAAGCACCCTTGGCGCTATTAATCAAGGTGGCGGGCTCAAGGCGCGCGAGCGGCATATTAGCCGGGGTAAATTATTGCCACGTGAGCGTGTCCAAAGATTACTTGATCCAGGTTCTCCCTTCCTTGAATTGTCTGCTCTGGCGGCCCACGGGGTTTATGATGAAGAGGTTCCCGCTGCAGGCATTATTACCGGCATTGGCCGTGTTAGCGGACAAGAATGCATGGTGGTGGCCAACGATGCCACCGTCAAAGGCGGCAGTTACTACCCGCTTACCGTGAAAAAACACCTACGCGCCCAAGCCATTGCGGCGGAAAACAATTTGCCCTGTGTCTATCTGGTTGATTCCGGTGGTGCCAACCTCCCCCGTCAAGATGATGTATTCCCCGATCGGGAGCATTTTGGTCGTATTTTTTTTAATCAGGCCAATATGTCGGCGCGCAATATCCCCCAAATTGCAGCGGTTATGGGCTCCTGTACTGCTGGTGGAGCTTATGTTCCTGCTATGGCAGATGAGTCTATTATCGTCAAAGAGCAAGGCACTATTTTTCTTGCTGGCCCACCGTTAGTGAAAGTAGCCACCGGCGAAGTAGTCACTGCCGAAGAACTCGGGGGCGCCGATGTCCATTCCCGCATCTCAGGCGTCGTAGATCACCTTGCCAACAATGACCATCACGCGCTGGATTTAGCTCGCAAGGCTGTGTCTAGACTCAACCGAACTAAGCCTGTCAATGGTGATTTGAAAGAGACAGTTGAGCCTGATTATGAGACTAAAGAAATCTATGGTGTGGTCCCTGCAGACGCTCGCAAATCTTACGATGTCCGCGAGATTATCGCCCGGATTGTTGACGGTTCTGACTTCGATGAATTTAAAGCCCTGTACGGCACAACATTAGTCTGTGGCTTTGCTCGAATATTTGGCTATCCGGTAGGCATTGTAGCCAATAATGGAATTCTCTTTGGTGAATCGGCGCAGAAAGGAGCGCACTTTATTGAGCTCTGTGCTCAGCGTAAGATTCCACTGGTATTTTTACAAAACATCACCGGCTTTATGGTTGGAAAGCAATATGAGAACGACGGAATTGCAAAACATGGCGCCAAGATGGTGACCGCAGTTGCTACCGCCAATGTGCCTAAATTTACCGTGTTGATTGGCGGCTCTTTTGGCGCGGGTAATTACGGCATGTGCGGTCGCGCCTATGACCCTCGCTTTATGTTCATGTGGCCCAATGCTCGTATTTCAGTAATGGGCGGCGAACAAGCCGCCGGTGTGCTGGCGCAGGTCACAAGAGACAAACATGAGCGTGATGGTAACGAGTGGAGTGCAGAAGATGAAGCTGCATTTAAGCAGCCGATTATTGACAGCTATGAGCATCAAGGTCACCCCTACTACGCCTCGGCGCGACTTTGGGATGATGGTGTGATTGACCCCGCAGATACCCGCATGGTCTTGGGCCTGTCAATTTCCGCAAGCCATAACCGTGTTATTGAGGATACCAAGTTTGGTGTCTTTAGAATGTAAGTAAAGACATCACTTAGAACGAGAATCAGCAATGGATAAAGTCATCACCCAAATTGATAACCGTGGCGTTGCTCAGGTAACCCTGAACAATCCTGACAAGCATAATGCCTTTGATGATCAGATGATCATTCAACTCACCGACGCTTTTAATTCAATTGCGGCTAATTATGCCGTGCGAATTATGCTCTTGACCTCTGACGGTGAAAGTTTCTCGGCTGGCGCTGATCTTAGCTGGATGAAACGCATGGCAGGTTACTCATATCAAGAAAACTTAAACGACGCACATGCATTGGCTGCAATGCTTAAGGCCCTTCACCAAATACCTATTCCCACCATTGTCAGAGTACAGGGCGCGGCCTTTGGTGGTGCGGTAGGACTAATCAGTTGTTGTGATATAGCCGTAGCTTCATCCAAGGCGAGCTTTGCGCTCAGTGAAGTTAAGATAGGTCTAGTTCCCTCAACCATAAGCCCCTATGTCATTGCCGCCATTGGCGAGCGCCAAGCAAAGCGCTACTTTATGACAGCAGAACGCTTTGATGCCAATATCGCACTGCAAATAGGTCTAGTTCATGAGGCGGTTGACGAGCAGTTGTTGGTCGACAAAGTAGAACAACTAGTCGGTGCAATACTCAGTAATGGGCCTGAAGCAGTAGCTGCAGCCAAGCAACTAGCCTTCGCGGTTAGTGGTAAAACCATTGATTCAACCTTGATTGAACATACCTGCGAGGTCATTGCCGGCATTCGCGTAAGTGGGCAAGGACAAGAGGGTTTAAATGCCTTTCTAGAAAAAAGAAAGCCGAACTGGTTAAAGGATTAAGGTAGATTATGTTTAGTAAGATATTGATCGCCAATCGCGGCGAAATCGCCTGCCGAATCATTAAAACTGCACGTGTTATGGGTATTGCAACTGTGGCTGTTTACAGCGACGCAGACAGCACTGCACTACATGTGGAAATGGCCGATGAATCCGTTTACATTGGTCCTGCTCCCTCCAATGAATCCTATCTGGTTATCGACAAACTGATTCAAGCGGCTATAGATAGTGGCGCCCAAGCAATACACCCTGGTTATGGCTTTCTATCTGAGAACGCCGAGTTTTGTCGTCAGTGCGCCGCCCACAACATTAGCTTCATAGGCCCACCTGTTGAGGCTATTTTGGCTATGGGCTCTAAGTCTGCGGCTAAAACGATCATGGCTGACGCCGGTGTTCCTTTGGTGCCTGGCTACCATGGAGAAGATCAAAGCTCCAAAATATTGAAACTCGAAGCTAACAAAATTGGCTACCCTGTTTTACTAAAAGCGGCCTCTGGTGGCGGTGGCAAAGGCATGCGCTCCGTTTTTTCAGAGGCTGAATTTGAATCAGCACTCGAATCAGCTAAGCGTGAGGCAATCAGCAGCTTTAACGATGACGTAATGCTAGTGGAGAAGTATCTGCTTAAACCGCGCCATGTCGAAATTCAGATATTTTGCGACAGTCATAAGAATGCAGTTTATCTCTTTGAACGCGACTGTTCTGTGCAGAGAAGGCACCAAAAGGTCATCGAAGAAGCGCCTGCTCCGGGTATGACTCAAACACTTCGCCAGCAGATGGGCGAAGCGGCGATTAAAGCGGCCCAGGCGATAAACTATGAAGGCGCGGGCACCGTTGAGTTTTTACTTGATTGTAAGGGTGACTTCTTCTTCATGGAAATGAATACCCGCTTACAAGTAGAGCATCCAGTAACTGAAATGATTACTGGCCAAGATTTAGTGGAATGGCAGCTAATAGTGTCCGCAGGTGGACACTTGCCCTCCTCCCAGAGTGAACTGAAAATTAATGGTCACGCTTTTGAAGCTCGCATTTATGCTGAAGATCCTG
>DUBX01000043.1:94651-123416 GCA_012960115.1 Porticoccaceae bacterium
CATACTCTAGGCTATCATCACCACAGCAAAATGTTCCTGACCATGATTTTTTACCCGCCACGGGCAAAGTCAACCTTCTGCAACCACCAAGCGAAAGCGCTAATGTTCGCGTGGATACAGGTGTTGTTGAGGGGGACGACGTTAGTATTTATTATGACCCTATGATATCTAAACTCATTGTTTGGGACACCGACCGTGATCGTGCTCTAACCTGTTTAGCTAATGCACTTAGTGAATATCGAATTAGCGGTTTAATCACCAATATCGGCTTTCTCTACAATATAGCCACCAGCAATGCCTTTAGAGCCGCAGATGTGGATACAGGCTTCATCGAAGAACATGAAGAAGAGATATTCCGCAAGCGTGAGCAGGATATTAGTTATGCTACCCCACTGGCAACAGCGGCCATACTTAAATTGCGCACGCAAAAGGCGTTGCATGATGCGCATCAATCAAATGAGCCCAATTCTCCTTGGCATTTATCCAGCAGCTGGGGAATAACCCAGCAAAAGGTCAAGGCTCAAGTACAGCAGGCTATTATTGATGGAACGCCTAACCCTCAAACGAGTCTAGACAAGGTTACAATAGTCGATGGGGGTGCAAGCTTTGACCTGTTTACGCCGCAGGGCTTTTTTCATTGCGCCGAAGTACAACCAGATTTGGGCTTGGATGGTCAAGATGCCGATGGCGGCAGTCTCAAAGCGCCGATGAACGGTACGATAGTGGCCTCACTTGTTAATGTCGGGGAAAATGTCAGCAAGGGCGAGGTTTTAATGGTGATGGAAGCGATGAAAATGGAGCATACAATAACCGCCCCTAGTGATGGCATGGTCATAGAGTTCTATTATCAGCATGGTGATCTTGTCGACGGCGGTTCAGAGTTATTAGCGTTTGAGGTTAACAACACATGAACTATCCCAACAAAGTCAGAATAGTTGAAGTCGGGCCACGTGACGGCCTGCAAAACGAAAAAAAAATTGTTGATGTAAGCACCAAAGTTAAGCTAATTACACAGCTTCGCGAGGCTGGTCTAACCTACATCGAGTCCGGAAGTTTTGTCAGCCCTAAATGGGTTCCTCAAATGGCAGGTAGCCACGAAGTATTTGCTGCGCTCTCGATGCAACCCTCTACCAACTCTGACATCACCTATGCTGCCCTTACCCCTAATATGCAGGGATTGGAGCGAGCGATCGCGAGCGGTGTCAAAGAGGTGGCTGTTTTTGCTGCCGCGTCGGAGAGCTTTAGCCAGAAAAATATTAACTGCTCCATTGACGAAAGTCTTGCGCGTTTTTTGCCGGTTATAGCGAAAGCTAAGTCTGAAAATATCAGCGTACGCGGTTATGTTTCCTGTGTATTAGGATGCCCCTATGAAGGCTCAGTCAGTGTTTCGCAAGTCGATACAGTGGCTCAACAGCTTTTGCATATGGGCTGCTATGAAATCTCTCTGGGTGATACTATCGGTATAGGTACACCTGCATCGACCTCTGCCCTTCTGGATAAATTATTAGCCAGTATTCCCGCTGACAAACTTGCTATGCATATGCATGACACCTATGGGCAGGCCCTAGCAAATATTTTGATCGCCTTGCAGAAGGGGATTTCGGTGATTGATAGCTCTATCGCTGGTTTAGGTGGTTGCCCCTACGCCAACGGCGCCTCTGGTAACGTCGCCACCGAGGATCTAGTCTATATGCTTACTGGTTTAGGCATTGATCACGGTGTAGATCTGGATAAATTACTTATTGCCGGCAATACCATCACGGCAAAGCTAAACCGCGACAATGGCTCCAAGGTATCTAAAGCCATTCAATCGCAATAATCACACATACGCATAGGCGCTTACTTAATTTCTTATTGCTGACTATAATGCTGGTCTTTCCCCACTAGATCGGAGTAGCTCTCTTGACCGCCTTTCGCCCCTGTATTGATCTTCATCAAGGCAAGGTAAAGCAAATAGTTGGCGGCAGTCTTTCCGACTCCGGCGCCAAGGCTAATTTTGTCAGCAATCATGGCTCTGATTACTACGCGGAACTGTATAAAAATACCGACCTCCAGGGCGGGCACTTAATATCTTTGGGGCAAAATAATCAACAGTCAGTGCTTGATGCGCTCACCGCATATCCAAAGGGATTGCAATTTGGCGGCGGAGTCAATTTGGATAATGCCCTCAACTATCTCAATGCCGGTGCATCGAAAGTCATCGTTACGTCTTATGTATTCGAGGGCAACCAATTTTCCTGGGAAAGACTATCGGATATCAGTTCCCTAGTTGGCCCTGCAAATTTAGTCCTTGACCTAAGCTGCAGAAAAACCAATCAGGGTTGGATGGTGGCTACCAATCGCTGGCAGACCATTACCAATGTTAAAATTGATGCGCCCTTAATTGAACTGCTGCAGCCTTACTGTGCTGAATTCTTGATCCATAGCGCTGATGTTGAAGGGCTTCAAGCGGGTATTGATGACGATTTGGTTAGTGAATTAGGGCAAATCGTTTCTATCCCAACAACCTATGCCGGTGGTGCCACCTCGCTACGGGACTTAGATAGAGTAAAAGAACTTTCAGCGGGCAAGGTGGATTTGACCATAGGCAGTGCCTTGGACATCTTTGGTGGATCAGGGGTGACATTGGACGAGTGCGTGAAGTGGAACCAACAAAACAACGTTTGAGCTAAAAAAATCTAAAAACGTAGGTCGCCCAAGGTATAACCCACCTTGAAGTCAGTAATAGCTGTCCTCAAAGTGGGCGTTGCTCAAACTTTAACTCTCTACAGTAAAGGTAAGACCAGCATTTTCTTGAAGTCTTTCAATTAACTCAGCACCCATCACTGGTGCCGTGGTCCAGATTCCACCAGAAGCCAGTTGAGGGTTTTTGACCAGGCAAATAGCGCTCTCTGCAATCATTTTAGATGTCGAACCATAGCCAGGATCTCTATCGCCTTTGACACTAACCCGCACGGAGCGACCATCTGTATGTTCCCCCACCATTAAAACATCGTAGAAGCCATTTTCGCGTTCTTCTTTGCTCGGCCCTTCTCCCGGCTGTATAGTGCTCTTTGCCATAGAAGTGTCCTCTGTTACCGCCTTTGCTATCGCTTCACCTTTATCCCCCGGACCAGTAACCATCATTTCGTCATAGACAAAATCTTTACCGTAGGAGTGGCCTAATAGCATGTTAGAGCGATGTACATTTTTAGTGTTAATGCTTGCCATCACAAAAGGAGCAATCCAGCTCTGCAATGCCTCATCGTATTCGGGCTGATTACCCAGAGGTTGTTCAGCGCCTTCAAAGCCTGACGTCAACGCAAACGGATTACGTAGTATTCCGATGAGACTTCGATCTCTTCCCGCCGCGGTCATGGTCTCTTTAAAACTGGCCAAGGTGCCACCAGACATGGTGCCTTTCATTGCGCGCACTCGCCCTTTGACGCGAGCTACCGCACTACCGAGAGTACTCACAGCGTGTTGCTGCAAAAAGAATACGCCTAAATCGAAGGGAATTGAGTCAAATCCGCAAGAGAAGACGATACGAGCGCCACTTTTTTCAGCCGCCGCTGAGTGTGCGGCAATCATTTTATGCATCCAGGCAGGTTCACCACAGAGATCAACATAATCAGTCCCCTGTGCGGCACAGGCCTCGACTAACTCATTGCCATAAAGTTGATAAGGGCCGACCGTTGTTAATATTACCGACGTGCTGGCTACCATTTTATTCACTGACTCTAAATCAGAGGCATCCGCGACAATCAAAGGTACATCAGACCCAACACCCATTTCATCTCGCACTGCTACTAACTTATCTCGGCTACGCCCAGCCATTGCCCATTTAACCTCGCCATTAACACCGTACTGCTGATGAAGATATTCAGCGACCAGACGGCCAGTAAATCCGGTGGCACCATAGACAACGATGTCCAATTCCCTGTTGATTTTCATAAAATTCCTCTTTTTTAAGTTTTAACGTGGGTGTGATCTTTCAGAACGGCAACGATAATCTCAGAGTCAATTCAACTATGCAAACAAAGCTTCAAAAACATAGGGGCCTATGCCGTCTTAAGAACACGTTAGTCCAAACAATGCTAATTTGGCCCGATAACGAGACGACATTATCACTAACACTTTGCTTAACTTTTGTGCAAAAATTAAGCAAAAAGTGTTTGGAGAATACCCTTGGCGCAACCGAAAGACAATTTAGACTCTCACATTTCTGGTTATGTGCAAGAAACCCCAACGCTTACCTATGTCCAGCCATCGGACCCTTGGCTGGTGCAAAAGTTCATCTCGTCCGTTGAAATTCTATTTGGTCGACGAAAAATTGAAGCCCTTTATGATCAGTTAAAAGAACAGCCTTTTGCCGTAGAATCCTTTTTTTCAACAGCACTAAAAACCACGGGAATAGAAACCCATTACGACACCCGGAAATTAGCTGCCCTGCCTAAATCAGGCCCATTGGTGTTTGTGGCCAATCATCCTTTTGGTGTAATCGACGGCCTAGCCCTTTGCGACATGGCGATAAAAGCCCGAGGTAATTTCCGCATCTTAATCAACGCAATGCTGTGCCAAGACAAAGATCTAGCACCCTATTTTTTGCCTATAGACTTCAAAGAAACAAAAAGTGCTATCAAGAATAATATACGCACTAAAAAGATGGCTTTAGAGTGCCTCAAAGAAGATATCCCACTACTTATTTTCCCTTCAGGCTATGTCTCCACAGCTGACCGAAAAGGTCTCGGTAAGGCCGTTGACGCCCCCTGGACAACCTTCACGGCTAAGTTAATTAGAGACGCCCAATCCAGTGTTGTGCCAATCTACTTTCACGGACAAAATAGTCGTATTTTTCATCTAGCATCTCATGTCGCAGAGCCTCTACGCATGGCGTTATTGCTCAACGAAGCACGTAATAAGTTCGGCCAGCCCATTCACACTGAGATTGGCGACACTCTTGTCTGGGATGACCTAGACGGCATCGGCAATCGACAAGAGCTGACGACTTATCTTTATAATAAGGTGCAATCCCTAGCTTAAGGCGCAATCTAGATAAACTGTAAAACCAAAACAATCCCACCAATCAGTACTAACGAATAGAGACATATTTTCCAAAGAGAGAAACTTCTCGTCGTCCAGTCAATCCGATCATCTCGATCAGTTTGCTTAGACGACGCTTTAAATCGCCCTAAGTAAAAAAAGATGGCTAATGAAATGACCGCCATCGACCCAAAGATGAGTGTATTAGAATCCACTAGCGACTTCTCAATTTAGCGAGTAGCCGCAACATTTCAAGGTAAAGCCATATCAGGGTAACCATCAACGAAAATGCCCCAAACCATTCCATATACTTTGGCGCACCCATTTCAGAGCCCTGTTCAATAAAATCAAAATCTAACACCAGATTCAATGCGGCGATAGCCACCACAAACAGACTAAAACCAATACCAAACAGGCCGTTAGAATGGATAAAACCGACGCCACCGGAACCAAACATATTCATTAACATACTGACCAAGTACAGTAACCCAATACCCATGGTGGCCGAGGTAACCATCAACCGAAAATTTTCAGTTGGCTTGACGATACCCGTTTTGTAGAGAAACAACAATGACGCCAGTGTGCCCAACGTAAGCCCCACCGCCTGAATGACAATGCCGGGATATTGCGCTTCAAAAATAGCGGAAATTGCACCCAGGAAAAGCCCTTCGGCCAGCGCGTAAATTGGCGCTGTAGTACCCGCCCATTGTTTTTTAAATATGGTGATCAGCGCAAAGATAAAACCAGCAATGGCTCCACCTATTGCAAGGGGCATGACAGCACCAGCAGCACCACTCTGGAAGAATAAGTTCCACGTGTAGGTTGCAGATAAAACAACCAATGCCAACAAAATCCCCGTTTTGTTAACCGTTCCTTGCAGCGTCATCGTGCCTGAAGCCATGGACTGAATACCGCCGGATGAGGAAGTCCCTCGTGCACTCTGGCTAAAAGTGTCAGCTTTAAGAGCTGGATTGCCAGAACGACCGAACATATTTAGCGCTTTGTGATTGGACATAACCTAACCTTAAAATGTAATTAAAATGGGCTGCAGTGGATAGTGACATGTACCCATTGCTTAAACTTCAAGTGTACCAAATATAAAGGAAAGCAACAGTGCTGATGGCATCACCACCATCATTACTCACCCCGCCACATCGAAACAATTCATTGGCAATATGCTGAACTCTTTTCTGCCGGCTCAACACAACGTTATATTTGCCTGACAGAACGGTTACTCAGGTACTATGGCGGGCTTAAACAACCCTTTAGAGGAGCTGCGTCAACATGGCATTAGGTGCAAAAATCTGTAAAGCAGAGCTAAACGTCATCGACATAGATCGCCATTATTATCAGCAGCACAGCCTCACAATGGCCCAACACCCGTCAGAAACTGATGAACGCTTAATGGTTCGGCTATTAGCCTTCGCCCTAAATGCCAGTGAATCACTTAGTTTTACCAAAGGCTTGAGCACAGATGACGAACCAGACCTCTGGCAGAAAAGTCTCAGCAATGAAATAGAGGTATGGATTGAACTAGGGCTGCCCAGTGAAAAGCGTCTCAAAAAAGCCTGTGGCCGCGCCCAACAAGTCATCGTCTACAGCTATGGAACAGGCTCTGCCAATCAGTGGTGGAAACAACTAGAGCCACTAGTCGCTCGCTTTAATAACCTTAAAATCCATCATATTGAATCTGAAGTGACGACCCATTTAGCCAGTACAGTGCAACGTAATCTCGACATACAGGTCAGCATCCAAGATCAAGAGGTCACGTGGCACAACAATGGGCATTCCATCAGCTTTACTCCAAATATTAAGCTTTAATAACGACAACACCTTTTGCCGTGATGTCTGAGGAGTTAGTCATGATCTCTTAATTGGGCCATCCAGAGTTCAAAGTAATGCCCTTTAAGCGATAGTAATTCGCGGTGGGATCCCTGCTCAACCATAGAACCCCGATCTAAAACGACGATCCTATCGGCATCGACAACGGTGGACAGGCGGTGAGCGATAACCATACTAGTGTGACCTTGAGAGATTTCCTGCAACGCCGACAATATTGAACGCTCAGATTTGCTATCCAGAGAGGACGTAGCTTCATCAAAGACTAAAATGGGCGGCCGCTTAAGGATGGTTCTCGCTATAGCCACTCGTTGCTTTTCCCCACCAGAAAGTTTTAACCCCCTTTCGCCCACCACTGTGGCAGAGCCTTGCGGCAACTGAGCAATAAAATCTTCGAGATGTGCAAGCCTTATAGCCTGAATAACCTCTTCATCGGATGCCTGAGGGTTGCCGTAACGAATATTTTCAAAGATGCTTTGATTAAACAGAACGGTGTCTTGGGGCACAATACCAATTGCGTTACGTAGGCTCAGTTGACTGACTTGACTGACATCCTGACCGTCGATAAAAATACTGCCTGTATTAGGGTCATAGAAGCGAAACAGCAGCTTAACTAAGGTGGACTTGCCGGCACCACTAGCGCCGACGATGGCGACCTTCTCCCCGGCCTGAATGGTAAAACTGATATTTTCAACAATGGCGCGATCGTCTCTATAGTGAAATGACACGCCATTAAAGCTGATAACGCCCTGAGTGATAACTAACTCAGGCGCATCTGCAATGTTCTCGACGCCAGAGTTGAGATCTAAAAGAGCAAACATGTTTTCAATATTAGCCATTGACCCTTTAATCTCTCGGTAGACAAACCCGAGAAAATTAAGTGGTATAAATAACTGCATCATAAAGGCGTTGATCAATACGAAATCACCTAGGGTCATACTGCCTTGCGCGACACGCTCTGCTGCCATCCACATCATCGACGTCATGGCGACCGATATAATAAGCCCCTGCCCTGCATTCAAACCTAATAAGGAAAGTCGATTTCTGCGCTTAGCCTCTTCCCAGTCAACTAAGGACTTGTCATAACGACTAGCCTCGTACTTTTCATTAGTGAAGTATTTAACTGTTTCATAATTCAACAAACTATCTATGGCAATGGTGCTTGACGCAGAGTCTGCTCGGGCCGCTTCACGGACAAACTTCGTACGCCAATCGGTAGTTACCATCGAAAAGAGAATGTAAGTAAGGACCGCCAACATGGTCACTACTGCAAATGCAACATCATAATAGTAGAGCAACAGTCCAATCCAGATGACTATCTCAATTAAAGTGGGGGCTATGTTGAAGACGAAAAAGCGCATTAAAAAACTAATGCCATTGATGCCCCGCTCGATATCTCGAGATAAACCACCGGTGCGGCGATTAAGATGAAAATCTAAATCAAGGTTATGGACGTGTTCAAAAACCTCTAGCCCAATTTTACTCATGGCTCTTTCAGTCACACGGCCAAAGACTGTATCTCTTATCTCGCCCAAAAGAATCATAGAGAATCGAGCAAAACCATAGGCTAAAACTAACCCCACAGGCACTAGTATCAGTCCGTTGACCCCGTCCTCATTCAGTGTGTCCACTATATTCTTGAGTAAAAATGGCCCTGAAACACTAGCGGCTTTAGACAATACCAAGCAACCAAAGGCAAGGGCTATGCGCGATCTATATTTAAACAAGTAGGGCCAAACGAATTGAAACACCTTCCAGTTAATTTTTTGTTCGGCATTATCAGCGTAGTCACTGGGTCGCATAGAGAGGCTCAATTAAAAAAGGGATAGTTTTCAGCGACCGGAAGTATAAAGTGATACCAGATTTTACGCCAAAGGGTTTTCAAGTTTAAACACTTATATGCACCCATAAAAAAGATCAAACTACTGACTAATCTTGCCTGTAGGTGTATAAGGAGTGGTTCTTTTAGACATTATCACTGACACTTGAACACGCAGAGTTGGTATTGGATAATTCTCTGATAAAAATAATAGATTGCTTTGTAACTGTTTCTCGAAATACACACTCGAATACGGATGATTCTAATAAGTGCAATGAGGTCAGTGTTATGAATCGACGGTCAGCTATTTTCGCGCTCTTAATCGCAGGGTTAACTTGGGGCACGACCGGAATTTATGTTCGCGTACTGGGACTACGAGGCTTTTCATCCTTTGAACTCTTGGAATTACGTCTTTTAGTTGTATTTATTATATTGGTACCCATTATATTGTTGCTGCACCTGCGTCAATCACCGCAGGTGCACCCACTGACTATGTCACAACGAAAAACCGCGTTCACAGTCAGTTTTTTGATGTTGTTTTATTATTTGGGTGCCATTGTCGCGATTCAGCACCTACCTTTGGTGATGGCTGTATTGCTTTTTGGTTCATCTCCTCTCATTGCATGGACACTAAACCTGATCATTGAAAGGCGACTGCCCGCCAGCAAGGAACTGACTCAGAGTCTGGGGGTATTATTGGGGATGACCGGCTTGATAGGCTTGGCGCTAAGCCAACATGTGGGTTCTGCAGCCCCAGAGGATGCAATCCCTGCCATAGGTTACTTGGGTGGTATTACTGCGGCGGCAGTGACAGTTGCCAATGCGCGAATTTTGCGACGGTCCGGCCAACAGGCACCTTCATCATTGAGCATTTCAATGCTAACAGCAATATTAGGAACGCTACTAGCACCATTATTATTCATCAATTCGGTCGACTTATTTGCTAGAATTCAAGAAAGCTGGGGTGCGCTACTTGGTTTGGGTACTCTAGCGACATTAATACCTGGTTTTGCAATTGCGCACGCCGGATCAAGGCTACCGGCTACGGCCACATCGACAGTGTCAATCCAGCTCCAGGTCTGGACTATTATTCTCGGCTGGATAATTTTAAACGAGACATTATCAGGCGCTCAAGTTACGGCTGCACTAGCGGTCATGCTGGGTACCGGGATCTGCTTATTGCATCATGAGCCTCATAAAACCAAACCTTTGAGATAAATTCAGCCGATTATTGTCTGATTATCAACTGGTTTTAAGATATTTTTAAGGGAATATTGAATGACAAAAAATTTACAGAGTTACGATTACATCGTTGTAGGCGCCGGTTCTGCCGGAGCTATAGTAGCTTCACGCCTGAGCGAAGACCCTAAGTCTACTGTGTTGCTGGTTGAACTTGGTGGCAGCGACAGCAGTGTTTTTATACGCATGCCCACAGCACTAGGCATTCCCATGAACACGCCCAAATATAACTGGGGATTTGTATCTGCCCCTGAACCTTATTTAAATAATCGGCGGTTGAATTGTCCTCGCGGCAAAGTGATTGGCGGTTCTTCATCAATCAACGGTATGGTTTATGTAAGAGGCCACGCGCTTGATTTTGACGAATGGGAATCCCATGGCGCAGCCGGATGGAATTACCAAAACTGTTTGCCCTATTTTAAGAAATTAGAAACCCATCAATGTATTACTAGTGAATACGCAGGTAGCAACGGGCCGGTTGCTATTAGTGGCGGTAATAACATGCGTAACCCTTTGTATCGCGCATTTATTGATGCCGGTGTAGAGGCAGGATACAAGGAAACAGACGATTACAATGGTTATCGCCAAGAAGGTTTCGGCCAAAAATTTATGAATGTTGATGGTGGTGTGCGCGCGTCTACCGGTTACGCCTACCTTAAAAATGTAAAAAACCGTCCTAATCTAACAATTCTAAAGCATGCCCTAGTGACACGTATTATCTTTGATGGAAAAACTGCAACAGGAATTCAATGCCACATAGGCGGCCAGACTAAGGAGTTTAGTGCACAACAGGAAGTTGTTCTCTGCGCTGGTTCCATAGGATCACCACAGTTACTGCAGGTGTCTGGCGTTGGCCCACGAGAAACCTTAGCGGCGGCTGGCATAGATCTGGTCCATGAATTACCTGGGGTTGGAGAGAATCTGCAAGATCATTTGGAGTTTAATTTTCAATATCGCTGTAAACAGCCTATTACCCTCAATAGTGAGTTAGGTTTATTTAAAAAGGCCCTAATTGGTGCGAGATGGTTGTTGTTTAAAACAGGTTTAGGGCGCACTAATCATTTTGAATCATGCGCCTTTATTCGATCTAAAGCCGGTGTCCAATGGCCAGACATACAGTATCATTTCTTGCCGGGAGCTATTAGTTACGATGGCACCGTTGCCTTTAAAGGGCACGGATTTCAAGTCCATGTGGGACACAATAAACCGACTAGTCGAGGTCATGTGCGGGTGGTTTCGAGGGATGTTAAACAGCATCCTGAAATACAATTTAACTATTTAGCGACAGAAGAGGACAAGCAAGGCTTTCGCGACTGCGTGCATCTAACGCGAGAAATCATGCGCCAACCTGCAATGGACATTTTTCGTGGCGAGGTTATCCAACCTACAGACGACGTGCAAAGCGATGAGCAAATCGATGCCTTTATCCGAGAGGCCGTTGATAGCGCCTACCACCCTTCTTGTACATGCAAAATGGGCATTGATGCTATGGCGGTTGTAGACCCAGAGCTTAGAGTGCACGGGCTCTCAAATATTAGGGTTATCGACTCTTCGATATTTCCTACTATTCCTAATGGTAATTTAAATGCACCCACCATGATGGTGGCAGAACGGGGAGCCGATTTAATCAAAGGCAATATTCAACAGCCTGTAGCAATGGCGGTCTACACGAACAAAGACTGGGAAAAACGGCAAAAATAAGACCCCGCTTAACACTCGTCCAACAAAGGTCCTGTGATTGATGGCAGTAACAACGGCAACAACTAAAATCGACCCAATCCTCACCACAGGTGCTGAGGATCTTACCGGTCCATTGACCGAGACTGTCCAAATCGCCAGCCATCTCATATGGGACGCCGTTGCCGCCAATCTCCCCAGAGATCTACATTGGCAGTTTGTTCTTGTAACCTTGGTCATCGCTTTGTCTATCTGGCTCATTAGAGATGGGCACGGATCAAGGGATGCTGACGGGCGAGAAAGAAAAGCTCATTTACTGCAATTTTTACTCCCTAAAGATATTTATACCCATGTCTCTGCTCGAGTAGATATCTGGTTATGGGTGACCGAGCGCATATTGCGCCCATTGTGGGTCGTTGGCTTGCTGGCAACAGTAGGCCCCAGTACAGAGTCTGCCGTCATTGATTTTCTGCAATGGACATTAGGTGCAACGCCTGCAATAGCCGTTAACTACTGGTGGATGTTGTTGTACAGCTTAGTGACCTTACTATCCTACGATTTTGTCTTCTTTCTGATTCACTACACCATGCACAGGATGCCTGCCCTCTGGGCTCTGCATAAGGTTCATCACTCGGCGGAGGTGCTAACACCGCTGACTCGATATCGAGAGCATTTTTTAGTTGGTCCTATTTGGGCGGCGGGCGGCGCGTTTAGTTATGGCCTCGCCGGAGGGCTCTTTGCATGGTTATTTAACGGCGGAATTGTCGCCGCAACACTCTTTAATATTGGTTTCTTCGCTCTAGTATTTGGCTTCAATGGGTCTTTTCGTCACTATCATGTCCAATTTAATTATCCTCGCTCGCTTTCTTTATGGTTGCATAGCCCGGCAATGCATCATGTTCATCACAGCTATCTGCAACAGCATTGGAATAAGAACTTCGCCGCCGTAACCAGTATTTGGGATAGATTGTTTGGGACCCTGTACGTGCCTGCAAAAGATGAGTATACACCCTGGGGTATTGGCCCAAATACGCAGTCAGAGTATCGTACATACTGGCAAAATACTGTTGGGCCTTTTCGGGACTGGTACAAGATGTTGCGCGGTGGAAAATCGCCACAAGCCGGCGCTGCCAAAAATGTAGACTAGGCCCTCATGGCAGATAAATAAAAAAGCCTCCCATTAGGAGGCTTTTTCGCATGGAGACGACCTAGAACAATTAACTTAACATATCTCTTAATGATTCCACCAAGCTCGATCTGAAAATGAACGCAAGTCCATTTCATGGGTCCATACAGATCTATGTTGTTGATGAATGTGATAGTAGGTATCCGCAATTCGCTCAGGCAACATTAATCCGTCATGCTCCATGCCTTTTGATTCCCTAAGGGCCTGAAATTTTTCTTCACCAAGCATCTTACCTAGTGTGTCAGGTGCATCTACTGCGCCATCAATGACTATATGGGCAACATGAATCCCTTTGGGCGCGAACTCAGCATTGAGCGATTGGCATAACATACGTCGACCACCCATTGCAGCGCCATGAGAATGTTGCCCAGCATTACCTCGCACAGCGGACGTAGACGAGGTTACTAAAATCGTACCCCGCCCTCTTTCCTCCATCCGTGGAGTAACGGCAGATGCTGTTCGGAATAAAGCAAAAGTAGCCATGCGCCAGCCATTTTCAAAAGCTTTATAACTGGTATTGGCCAAAGATCTGTCACCAATCTGGGCCCCTAGATTAAACACGACAGCATCAATAGGGCCTATGTTAGATTCAACATCTGCGATGCACTCCTCTAAGCGGTCAGGCTCCACGGCATTGAGCAAAAAACCTGAAGCCGAGCCACCATCGGCCTCAATCTGGGCCACCATTTTATGCAGGCCATCTTCATCGCTGCGACGACAAAGAACCGTATGGTAGCCCTCTTTTGCGAAACGTTTCGCTACATTGCCGCCAATCCCCGCTCCAGCACCTATTACTAAACAAACCGGCTTAATCAAATTCTGTCTCCCAATTAACTACTGATAACCTAAACCTATGGTGAGGCTAAGGCAGAACCTTCTGACACTACAACACATGTATTTTCGTTTTTCCACCCAACAAATCAGCCATGGCAGATAAATAAAAAAGTCCTCTATAGCAGAGGGCTTTTAGGCTACGGCATCTACTTAACTCGAATCATCAAGTCATCTGAATGCTCTAGAACATCAAGTTTCATGTCAGCCAATTCATTTTCATGGATATCACCGATAGCTTTAACCTTGTTGGCAAAATCGGCGTAACTGTCATAACCACAGACGAAGTACCAAGCCTGTTCTGGCCCCCAGAAATGCTCCATCATGTTGCAACCACCAAAAGCAGTATCATATGCACCAAACAAAACTTTAGCGTTGGCTCTTTTCTCGTTATCAGTTAGATAAGGGCCAAAGGTATAGGACGCCATAAGAACATAAGGGGTCATTTTGGTCAGATTTTTTTCAGAAACAGCCACTAAATTGTCACTATGATCCCCGTAAAGCTGTCTAGATGCTCTAGCAGCTGGCTCGTTACTGTCATTAATCTCAGCAAATTGCTCCCAACTATCGAAAAAACAGTAGGAATAAAACGCGCGATCTCCACCAAACTGATGACGCAACAACCCACAAGCGTTGTATCCGCCTTTTTCGAGAGAATCAACATTCTTTTTCAGACTATCTGCCATTCGGTCAGCATTTGATCCTGCAGGCATGGTGTAAGACGACAAATATGCAAAGTTATTCTCGTGCACCTTTGTCGCTGTCTCGCTTTCTTCGTGATGAGCACTTAAAGCAAAAAAGCTAGTGCTAAGTAATGACAATACAATAAGTATATTTTTCATAATTAATCCTCAAAGTCCGAAGCTTGTGTTTTGTGGACGCCACCATAACTAGCTGGAGAATAATGAGCACTGCTTAATACCCAATTACCGCCCTCTTTAATCCAATTCATGGTTACCCTTGTTCTGTAATCACTCATTTTCCCATCGTTGCCGACCATACCTTCTGAGTAAAACCGTACATGCACCACATCATCCGTAATAGCGGTTGTCTCTGGATAGTAATACTGAGTGATCGCATCACCACTCTTTTCCCAGCCCTCAATAGTTTGCTTGGCCTGTGGCTTGTGGAAACTACCGTCAGAATTAGTGTCTAAGGTTCCTACTTTACTAGACATAGCGATAACGGTTTTAAAGTCTCTAGTATTTCGTGCATCCATATAGGCTGATAAAGCCTTTAATACTTCAGCCTCACTCGCAGCCGCATGATTATCAGCAAAACCAAAAGTGCTAATACTCATAATGATTACCATAAATGTTAATTTTAACCTTCTCATTCATTACCCCTTATATTAAACATTAATAGAACGCACATGATTTAAAATGGCTAAATCAGTAACGTCTCTATAACACTAGCATGTCTATCCATATTTTGTGGTTAATTCGCATAACAAGTGAATAGATAATCGCTGTTTTGAACAGGTTGCTGAGTACTATCTAGAGAAATACAGCAATAATAACAACCACATAACAGCGGTCACTGCCCATAAAAACCAAACGCAGAGATGCTGTATAGTTACTTGAATTTAATTATACGGTGGTGAAGAGGCCCCCTGATCAGCTACTTAAGGCATGCGCGGCTACCAGGCTTATATCGACAAGCTTCGTGTTAAGTAATGGTAGAATCCTCCTATAAACATTACACTGCCCCCCATTAGAAACTCTTCCGCATACAGTGGCTGTCCACCCTAATAGGATCCCAATGAAAAAGACCTTTATGTTAGACCACCCCAAAATCAAAGTGCCTCGCGTCGTGGACTCGGTAAAACACGACATCAGAAAGTACCTTAAAAAAGAACGCAAAAACCCCCTACCTATTGGTGCTATATATTGGGGCTTCGATTGTAAGTTTGGGCAATCTGAAGAGACTGCTGTTGAGGTGCACCTATCATCGCTAACGAAAAATATCGATGAGTTTGTCGAAAAGAACATTATGACCCTTTATGTGGAGATTACAGCGAAAGCCATTGAGCCCGGTGAAAAACCGCAAGCAAAGGAGGAATAGTTATCGACAATAATGACATCTTACGCCGCGTGCGTTATATTTTTGATTTTAGCGATCAGCTAATGCTTTCTATATTTAAGCTCGGTGGGCATCAAGGTAATAAGCCTGAGCTGGCTACTTGGTTGGCGCGCGAAGGAACGCCTGAGTTTGTTTTGTGTGAAGATGAAAATCTGGCTCGCTTTCTAAATGGGCTGATCATAAAGAATAGAGGCTCTAAAGATGATGGCATACCTGATCCTGAAACTTTCCTGAATAATAACAGTGTGCTACGGAAGCTAAAAATCGCTCTAAGTCTGCAGGCAGATGATTTAATTGCGATACTTAAATTGAACGAGTTCACCTTAAGTAAGCATGAATTGAGCGCCCTATTTCGACGCCCTGACCATAAAAACTATCGAGAGTGCCTGGATCAAGTGCTTCGTAACTTTCTTGATGGAATGGAAAAGCACTACAGAAAAAAGGCCATTGGCGGGAAATAGAGTCAGACTGGGATTTACCCTTGGTTTCCGGCAACAGCCAAGCCACTGAAATCAAACCAATAACCACAAACACACCGTATGAGAAAACGTCAGTCTTTGTTGGTACCAATAAAATGGAACTAACGGGGTAGGCAACAGATCCAAAATAGCTGGTCACGTCCGAGTCAAACGTTGGCGTCAACGGGACATCAGTCGTGGTGGAATGAGTGGCGGTCAAGTTAGACAGCGTCGACACAGTTCCGGGAATTTTATTTATCGTTACGGAATTCCCAGAAAAAGTGAACCCAGCCGAGACTGAAGAGTATGAGAAGTTCAGCGTACTGCCGTTAAACCCACTGATCGCTGTCAATGGGACGATATAGAGGTTCACTGATTGAGCTAGTGGCTCCCCCATATTTCCGTCAGCGGGCCAGCCAGAGCCAGAGCCACCAGTATTAGCCCAAGGTGTAAGCCAATACTTATCGGTCTTAGGGTCATTGTCCGCATCACTTGTATCGTCTTTAATTTGAAATGTCTGCGATCCTGTAAATAATCACTCTTGATAATCGCCCAAGCTTAACACTGAGCTATCGTAATGCAGCCTTAACCCTAACCCTTAAGTTAACGTTGTATTTTCATCGGCATCAACTGCAGTATAGGAAACCGTTAAATCAGTACTTTGCCCAGCAGAAATTTCTGAAACAGATAGACTGCCAGTAACCGTCTGCACCAGCAACACAAATGGCACTAGCCAAAATAACTACCGACGCCAAATAATAATTTTTTATGTTTTGGTACATATTCTATGTTCCTACTATTATGGTATTTGGTTACATATACACTTTAAATTTCAGATTTTACCACCCTCAGATTGTACTACTAGAGTTTCAGTTTGCGGAGTGATAGTCGCAATAGCACTGACTTACCGACACTTTAGTGGCTAAGTTATAGCCCTAGAGGCGACAACAATTTGCATAGGTGGAATCCGATGCTAACTTTCTTCTTTGCTGTCTTCCACTTCTTCAGACTTATCTTCAGACTTATCTTCACTCTCGTAGATTTTCATAAAGTCTGTGTAAACTTTTTTTAACATCTCCCCTGCTTCTTTCAATCCTTCAGTTAGTGGGTCTTTCATCAGAATGACTCCTTTGACTATGTATATCAGATAATTTCTTGTTTAAAGTTTGGACAAAAATCTTCAGATAAGCAATTAACCACTCAAAGTCCTAGAGTCGACAATAAGCTACATAGGTGGAATCTTAAAGGTTCTGCTTTTTTTGCATCGCCCATATAGATATCAGAACTAGTCGCTCTAGGGAGGGGGCTGTGCTTAGGAGTACTTTTTTGATTACAACTGTAACTCTATCTAATTACCCTACATCAAAAACGAAAAAACCCCAGCATTTGCAAGGGTTTCAGCAATCTTGTATGGCGGTGAGAGAGGGATTCGAACCCTCGAAACGCTATTAACGCTTACACACTTTCCAGGCGTGCTCCTTCAGCCACTCGGACACCTCACCGTAAACTGTTACCGATTATCTACTGATCAAACATCAATAGGAGCACCGGCGTGCTCGTCTTATTACCACCAAAATCAGCTTGAACTATAAAATCAAAAAAAACCGCAATAACCAACAACCAAAGGGGTTCAGGGTCAATTCGAGCGCGGGCAACTGTACACAAATAGACGGCCAAAAGCAATCAAGATAGGTTCCTATCAATATTATTAGCTGTGTAACAATCAGAATGCTAGACTATGCGAATGCAAATAGGAAAAAGTCGCAACTACTATCATTTAATTATCTGCAGCTTGGCTTCAATGCTCATTATTGTCAGCTGGGAGGACTCAACACACCACCTTCTTCTACTGATATTGCTAGCAATATCAGTAGAAGAAGGTGGTGTCTGGTTTGGGACAAATAGCAGCCATGAAACATACATGAAACATACATGAGGTTAGTTGAGGTTCGGGGTCATCTCAGTGCCAACAAGAGACATTAGCTTAATTAATTTGAAAAAGTTTAACCAAAAGATACAACAACAGTAAGTGTTACAGAGATTGTAACCCAGTTGTATTTAATTTTAGACTTGTAATCTTCGTAAAATATAAAACCAATGAAAGTTAGAGCAGATATAACAACATTTAGCCAAGCGATTAGGCTGATATTGTTGCCGGTGATAGATTGTAAGAGAAGATCAATATTTTGACCGTGAGTGGCTACCCAAGGAAGGAACACGCAATAGGGAAATGCAATGCCTGACGCAGCTAGCACTCCGTAAAATATTATCATGCACTAGATTCCTTTCTGAAACATAACATTGGGCGGTCAATACGGCCAGCTTTACAGCGGTCCCCTCCGCTTTGGCATCGTGTTAAGGTGCGTGACCGCTATAGTCACCCCTATAGTTGGCATTCTGCCTCCTGCTAAAAATTATTGGGGGGCATCCAAAGAGTGACTGCTCATTGCTTCAATATTTAAGTTTATAGGAACGCGCTCTATAGATTCGCTGTCGAGAAAAACCTTCCACGATTCATGATACATGTCATTATAATTGTGGGTCGTTGTATTTAGTTCAACACGGAGATTTTTGTCGATCATGCATCCAGGTAGCAATGGGTCCAAGGCCAAAAGGCGGATAGCTTGCCCTCCTACCAGAATGGACTCCTTTAGCGCCGCCAATCTGTGCAGATTTTTTTTCTGCAACATGCAGCGCTTTAGACGTTTAGCGCATTGCCGATACTCTTTTTCCAAATCTGATCGATTCCATAATCGTTCTAACATGAGATCCTGGTCATCAGCATGAAGTTTTACCACAGTGGCATATACTAGATTGGATACCCCTGACATCGCCTCTAGAAGTTCGTTCATTCTTTCGAGAGGCATAGTGAGGTTGTCTGGCCGAGCCCACATCCGATCCTGAACAGATCTAAATCCTAATCGGTGTGCTGCCTTATCCAGCTTCAGTCTGTCCTTTTTTCTTATCTTTGCCGGCGGGTAAATACAGAGCCAATAGCCGTTCCAGTCGCTTATCCTTTCTTCGCCCTTTTTCCAACTATCAATCCAGTTTCGTACAGGGTCGTACGAACGTTTCATTAAATACGAGCCATGTTCGCTGGTTTCAATAAGACCGCGAGAAACGAGACGTGAGAGCGTAACTCTTACAGCACTTTCTTTGATGCTAAACATGTCGGCAACCTCGATTAGCTTTTTCGCCGGCCATGCGGTTGAATTTGTTGACCTTAAGACGTCAAGCAATAAGCTTTTAGCATTTACTTCTATCATTATATTTTTTCCAATGTTTCGATTAAATCGGTGAAAGCCGACAGTTTACAGGGAGTTAGTGTTAGTCGATAGCTCAACAAATCAGGGTGTCCTTGTGATTTGGTCTCGGAGTGGACCTGTTTGCTCATGACTAACGCTGCGATCAATATTACAAATAGAGGTTGAAATTTAATATGTGCAACATTACAATCAGAACAATAAATGATAAATGTGTAATGTGTAATGTGTAATGTGTAATGTGTAATGTGTAATGTGTAATGTGTAATGTGTAATGTTTAATGTTTAATGTTTAATGTTTAATGTTTAATGTTTGTGTATCGTGCTCACCGGGTTTAATTTCCCGCTCTGCCGACCGCCTATTTTCATTTCCCCTGTAATCTGCTTTCTAACATATGGAGAATTAAGATTAAGCTACTGCACACCGACGAACTCATAGATCGCATTTTAAGTCACATTGACAATAAAACTACAGATCTCGGTGATGAGGTGTGGCGCGAGCCTTCTTCTAATTATCTGACTGAAGAACGCTTTAATGCAGAATTAGCTCTTATCAGGAGAGCGCCGGTTCCGTTTTGCCCGTCCGCGATGCTCCCGAAAAATGGGAGTTACGTTGCTAGAACCGCCGCGGGCACTCCTATTCTAGTGGTGCGCGGAAATGACGGTACGGTTCGTGCCTTTATCAATGCGTGCAGGCACCGAGGTATGGCTGTTGCAAAAGGTAATGGCTGCAAGCGGGCATTCGTTTGTCCCTACCACGCGTGGGCTTACTCTCTGGATGGATGCCATAAAAATATCCCAGGAAAAAATGGCTTTCCCAGTGTTGAATTAGACACGCATGGGCTTGTCCAAGTAGGCGCGGGCGAAAAAGGCGGGCTTGTTTATGTTAATCAGAAAGCACCAATTCTTGTGGGTTCCTTAGATGAATTTCCTGACTTATTTAGCCAAGATCAGCAGTTTCTGGAGGAAGAAGTATTACACGATGAAGCAAACTGGAAACTGTTAGCTGAAACCACGATGGAGGGATACCATATTAAAGGACTGCATAAAAAAACGTTCTACCCATACGGGCTCGACAATATCAATGTAGTCGAGAAGTTTGGTATGCATTCTCGAATTACTTTTCCCTTTAGGCGAATCAACGAGCTGCGAGACATTGAACGCAGTAAACGAACAATCGATGGCATGGTAACGTCGGTATATCAGCTGTTCCCAAATGTAAGTGTCTCGATATTGTCCAAACATTCTACCATCACTATTTTTGAACCAATCACACCAACCAGTACCCGTCTGCTGACCTATCGAGTGACCAATAAGCGTACAGACGGCTCGACCACTAGTTTAAAGGAAGCGAAAAACGACGCTGTTTTTGTCAAGGGCGCAGGTCTTGATGAGGATCGAGACGCAGCCTGCAGGATTCAAGAATCGATCAACGCAGGAACAGATTTTGAACTGACTTTTGGGTTGTTTGAAGAGTCTATTGTTAACTTCCATAAGAATTTGAAAGAACAATTGTGACCTTGACTTCTTCGAAGTAGATACATAAAAGTTTATTATAGAGCATGTAAACCTCACGTGCTTAGTGGCACTGATAGTTTAAGTCTGAAGGATCTTTGAGAGGGCCGAACTTTCACAATCTTTAAAAATGTATTCACAATCTTTATTAAAAACCGACAATTACAGGCATGCTATTCGTAGTCTGCTATCGATGGACAGGAACAAACCAGGTTGCGATCGCCATAAACATGATCAAGTCGTCCTACCGGCGGCCAATATTTGTTTGCTCGCAATGAGTCCAGTGGGTAGGCCGCTTGGCTGCGAGTATAAGATCGCGGCCAATCATCATGACTCACAACAGCGGCTGTGTGAGGAGCGCCAACCAGAGGATTGTCATCAAAACTGAATTCGTCACTCGCGACCTGATCTATCTCGGCTCTTATAGCAATCATTGCATCACAAAAACGGTCTAGCTCCGCTTGGGATTCACTCTCTGTTGGTTCAATCATTAAGGTTCCGGCAACGGGGAATGACATGGTGGGCGCATGAAAACCAAAGTCAATTAGCCGTTTAGCAATATCATCGACACTAATACCAATATCATCCTTAATCGGTCGAACATCTAAAATACACTCATGAGCTACCCTGCCGTTAGCGCCTGTATAAAGCACCTCATAGTGCCCCTGGAGACGCTTGGCAACGTAATTGGCGTTTAAAATTGCGACCTCAGTGGCATGTTTAAGGCCTACTCTGCCCATCATACGAATATACATCCAAGTGATTGGCAGTATGCTCGCACTGCCAAATGGAGCTGCAGATATCTGTGCGCCTCCACGATCACCATCGTTAGATTCTCTTGGTAAAAATGGGGATAAATGTTTGCCCACACCAATAGGCCCAACACCTGGGCCACCCCCACCATGAGGGATGCAGAAAGTTTTATGTAGATTAAGGTGCGACACATCGCCCCCGAACTTGCCTGGCTGGCAAACGCCCACCATGGCATTTAGGTTGGCACCATCGATATAAACCTGACCACCATACTGATGAACAATATCGCAAATATCCGTGATTTTTTCCTCAAATACCCCATGAGTAGAAGGATAGGTCACCATAATCGCCGCAAGTTTTTCGGCGTGCAGTGTGGCTTTGCCCTTTAAGTCTTCAATATCGACATTACCCTGATCATCACACTTCACAACAACGACCGACATGCCACACATTTGTGCCGACGCAGGGTTAGTGCCATGAGCAGAACTAGGAATCAGACAAACCGTTCGGTGACTGTCACCACGACTCTCATGATAGCCTCTAATCGCCAGCAAGCCTGCATACTCACCTTGAGATCCAGCATTAGGCTGCAGTGACATGGCATCATAGCCGGTGGCTGCACACAGCATGCTCTCTAGCTGCTCAATCATTATTTGATACCCAACTGTCTGCGCATCCGGCGCAAAAGGATGCATATTAGAAAATTCAGGCCAGGTTATGGGTAGCATTTCGGCTGTCGCGTTAAGCTTCATGGTACAAGAACCCAGTGGAATCATCGCTCGATCCAGGGCGATATCTTTATCTGACAGCTTGCGTAAATACCGTAGCATCTCGGTTTCAGAATGATAATCACTAAATGTAGGGTGGCTCAAAAAGTTATCGGTTCTTATTAAATCACCGGGCAGTGCTTCTGATATTTCTGTCGCCAGCGTATCGGCATTCAAATCATGGTCGCCCAGTAAAATACCCCACAACGCTATAACGTCATCAATTTCAGTCGTTTCATCTAAGGAAATACCCACGGTGTGCTCGTCAACCAAACGCAGGTTGATCTCTTGCTCTTGAGCTGATTTTACGACTGACTGAGTACGCTCACCCAACCGTAAAGTGAGGGTATCAAACCAGCTGGTGTTTACTGGTTTTATACCTTGTTGCTCTAACCCGCTAGCCAAGACTGAAGTCAAAAGATGTACTCTTTGAGCAATTCTCTGTAAACCCTGAGGACCGTGATAAACAGCATACATGCTAGCAATAACAGCTAGCAGAACCTGCGCTGTACAAATGTTGGATGTGGCCTTCTCTCGCCGAATATGTTGCTCTCGCGTCTGCAGTGCCAAACGATAGGCTGGCGCCCCGCTAGAATCCTTTGATAGCCCGACTAAACGGCCCGGCAGGTTACGCTTATATGCTGCACGGGTAGCCATATACCCAGCATGAGGTCCACCAAAGCCTAGTGGCACCCCAAATCTTTGGCTTGAACCGATCGCGACATCCGCCCCCAAAGACCCCGGTGATTCGAGCAGTACCAAGCTAAGAATATCAGCAGCCATAACAACCAAACCGCGCTGATCTTGAACTTTGGCAATAATATCCCGATGATTACGGACTTCTCCGCTGGCCCCTGGATACTGCAGTAAGATACCAAAGGCCTCTCCTGAAAACTCATCTGGATTACCTATTTGGACCTCAATACCTACCGGTTCAGCGCGAGTTTTAATGATTTCAATGGTCTGCGGGAAGCAGTCCTCGTCAACGAAAAAACGCATTGATTTTGATTTTGACATACGCTGACACAAAGCCATCGCCTCGGCTGCGGCAGTACCCTCATCCAACATTGATGCGTTAGACATTTCCATACCAGTGAGGTCGGTAATCATAGTTTGGAAATTAATCAGTGCTTCTAGTCGCCCTTGGGAGATCTCGGGTTGATATGGCGTATAGGCGGTATACCAAGCTGGGTTTTCTAGTATATTTCTCTGAATGACATTAGGCGTAATAGTGCCGTAATATCCTTGACCAATAAAACTTCGAAAAACCTTATTATGGTTGGCAATCTCACGTAACTCAGCGAGCGCTTTGGCTTCTGTGCAACCATCAACAATATCTAAACGCTCGGTCATTGTAATAGCGGCTGGAACCACTTCCGTGGTCAACTGCTCTAAACTATTACAACCCAGCGCCTTGAGCATCGCCTGCTGGTCTTTATCTGAGGGACCCACATGACGTGCAATAAATTCGGCAGAATTTTGCAAATCGGCAAGTGTTCTTGTCTTCTTCAACATCAAGATGTCTCCAGTTAAGCTTCAGATTTAAGCGTTTACAGCAATATAGTCTTGGTACTCTGCTTTATTCATAAATTCAGAAATATCGTAGTCTTCATCTAAGGTTACCTTAAACATCCATCCACCCTCTTCGGGTGAACTATTAAGTAACTCAGGCTCATCAACCAAGGTTTCGTTGACCGCCACCACTGTCCCGTTAATAGGTGCATTAATCTCTCCTGCGGCTTTTACCGACTCAATCACCGCAACTTCATCCCCTTCAGTAAGTAAGGCGCCAATTTCAGGTAACTCGACAAAAACAACATCGCCAAGCTGCTCTTGAGCAAATTCAGTAACGCCGATAGTCGCAACCCCATCGACAATAACTAACCACTCATGATCTTTTGTGTAGACTGTTTCGCCCATAATGGACTCCTATTAGTGTTTATTAGCCTCGAAAATAGCGCTGAGGAACCATTGGCATTTTTACCACAGTCATTGGCCTATTTTTACCGCGCACTAGGGCGTCTAACGTGGTGCCCTCCGCACAAAACTCGGCATCCACATAACCCATGGCAATAGGTATCTGCAAGGTCGGACCAAACCCGCCACTGGTGATAACCCCAACAATATTGCCCTGAGAGTCAACAATTTCAGCACCTTCACGCACAGGGGCACGGCCCTCGATCAAAAATCCAACCCTTTTCTTAGCAACCCCATCCGCTAGATGCTTCAGTATTTGGTCAGACCCCAAGAAACCTCCTGGCTTGGAGCCGCCCTCTCGTCGGGACCGACTAACACTCCAGTTCAGCCCTGCCTCTATAGGTGATTTACTAACGTTCATATCATGTCCATACAGACACAATCCGGCCTCCAGCCGCAATGAGTCACGGGCCCCAAGGCCGATCCATTGAACGTCGTCATACGCCAATAGCTGGTCAGCAAGCGCCAGCGCATTTTCATCTTTGAGCGAGATTTCAAAGCCATCTTCACCGGTATAGCCTGAACGAGTCACATAACACTCAATGCCACCAATAGTCGTGTGACAGCCATTCATAAATAAAAGGTCATTGGCCGCAGGGGTTAATTCACCGATAATATCTTTTGCTTTTGGCCCCTGAAGGGCCAATAAACTTTGCCCACTTAGGTAAGTAATCTCTAGATCGCCTAGGTGCTTCCTAAGATGCTTGATGTCTTGCTCTTTACAGGCAGCGTTGACGACCAAAAAGAAACAATGCTCTGACCATCGAGTAATTATTAAATCGTCTAGAATGCCACCGGTTTCTGACGTGAACGTAGCATAGGTCTGCTGTCCGATCGCCAAGGCTTCCAAATCGACAGGTACAAGTCTCTCTAAAGCCGCCGCCGCACCCTCTCCGTCGACAACCACCTGGCCCATGTGAGATACATCAAATAGTCCAGCTTTGTCTCGGGTATGAAGGTGCTCTTGCATAATCCCGCCAGCGTACTGCACAGGCATTAGATACCCAGCAAAGGGCACCATTTTGCCGCCCGCTTCAACGTGGTAATCGTAAAATTTAGTGTGCTTGACGTCAGGTGCTTTAGACATAGAGATTTTAGCCCTTAGTGCAGATGACTTATTGATTAGTCTTCATAATAAGGCTCTAACGCCAATATGTTAAATTAATACTTATAATGCTATTATTTATAATATAAATACTTAATGAGCACATAGGGTCAAATATGAAGAATCTACCCATGGACTTACTGCGATCATTTGTATCCGTAGCCCAACTCAACAGCATAACCAAGGCAGGTGAGTTATTAGGCCGATCACAACCTGCCATAACCCTGCAAATGCAGCGGCTTGAGGAGCTTGTTGATGAAACCTTGCTGGTTCGAAACGGTAAAAACATGGACTTATCTGAAGCCGGAGATAGACTTTATGAGTACGCCAATCAAATACTCTCGCTCAACGACTTGGCCGTCAGTGAGTTTTCTAAAAGTGCGGTCACAGGCAGGATACGGCTCGGCATCCCCAGTGAATTTGCCACCGTGTTATTGCCCAAAATAGTAAGCCGCTTTGCAAAGGCATACCCTAATGTCACCCTAGAGGTGAACTGCGAACTGAGCAAGAATCTGTTAACCAAGACTGGCAAAGCCAGTCACGATTTGATACTGGCGCTGCAAGATGACCCCAACGCGAAAGACTCGGCTTTAGTTAAAACAGACCCTCTGGTGTGGGTAGCTGGCTCGGACATGACATCTCAGAAGGTGTCGGTAGTACCCTTGATAGTCGCATCTCAAGGTTGCATTTATCGGAACAGAGCTATCAGAATGCTCGATAAGTCTAAACAGCCCTGGCAAATCGTCTACACCAATCCAGATCTAACCGGCATTCAATACGCTATTCAAGAAGGACTCGGTGTCACTGTGCTAGCAAAAAGCACCGTCCCAGATAATTTAAAAATACTACGCCCATCGCCTCGCTTTCCCGAGCTAGGCGATGTCGGTATTAGCCTTCTTTTTACGGGTAGCCATCGCAAAAATGAAGCCTTGCAACTGCTGGCAGAATATCTAAAGACAGGCCTCGCCTAAGGCCTTTGAGTCAGCTGGACTATCGTGCGAACTGGGTTGTGAATCTGTAGTTAGAGCCTTCACTTGAGCACCCGCCACACTTTCTAACCGACTTTGTTGTAAAGCATTATCAAGATCTTTGATTAGATCGTTAACATCCTCTATACCAACCGACAGACGCAATAGATTCGCGCCCACCCCTGCTTTTTTAAGCGCCTCTAGACTCATTGCAGCGTGTGTCATCGTTGCAGGATGGCATATGAGACTCTCAACGCCACCTAATGACTCGGCCAAAGAGAAATATTCAAGGTTATTAACAAAGGCTTTCAGGCAAGATTTATCTAGATTTAAGCAAAACGAGAACATGGCGCCAAAGCCATTTTGTTGTTTTGCTGCGATATCATGCGTTGGGTGATCTTTAAGCCCTGGATAAAAAACCCTTTCTATCAGCGGGTGTTGATTGAGATAATCAACTACCTGTTCAGCGTTCTCGACATGCTGTCGAATTCTAACGCCGAGTGTTCTCAAGCCTCGAGTGGTAATGAAGCTATCAAAGGGAGACCCCGTAATGCCTGTGCAATTCGCCCACCAAGCCAACTGTTCGTGTAGAGTTTTGGTTTTAGCAATAACTGCCCCACCGACGACATCGCTGTGGCCATTAATATATTTAGTGGTTGAATGAACAACAATATCGGCGCCCAAGTCTAGGGGCTGCTGAAGTATTGGAGAGAGGAAAGTGTTATCGGTGACCTTAATAACATCACTGCCCGCCTGCTGACATATTTTAGCGATATCCACGACTCTCAATAAAGGATTGCTGGGGGTTTCTATCCAGAGCAATCTCGGCTTTAATGCGAGGGCAGTCGTAAGAGCTACAGGGTCGCCCTGATCGACAAAAACAACGTCGAAAATACCCTTATCTTTTAACGAACTAAACAATCTATAGCTACCGCCATAACAATCATGAGGCGCCACTATGAGGTCCCCCTTGCTAAGCAGATGTGTCACCAAGTAAACCGCTGACATACCGCTGGACGTGATTACACCATCATAGCCGTTCTCTAATTCTGCCAAAGCTTTTCCCAGCATGTCACGCGTCGGGTTCCCTGACCGAGAGTAATCATATTTTCTTGGCTTAGCGAAATCTTCAAACGTAAAATTACTCGATAGGTACAGGGGCGGCGTGACACTCCCGTACTGGCTATCGGAGTCAATTCCTGCTCTAACGGATAAGGTGGCCTTGTTGCTTGTCATAGAGATTCCCTCTAATTAATCTATTGTTGTTAGCTTTACTCAAAAAAGACGTGTAGACGTCTAAATGTCCAAAGTATTTTAGCGCCTAAGTTTTACAAGTCAAGATGTATAGATGGCTAAACTAAGCTACAATAACTAAAACGAATAAGGTTGAGGTATACATGGCTAAGACGTGGAACGGTGATTTCATCCATCCCTACATTGAACATGGCGAAAAGAAAGACAAAGTCAAAAAGATTACTGTGTCTATTCCCTTCAGTGTATTGAAAATATTGACCGACGAGCGCACACGCCGCCAGGTCAGTAATCTCCGGCACGCGACTAACAGCGAACTTTTATGTGAAGCCTTTTTGCATGCATATACCGGCCAACCATTGCCGGCCGACGATGATCTGCGTAAAACTAACACTGACTACGCTCAAGAAATGGAAGATAAAGGTAATATAAATAGAAGCTAAAGGTACAACCTTCCTCGGCGATGTCTGCTCTAATCGACCTAACGAGTGCCTCTCTACATAAATGTAGAAATTTCACTCAGCGAAAAGCGCTCAATATCGGGCACTAACGCGCCCTCAGCGGGGTAACCCACCACCAACAATAAAAAGGCCCTCTCATGGGTGGGCCGGTCCAGAATTTTAGCTAGAAACTTCATCGGACTAGGTGTATGAGTCAGTGTACCCAAACCGGCCTGATGCAAAGCTGTAATTAATACACCTGTGGCAATACCTACCGATTCAGAAGGGTAATAATTTTTGCGTTTCAGGCCAGTTTCGTCAATCGTCACCTTTTTAAGAAAGACCGCGATCAAAGCTGGTGCTCTTTCCAAAAATGGCTTGTTCGCGTCTGTCCCTAGGGGAGCCAAAGCTTGCAACCATTCATCAGACGCTCGGTTGTTATAGAGCTCTCTCTCTTCTATTTCTGCCGCATCACGAATCAGTTTTTTTAGTGCGGGGTCCTGAACGACAACAAAATGCCATGGTTGCATATTGGCGCCACTCGGCGCTGAGCCAGCGGCTAATATGGCGTGC
>DUBX01000043.1:123438-171990 GCA_012960115.1 Porticoccaceae bacterium
TGGCTGGTCAGAAAAATCACGGACTGACCGCCGTTTAGACATCTGTTGGTAGAATAAGGCCGCCGATGCCTCCATCGCCTGCTCTTCCTGAACCGAGAACGCTAAGGGGATAAAGGGATCTGATTTGGCCATAGGACCTACCTTAAGGGCGAGAGACATTGTTGCTATACAGGCGCATTAGGTTACCCCATACGCTAGTCCTTAGGCAACTCAGCGAGCTACCCCTGAGCCTTCAGCTGTTAAGGGTTGCCAAAATATCCTCATCCGAGCCCTCTTCGATACCCTCAAACAAAAAGGTGCTTAAATAACGCTCTCCTGTGTCAGGCAACATCGCTAAAATAGAAGAGCCTTCTGCTGCTGTTTCAGCCACTTTTAGAGCCGCTGCAAAGGTAGCTCCGGCTGATATCCCACAGAAAATTCCTTCGTTTCGTGCAAGTGACAACGCTGTGTCTCTCGCCAAGGTATCACTCACGGGGAGAACTTCATCACAAATAGTCTGATTCATCACATCAGGTATAAAGTCAGGCGTCCAGCCTTGAATCTTGTGCGGTTGCCAGTCGTTACCACTTAGCAAGGCGGCGCCTTCTGGTTCGGTGGCTATAATCTTGATATTCGGTCGAGCAACTTTTAAAACCTCACCAACACCTGTGACTGTTCCACCGGTGCCATAGCCACTGACAAAGTAGTCTAGAGACTGTCCCGCAAAGGTACGTAATATCTCGGGTGCTGTAGTGTTGCGATGATATTCAGGGTTAGCTTGATTTTCAAATTGGCGCGCTAAAAACCACCCGTTTTTGTCAGCGAGTTCTTTGGCAATTCTGACCATACCAGTTCCGCGTTCAGCAGCTGGGGTCAGCACTACCTTAGCGCCAAGGGCGCGCATGATTTTTCGCCGCTCTATCGAAAACGTTTCGGTCATCACCGCAACAAAGGGATAGCCCTTGACCGCACAAACCATGGCTAGGGCAATGCCTGTATTGCCTGAGGTTGCTTCTATTACAGTTTGCCCGGATTCTAGCTGGCCCTTTTGCTCCGCATCATTAATGATTGCAAAGGCAAGGCGATCTTTAACTGACCCTAAAGGGTTGAAATACTCAATCTTCACGTACAAATCAACGTGTTTTGGACCAAGCCGGTTGACCTTCACCACTGGCGTATTGCCGATGGTATCTAATATAGAATCATAAATCTGTGTCATAACGCTAAACTGCCTCTCTTAGTTTATAAAGTGGTTGTGCTTTGCCAATATGTTGGATCAATTGATTATTGGGATACCAATCAAGTTGGCCGGCCAGTGCAACGACCTCCCCGATGATGATTAACGCGGGGGATACAATCTCATGCTCTTTAATCATTTCAGGCAGACACCCTAGCGTACCGGTAATGACTCTTTGCAAGCTAGTTGTGCCATTTTCAACAACAGCCACCGGCGTATCAGGACAACGGCCATAGGCAATTAATCGCTGGGAAAGAACATCATTTTTTAACAAGCCCATGTACACAACAACAGTCTGATTGTGCCTAGAAATACTAGCCCAGTCTAGGTTTTCCTCTGAATTTCTGCACTGGGCTGTAACAAACATGACTGTTTGGGAATAGTCCCTATGAGTAAGGGGAATTCCTGCATAACTTGCACAGCCAGAGGCTGCGGTAATGCCTGGTACAACTTCAAAGTCAACCCCGGCAGCAATCAAAGCTTGGAGCTCTTCACCGCCGCGTCCATAAATAAATGGATCGCCACCTTTTAAGCGGACCACTGACCTTTTTTGCTTGCCGTACTTAACCAGTAGCTGGTTTATCTCTTGCTGTTTTTTACTGTGATTGTTGGCTCGCTTACCGACGCTAATCAAGAGCGCTTGTAGATTAACCAACTTAAGTATTTCTGGGCTAATTAAAGCGTCATATAAAACAACGTCTGCTTTTTGAAGCAACTTAAGTGCCTTAATGGTCAACAAATCGGGATCACCAGGTCCACCACCAACTAAATACACCTTTTCTCTGACTGACGCATTTAGGTCAGAGTCATGCCCCCAAAGCGCAACAAAGAACTCCATGGCCAAAAGGCATTTCCTAATAAGTAGCTTTGGTGTAACCATATAGTATTTCATAGGCTATACTATGAACATCTAGACGGCTAACCGTAAATAAGTAAAAGCACTACGTTATAACCGTAGGGAATCATCTTTTTTAGAGATTCCGCCTAAAAATAATAGCGTTCGAATGTTTCATGTGTTAAATTGAACGCCTTTTCATTTAGACGTCTATACGGCCATGAAGCTTCATCAATTAAAATACCTGATTGCCATCGCTGATAATAATTTAAGCATCACTGCCGCGGCGGCAAAAATCTATACATCTCAACCGGGCATCAGCAAGCAACTGCGGCTCTTAGAAGATGAATTGCAAATAAAGATATTTGAGCGCAATGGCAAACAGTTAGTAGGGATAACGGCTTTGGGTGAAGAGATTCTCAATCGTTCACGAAAAGTCATACAAGAAATTAATAACATCAAACGCCTGACATCCGACATCAATCCGTCGGCCCACGGCAACTTCACTATTGGTACCACCCAAACTCAGGCCCAGTATGTATTACCTCAGGTATTTTTGAATTTTCATAAGCAATATCCGAACCTGAGAATCGATCTCCAGCAGGGGTCGGCCGACCATATTATAGAATTACTCAACAAGCAAAGTATCGACTTCGCCATTGCATCAGGAAATGACGAATTGGGGCCCGATATTGTAAAAATACCCTGCTACCAATGGGATCGGATCCTATTATTCCCTCAGGATCACCCATTAGGGGACTTAGTCAGACCGACGTTAGCGGATATTACCCAATATCCCATAGTGACCTACCATGTAGGTGACAAAGGAAAATCATCCTTTATCAATAGCTGTCGAGCAGAGAACCTAGAGCCAAATATTGTATTTACCGCCCGAAATGCAGACATCATCAAGACCTATGTTAAACGTGGGTTTGGCGTGGGAATTATTGCCAGCATGGCATTTGAAGCTAAATCGGACCGTGATCTTATTGGTTATTCTACCAAGGAGATATTGCCCCGGTGTACGACTTGGTTAGCGTTTAACAAGAATCTTTTTTTACGTAAATACATGAAAGACTTTATACAATTGTTTGCCCCTCATATCTCTGAAAAAGACTATAAAGGCTATTTATTTCAGGATAATTTGTTACCTTCAAATAATGAAATTCATCCAGAAGCATCAAGACTCCCAATGCATGAAATGTGGCATATATAGACTCATCCGACAGTTTATAATCCGCCTAGAGTATCGACGTGCAAGCCACATTCACGCTGCGTTCCACCGAACCTTGTATCTTCTTCGGATAATCCTAACGTCAAAGGTTTAGTACTGTGCTTGTCTCCAATTGAGACATAACCTTTTTCCCATAAGGGATTGTAAGGCAAGCGATGCTTCTGCAGATACTGGTGAATATCTCGATTAGACCAGTCAATAATTGGATGGACTTTTACTCTGTCTTTAAAGGTTTGAATAATAGGCAACTCATGGCGTGATTTTGATTGCTCTCGCCTAAGACCTGCAAACCAAGTGCCTACCTCTAGCTCGTTTAAGGCCCTGTCCATTGGCTCTACTTTGTTACGTTGATTGTATTCATTTAAAGCGCGAGTATCCTTTTCCCAGAGCTTTCCATAGCGCGCCTCTTGCCACGCGGGACTCATTGTACTTTGGTAAACATGCATCTCTAAGTCCAGGGCCTCTACCAACTGGTCTACAAACTGATACGTCTCTGGAAATAAATACCCCGTATCGATGAGTATCACCGGAATCTTTGGTATAACCTGCGTGATCATATGCAAACTGACTGCCGATTGAGCTCCAAAACTCGATGCAAGCGAGTAATTGCCAGGTAAATTCTCAGCTGCAAATTCGATTCGCTCAAGTGCCGTTTTTTTCTCTAGGCCTTCATTTACATTCGTTAGCCAGCTTTGATTACTATCCATGAAAATCTAACCCATTAACAACCGACCTGATGTACCCTTGGCGAATCACAAAATCACCAAAATACTCGCCCTTATTGCGTTGACCAGCATAATCTTTAAGTAACGGGGCCAACTCATCGAGAATTTGCTGCTCGTTGATGTTTTCTTTGTACAACTTATTCAGTCGATCACCTTTGAAGCTAGCACCCAAATACAGATTGTATTTGCCCGGTGCTTTACCCACAAAACCGATTTCACCTAAAAATGGTCTCGCGCAACCATTTGGGCAACCCGTCATGCGAATATTAATCGGCTGCTCCAACAAATCGTACTGCTCTAAAATTACCTCAATTTTACTGATTAGGTCCGGCAGGTAGCGCTCGGCTTCAGCCATCGCCAAAGAACAAGTTGGAAAAGCCACACAGGCTACTGAACTCAACCGTGTCGGCGTCTCTTTGTCACCAAAGCTGATGCCATGTTTGTTAATTAGAGCCTGAATCTGCTGCTTTGTCTCAGGAGCGATATTGCTAATAATTAAATTCTGATTGCCGGTAATTCTGAATTCACCTTGGTGAATCTTGGCAATCGCCAACAAACCAGAAAACAAGGTCGAATGAGGGCTATCAATGATGCGCCCACTATGAATGTAGAGGGTTAAATGCCACTTCCCGTTCTCAGTTTGTAGCCAACCATAGCGATCACCATTGCCCGTGAAATCAAAAGGCTTAGCCGTATCTAACGACCACCCCAAATACTCACTCAAGGTAGACTTGAATACATCAATACCGAGGCGATCAATGGTGTACTTCAAGCGAGCTAATTTACGAACCTCTCGATTACCATAATCCCGCTGAACCCTAACAACACTCTCAGCAACCGCTAACAATTGATCTGGGGTGCAGAAACCAATGACATCAGCCACCCTTGGGTATGTTTGACTGTCGTTGTGGGCACTACCCATCCCGCCGCCAACCAATACATTAAATCCAATGAGCTTATGTTGCTCAATAATCGCAATAAACCCTAAATCGTTAGCGTAAACGTCAACATCATTATGGGGCGGGATTGCTATTGCCGTTTTAAATTTTCGGGGTAAGTAAGTTTTTCCGTAAATAGGCTCTTCAGTGGTTTCTATCTTTTCCCCGTCCAACCATATTTCGTGAAAAGCATTACTCTTTGGCAATAGATGCTCGCTAAGCTTTTTCGCCCACTGATAAATCTCTTGATGAATTTCAGACGTTTCGGGCAAAGACGTGGCCATCACATTTCGATTTACATCACCGCAGGCGGCAACCGTATCGAGTAACGTTGAATTTATGCCAGCTATAGTTTGCTTAAGATTTCTCTTAAACACCCCATGCCACTGAAACGCCTGACGCGTGGTCAAACGTAAACTTCCATTAGAATAGTTTTTTGCTAATTCGGCTAGCACTAAATATTGAGCAGAACTTGCTACGCCCCCAGGCACGCGTGCACGGATCATAAAAGAATACAAAGGTTCCAGCTTTGATTTTCGTCGATCATTGCGTAAATCTCGATCATCTTGCTGATAAATACCATGAAATTTAATCAACACCTGATCATCATCACAAATAGATCCTGTCACAGGGTCAACTAATCCATCTTTTATAGTTCCACGCAAATACTCGCTCTGAACCTTAATTCTCTCAACGTCGTTATGAGTGAATCCGTCATATTGGGTTGGTACTATTTTCGTATCACTCATTAGTAAACATCTCTTTGATATCTCGCTTGTTGCTTCAGCTGTTTTAAATAATCTTTTGCCTGATCTTGGGTTTTATTACCCTGCTGCTCAATGATCTGCAGTAACACTAGCTCCACCTCTTTAGCCATACGAGACATATCGCCACAGACATAAAAACAAGCACCCTGCTCTAACCACTGCCAAACCTGCTCAGCGTTCTGGCGTAGCCTGTCTTGAACATAGATTTTCTTTTGTTGATCACGGGAAAACGCCACATCCAGCTGCGTCAGAAGCCCCGATTTAAGGTATTTTTGCAGCTCTGTTTGGTACAAAAAATCAGTATTAAAGTTGGGGTTGCCAAAAAATAACCAATTGCGCCCTTTAGCCTGTGCCCCGTCTCGTTGCTGTAAGAACGAGCGAAAGGGAGCAATACCCGTTCCGGGTCCGATCATAATTACGGCTTTATCTGAGGTCGGTAATTTGAAGTTTTTATTATGATCAACATAGACATTAACCTTATCGCCTTCATTGAGCTGACGCGTTAAAAAGTGGGAAGCTTGTCCATAACGAATTCCTTCTTGGTTCTCATTCTCTAGGTGATTCAGGGTGATATGAACCTCCTCGGGGTTCTCATCGATACTCGATGAGATAGAATAAAGTCGAGGCTTAAGCGGCTTTATTATTTCAACTAACTGCTGGGCCTCTAAGGTGATATTGGCAAGCTTTAGAACATCGATTAGCTGATGATTTCGGATGTACTCAGAGTAGCCTGTATCTGCAATATCGAACAATTTCTGGGAGCCGCTTAAAGTTGCTAGCTCTCTAATAAGACCTTTGTTTAGAAGCGTGATTTCTAGCTTTTGACGCAATAAGTTCTCAATACTGCACTCTTCTTCTTTAAAGGTTACGCTAGCCTGTGGGTCAATACTCAGCTGAGATAAAATCTCCCCAACCAAAATTTGGTCGTTATCCGCCCAAACGCCTAAAGCATCACCTGGGCGATAGCTGAGCCCTGAACCTGCTAAATCTATTTCAAGATGATAGGTATCTTTAATGGATCCCGGCGCCGTTAGTTTCTGAATAATGGAAACAGTCGCTGAGAAAGGCTTTTCTTTAGAATAAGGGAACTGAATAATGTTTTCGGCTAGAGCCGGAGTCGTTAATGCAGGTGGTTGCAACTCAGCAATAGCGGCGACAAGCTGAGTTATCCAACTAACAGCCTCCTGCTGATAATCGACATCGCAATCCAACCGCTCAATTAGGGGCACAGAACCCAAGCTTGAGAGTGCCGAATCAAAATCTTTAGCTGTTTGACAAAAAAATTCATAACTTGAATCACCCAAGCCTAGTACAGCGTGTTTCACTCCATTAAGACTGGGGGCTTTCTTAGATAAAACTGCTTCATAAAAGTCTATGGCATCATCTGGCGGTTCGCCCTCCCCGTGAGTGGATGCGATCACTACTATCAGCGCATAATCGTTCAGCTTGGCAAGTTTAATATCCAGAGTAGATTCAAGGGCGGTGTTATAACCACTAGAGTCAAGACTCTCTTGCAAACTTTCAGCAATTGCCTGAGCATTGCCAGTTTGTGATGCATAGAGTATTAAAGCCTTAAGCGAACTGTCTTTAGAAGCTTCATGTGCCGTGGCTAGGGTGCCCACTGTATTCAATTGGGCCGGAGAGGTTTCTGCCAGCCCCGCGCAGTAGCCTGCCAGTAAAAGTAGCTCGCTAGGCCCTAAATTGGACACTTTCTGTAGTAAATCACCATCTATATTGGTAAATCTTGCCGTAGCACGTTGTAGGGATGTTTGCTCTTTCACGATCACTCTCAGCCATATTAAGTCGTTAATGCGGCGAGATTATTGCCGTTTAGATGGCTAAATAACATTGACTATTGATCATACCGACATAACCAAAAAGAATAGCTAAAAAATATCAGACTCTTATTGGTAAATGTCTGACGTATTTTTGACTGAAAACAGAATGTCTCTAGACAAGATTTTATTGGCGAACTTGCCTTATCGATTGTGGCCGCTCAAAGGTGGTACTGCGATAAGGATTAATATCCAAACCACCACGACGCATGTAACGTGCATAGACGCTCAATTCAGAAGGCTGGCAGAACGCCATTAGATCGTTAAAAATTTGCTCTATGCACTGCTCGTGAAAATCTTGGTGCATGCGATAAGAGACAATATATTTGAGAAGCCCTTCGCGGCATATTTTCGGCCCACGATAGGTGATATAAACAGACGCCCAATCTGGCTGATCAGTTACCGGACAGTTCGTCTTTAACAGGTGAGAGTAAAGCGTCTCTGTAATTGCCTCATCTCTATCAGCAGTTAATAGAGAAGCATCAGGCTGATAGGTATCAATGACAACTGACTGCTGGTCAACACAGATCCCCTCAAGCTCGGAGATAGGATTAAATCCGGCATACTCAGAAAGCCCATACAAGACTATTTCAACCTGAGACCCTGAGGCCGCAGACAAATCCTTCACCAGAACATTCTGCAACGCTTGCATGGATTCATAACGAGTTTGAATCACTGAATTGAGATACAGTTTAAAAGACTTAGACTCAACAATAGACTCGCTAGTACAAGGAAAGAAAAACTCACCAATAGCCACCTGAGGAAGACCATCTGGGTTTAGCCAGGAAATTTCAAACGCGGTCCATATATCGGTGCCCATAAAGGGTAAAGCACCCTGCTCTGTCTGCTGACGTGCTTTTGCACGAGGAATGGGGCAGAGCAACAATGGGTCGTACTGATCGCTATAGCGCGTCTCTTGCCCTAATTGGGTGTCGGAGTAATCCACCATTAGCTACGCAACCGAGAGCCTGTCTCGAGCAACCTCAAGGCTAAAAAGAACAATAGTAAAGAAAATAGTCCTACCATCGAAAATGCCCACACAATAGGGATATCAGTAATACCAGCAATGCCATAGCGAAACGCATTAACCATATAGAGTACAGGATTAATCATAGACAGATTACGCCAAAATTCACTCAAGAGATCAATAGAGTAAAAAACGCCACCTAAATAGGTGAGTGGTGTCAAAACAAACGTAGGAATGATTGAAATATCATCAAAATTTGCTGCAAATATTGCGTTAATAAGCCCCGCGAGTGAGAACATCAAAGAGGTCATCAATACAATAGCGATAGTCACGGGTAAACTATGAATGCTAAAGTCAGCAAAATATAATGACAGCAGAGTAACAATAAACCCCACTCCCAAACCACGGCTCATACCTCCGGCCACATATCCCAATAAAATGATCCAGTTAGGCGTTGGCGATACGAGTAACTCTTCAATATTACGCTGGAACTTAGAGCCAAAAAATGAAGACACCACGTTGGAATAAGAATTGGTAATCACCGACATCATAATCAATCCCGGCGCCACAAACTGAATATAAGGCAACCCAGACATGGTGCCTATTCGAGACCCAATCAGCTGTCCAAATATGACGAAATACAACACTATCGTTATGATTGGTGGCAACAAAGTTTGCGGCCAAATTCTTAGAAACCGGCGAATTTCACGGCGCAGTATAGTGTCAAAGGCGATCCATTTTTGGCTACTATTCATCAGTTTGGCCTCCGGCTGCATCAATTAAATTCTTTTCAACCATATCAAAAAACAACTCTTCTAAACGGTTAGCCTTGTTTCTCATGCTAATCACGTGGATATTCTGACGGCTAAGCTCTATAAAAATCTCATTCATTGACTGCCCCTTCGTGACATCAACTTCAATACTGTGGCCATCAGCTAAGGTCAGCGGATAACCCTCCAATGTTGGGCACTCTGTAAGCTCTTCGCGAACGTCAAGAATAAAGGTTTCTCGATCTAGCTGTTTAAGCAACGCTTTCATGCTAGTGTTTTTGACGATGGTGCCATGATCTATAATGGCTATATTACGACACAAACTCTCAGCCTCTTCAAGATAATGGGTGGTAAGAATGATCGTCGTGCCCTGATCATTAATCTCTTTTAAGAACTCCCACATAGATCGACGCAACTCAATATCAACACCGGCAGTTGGCTCATCAAGCACCAGTAGCTGAGGTTCATGAATCAATGCTCGAGCAATCATCAAACGGCGTTTCATACCGCCAGACAATGTTCTAGATATTTCGTTACGACGCTCCCATAAACCAAGCTGCTTAAGATATTTTTCGGCCCGCTCTAGAGCAATGTTGGCTTTGATACCGTAATAACCAGCCTGAGCGACCAATATATCTATGGGTTTTTCAAACTGGTTAAAGTTAAATTCTTGAGGCACCACGCCAACAAACTGCTTTGCGATAGAAAAATCTCTATCAATATCATGTCCGAAAATTGTCACTACTCCCTCTGTTTTTCTGACCAGAGAGCAAATGATGCCTATCGTGGTTGATTTACCAGCGCCATTGGGACCGAGAAGAGCAAAAAAATCACCCTTAGCAACATCCAGATCTATGCCTTTTAGAGCCTCGAGCTGATTATCATAGGTTTTACGAAGGTTTTTGATGGACAAGGCAGGCTGCATAGTATTCAACTAATAGGTTCCAATTGACGTATATAAAGACAGGTTTATAAAAGCTTATTGTATCCTGCATCCACAAATAAGTCCTCGTTTAGATGTTGTTTTCCCTAGTTACCCATAGCCGTTGAGGGCATAATAGAGAATCGAGTTTGATCTAACGAGAGTAGCATGCCACGCAAAACAATTCGTCGTTTTTTGCCGGACTTAAAAGGGATTCTTGATCGCCCGTCGTTACGTTGGATTAGCGACTTACCCCAGGATCCAAATCTGTTGCATCTCAACCGCCATTCGGTGTCCTTGGCGGTATTTATCGGCATATTCTGCGCCTTTATACCTATTCCTATTCAAACCCTGCTGGTGATTGGCATGTGTTTTTGGTGGGGTGCCAATCTGCCCATTGCCATGATGATCATATGGCTTAGTAACCCAATAACCATTCCGCCAATGTTCTATCTAACCTATAAATTGGGCAACTATCTACTGGGTACTGAGGTTGGAGAGTTTTCGGTCACTCTAAGTTGGCAGTGGTTCTCTCAACTTGGTTCAGAAATATTGCTACCTCTGTTTGTCGGCAGTCTGCTGTGCGGTACTCTTCTGGCATCTATCGGCTACTTTTTCATTCTCTATTTATGGCGCTGGAAAGTGATTAGAAATTGGGAGAAGCGTAAAGACTTACGCAATACCCCGTAGACAAGTTAGGGCCCCAATGACTCAGTTTAAAACTCTACTCGTACCGCAATTCATCAGCCGGAACCGTTCGACTGGCGCGCAACGCAGGATAAATAGTGGCGAGCACATTCAGCACTAAGGCAGAGGTTGCAATCAAGGTGACGTCCGACCAGCGCATATCAACGGGAACGTAATCAATGGGGTACACCGAGGTATCAAGGAATTTAGCGCCTAACGCTGACTCAACCCAAACGACCATATCAGCGGTCCAATAACAACCGGCCACACCCAAAGCGACACCGATTGAAATACCGAACAATCCTATCATTGAACCCTGCATTAGAAATAAACTTACGATATTAGATCTCGACAAACCCAAGGTCTGTAAAACAGCGATATCTTTGCGCTTATCCATGACGGTCATCATCAACATGGAAATGACATTAAAGGCAGCTATAGCAACAATCAAAAAAATCAGTAACCCAACCATATTGCGTGATAGCTGGATCGCCTTGTAAAGGTTGCCATGAGTCTGAAACCAATCTCGAAAGCCATAGCCATAGGGCAACTGATTAACAATCTCGAAGCCAATATTCCGCGCATTAAATTGTTCGTCTATCTGCAACCGGAACCCTTGCACTCTGTTGCTCATACCCCCAATCGTCGACGCCTGTTCTAGTGAAACTAGGGCCAAAGCCTGATCTATTTCAGTGTGTGTAGAAAACACACCTGCAACGACAAGTGAGTATGCTTTTGTCGGTAGACCATCGGCCGCGGGAATAATCACCGATACAGATTGCTTGATCGATACGTTTAGTGCCTCGGCAACCACCTCAGACAGCAATATCTGTCCCGCATCAGGCATGATCAACTGATACTCCTCAAGCATTTTCGCAATGCCAATCGGCAGAGCCCGAGAGGAGAGCCCCAGCAATTGAATTGGCCGTGCTTGCAAGCGGCTATTAATAAGACCCTCTACTTGATTGTACGGCGACACTTCAGTGACATGGTTAAAGGTCGCAATACGAGATTGTTCTGCTGGCCAGTCTTCTATGCCTTGCGAATGGATAATCTGCACATGAGGCACAACTGAAAGAATATTCTCACGTAATTCACGATCAAAGCCGTTCATGACCGACAAAACGATGACCAGCAATGCGACTCCAAGGACTAATCCGGTAATTGCCAATAGAGAAATAAAAGAGACTAATAGGTTGGAGCGCCCACCGGAGAAGAAATAGCGCAAACCAATAAATATTGGGACTGGCTTAAACAACAGGTTGCTCCATCGCCACTAATTCACCCTCTTCTAAACTGACCGTTCTATCCATTTGAGCGGCAATGGCCCTGTCATGAGTGACTAGTACAAAGGAAATGGCTAATGAATGGTTTAGTTCGACCAATAACGCCAGTATCGATGCGGCCGTGTGAGGATCAAGATTTCCGGTAGGTTCATCCATAAGAACAACGGAAGGCTCGGTAACAAGCGCCCGAGCAACGGCGACACGCTGCCGCTCTCCCCCAGAAAGTTCAGCGGGCTGATGACTTAGTCGACTGCCAAGACCTACACGTTCTAACAACGCAGTGGCCCGTTCTCGTGCTTCTGCGACCGAGCAGCCACCAATTAAAAGTGGCATAGCGACATTCTCTAAGGCAGAAAACTCACCAAGCAAGTGATGAAATTGATAAACAAAGCCCACATGTTGGTTGCGCCACCTTGCTCGATCAGACGCACCCAAGCTACCCCAGTGCTGATCACAGACCAAAACAGTACCAGAACTCGGGTCATCAAGACCACCTAGGAGATTCAGTAACGTAGTTTTTCCGGAACCAGATACACCCACTATTGCTAGCTTCTCACCCCTCTTAATATCAAGATTAACCGCCTTAAGCACCGACAAGTTCAGGTTGCCCTGCTGATAATCACGACTAAGGTCTTTAGCAACGAGTACCGATTCAATGGTCATAACGCAAAGCCTCCGCTGGCAATATCTTTCCTGCACGCCAAGCCGGGTAAAGCGTGGCTAAAAAACTAACTGTCAGCGCAATACCTACAACGGCTGCAACGTCACTAAATACTATTCTTGATGGTAATGTATTGATGAGATAAATACTTGGGTCAAACAGATAAACTCCTAGCAAGCTCTCAATGAGACCGACAATATCACCAATAAAGTACGCGATAAAACACCCTAGTAAAGCACCACTAAGCACGCCAACAGCCCCCACCGTCATACCTTGCACTATGAAGATCTTGGCAATCAAACTGGAGTTTGCACCCATGGTTCTGATCACCGCTATATCTTTGCGCTTGTCAGCCACCATCAACACGAGACTTGCGATAATATTAAAAGCAGCAACAGCAATAATGACTGACAGTAAAAGACTGACCACTAGTTTCTCCATTCGCATAGCCTGAAAAAGAGAACTCATTGTGTTAGACCACGAACGCCACTGGTGATTGGGGAGTATGGATGTCGCATTGGACTTCAGCCAGCTATCGACTTTATAAGGATCTTCAAATTGCAGCTGGAATCCCTGATAGTTATCCCCTAGCCGCATTAATTTCTGCATATCTTTCTGGTGCATAAAAGCTACCGAAGCATCGACCTGAGCCCCGACTTCAAAAATCCCTGAAACCGTGACTCGCTTAGTCCGTGGAAAAATACCGGCGGGTGTCACGCTAATCATCGGCAAGGTAACCTGTATTTTATCGCCTATAAAGACATTGAGTTTTCGCGCTATTTGACTGCCTAAAATGATACTGAAATCACCGGGCGCTAGCTGCTCCACATAACCACTCAGCATATTCTCTTTTAATAGCTCAGCAGTTGGCCAGGCCTCATCTAAGCCCTGTAAATTAACCCCAACCTGATTGACATCTTCAGACAGCATCACAAACCCCTGCACCATGGGAACGACTGCAGTGACGCCCGTATCACCACCAGCGATAACCTGTTGTCTAATCTCGGCGAGTTGATCTGATGTAAAGCTAGGGTGACCTACGACCGTAGCATGGGGAATGATTCGCAATAGGCGCTGTTTTATTTCTTTATCAAAACCGTTCATCACAGACAGAACCACGATAAGTGCCATCACGCCAAGTGCCATCGCAGCCACAGAGAAGCCTGAAATAAAAGACACGAACCCTTCTCTCCGCTTACTACGGGTATAGCGATATCCAATAAAGAATGGGAGATTTTTTAACATGAACAGATTAAACCTGAAAGCCCGATCACAAACAACAAAGAGTCCAGTAGAGGTCAATAATCTTGATCATTCTGAGGAATGAAACGGAAGACCAGGCGTTTAGCTCTGTTTTTCATCAAAATGGCGGTGCTGTCTACTGACCCGATTCAGCCCGTTCATCGACGCAATTCGATAGGCTTCAGCCATGGTTGGATAGTTAAAGGTAGTTCGCAGGAAGTACTTGATCGTATTAGCCTCACCTTCTTGATTCATTATCGCCTGGCCAATATGAATAATCTCAGCGGCCTCAGCACCAAAACAATGGATACCAAGAATTTCGAGGGTGTCTTGGTGAAAGAGTATCTTCAGCATACCGACTTCTTCACCCGATATTTGGGCCCGAGCGGTATCTTTAAAGTACGCTCGCCCAATTTCGTAGGGAACTTTTTGTTCGGTCAATTCTCTCTCGTTTTTACCCACAAAACTAATTTCAGGAATAGTCCAAATGCCCGTGGCAACATCGTCCACCCGAAACTGATCTGCCATATCGCACATATGAGAAGCCGCGGATCGACCTTGATCATATGCAGCTCCAGCTAGCGCTGGCCATCCAATGACGTCACCTACGGCATAGATATGCGGGATAGCAGTTTGATAATCGTGGTTAACGATCAACTGGCCGCGCTCGTCAGCTTCTAAGCCAATCGCTTTTAAACCAAGACCTTTGGTGTTACCAGAGCGCCCGTTACACCACAGTAACGCCTCTGCATGAATTCGTTTACCTGACTTTAACTCTAAGGTAACTCCCGTATCACTGGTCACGACTCGCTCGTACTCTTCGTTGTGACGAACCATCACATTTAGATCGCGCAGGTGATAACTCAAGGCATCTGAAATTTCATCGTCGAGGAAATTCATTAACCATTCTCGCGTATTGACCAGATCGACCCGAGTATCTAGGCCAGAAAAGATTGAGGCGTACTCACAGCCAATGACGCCAGCACCATAAATAATAATATTGCGTGGTGAACTATCGAGCTTCAAAATAGAATCGCTATCAAAAATAGCCGCATGATTGAAATCGATATCATCAGGGCGATAGGGACTAGAGCCCGTCGCAATAAGGAAGAATTTACTACCAATAACCACCGAGGTGCCATCATCAGCACGTACTAATATCTCGTGAGCATTGCTAAATGTGGCTCGCCCCACATGCAGGCGCACACGATTGCGGGCATAACCTTTTGTCCGGCCTTCGACCTGCTTAGTAATCACATCCTCGGCGGACTTCATCATTTCCGGAAAAGAGAACCAACGAGGTTCACCAATAGAGCGGAACATAGGCATTTTATTGTATTGCGCACGGAGTGCCGCAGAGCTTTAGACGGGATAGTGCCCAAATGGGTACAGTTACCACCTGGCATTGCACGATCATCAACGACTGCGACTCGCAATCCTTGCTTAACCGCATTTATAGCTGCCCCTTCGCCCGCTGGACCACTGCCAATAACAACCAAATCGTAAGAAAAATCAGCCATCTCTAAAAACTCTTTTGTTGGGCATCCATTGCGTTATAAGACACTGACTCACTGGTCTCAGTACTTTTCTCGTCACACTTATTGGGGTCATCACCGCAAATATCGCAGGTATAATCAGTTTCACCTAAAGCCGCGCCGACACCACCGCAAGAACCGGATATAGGCTTGCGACCCACCAGAACACCAACCGACATGGCTCCGATCAGTAGACCAAACATCACAACTGCTAAAATAATTTCTGCCATCTTACTGGGCCTCTATCAGTTCGTTGATTTCCAAGAGGGGCGTAAAAGTTTCACTGTAAGAAACGGTATAACCTTCATCTTGTCGAGCAACAATATAGACTGGAATTTTTAATTCATTAGCTAAATCGACAGCTTGGTCACTATTCATGACCATTAATGCTGTTGCCCAAGCATCAGCCTCGGCACAGGTGTCTGCGACCACCGTAACAGAAGCCACGGAATGAGTCGTTGGACGTCCCGAGCGCGGATCAATGGTATGGGAGTAGCGCACGCCATCTCGCTCAAAATAATTTCTGTAGTCCCCTGATGTAGCCACGGCCCCTGCCTCTAAATTAAGCACCTGAGCAACCGCCTCAGTTAGCGATGGTGACTCTATAGCTAATCGCCAAGGATCCCCTTCAGGATTAAGTCCGCTTACTCGCGTCTCCCCACCCACCTCGACCAAGTAATCAGGAAGTCCGTTCATTTCCAAAAGGTCGGCGACCAAATCTACAGCGTAACCCTTAGCTACCGCAGATAAGTCCAACCGCAAAGGGCGACTTTTACTCAGCAAAACTTGCTGATTATTCACCGTCCTATTAACCGCATCAAACCCAATGCTAGCAAGGCTTCTCTGGATAGCGCTATCACTCGGCACAACATCACCAGTAAATGTGGGGCCAAAGCCCCAAATATCCACTAATGGGCCAACAGTAGGGTCAAGAGTACCACCGCTTTTTTGCCAAATTTTTCGTGTTATCCGCAACACTTGATCAAAGTCGTCAGAAATAACTAGACGCTCCCCAACATTCAACTGATTAAACTGACTTATCTCAGAATCAACTTTGTACGTCGACATAGACTTATCAACACGATCAAGGGTCTGTTCAATTTGTTTGGCAAGATCCGCCGGAGCCGGTTGGTCTGCAACAATTGTGACATGATAACTGGTGCCCATCTTACTACCAGATATCTTAATAATTTCTGGGCCACGATTACAACCACCCAATAGTACTAGAAAGACAAAAAGCAGGACACAGGTAACCGAAAAAGAGGCTTTGTGAAACCTCGTTAGCGTACTAATGTTCTGCTTATCCGCCAAAGTCATCAAGGAAAATATTCTCTTGTTCTACGCCCAGGTCGGTCAGCATTTTGACTACTGCTGCATTCATCATTGGCGGACCACACATGTAAAATTCGCAATCCTCTGGAGCCTCATGATCTTTCAAATACTGCTCATAAAGCACATTATGAATAAACCCTTTTAGCCCATCCCATTTATCTTCTGGTTGAGGATCAGACAACGCTAGGTGCCAATCGAAATTGTCATTTTCAGATGCTAAAGCGTCATACTCATCATCATAAAAACACTCACGCAGCGAACGAGCGCCATACCAAAAGCTGATTTTACGGTCTGAGTTGACGCGTTTAAGCTGATCAAAAATATGTGACCGCATGGGGGCCATGCCCGCGCCACCGCCGATAAAGACCATCTCATTACTAGTCTCTTTCGCAAAGAACTCTCCAAAGGGACCATAAACAGGGATAGTATCGCCAGGCTTTAAACCAAACACATAGGAAGACATCACACCAGGTTTGATACCTACCGAACCTGGAGGTGGAGTCGCAATACGAATATTAAACTTAACCACGCCCTTCTCGTCAGGATAGTTAGCCATTGAATAGGCTCGGATCACGGTTTCATCGACTATTGATTCATGGTTGAAAAATCCAAAACGCTCCCAATCACCACGATATTCCTCTTCAATATCAAAATCAGAGTATTTAATGTGGTGCGGCGGACACTCTAGCTGAACATACCCTCCAGCTCGGAAATTGACATCTACGCCTTCAGGCAGTTTCAACGTCAGCTCTTTAATGAAGGTTGCCATATTTGGATTTGATACAACTGTACACTCCCAACGTTTAACACCGAACACCTCTTCAGGGATCTGGACCTTCATATCTTGTTTGACGGGAGTCTGACACGACAAGCGCCAGCCTTCAGCCGCCTCACGACGAGTAAAATGCCCCTCTTCGGTTGGCAACATCGACCCGCCGCCATCGCTAATCACGCACTTGCACTGGGCACAGCTGCCACCACCACCGCACGCCGAGGGCAAAAAAAGTCCCACGGATGACAAAGTCTGTAGTAGCTTATCGCCAGCAGGCACGGTAATAGTTTTCTCACCATTGATCACAATATTCACATTACCGGAGGATACAAGCTTGCTTCGAGCAGCCAAGATAAACGCCACGAGCGCGAGAATCACCGCTGTAAACATGCTCACACCAAGAATAATTTCAGTATTCATACTCAGTTACTTCTCCGTTATTACAGATCAATTCCGCCAAAAGACATAAACCCAAGGGAAACTAAGCCCACGGTAATAAATACGATACCCAGCCCCTGCAGGCCTTCTGGAATATCGCTATATTTCAATTTTTCACGGATACCCGCCAAAACAGCAATAGCCAGAGCCCATGAGGTTCCCGAGCCGAGACCATAAACAACGCTTTCTGTGAAATTAAACCCACGTTCGGCCATGAGTAACGAGCCCCCTAAAATCGCGCAATTCACCGTAATGAGAGGTAAGAAAACGCCCAGCGCGTTATAAAGCGCAGGGACATACTTATCTAGAACCATTTCAAGAATTTGCACAATCGCCGCGATAACACCAATAAAGCATAGATATACTAAAAAGCTGAGATCAACATCAGGAAGACCAGCCCATGCAAGCGCGCCATCAGACAGAAGATAGGTAAGTAGCAGGTTATTCACCGGAACCGTAATGGTTTGCACCACAATGACCGCAATGCCTAAGCCTATCGCAGCGTCGATTTTTTTCGACAATGCAATAAAGGTGCACATGCCTAAAAACATGCTCAGGGCGATATTATCAATAAAGATAGAGCGAACGAGCAAACTAAGATAATGTTCCATTAGAGCACCTCACTCGGCTGACTATTATGGGTGATTTTAAAGTCAGCTTTTTCAATCTGAGACTTCTTCCAGCTGCGCAACACCCAAATAAGTATACCGATCAAGAAAAAGGCACTAGGCGGCATTAGCATCATGCCATTTGGTACATACCAGCCCCCGTCGCTGACGGGCGTAAATATTTCGTAGCCCCACAGTTTACCGGCACCGAAAAGTTCACGTACAAAAGCCACTAACATAAGTATTGCGCTATAGCCTAATCCGTTGCCAATGCCATCAAGAAAGCTTGGAATAGGCGGGTTCTTCATCGCAAAGGCCTCAGCCCGACCCATGACGATACAGTTGGTAATGATCAGCCCGACAAATACTGACAGTTGCTTACTAATGTCATAGGCAACCGCCTTGAGCACCTGATCAACAACAATAACCAGTGACGCGATAATCGTCATTTGCACTATAATCCTGATACTGCCGGGAATATGGTGTCGAATCAATGAGACAAAGAAATTAGAGAATGCCGTGACTATAGTAAGCGCCAGACACATAACGAAGGCAACCTTCATGCTAGAGGTCACTGCCAACGCTGAACAAATACCTAAAATTTGCAACGCAATAGGGTTATTAGCGACAACCGGCTCAAGTAGAGTATCTTTGATATTTACCATGCTAGGCATCTCCTGATTTCAAGTGGCCAATGAGCGGCGCAAAGCCCTCTTCGCCAAGCCAATACTGAATGAGATTATTGACACCACGCGTGGTGAGAGTGGCCCCAGCTAGACCATCAATTTGGTATTCTGAGCCGTCTCTCGACATATCAGCTTTACCTTTAATCACGCTAATAGCTACCTCGCCCGATTTATAGGCCTGTTTGCCGACCCACCCAGCCTTCCAATTAGGGTTATCCACTTCGCCACCCAAGCCTGGTGTTTCTGTATGTTCGTAAAAACCGATACCTGCAACGGTCTGAAGATCTGACTCTAATGCCAAGAAACCATAGAGCGTGGACCAAAGACCGTAACCTTTGATTGGCAGAATGACTTTCTCTATGCCCTGCTCTCCATCCACAATATAAACAGTCGCAAATTTAGCTCGACGCTTAATCTTTGCGGGATCATTTTTTGGGTCCAGAGACACTGACATAGAAGGATCTTTCGACGCTTTACGTTGGTCATAGATCGACGCATCTACAGCGTCAGTGAAATACCCCGTATCAAGATCAACAACTCGCGCCGTAATCTGCTCAAATTGCTTCTCAACGTCAACGCCTGGTTGTAGCAAGCCTGCTGAAGCAAGGATATTTGTCTTCAGGTCTAGTAACTTATTTTCTCGTTGCTGTGGCCGCAAGATAACAGCCGCACTTGAGACAACAACCGCACAAACCACACAAAGAACGAGTGCTACACCAAATGTCTTTTGCACTGAATCACTGGCCACGGGCTATTCTCCTTTTAATATTCGCATTAACCACAAAATGGTCCATCAGCGGTGCGAACAAATTTGCAAACAATATAGCCAGCATCATACCTTCAGGAAATGCAGGATTAACCACACGAATCAGAATGACCATCACCCCAATCAGCATGCCATACCAAAACTTCCCCGTATTCGTCATTGCTGCAGAAACGGGATCGGTTGCCATAAAGATGGCGCCAAAGGCAAACCCTCCGATAACCCAGTGCCAATAAAAAGGTAGCGCAAACATGGGATTGCTTGAATCAATAGCATTAAATAGCGTCGCCAAAAGAGCCGATCCAATCAATACACCGCTGATAATGCGCCAAGAAGCAATTTTGGTGATTAACAATAAGGCGGCACCCATCAGTATGGCTAGGGTTGAGGTTTCACCAATAGACCCCTGTATGGTGCCGATAAACGATTGTGTCCATGTAGCAGTTTGTTCAAGAGCAACAACACCCTGAGCTGATGCAACCGAAAGCATAGTAGCTCCCGTGTAGCCATCAACAGCTGACCATACCGCATCGCCACTCATATATGCTGGATAGGCGAAATATAGAAATGCGCGACCTGTTAAGGCTGGGTTAAGAAAGTTCTTGCCTGTACCGCCGAAGAGTTCTTTACCAATGACAATACCAAAACTAATACCCATAGCCACCATCCATAGGGGTAGATCCGGCGGGCAAGAGAGTGCAAATAAAACAGAGGTTACGAAAAAGCCTTCATTAACCTCGTGGCCGCGTACGCTGGCAAATAAAACCTCCCATATCCCACCCACAATAAAAGTGGTCATGTATATGGGTAAGAAATACGCAGCTCCATGAACAATATTGTCCCAAATACTCGTAGCGTCATAACCCGCAAGTAGGCCAATGAAAAGACCACGCAGACCTTCCTGAGATAACATGCCCATGTCAGCCATAATGGTGTTAGCTTGAAAACCAATATTCCACATCCCAAAAAACATAGTTGGAAATGTCGCCACCCAAACGGTAATCATTACGCGCTTTAGATCGATGCCGTCGCGCACATGTGAGCTATTTTTAGTGACATCTGCAGGCTTAAAAAGACCTGTATCAATTGCTTCATACAAGGCATACCACTTTTCCCACTTACCGCCTTTGTGAAAATGTGGCTCGTATTTATCGAGAAGATTACGCATCATAGTCTTACCCCTCCTTCTCAATTCTGGTCAGATTATCCCGCAGGATTCGACCGTACTCATATTTTCCAACGCAGACGTAGGTGTACAGGCCCATATCGTCTTCATCCAGTTCTAAGCAACCGAGCTTTTGAGCCATTTCAGTATCGCCAACAATAAGTGAACGCAAAAGCTGTATAGGCAAGATATCCAGAGCAGTCACTTTTTCATAACCACCTACAGGCACCATTGCTCGTTCACTTCCATTGGTGCTGGTGGTCATATTGAATAGCTTTTTGGTGAGTGAAGAGACAAACACCGGTAATGCAGAATGCTTGTTCACTCCCGCTCGAAGATAATGCAGAAATTGTCGCTCACGTCCTTCTTGGATAACAGAGACTTGACTATGATAACGACCCAGGAAAGCAAATTCTGAAACGGCTTGACGTCCCGAAAGGACTGAACCAGAAATCACCCTATTCTCATCATTTTTAAGCTCGCCAATGACTAATTGATTGATATTAGCCCCTACTCGCGTACCTAAAAGCCTCGGCTTTGTCACCTGAGGTCCTGCAAGGGCGATGACACGCCTGACATCAATGCAACCTGTCGTAAATAAAGCGCCAATGGCAATCACGTCTTGGTAACCAATCGTCCACACTGTTTTATCTATACTGACAGGATCAACCAAATGAATATGAGTCCCAGCAAGTCCCGCAGGATGAGGGCCACTAAAGGTAATCTCCCTGACACCGTCTATATCATCTCCGGGTATTGTCGAATTCGGAGCCACACATAAGTTGACGGGCCCGTTGGTCAGTCGAGCGAGTATCTTTAAGCCACTTGTAAAATCTTCCCGTCGCTGATCGACAACCACCGCGGGGTCTGCTGACAAAGGATTAGTGTCCATGGCAGTGACGAAAATAGATGATGCCATCGTGTCAGCGGCTGGCACTTTTGAAAACGGCCTAGTTCGCAACGCAGTCCATTGTCCCGACTTCACCAAATTTTCAATAACATCAGCTCTATCTAGGGTATGCAGCTGCTCCACTGCGTATGTCTCAAAAGTTTCACTAGCATCGCCATCGATATCGATAACTAAAGATTGAAAAACTCGTCTTTCACCACGGTTAATGGCCGCTACCGTTCCTGCAGCTGGTGCTGTATAACGTGCAGATACATTTTTCTTGTCAGTAAACAACAGTTGACCCAGTTTAACCTGGTCGCCTTCGCGCACTGCCATGGTTGGTTTCATACCCTGATAATCTAAGCCGACCAGGGCGACTTGGCTAACGGGCGGGCCATCATAAACCACCTGCTCTGGAGTCCCCGAAATGGGAAGATCCAAACCGCGACGAACTTTAATCATAGAGTTTACCAGTGTTCACATTTGTTTAATGAGTGTTAAGCGCACCTCGAATACAGTCAATAAAATATTGGATTTGTAGCGAATCTGCTGTTACTCACTGGGCGATTTTCTGCCCTCACTAGGACAGAGATCTTGAGTGAGAAATTTGTGCGCGAGATTATAATGGCCTATGACTCCAGACGCCAGCTTATAACACCTAAAACGTCCTTATCACCGTATAAAATGATGCTTTTTGCTCTAAGGACCAAAAACTAGGAAGGCTGCACAATATTCAGACAAAAAAGCTCGGTTTCCCGAGCTTTTTACGACACTTGAGCAGATTTAGATTAGGCTTCTCTTGGGTATGACGGCCAAACAACACCTGCAAATTTCTCTAAACATCTGACTACCTGACAACTGTAGCCAAATTCATTGTCATACCAGCAATATAGTACGCAGCTGCGACCTTCAACAATCGTAGCTTGAGCATCAAGAACGCAAGCCTGCCGAGATCCCACAAAATCGGTTGAAACAGCTTCCGTTGAAATTGTGTACCCTATTTGCTGCTGAAGATCTGAATGCAATGCCTTCTGCCGTAAAAATTCGTTTAACTCCTCAACCGTGGTATCTCGACCCAACCGTAGGTTTAGAATAGCCATAGATACATTCGGTGTCGGAACTCTTATAGCATTACCGGTCAACTTACCTTTTAGCTCAGGTATCACCTTAGCTACCGCTTTAGCCGCGCCCGTTGATGTAAGCACCATATTGAGAGCTGCACTTCGGCCACGGCGTCCACCCTTGTGGTAGTTATCGATTAAATTTTGATCATTGGTGTAAGCGTGGACAGTCTCAACATGGCCACCATTAATACCAAATTCATCTAACAAGCACTTAAGAACTGGAACGATCGCATTGGTTGTGCAAGAGGCTGCAGAGATGATTTTTCTGTCCGGCGTAATCTGGTCATGATTAACACCGTAAACAATGTTGGGAATATCATCACCAGCAGGCGCCGTTAAGAGCACTTTACTAGCGCCAGGCCGCAGATGTCCACTAAGTCCTTCCGTATCTTTCCAAACGCCAGTATTGTCGACGATCAACGCATTAGTGATGCCATAATCGTTGTAGTCGATTTCTTCAGGAGAATTAGCATAAATTATTTTAATCGGATTACCATTAACGACTAGAATATTTTTATCTTCTAAAATCCGAACCGTGCCTTTAAAGGGACCATGAACGGAGTCTCTGCGAAGCAATGCTGCCCGCTTTTCAAGATCATGGTTTAACTTTCCTTTACGGATAACGATAGCGCGCAAACGCAGCACATCACCACCGCCGGCTTTATCAACCAGAATTCGAGCTATTAATCGTCCGATTCGACCAAACCCATAGAGTACAACGTCTTGGGGTTCTGGAAGTGGCTTAACATCAGAGCCTATGATTTCATCAAGCTCAGCGGCTAAAAAATCACTCAAGCTCGACCCATTGCCATTACTTTTTTGATACTTAACCACTAATTTACCCACGTCAATATGGGCGGGACCAAGCTTCAACTTGGAAATACCTTCAAGCATTGGGTAAGTATCAAATTCAGAGAGCTCATTACTCTCAACCTGACGAACAAATCGGTGCTCCTTCATCAAGTCAGTCACTGACTGATTGACCATGCTATTGCCATACATGTAAGTATTAATATTACACTGCCGATACAATTTACCGATTAAGGGAATCATACCCTCTGCCAATGCTTCTCTTTCTTTCCAATCTTTAAAAAAATCGTCAGGGAGGGGTCTTTGCTGTTCGTCCACGAATTAAGTCCTTATGCAGATGGAGCTATTACAAGATATTATCGAACACGAAACCCAAACAGGCAACTAGTTGAGGGTTAAAATAGCAAGATAGGCATTATTCCTACAACTAATAGTCTCAGGTAAGTAAAATAGCCGCCAACAAAGCCGCATAAAACGGAAAAAGGAAAAAGGAAATTAAATGAGCTGTTTATAGTGCTATTCGCCTACATAAATTACACAATTTACTCATTTGATACAGAGACGCTGCCAGATAAATACGGAGAGGTGAACACAAAGCTATTTTTGAATGATGAAACTAATCAGCCTTTAGTTGTTGGTCTTGGCGGTGCCGGAGGAGGGAATGGCTGGGCTGGGCCGCACGAGGAGAAACAGAGAAAACTACTCCAAGAAAACGGTTATGCATTTCTATCAATCGCCTACTTCGGGGCCAACGGCACACCTGAAAAACTGGATAGAATCGCTATTGAAGGTGTCCACAAGGCTGTGATAGAAGCCTCCCAAGACCCCCGTATAAACGAAAATTGCATTGCTGTTATGGGAGTTTCTCGTGGCGGCGAACTGGCACTGCTTTTAGGTAGTTATTACGAAGAATACAAAAGCGTGATAGGTATCGTCCCTGGAAGTTCTGTTTTTGCTGCAGTAACCGATGCGATGGCAACGCCTGGATTATCCTACAACGGAAAACCCCTTCCTTTTGTCCCTATACCATGGAGCGCTACTCCGGATTTATTGTCAGGCAACTTGCGGGGCGCTTTCGAAAAAATGATGCAAAATACCGAAGCTGTGGAGGCTGCAGCCATAAGAGTCGATAATATATCTGGGCCTGTGTTGCTTATTTCTGGTACTGAAGACGAACAATGGCCATCAATGGAAATGTCCGAAACCATAATAAGCCTGCTAAACGACAATAACTTTCCATACCCAAGTCTGCATATACCATTAGAGGGTGGGCATAACGAACATCATGATAACTTTGATAAAGTAATCACTTTTCTTAATGAGCAATTTCTATCCCAACCTGACTGTGCACGCTAATGCTCAAAATTAATTCATATCTATTACCTCTCATGCATAACAAAAAACTCCACACAGAACCCCACTATGAATATTTTTAATCAACAACCCGCTCTTAAACCTGACGATAAATGTGTTTGGGGTGGATTACCGTCATCCGGCCGAGCTTTGGCCGTGGTTGAAGCCGCTCTTAAGTATTCGGGTTTAACCCTGATTATTACCGACACTGCACAACAGGCAAGCACTCAAAGTCGTGCCTTAGCGTTTTTCGCCGCACAACGAAACCTATCGATCTTCACATTCCCTGACTGGGAAACACTGCCCTATGATATTTTCTCGCCGCACCAAGATATTATTTCAGCGCGCCTACAAACTTTAGCAAAACTGCCAAACGCGGACCACGGCGTTCTGATTGTACCTTTGACGACATTAATGCATCGTATTGCGCCTATTGATTTTGTGGCCTCCAGAACATTCTGTTATAGCATTGGCGAACAACTTGACCGAGTTTTATTGCAAGAGCAGCTATCGCGAGCAGGGTATAAACGTGTAGATACCGTTTATGAGCATGGTGAATTTGCCTTTCGTGGCTCAATCATCGACGTTTTCCCTATGGGCGTTAAAACGCCTTTTCGAATGGATCTTTTGGATGATGATATAGAGTCTCTACGGCTTTTTGATCCAGAATCACAGCGCACATTAGAAAATGTCGAACAAATTGAATTACTGCCCGCAAGAGAATTTCCGATGGACAAAGAGTCCATCAACTTGTTTTTAAATAACTGGCATGAACGCTTTGATCATAACCCAGCCAAATGCCCAGTCTATCGCGACATTAAAGACGGTATTGCACCCCAGGGAATAGAGTATTACCTAAGCTTGTTCTTCGAACAAACAGCGACGCTTTTCGACTATTTGCCAACCAATTTACAGCTATTTACCAGTAGCGGAATAGAACAGGCAGCAGAGCAATTTTGGAGCGATATCAACAATCGTTATCAAGAATATGGAGTGGATCCTGAACGCCCTCTTTTAAAACCAGAGGAAATATTTCTGCCCGTTGATCGCCTTTTTCATGAAATAAAAAAAAGACCGAGAACGATTCTTGATAGACAACCCATCGACCCGGCTGTTCATCGCCAAGGCTCAGACCTCGCGTCTGTCCCTGATGTGTCGGTAAATGCCAAACAAACAAGTCCTTTGCAAAAATTACATGACTTTTTGATCACATTTGAGGATGACAAGGCAGGCTCTCGAGTTCTATTTTGTGCTGAATCGTCAGGCCGTCGTGAGGTATTAACTGACCTACTAAAGACCATTCAAGTACATCCCGCAGAGGTCGATAGCTGGTTACAATTTGTCGACTCAGATCTGCGGTACGGCATAATTACCTACCCTTTAGATCAAGGAATTGTTTGCTCAAATAATGGCCTGTGCCTTATCACGGAAGGCGAGCTATTTGGCCAGCAGGTCATGCAGCGACGACGGCGCTCCAAGGTGTCTGAGTCACCAGACTACATTTTCAAAAGTCTTGCCGAATTAAAAATTGATGCCCCAGTAGTGCACATAGAACATGGGGTCGGCCGCTATCAAGGGTTGATCACCTTAGACGTAGATAAGACCGCGCAAGAGTTCCTGATGCTCTATTACGCCAATGATGCAAAACTCTACGTACCAGTGTCGTCCCTGCACCTAATAAGCCGTTTCGGAGGCGGTGATCAGGTTGCAGCACCTCTCAATCACCTTGGTAGTGACAAGTGGGATAAGGCTAAACAAAAAGCCGCCAAACAGGTTCGGGATACAGCCGTTGATCTCCTCGACATTTACTCCAGGAGAGCAGCTCGCAAAGGTTTTGCATGCTCAGCTAACGAGCAAGACTATCTAAAATTTAGCGGCGACTTCGCCTTCGAAGAAACAGCCGACCAACAGGCCGCTATCGATGCGGTTAGGCAAGACTTATTAAGCGCCCAACCTATGGATCGACTGGTCTGCGGTGACGTGGGCTTTGGAAAGACAGAAGTTGCCATGCGAGCAGCCTTTACGGCCGTCAGTAGCGGCAAACAGGTAGTCATCCTAGTGCCAACCACCCTGCTCGCGCACCAGCACTTACAGAATTTCCGAGATCGTTTTGCCAACTGGCCGGTTAATGTTGAAGAGCTATCTCGATTTAGAACCGGGAAAGAGCAAACGGCAGTGATTGGTGATACCGAGGCTGGCAAAGTTGATATCTTGATCAGTACCCATAAGCTACTTCATGCCGAAATCAACTTTAAACAATTAGGCCTTATGATCATCGATGAAGAACATCGCTTTGGCGTGAGACAAAAAGAAAAGATTAAATCTTTGCGCAGTGAGGTGGATATATTAACCATGACAGCCACGCCAATACCCCGCACGTTGAATATGTCGATGCACAGTATTCGGGACCTGTCGATTATCGCAACGCCTCCAGCTAAAAGATTATCGGTGAAGACCTTTGTCCGCAAACAAGAATCAAGGGTTACCAGAGAGGCCATTCTGCGGGAGATACTGCGAGGGGGCCAAGTCTACTTCTTGCACAATGATGTCAAGAGCATCCAAAGAGTTGCCGATGAGCTGGCTACTCTAGTCCCGGAAGCAAGAATCAATATCGCTCACGGCCAAATGCGCGAGCGTAACCTCGAGCAGGTCATGTCAGATTTCTATCACCAGCGATTTAATGTACTAGTTTGCACCACCATCATTGAGACGGGTATTGATATACCTAGCGCAAATACAATTTTGATTGACCGTGCCGACAAATTTGGTCTTGCTCAGCTACATCAGCTACGAGGCCGAGTCGGCAGGTCCCACCACCAAGCCTATGCGTATTTGATGCTTCCACAAGATAAGAAAATTACCTCAGATGCCACCAAAAGACTCGAAGCTATATCTGCCGCAGATCAACTGGGATCTGGCTTCACGCTAGCGACTAACGATCTTGAAATCAGAGGAGCTGGAGAACTTTTGGGCGAAGAACAGAGCGGCCACATTCAAGCTATTGGTTTTACCCTTTATTTGGAAATGCTAGATAGAGCCGTTGCAGCCATTAGAAATGGTTCAGAACCTGATTTCGATGCGGCACTAAATCAAGGCCTTGAGGTCAATATGCACGTACCGGCCCTGATTCCAGATGACTACCTGCCCGATGTGAATATGCGCCTCACTATCTACAAAAGATTAGCTGACTGCCAATCAAAATCAGACTTACATGAACTCCAAGTTGAAATGATAGATCGCTTTGGCTTGCTCCCAGAGGTATCAAAAACCCTATTTAAACTTGCGGAGCTTAGACTGGTTGGAGAACAACTAGGGCTGAAGAAAATAGAAGCTGGCCTAACCCGTGGTCGTTTGCAGTTTAAATCGACCACAATTGTGGAACCGATTACTATTATCAAAATGGTCCAATCAAAACCTTCCACTTATCGCTTGCAAAACAATGATCAACTGAGTTTCACTATGGACATGGAGAATCCCGAGCAGCGTTTCTCCATAGTGCATAATATACTGCAGGGGCTATTGCCACCTGCCTGAAGAAAATGAACCGAACAAGCACAGATGCCGACCATTAGACGGAATATTAATGAGCAGTAGCAAGCGGTTTTTAGATGACGCGAGGACTTATCTTTTTATGCTAGCAACAGTGGTTGCTAGCAACGTTGTCTCAGCGCAAGAAAATCAACTCCCCATTCCCTTGGTGCCGCCTGAAAATTGGTATCAAGTAGAGATAATTTTGTTTACGCAACCTGATAATCTTAGCGGCGAAATACCACCTCTAGACCATCAACTTGAGTACCCGGGAAATTTACTCGCTTTGATTGATGCAGAAGCAAGATCTCATCAATTTACCCTCTCCCAAATACAGGCCGCTCTTCTTTTTGACCCAGAGGCGTCGCCAGTGTTGCCCGAAACTCTAGTCTGGATACCCATCGCGGAAATGGAGGACCCTGCCATTACACTTGATTTGTCTAGTCAGGAACCCACTACTTTAACCGGCGAAACAGAAATGCAAATTGTCGAAGACAGCCTGCCTGACGAGCCTTACATCCCCGAATATGAAGAATCTTTTATTATTTTAGACGCTAAGGTGCGAGATCTTAATGACAGCGCTAGGGCACTTGACCGCCGGAATTATAATGTCGTCTTTCACGAAGCTTGGCGTTTTGAAGTAGACGCGGGTGGTGAGGATCCGTGGATCCATATAAGCGCAGGTAAGAGGCAAGATGACCGATCTGAAATCGAGGGTAGCCTTCGATTTTATAAATCACGATTTTTACACGTTGAAACTGATCTATGGCGACTCAAGTTCGTCAATGAAGATTCCTTAGTCGATACCTTAACGGTCAAGCTCCCAGATAAGCCAAACTTTCAATTGGCCATAGAGGATTCGTCCAAACAACAATGGGAGATTCCCGTTTTACCCGAGTATCTGACTGACCTAAATACCGAATCAGTGCTAGTTAACAGGAACAGTGCTACTTATGGCGCAGAAGCCATTGATCGTGGTCTATTAGAAGGTGAGCACGATCATGACACTGTCAAACAGTACTCGATTGCAGAGATATGGCCTATCAAGCAATCTAAGCGCATTGAAGAGAACAGTGTCTACTATTTAGATCATCCTGAACTGGGCGTTATGCTGACCATTAAAACCCATGAACCCGAACCGCTAAATCCACAAGTAATCATTGACGATGAAGGCGTAATAGAGACCGAAAATTAGGACTAAACTAAGCACACACTTAACAGATGAACCGGTCATTCTTGCAGAGATTAAAGCTGTTACTTATGATCGACAAAAATAAGGCTCTCGGCATCAAAACCCAATATCGAAGACACCTCAATAAAGTGATTAAGGAGATCATCACTGATCTCAGGCGATCTCGATAAGAACCACAAGTAATCGGTGTCCATGCCGGCCACACAGGCGTATTGATAGTCCACGCTGTCTAGTTCAAATATGATATATGACCCATAAAAAGGACCAAAAAAAGATACTTTTAAATGGCCAATATCAGGCGCTTGTACAAAGTAAGCTTTACCTTCTGCCTGACGCCACCGCTTAGAATCGTCCATAAACCCTGCATTAAGAACCATCACGCCCCCATCCTCTCGCATCGAATAGGTAGCGCTAACAGAGCTCATGCCACGCTCAAAAGAATGATCTAATCGAGCAATTTCGTACCACTGGCCAAGATAGCGCTCCAGTTGGAAATTTTGAACAGGAGACACGCCTTCCGGAGTACCCAGACAGCCAGTTAGTCCTGACTAAACCAAGACCAAGCAAAGTAACTTTAGCCTCAACGCCAGACGGTTAAGGCCCTTCTCAATCATACTTTTGAGGATGCACCAGCACTGATTTCCAATGCTGCTGAATTTTCAATATGAACAGTTGACGTGGGGAACGCCATCTCGGCACCAACACTCTCAATAATAGTGCTCACCTTCAGCAGTACGTCCTGCTTAATCTGGTGGTAAGCCACCCAGTCAGTGGTCTTGGTAAAGGTATAAATAAAGAAATCGATAGAGCTAGCAGAAAACGCATTGAAATTCACAATTAGAGTCTGAGTTGCATCTATATCATCATGTGTTTTAAGCATTTCCGTTACCTGGTCCACTATAGTTGCCATACAGGAAACGTCTGAGTAACGAATACCAACTGTCTCGTAAATACGTCTATTACTCATCCGGGAGGCGTTCTCCACTGAAATAGCTGCAAACACTCCGTTGGGAATATACAGCGGCCGCTTATCAAAGGTGCGTATTCGGGTTAGTCGCCAACCAATATCCTCGACCGTTCCCTCGATTTCTTTATCGGGCGATCGAATCCAGTCCCCCACCGAGAATGGGCGATCTAGGTATATCATTAATCCCCCAAAGAAATTTGCGAGTAGATCTTTAGCCGCAAAGCCAATCGCAATACCGCCTATACCACCAAATGCCAGTAATCCTGAAATACTGTAACCAAATAGCTGCATGGCAATAAGTAATGCAGTAATCACGACTGATACCCGTAATAATTTAGCCACTGCTCGCACGGTGGTGGTGTCAACGGGCTTGCTAATATAGTCTGGATTAGTAAGGTTCTGCTCAGCCCTCTTAATGAAATTAATCAAAAATAGAGTCGTTAGAAAAATTACAGCTAGGCGATTAATCGGATCAATCAACTCCAACAAGGGGGAATGCATTCTTTGCGCGGCCACGCCGGCTGCAAAGTTAATTCCAAGTATCCAAATGAACCATATAGCGGGTCTTCGGCAGGCCTCTATTACGGCATCATCCCACACTGTGGCTGTCGTAGAGGTTCGCGCCTCAAGCCTATCGATGAGTTTGTTCAGGATGTAACCGAGACTCAAAACAACCACAACGATGAGAAATAACTCAGCAATCCAAAGGAAGTCTGAGTCACTGAATTCAACCAACCATGTCCGAAAGTTATTCATTTAATAATTCCTGATTTGCTTTAGTGTTAACGATGTCTCACACCCGGTTAAAGTCACTGATTTAATTCAATGCTGCCATTTTTTGGGATATCGCCAACCGTCGGGGCGAAGCTTCAAGATCAGACCAACTGATAGACCGTTTAGCCGCCATAGATGCTAATTTGGAGCTTTGCGATACATTGACAGACTCCATGTAAGACAATACCTCAACTGCCGCCTGGGGACAATTGCAGACTAAAATCATATCGCAACCTGCCTTTAACGCCAGTTTCGCTTTGTCCACATAACCACCGGCGATATCAGCGCCTTTCATCGTTAAGTCATCACTAAAAATAATACCCTCAAACCCTAACTTTTCCCGAAGCACATCGTTCAACCAAAACGATGAGAAGCCAACTGAGTCTGGGTCAACCGATGGGAAAGTGATATGTGCAGGCATAACTGCATCCAGCGTCTTTGACAGCTTTGCAAAGGGCTGTATATCCCGAGCATACAAAGTTTCCCAGCTACGATCATCAACCGGCGCCTCTATGTGGCTGTCTGCAACGATGCCTCCGTGACCAGGAAAATGTTTTCCGGTGGCTGCCATCCCTGCATCGTGCATGCCTTTAATAAAAGCCTCAGCTGCACTGATTACTATTTCTGGCTGGTCGGAGAATGATCGATCGCCAATGATACTGCTAGTGTCGCGGTCAACATCCAAAACTGGGGCAAAACTTAGATCAAGGCCACAAGCAATCACTTCAGATGCCATCAGCCACCCCAAGTCTTTACTTAACCCCAACCCTTCCTCTGGCGAGCGCGCGATCAAGTTCCCCATTGCTTGCATAGAAGGAATAGCGGTAAACCCCTCCCGGAGTCTCTGAACCCTTCCACCCTCTTGATCCACCGCGACGAGCAAATATTTAGAACAGGCCCTAATCTCAGCAACCAAATCACAAACTTGATCTCTACTCTGGATATTACGACTGAACAGAATGACGCCACCTACTTGGGGGTTTTGCAGCTGAAGCCGCTCCTCACGGTCCAGTGAGACTCCTTTTAAATCGAGCATCAATCGCCCATATAAATCAACCTCTGAACTATTCAATAGCGCACTCCCAAATAAACGCTTTACACAATGCCTAATACCAAGCTATTTAAACCCATTTATTCTTGACAGGTAATATCTATTTTGGCTAGTTAAAATCGATCAATTCCTGCTGGCCGGTTATCAACAATAGCATCAATACTCGCCATCACTGGATCGGTTAACAATGGCAATACCTCTATAGATTTTAGGTTATCTTCAAGCTGTGACAATTTAGACGCCCCCAAAATAACAGTACTCACCTGTGGGTTTTTAAGACACCAGGCTATCGATAAATGGGTCAAACTCACACCCAAATCTGTTGCCAACGCGGCAAGTTTTCTAATTTTCTCAATTTTTTGTTTACCGTCGTCCGTCGCCCACATTTTTCGTAGCCATTCATAACCCGGTAGGGCCAGTCGACTGTCAGTGGGAATACCCTCGAGATATTTACCGGTTAGTAATCCAGAGGCCAAGGGCGACCAAATAGTGGTCCCCATACCATAGTTTTCGTACAGAGGACGGTACTCCCCTTCTACCTTGTCCCGATACAGTAAGTTGTACTGGGGTTGTTCCATGGTGGGTGGTGTTAAATGTTCTTGTCGGCAAACCCCATGGGCTTCGGTGATCTGTTGTGCCGACCATTCTGACGTGCCCCAATATACCACTTTACCCTGTTGCACCAGGTTGTGCATGGCTCGAGCGGTTTCTTCTATCGGAGTGTCTGCATCCGGCCGGTGGCAATAAAATAAGTCAAGGTAATCAACGTTTAAACGGATAAGCGCAGCATCGCAGGCATCGCGCACATGTTTAGCGCTGAGACCCATCTGGGTTGGTTTACCTCCGCCCCAGTAGACTTTTGAAGACACCGCGTAGGTGTCCCGAGACAGGCCTAAACTCGATATCGCTGCACCCATAATTTTTTCTGATTCGCCCGCTTCGTAGCCCTCCGCATTATCAAAAAAATTGACGCCATTGTCATAAGCGCTTTGTAATAGCTTTTTTGCATCGCTTATGTCGACCTGCTTACCAAACGTTACCCACGAACCCAAAGACAGCGCGCTAACCTTTAAGCCCGATTTTCCCAACTTTCGATATTCCATATCCCACTCCAAAATAAACGCTTTACACAAAGTCAAATACCCAGCGATTTAAACCAATTTATTATTTATATATTCCCTACAGCTATTTTACCCTGTTCCTGAAATTCTACCCAAAAAAAATAAGTACATGTTTTTTCGTGAGTTAAATGAAATACCTATAAAACACATTCACTTTCACCTGCAAGCGACACATCACCACAAAAAATCTGAACCGTGCAACAACCGCCGGCTAGTGATATTTTAGAACACCAACGATAAAAAGGAACACTATTATGGCTAGCCAAATACCATCTGTTGGACAGTGGTATAGGGATATGGCAACTCATCAATTCATTGAAATTATCTCAGTCGATGAATATTCCTCCGTCATTAGCATTCAATACGAGAACGATGAGATCGATGATCTAGATCTGGTCTCCTGGAATGCTCTGCCGACGACCTTAAGTAACAGCCCGGAAGAACGCTGGGAGTTATCTTCATTAACAGACCAGGATCGCATCTTCTGTGACCACATTACGGGACTTGCTGGGGTAAATAGCACCCCCCCTAAAGTAAAGCCCGATACTGCATTTGGTTGGGATGATTTGTAGCCCAGTTTCATCAAGACCCTAACCCGAAAAACCAGTGGCATCTTTCTGCTAATCTAGCGACGACTTGCTAATTGCGTAATACTGTATATAATCACAGCTAACCAAGGCTTGAGGACATATTGTGGAACGACTAACTGCAAGACAGCAACAGATACTCGATTTGATCCGTGATAGCCTTGATGAGACTGGCTACCCCCCAACAAGAGCTGAAATCGCCCAGAAACTAGGTTTTCGCTCGCCCAATGCTGCGGAAGATCATCTTAGGGCGCTGGCTCGAAAAGGCGTTATAGAAATGATCCCTGGGGCTTCACGTGGCATCCGAATTGTCGAGCAATTTTCTGGCATCCCTATCATAGGCAGGGTCGCTGCTGGTGAGCCTATAATGGCTGAACAGCATATTGAAGATTACCAAGAAGTCCCCTCCAGTACCTTTCATCCTAGTGCTGACTACTTTTTGCGAGTGCAGGGCCAAAGTATGGTTGACGTGGGCATAATGGACGGAGACTTACTTGCCGTCCATCAGCAGCCAACGGCTGACAACCAGCAAATTGTTGTCGCCAGAGTCGACGGCGAAGTAACCGTAAAGAGACTAAAGAGAACGAAAAACAAGCATGAAATTCATCTGTTGCCAGAGAACCGCGAATATTCGCCGATATTAGTTGACTTGAGAGCTCAAGAATTTGCCATTGAGGGACTAGCGGTTGGCGTCGTGAGAGTATCGCTTTAAATTAAATATTAATGCAGAATTTGACGTTTTTCACCCGTTTCAACTGAGGCCGGGGTTCGGTCGTCGTTAATTTCAAAGACTGTTTGGATGCCAGCGTCCATCATGCTTTTGGCAACATCAATATGTTTTCCATCAAGATACTCTAAAACTGAGTCTGAAAAACTTATTCGAACGAGAGGCTCGTCAGATCCGGCGCGTTGCAATGCAACCTCACCATCATCAAGCATTACAAGTTCGTATTCTGTAAAAGCCATATTATAAACCCCTATAATCTAGCGCATTATAACAGCAAGATAGAGTACTATTAAACCTTGCCGATTATTAGCTGGCGCCCTTCTGACTAGGCGCCCATTTCCCATTTACGTAAAAGGCACTCCAACCCGTTGGTTTACCATCATTTTCACTGCGAACATACTGTTCTTTAGTCTTGCGACTAAAGCGAACTACAGACTCGTTACCCTCAGGATCTGCGCTTGGCGCCGTCAAAAGAAATTGGTATTTTTCATCGATACGTTCTTTATACGGCAACAATTCATTAACCTTTGGTGCGCGAGTTTCTCTGTGTCGCGGAAATTGGCTAGCGGCTAAAAATATACCTGACGCACCGTCACGCAGAACGTAATGATCGTCCACCTTAATGCAACGAAGTTCAGGCATGGCAATAGGGTCTGCCTTTGGCGGCGCTGCCTGCCCATTACGCAGTAATCTGCGTGTATTTTTACAAGGTTCACCCTCAGAACTTTCACCAGTACAGCCAAAGTATTTGCCAAATCGACCCGTTTTAAGCTGCATCTCACTACTACATTTATCACAGTCAAGAACCGGTCCTTCATACCCTTTTATTACGTATTGACCAATCTCAATTTCATGGCCAACACAATCTGGATTGTTGCCACAGACATGGAGCTTACGCGTTTCGTCTATTAGATAACTGTCCATTGAGGTATTACAGAGTTTACAACGATGTTTGTGGAGTAAAGACTTTGATTCAGCCTCATCATCCTCTTCGATATTGACTGCTTCATCACCCGCAGTCAGATTAACCGTGTGCTTACAGCGTTCCTTCGGCGGCAAAGCATATCCAGAACAACTCATAAATACACCCGTTCCAGCAGTTCGAATCATCATCGGACGATCGCACTGTTTACACTCAATCTCTGTTTCAGATGGTTTGTTAGGGCGCATTCCCCCTTCGGAGTCCTTAGCAGACAACACCTTTGCACTAAAGTCCTTATAAAAGCGATTAAGCAGGCTCTTCCACTTCAGTTTTCCTTCAGCAACCTGGTCGAGCTGTTCCTCCATGGACGCTGTAAAGCCATAGTCCATCAAATCGGTAAAACTCTCTGACAAGCGATCAGCCACAATGTCGCCGATTTTTTCTGCAAAAATCCTTTTATTTTCGATCCTGACGTAACCACGATCTTGGATAGTCGATATAATCGATGCATAGGTCGAAGGTCTTCCTACACCGCGCTTTTCTAATTCTCGCACCAATGCTGCCTCAGAAAAACGAGCCGTTGGCTTGGTAAAATGTTGCTGCGGAATCAGCGCTAACATCTTCATCGGATCGCCTTTCTGGAGATCAGGAAGCTCAATATCATCATCACCTTTTCGATTGGCGGACATCACCGCGAGGTGGCCATCAAATCGTGTAACCCTGCCCTTAACCGTAAGCTCATAGTCTCCCGCACCGACAGTAATCGTCGTTGAGGTGAATTCTGCATTAGTCATTTGGCATGCAACGAATTGCTGCCATATCAACTGATAAAGTCTTTGCGCATCAACGTCCATCTCACTAAGGCTACCCGGCGCTATATCTACGTTCGAAGGGCGAATCGCTTCGTGGGCATCTTGAGCACCAGATTTACTGCTATAGGTGATCGCCACGTCAGGCAGGTACTTAGCGCCATGACGTAATTTAATATAATCACGACAAGCAATAACAGCATCTTCACTCAAATTGGCCGAATCTGTACGCATATAAGTGATGTAGCCGCCTTCGTACAAACGCTGGGCCATCATCATGGTTTTTTTAACGCCAAAACCTAACCTAGTACTGGCCGCTTGCTGTAATGTCGACGTAATAAATGGCGCTGAAGGTTTGGATTTTGTTGGCTTATCTTCTCTTTTACTAACGGCATAATCGGCTTCTCTTAACGCGCCCAGAGAGGTGTCGGCCTCGACCTTATCGGTTGGCCGAAAAGCCTTACCTTGATGCCGCTTTACATCGAAACGAATTTTAACATCGTCCTGGTCAACGTCTGAACTGGCACTCCCCTCCAAATCAGCTTGAACGGTCCAGTATTCTTCAGGAACAAAAGCACGAATTTCGCGCTCACGCTCAACCACTAATTTTAACGCGACAGACTGCACTCGACCCGCGGACAAACCGCGTCCTACTTTTTCCCACAGTAATGGAGAAACCATAAAACCGACAACGCGATCTAAAAAACGCCTTGCTTGTTGGGCATCAACGCGGTCTTTATTGAGCTCACCCGGATTCTCGAACGCTTTGCGTATGGCTTTCTTGGTTATTTCGTTAAAAACAACTCGCTTATAACGACTTTCGTCACCTCCAATTACCTCGGTTAGATGCCATGCAATAGCCTCTCCCTCTCTATCCATATCCGTCGCCAGATAGACAGTGTCGGCATTTTTAGCCAGCTTCTTAAGCTCAGCTACTACTTTTTCTTTACCCGGGAGCGTCGCATAATCTGCCTTCCAGTTATTGTCTGGATCAATACCCATGCTTTTTATGAGTTGAGATTTTGCTTTTTTCTCGCGATGTACAATTTTATCTTCAGGAGACATTTTACGGGTCAAAGCCGCCTGCTTAGCGCGATCTTTGGGGTCACTAGGCACTCTATTTGCGCCCGTAGGCAAGTCTCTAATATGACCGACACTCGATTTAACAATAAAATCATCGCCCAAATAGCGATTAATTGTTTTGGCTTTGGCTGGTGACTCTACAATGACTAAAGATTTGCCCATTTGGCGAAAGTTTCCTTATTACGGCATCACTTTATACTAGTAAAGGAGCTCGTTTTGATTACCCAACACGTTTAACACGCGTCCAAGGTTGGCATATATACTTGTTCTATTGCCCTTTGGTCAAGCTTCAATGCGAAATATTTTCAACGTGGCGTTTTAATTTACCTAAACTCTCGGCAATTTTTAGCAGGTCCTGATGATCCCCGCGCTCGCTCCAAATAGCGCCCACATCAGCTTCTGTTGCAATAATTGCTGTCACGTTTAACGGCAGTTCAGGTAATATTTCTAATAATATTTCATGCCAACTTAAATCGGCCTCACTTTGTACCCACTGCCAACCAGTCCAAGGTGATTCCCACCCTCGCTGACTAAATCGATGGATCACCCAATTTCGTTGGCCACCTGAACCTTCCCACCGCATTTTATAACAAACAGCCTCTAAAGCAATTTCCGACTCCCTAGCATCAGGCCTTCGATGCAGGCTAACCCGAATATTTACTGCCGCCGCACCACTACGCAACTCCGCCAATCTCTTTTGGTAGGGCGATTGTTTAAACCACATCAAGGGTGAGAGGACGACGGCAATAATAAATATGATTAACAACCACGCCATTAACTACTACTCTTATAATAAGACCGCGAAAAATTATTGCTTTTAAAAGCCATAGTATTTAATACTACAAGCAAACAACCTAAAGGGTACACCACTATGTCGTCCTACAAACATATATTGGTCGGATTAGACCTATCGCCAGAATCTCAGCAAGTGATAGACCGAGTCAAATTTCTCTTTTCTAACACCCAGACAAAAATATCGATTTGCCATATTTTTGAACCCTTAGCCTTCACATACGGTGGAGACATACCCGTAGATCTATCGGACGTGCAGACTCAACTAACAGATCAGGCCAATCTGCGCCTCTCAATACTAGGTGCCGACCTGGGTGTTGACCCGGCAGATCAGCATGTCATTTTGGGTCATCCTGCCCAGGAGATGCACAGCATGGCTAACGCTGAAAATATTGAATTAATTGTTGTGGGTAGCCATGGCAGACATGGTTTATCGTTAATTTTTGGATCAACCAGTAATTCAGTACTTCATGGCGCCCAATGTGATGTGCTAGCCGTACGAATCAAAAGCTAGACGGGCGTTTGAGAATTAAAACATTTCACACTAAGAGGTTATTTTCTAAATAGACCGTCGTCGTCAGTGACATTGCTATTTAATTATTTACAATACAGTCCTCCTAAATACGAGCTGTATCCGATGTTAATTGATATTGGTGTTAACCTTTCTAACCAACAATTTAAGAACCGCATTGCCGATGTTTTGGAGCGAGCTTTATCAGCTGGCGTTAAAAAGATTATTCTAACCGGCACTTCTATTAGCGAGAGCCAAACTGTGGTTGCTCTTTGTGATGAATACCAATCTCAATTCCCTAATATGCTCTATGCCACGGCAGGTATTCACCCCCACGAGGCTAAATCTTGGGATACAGCTTCTCGCAGCTGTCTTAAAGAACTAGCAAACCACCCCTCAGTAGTCGCTATTGGAGAGACCGGGCTGGATTTCAATCGCAATTTATCGTTGCAAAAAGACCAAGAAATGGCCTTTGAAGCGCAACTTGAGCTCGCCACCGAGCTAAAAGTGCCATTATTTTTGCACGAACGCGATGCCGCCAAGCGCCAACTTGAGATCTTAACCTACCATCGTGAGTCGATACCCAAGGCCGTCATTCACTGCTTTACCGGTGACAAAAAAACTCTTTTTAATTACTTAGACTTAGATCTCTATATTGGCATTACTGGTTGGGTCTGCGACGAGCGCCGCGGTCAAGAGCTACAAAAATTAGTAAAAAACATTCCATTAGACCGATTGATGGTAGAAACCGATGCTCCCTATTTGCTGCCGAGAAACATGAACCCATTGCCAAAAAATCGACGGAATGAACCCGCTTTTTTAAAGCACATCGTCAAATGTATTTCTGACAACAGAGAGGAACCTGAAGATATTATTCGTCAAATGACCACTGCGACCGCATTAGATTTCTTTGCGTTGAACTAACGCCCAACTATAGATCAAGGCTAAAGCTAGCCCCTACAGACAAAATGCCGCTACCTCTTACTTGAGCGCGGAGACCTCCCTTGCCAACCAACTCTGGCAGAATACTGACCCCTAGACGCCGTTGCAGACTAGCGCATGGTTCGCATAGCCTTACACCGTAGAGGCTTATCCCATTGATTGTGAAATACTGGCCCTCTAAGTCATTTAAACGCACACCTTTAGTAATTAAATTGCGACGGAAGTCACTCTCATGAAAACTGTTACCATTTCCCTTATTGAAGCTTTCGATCACCTCAGATTCGATCAAAGTAAGCTCAAAATCAGGCTGGCCTTTATAGGTTGACCTGTTTCTCCCGGTCTCAGAATAATAGCGATCGCCAACAATACCTTTACCCGCCTTCAAGGCAATTTTTGCACGGCCCGTCATAAAGCCCCCCATTGTCGGAGCGATGTAGATTCCCGTTATTGTTTTACTAGACATCGTGAAAGTTTCTCTTAATTGTCGGTTAAAACTTTATAAATGCTATTTTTAGGCTGGCTAAAAACCCGCCTAAGTATCGGCTCAAATGTGGAGAGAGACAATTCCGGGACGTCCGGATCAAAGGAAGGGTCATCGTATTTAGCAATAAACCGTGCAGTCCGCTTAAAATGATCAGTTTCACGAAATTGATCGCGCATGTTGCGGTCAGCTCCAAGAAAATGAAAGAAGTTGTAGCCTTGGAAAATTGCATGATGCTTGATCATCCAATGATTCTCCTCGGACACGTAAGGCTGTAAAATTGCTGCGGCCACATCGGCGTGGTTTGCACTGCCTAGAGTATCGCCAATATCGTGCAAAAGAGCACAGGTGACATACTCGTCGTCCTCTCCCGCCTCTGCCGCCCTGTGTGCCGTCTGCAGTGAGTGCTGAAGGCGATCCACGGCAAATCCGCCATAGTCCCCAGTTAACAGCTCCATATGGCTAAGAATGCGATCTGGGAGCTTTTTGAAAAACTTCATTTGCTCCGGCACAATGACGGCCCAATCTTCAGCTGTACTCTGTGACATTTTAGTAAACGTAGCTTTCATAGGAGTTACTCCGAGGTCTCTTATTGATTTTGGCCCGTTTGTCATACCAAGCTATATCAAATATTAGCAGTAAGGGCTGTATTTTCCTACCGAATTAATCATACTGATCCCCTTAATAAAATGACCAACCTAGCTATGACCGAACAAGGAGTATTGAATGGCTAAATCAACCAACCCTGTAGCAATAATCACCGGCGGTAGCCGAGGCGTTGGCGAGGCAACGGCGCTTTTACTGGCATCAAAGGGCTGGAATATTACGGTTACCTGTACTAGCTCAATGAGCCAGGCTGAAGAGGTCGTAGCCTTGTGCCAAGATCTTGGCGTTGAAGCCCAAGCTTTGCAGGCCGATGTTTCTGACAATCAAGCATGTCTCAGTACCGTTGAACAAACCATACAAAAATGGGGCCGCCTAGATTGCTTGGTTAATAATGCCGGCACCACCAAGTTTGCGTTTAACCACGGTGATTTAGACGCTCTGGATGGCGATGATTTTTTACATATTTATAACGTTAATGTTGTTGGGCCCTTCCAAATGGTAAAAGCGTGCCGCCAACATTTGATACACAGTGACAACCCCAATGTAATTAATGTCTCATCTATTGCAGGCATTAAAGGTATTGGTAGCTGTTTGGCCTACGCGTCATCAAAAGGAGCCCTTAATACGATGACAAAATCCATGGCTAGAAATTTAGGCCCCATTAGGGTTAATGCGGTGTGTCCAGGCTTTATTCAAGGCGAATGGCTGCGCAAAGGGTTAGGTAGCGACAATTATGATGCCGCTCTGGCTAACATCGAAAAAACAACGCCCTTAGGACTTGCCGTGACTGCCAATCAGGTTGCAGAATCTATATACAATCTGATGGCGTTATCAACCGTCGTTACTGGAGAAACCATACTGCTCGATGGAGGATTCCATCTCACCATTTAAATTTACACAAAAAATAGAGAGCGCCATCAGTACACTTTCTAACTGCAGTTGATCAGCGAATTTTCAGGCGCATTTGCTGTCACTCTTGCGTCTCTAAAGGTTACCGCAAAAGCCTCGGTGGTAAGCAAGACAAGCGGTGTTGTTACCTTTGCAAGGTTTACCCCAAGTTTACGAAAGCAGCTAAGGCTGATACCTGCTCGAGTCCACTGACCTTCTGGCAAAGACCGAAAAAATGCACTCATATCCAACGACCCAGAACAGGGATATCCGCAATCCATTCTTTGCTCCACCCGTCCAAGCGGATGTTTATCAACCTTAAACTCCATCATAAGGGCACCCTCGCTGTCGGCCAGTAACGTCAGATCTGCAGGTACTTCGCTCTGCCAGTAAAACTGACTCTCTTCCCCACCAGTCCAAGTAAGCGCTCTAGAATCTTCTTGCACGGCACCGTCAACCGTCATGACTGTTAAGGCACCACTAGCCGTTGACGTTTGCGTGCCTGTCACCAGCTTTCGCCACTCGTTAACGTCCCCCACATAGGCCTTCCATGGATCACGGCTACTACCGCTAAAAATAATTTTTTCTGTTACCGAACCCTCAGACGAAGGCTTTTCGTTAAGACTGCCTCTCAACAACGCTCTGGATCCATAGCTCATCCCTTGCCCTAAGGGTACTAAATTATCAATGACCGCCAGTGACACCTCCGCTGGATTAATCTCTCGATTAGGCCAGTTAAAAGGCAGGCGCCCGGTAAAATCATAACGAGGCTTATTCTGGCGATCTGCCACTAATACGTCTGCTATCCCTCCGCCCTCTGTTCCAGGCAACCAAGCAACAACAAAGGCGTCAGCGCTATTAATCTCAGCGTTCATCCACAGCGGACGACCCGTCAAAAATATCGCCACGACAGGAATATTTTTGGCTTGGAATTTTCGCAATAGCTCAAGGTCAACTGTTAGTCCGTCACGATAAATCAAGGAATGCACGTCGCCCTGACCTTCCGCGTAGGGCTCTTCACCAAACACAACAACAGCAACATCGGGTTCCTTAACCCAAGTTCCATCATCACTTAGTTCAGTGGAACCACCAATATCACCCACCGCATCACGTAAACCTGCATAGATGCTGGTTGCACCAGGAAAATCACTATTTTTGTTCTCAGTGCCTTGCCAGGTTATCGTCCAGCCACCATTTTGCTTTCCAATATTATCCGCACCGTCACCCGTAACAAGCACATGCTGCTTCGCCTTTAAAGGCAAGACTTGTTTCTTGTTTTTAAGTAACACCAATGACTTGCGCACTGCCTCACGGGCAACTGCACGATGTTCTGGCGCTCCAATTAGAGACTCTTGTCCAGCAATTTCTCTGGATGATGGTAGACCTTTTTCAAAAAGGCCTGCACGTATCTTTACTCTTAATATTCGACTTACCGCATCATCAATGCGATCTATAGAAATCTCGCCTTCTTTCACCTGTGCTAAGGTATTTTGTAGAAAGGCCTTCCATTTTTTGGGTACCATGACCATATCAACCCCGGCATTAATAGCCAGAGCACAACTCTCATTGACGCAACCATCTACCTGACCAATGCCATTCCAATCACTAATAACAAATCCATCAAACCCCAATTTATCTTTTAAGATGTCGGTTAAAAGAAATTTGTGCCCATGAATTTTTATTCCATTCCAACTATTAAATGATGCCATGACAGTCTGTACGCCAGCTTCCAAGGCGCTAAAATAACCCTGCCCATGATCATTCAGTAATTGCTCTAAATCAACTCTAGTGTCTCCCTGATCAATACCTCTATAGGTCCCGCCATCTCCAATAAAATGCTTGGCCGTCGCAATCACTCGTTGCTCATTTGTTCGCAAATCCCCTGGCCCTCCCTGAAGTCCAGTGACCATTTCTCCCGCATAGGCTTTGATGATTGGCGCCTCACTACTGTATCCCTCATAGGTTCGGCCCCAACGGCTGTCTTTCACCACTGCCACAGTCGGTGCAAACACCCAATCAATTCCAGTGACGGCTACCTCACGGGCGGTGATCGCACCAATCTTTCTCATCAAGCCAGGATCATTAGTCGCTCCCAGAGCAATATTGTGGGGGAACAGTGTCGCGCCGATAACGTTGTTGTGACCATGAACAGCATCAGTTCCCCACACTACTGGAATACCTGCCCCACCTTGTGATTTATCCAACGACGCCAAGTAATATCGATCAGAAAGATCCAGCCAGTCACTGACCGTGGAGTTTTTCTGACCGTTAGGGAACGAACCACCGCCATTGAGGATAGAGCCCAGATAATATCTGGTGACATCTTCAGGGGTAACTTCCTTAATTTCACCCTGCACCATCTGACCGACTTTTTGCTCTAACGTCATGTCCTTCAAAATGCTCGCAACCCGAATCTCAACATCCTCATTAACTGCTAATTTTGCCCACGCTATTTGTGACAGGCAGCAAGCTAAAAATACTAGCACGACAGCTAAACATCTTCTGGTTGACATATTAGGGAGAGGGATACTCAAAAAGCGACTCTGGCCGGGCATTAACGTCATTCCTTTTTACTATAACTGTAACTTCATTACTTTTTTAATCACTAAGGGCGCAAACTACCACTAAAGAAAAACCTAGTGGAGGTATCAATTATACGGTCCCTAGACACACGAAAAGGACAATCAAAACGGTACAATCCTGATCATTACACCGAAAACTATAACCAGATTAGTATCAGGACTGAGCCACTACAATTATCGTCAATTAGGCTATTTGGCCTAACCTCGATCTATGAGTTATTCTCCAATCAATAATTTCATGACGCAAAGCCCAACGGAAGACCCCGTGCGACAGCACGTTTCTATAGTGCGATAAAGAGGGCTTATTGGTGCTTTAGGGATGGATTTGTCTAGCACTAAGGCTCAACTTCTAAAACATTCACCTAAACAGATTTCGAATCGATTCTCTATAGTTACGGCTCACTTTAAGCGTTTCACCCGCAGACAATTCCAGCAAGCTACCACCTTTTGGCAGCGGTGTAATGCTAACAACGCGCTGGACATTAACGATGGTCGATCGATGTATCCGAACAAATAGCTTGTCGTCCAACTTTTCCATTAACTCGCCCAGAGTAATTCGTATAACGTGAGTCTCACCTAAGGCGTGAACACACATGTAATCACCCGCAGCGTCTACCCAGTCAATATCGTCAAACAGTATAACTTTTACGACGCCAGAGTCACGCACGAGAAGTTTACCTCTAATACTTGCTGAAGCAGGCTCATGAGACGAATCCTTTCCTGAAGCGCCAGCAGAAGCCCTCTCGGCTATCGCACCAATAGCACCAATCAGGGGCGCTTTATAGCTCTCCGCCCGATTGTCCTGCAATCGATCAATAGCCCGATTTACCGCGCGGGTGACCCTCTCAGGATCTAAGGGCTTTAGAACATAATCGACTGCATGTAGGTCAAAAGCATCTAGAGCATACTGATCAAAGGCAGTGACAAAAATAACCATCGGCATAACATCTGACTGCAACGCTTTAATGACTTCAAATCCATTCATCCCAGGCATCTGAATATCTAAAAACATCAGTTCCGGACTCAGTTGAGAGGCCGCTAAAACAGCCTCGCGACCATTACGGCACTCTGCAACCACATCAATATCGGCAAACTCCGTCAACATAGAGCGCAAGAAGTTAAGGGCCAAGGGCTCGTCATCTACAATAATGGTCTTCAGCTTAGGCATTTCATGGACTCCTTTTCATGTTGCTTAACTATTAGGAATCATGTCTTCAAAGATTGACTCATTCTTTTCAAGAGGTAACTTCATACACACACTGATTCCACTAGACGACTTATCTTTAATGTTAAAACTATAACTGTCACCATAAAACCCATGTAATCGATCAACAGTATTACGCAACCCTATACCAAGACTGGCACTATCATACTTAAAGGCTGGCATTCCAGGGCCCGTATCATCTAACTCGATGACCACATGATCTCCAGCGTGCCTTGCTTTGATCGTTATAGTTCCGCCCGCTTCCACTGGGGCAACTGCATACTTAATTGCATTCTCAGCCAGTGGTTGCAAAATAAGACTTGGGATTCTGATCGCCTCGGCTTTCGGGTCAACGTCAAAACATACTTTGAGTCGGTCACCAAAACGTGTTTTTTCAATGTCTAGATAAAGCTTAAGCGCCTCCAACTCTTCCCTTAAGGTAACCCGCCGAATGGGGTCATTATCCAAAGAGTACCTTAAAAAGTTACTTAACTGCACGATCATAGAATTTGCTTTGACCGAATCTTTGTCTCTCACTAGTGAAGAAATAGCATTTAAAGTATTGAATAAAAAATGTGGATTAAGCTGATATCGCAACATTTTGAGCTGCGCCTCATGAGCAACAGTCTCTGCTCTAGAACGCTTCAACTGCTCCTCCTTATTATCCGCAGCAAAACGAAGCAGGCTTGCATGCTCAGACTGCAGCAATTGATAATATTTAATACCGTGGTATAAAGCCGCCCACGAGACAAAAATAAAGATCGAGCCAAACATCCAGCCACCAAAATCTGGCCATAATCCCTCCTCTCCCGTCATATACATAAATGTTGAGAGCCGTAATACCGCCCACATTCCAGAACAAACTAATACACCAACTAAAGTCAAAACAAACCTTAGCCAGAGTTTTATATCCCACAAATAATGCGCTAAGAACCTTAATGGCCAAGACACCGCCATGCCCAGCGCTGATTGCACTAAAGTATGGGCAACATAGGTGAGCTGGGCCTGCTGGTCATACCAGAGAGTCAAACTAAAGAAACTCACCAACGACAGACCAGACCATCCTACTATTTGTAAAAATAAAAATTGGGCGTTAGAGTCTTGATAAAGTTTTGCTGCTAAGGGATGAAAATTAGTCTCTACCATTATAATGGGCGCTCTTTTAAATCAATGGGTTTTTAGCCTGTCAAAGTATCATAGACCAATATTCGTCCATGTATATAGATTAGACCTTTAATTATCCGTGGTATGAATATACTGATAAACTCCAACTTTATTATGGTGCGCTAACCATGCAGAATCCAGATCAACAACAACAAAAACCTACAATAACAAACACTGCACACTCCATTGACTATCTAGGTATAAAGACGCTTCGTTCAGGTCACCCTGAAATACGCAAACGTAAACAGCAGCAACAGGGCCACAGCGCCCACGGCAACAAGGTCTGGCGTTCAAGCTTTGTACTAATGGACTACCTGACCACGTACCCACCAATAATCTCAAGTAAAATACTCGATGTAGGATGCGGCTGGGGTTTGACCGGTATATTCCTTGCCCAACAGTACAGTGCCCGTGTCACCGCTATTGATATTGACCCCAGTGTTGAGCCCTTTTTACAACTGCACGCCAGTATCAACAAATGCAGCATTGCCTTTCAAGCTAGAGGATTTGAAAGCCTCACCAAAGATGATTTTTCAGCTTATGATGAGATCATCGCCGCGGACATATGCTTCTGGGATGAGATGGTCAATCCTCTATTTGAGTTTATTGGCTTTGCGCTAGAAGCAGGCGTGCAACGAATTTTAATCGCTGATCCAGGCAGGCCGCCGTTTTGGTCTCTATGCGACAAATGTGTTGAATCGCTCGACGCAAACATTGTAACTCGAAGAATTTATGAGCCCTGGAAAACAGAGAAATTTATTCTCATTATAGAGAACCCATAAAAAAGCCAAGCGATGCCTGGCTTTTTTACTATCTAGACTTACTAAATGTCTACCTCGCTCTAGCTACAACTGAAGCAAATCAAAATCTAATAAGCACAATCACTGCATTAGACTTTAACGAACTTAAACTGCCAGGTATTAGCACCGTTGTACTGAATCTGAACAGTCATACTATTACCATCAGCCGCAAACTCTGTAACGTTATAGGTGATAGTCGACACAGCATTAGCAACATCGGATATCTCTCCACTACCTGTCACCTTAGGTAAACCAAGATGT
>DUBX01000043.1:172191-206542 GCA_012960115.1 Porticoccaceae bacterium
GAACAAGCAAGCACGAGTGGTCACGTCCGCGTCAGTACTAGACCACCAGCTGAGGTTGTCGGCCGACTCACCAACTGCCAGAGCGCCAGCAACTGGAGCAAGCTTCCAGTTACCAACCAAACCAGCAGCAGTCACTGACGAACCAACAGAAGTATCTGTAGCTTTCATTAACTTAAACTGCCATGTGTTAGCACCGTTGTACTGAATCTGAACGGTCATACTATTACCATCAGCCGCAAACTCAGTCACGTTATAGGTGATAGTCGAGACAGCATTAGCAACATCGGATATCTCTCCACTACCTGTCACCTTAGGTAAACCAAGATGTGCACCTAAACCATTAACAGTGACTTTCGAATCAGCAACGCTGTATGTTCCATCTGTGTAGCTGCCATCATGCGGCGCAACTGGTGTTGCACAACCTTCAGGATCAGTTCCCTGCCATGCCTCGACCCAAGTCTCAGTCCCCATATCCTGAGAGAATGAACCATCTGAACCAAACGTATAAACATCATCGAACAAGCAAGCACGAGTGGTCACGTCCGCGTCAGTACTAGACCACCAACTGAGGTTGTCGGCCGACTCACCAACTGCCAGAGCGCCAGCAACTGGAGCAAGCTTCCAGTTACCGACCAAATCCGCTGCCGTCACTGCAACTGCAGCACTCACAGGGGCGCCCACAAACGTCACATCATCAAAGTAATAAGTCTCTGATGACCCAACTGAACCAAAGTTAAAGAAGATAGACAACGTATCAAACACATATTCAGGATGAAGCGGATTAGTTGGATTCCCGTCGTTAGTGGCTGGGTTGCTGAAGTCAAAGGTTAATGTTTCCCATGCATTGGCAACAGTTGTCACCGCATCCGTTTCAACCGTGTGAGTATTGTCACCTGACTCTTCGAGCTTCAGCCTGACCGTAATACCCACCTCTGGAGAATATACACGAACAGTCATCACAGTCTCTGTCGCTGTGATGGGATAAACAATAAGACCTCTGGCGATCGTAGTACCCGCCCAAGTTTCACTGCCTTTAATAACCGAAACAACGGTATTGGTCGCATCGGTTGGATCAGCAACCAATGTACTCACATTGTTACCAAAGTCATCCAAAGCATAAATACCAACGGTAGTTGAGTTAAAGTTAATCACCTCACCAACGTTCAACGTCGTATCACTGCCAGTCCCCAAATCACCGCCTACTGGATCTACTGGATCTACTGGATCTACTGGATCTACTGATTCAGTGGTCACACTCACATCATCAATCGATACAGCTCCTACCTCGCCACCCATATCAAACAAGACACGGCTGTTATCATCACCAAAGCCAGTCGTGGTAATGGTATAGCTAAATGTTTGCCACTCAGTGGTCAGAGCTACTGATTCTGTGACATTTGTCCAGGGATCATGATACAAGCCAAGACCGGCAAGCATCGTGCGTGCGACTGACGCCTTCGCTTTAAACGATACGGTATAAGCGGTATCAGCCACTAAAGTCATCGTCTGACTCAAGTTAACATCATATACATTGCCGGCAGCTACTACGTCGATCTCAAAGTAAGACACAACTGCAGTGTCAGCGTTGGACCAACTCGTTGAACCATTACTGAAATCACCATTTGTTAGTAACTCGACGCCATCAGAGACTAGCTTTACGCTAACATCATCAATCGAGACAGTACCAACTTCGCCACCCATATCAAACAAGACGCGGCTGTCGTCATCACCAAAAACAACACCGTCTGCATCAGCGGTGGTTATCGTATAGGTGAATGTTTGCCATTCAGTGGTAAGGGATACTGTTTCTGTGGCAGCATTCCAGGGACCATGGTTCAAACCAAGACCTGCAACCATTGTGCGTGCTACCGATGCCTTCGCTTTAAACGATACTTCATATGCTGTATCAGCCACTAAAGTCATCACCTGACTTAAATTAACAGACCATACATCACCCGCACTTACTACGTCGACTTCAAAGTGCGCAAGAACCGCAGTATCAGCGCCAGTCCAACCTGTTGAACCAGACTGGAAATCGCCATTCGTTACCAACTCTGAACCTACTGGATCTACTGGATCTACTGGATCTACTGGATCTACTGGATCTACTGGATCTACTGGATCTACTGGGTCTACTGGATCTGTGCCACCAGAGGCATTCTTAACTAGGTTAAAGGTCCACCAAACACCTGATGCTGTTTCAACAGTAACCGTCAGGTAATTGCCGTCCCCAGTCAGTGTAAGAACGTTGTATGTAATAGAATCTGGCGCTGCGCCTGGGTCAGAGAGTTCCTGGCCATTGACTGCCTTAGCTAGGCCTAAATGAGCACCCTTACCGGTTATGGTTAAGGTCCCTGCAGCCTCGTCGTGACTAAAGGTCGCTGCGGCACTACCATCATGAGGCGCAACTGGCGCACCACAACTTTCAGCAGCGGCACCCTGCCACGTTTCCAACCAAGTTTCTGAACCCATTACATTAGAGAATGAGCCGTCATCACCAAACTCAAAAGTATCATCAAACCAACAGGCGCGTGCTTCAACAGCTGCCGCATCGGCTGACCACCAGTCCATGTTTCCGGGGGTTGGTCCAACACCCGCTGAGCCGGCGCCGTCTAAAGACCAGCTTCCAGCAAGCGCTGAATCAGGAACCCTCACTAAATTGAAAGTCCACCAAACACCTGATGCTGTTTCAAGAGTAACCGTCAAGTTATTACCGTCAGCCGTTAGTGTCAGTATGTTATAGGTAATAGAATCTGGCGCAGCACCGGGGTCAGATAGTTCCTGACCATTGACCGCTTTAGCTAGACCTAAATGGGCACCCTTACCGTTTATTGTTAAGGTCCCAGCTACCTCATCATGAATAAAGCTCGCTGCGGCGCTTCCGTTATGAGGCGCTACTGGCGTTCCACAGCTTTCAGCATCTGCACCCTGCCACGTTTCCAGCCAAGTCTCAGAACCCATCACATTGTTAAAGGAGCCATCTTCACCGAAGGTAAACCGATCATCAAACCAGCACGCGCGTGCTTCAACAGCTGCCGCATCGGCTGACCACCAGTCCATGTTTCCGGGGGTTGGTCCAACACCCGCAGACCCAGCACCGTCTAATCGCCAATTACCGGCAAGTACCGATGGCGGTACTTTTGCCAAGTTGAATGTCCACCAAACGCCTGATGCTGTCTCAACAGTAACTGTTAAGTTCATGCCATCAGCGGTGAGTGTTAAAATTTGATAGGTAACAGAATCTGGAGCTGCACCGGGATCAGATAATTCCTGACCATTAACAGCCTTTGCCAAGCCTAAATGAGCGCCCTTACCATTAATTGTTAGTGTTCCCGCTGCCTCATCGTGACTAAAGGTCGCTACAGCACTGCCATCGTGAGGCGCTACAGGTGCGCCACAAGCATCAGCACCACCCTGCCAAGCTTCTACCCAAGTATCAGAGCCCATAACGTTAGAGAAAGATCCGTCAGTTCCAAATACAAAGCTATCATCAAACCAACAGGCGCGCGCAGTCACAGCCGCTTCATCAGCAGACCACCAGTCCATGTTTCCGGGGGTTGGTCCAACACCTGCGGCACCTGCGCCGTCAAGTTTCCAGCTTCCTACAAACGGCGACACTGGCTTTTTAGCCAAGTTAAATGTCCACCAAACACCCGATGCGGTCTCAACCGTGACGGTCAAGTTCATGCCATCTGCAGTAAGTGTTAAAATTTGATAGGTAATGGAGTCTGGAGCAGCACCTGGATCAGATAACTCCTGACCATTAACTGCTTTAGCTAAGCCTAAATGAGCGCCCTTACCATTAATCGTTAGGGTCCCTGCCGCTTCGTCCCATACCCAAGTTGCATCTGCACTACCATCGTGAGGCGCTACCGGGGTTCCACAGCTTTCAGCATCAGCACCCTGCCAGGTCTCTAGCCAAGTCTCTTCGCCCATGACATTAGAGAACGATCCTGCTTTAGTGAAGGAAAACACGTCATCAAACCAGCATGCCCGTGTTTCAACGGCTGCCGCATCGGCTGACCACCAGTCCATGTTTCCGGGGGTTGGCCCAACACCGGCTGCACCGGCTCCGTCAAGCATCCAATCACCAACGAGAGGATCTTCGACTGGGGCAACGCAACCCTCGGCACAATACTGTACACGGCTACCATCGGTTGTTTCAGAGACATCTACTCCGACCTCACCACTGGTATCGCTGAATGAAATGTTAAACGTTACATAACCATCCACGTCGGAGTCAGTCATTTGACGAGAAGCTGACCAGTCGCCAATTTTCCCTTCTAGGGATGCTGATACACCATTAATCGTAACCTCAGGGGTCATCAATGCTTCAGAGGCCGTAAAATCAACTTTGATCGACTGACCTAATTTAGCCACGCCATCGGGACTCGAATTCTTTTCTTGCTGTTGAAGGATAGATACGCTGACCAACACAGGCGCTACTCCATCGGAGCCTGGATCAACCAAGTCATTTTCCGTGACACTGTCACCACCGCCACCGCAGGCTGACAAGATCAATGAAAATGAGAGTGCAAGAATTGCACTAAAATGTTTGGCTTGGAAAAAAGCTTGGAACCAACCCAGATTACTAACGATTGTTTGCGAACGCATAACTCCCCCTGACTAAGATTTTAATTATTCTTCCAGCACAGGCTGAAAGGTATTGACCGTCCGATTCTCTGCCCCCGCGGCGGCAACCTCCAGAACAATTCGGTGAACAGGGATTTATATGCGATGAACTGCCGGCAGAATCAGTAAACCGTATAATTTAGCGAAAGGATGAGCAGAAGCCTTTCTCTAAACCTTAAAGTGAATGACTACCCACCATGGCATTTTGGAGAATCAGGTGCACTTCCTTCTTTTGCCTGCCACTCTTTAGAGGTGTAAGTATGAATCGCTAGAGCATGGACTGGGCCTGCCAATTCGTCGCGCAGCAAGGCGTAAATCATTTGATGACGTTGAACCAATCTTTTGCTTTCAAACTTTTCACTGACCACTACAAGTTTGAAATGACTTTCCGAGCCTTCTGGAACCGAGTGCATAAAACTCTCATTGGTCACCTCAAGAGTGCTAGGATCTAAGTCTCTGGAGAGTTTATTCACTATGGCTTGTTCGACAGGCTTCATAAGACTACATGTTCCCAACTAAGTTTATCATCACCCCGGCGGCTACCGCCGAACCAATGACGCCCGCAACGTTCGGGCCCATGGCATGCATTAATAGGAAGTTCTGGGGGTTGGACTCAAGACCCACCTTATTTGCCACCCGCGCCGCCATCGGCACGGCTGATACGCCAGCTGCGCCAATCAATGGATTAACCTTGTGGGTGGATACGACGTTCATGAGCTTAGCCATCAACACTCCAGACGCTGTGCCAATGCAAAACGCAACGGCACCCAAGGCTAAAATACCCATGGTCTCCGGATTCAGGAATTTTTCAGCACTCATTTTTGAGCCGACACCTAAACCTAAAAATATTGTTACTATGTTTATTAAGGCGTTTTGAGTGGTATCACTAAGACGATTAACCACACCACATTCACGCATGAGATTGCCAAAACAAAACATACCCAATAGCGGTGCGGCATCTGGCAACAACAAGGCCACGAGCACCAGTAATGTTAATGGAAATACGATTCGCTCAGACTTGCTGACCGGCCTTAACTGCACCATTTCGATCTGGCGTTCTGCCGGTGTCGTGAGAGCCCGCATTATCGGTGGCTGAATGATCGGCACCAAGGCCATATAAGAATAAGCTGCCACAGCAATAGGACCTAATAAATCTGGTGATAATTTACTGGTAACAAAAATAGCGGTTGGTCCATCGGCGCCGCCTATAATGCCGATTGAAGCAGCATCACGAATGCTAAAGTCTAAGATACCAAAATAGCTCAAGCCAACGGCACCAAGCACAGTCGTAAAAATACCTACCTGAGCGGCCGCGCCAAGCAATAAGGTTTTGGGGTTAGCCAGTAAAGGTCCAAAGTCAGTCATAGCCCCCACCCCCATAAAGATAATCAGAGGGAACAGGCCTGTTTCAATACCCGCATGATAAATATAGTAAAGTAGCCCGCCTGGGCTCTGCATATGACCAAGAGCATCATATACTGGGGCGGCATCAAACCCAGCGCCCGGGATGTTGGCTAAAATAGTACCAAATCCAATGGGAACCAAAAGAAGCGGTTCAAAACCCTTCCGAATGGCCAAAAACAACAATGATAACCCGACAGCCATCATCACTAATTGACCCAATTGAATCTGCGCAAGGCCCGAGCTCGCCCACAAGCTATACATATTTTCCATAGCGAGCCCCCTTTAAGCCAGTGTCACGAGGAGGTCACCCACAGCACAACTATCACCACTTTGCACTTTTATAGCGACAATGGTTCCTGCATTAGGCGCACTGATAGAGGTTTCCATTTTCATGGCTTCCAAGACTATAATCGACTCACCTTCGACGACAGCTTGGCCTGGCTGCACTAGCACCTTAACAATCATGCCCGCTAACGGAGCATTGACTGGAACAGCATTAGCGGCAGACTCCAACTGCGCGACTGCGGCTGGTTGGGCACCCGACTCTTTGATCGATGAGACATTGCCACCTGAGGCAACAGTAACATGATAAGATTTCCCTTCCACCTCAACGGTATAGGCCTCATCACCTGCCCCGCTCACTTGAGCGGCAGGTCTGCCTGTAGGAATAGGTTCAAACATGTTCGGGTCATTTCTATGCTGCAAGAACTTCAACCCTACTTGGGGGAAAAGTGCATAAGTGAGCACGTCATCGATCTCACCCTCACCCGAGGTCAGCATAAAGTCATTCTGTTGAGCGAGGCCTATCACTTCGGCTCTTAAGCTATCTAACTCGGGCTCAATATTGTCGGCAGGGCGACAGGTAATCGCCTGCTCACCCTCATCAAGCACTCGTAATTGCAGCTCAGCATTCACTGGCGCTGGCGCAGCACCATATTCGCCACGCAAAACCCCCGCAGTCTCTTTAGTGATGGTCTTATATCTCTCACCAGTTAGTACGTTAAGCACCGCCTGAGTACCGACTATCTGGGACGTGGGAGTAACGAGCGGTATAAAGCCTAAATCTTCACGCACCTTAGGTATTTCAGCAAGCACTTCATCCAACTTGTCCTCGGCGCCTTGCTCTCGCAACTGCCCCTCCATGTTGGTTAACATTCCTCCAGGAACCTGGGCGACAAGAATGCGCGAATCAACGCCTCTTAACGAGCCTTCAAACTCTGCGTACTTTTTACGCACTGGCCTAAAGTAAGCGGCTATCTCCTCCAACTTTTCAATATTAAGACCTGTATCTCGATCAGTACCTTTAAAAATCGACACTACAGACTCTGTAGCAGAGTGGCCATAGGTCATCGACATTGACGAAATAGCGCTATCAATATTATCAATGCCAGCCTCGACACATTTCATAATGGTACTCGTTGATAAGCCTGTGGTGGCATGAGCATGAAGCTGTATCGGAATGGCTACCGCTTTCTTTAAGCGAGTGACCAAATCAAAGCCAACATAAGGCGTTAGCAATCCGGCCATATCTTTAATACAAATTGAATCGGCTCCTGCATCCTCTATCTGTCGAGCCTGGTCAATCCATAACTCAAGAGTATGCACAGGGCTCACCGTGTAGGAAATTGTCCCCTGAGCGTGCTTGCCAACCTGTTTTACCGCGCGTAAAGCTGTTTCTAAATTGCGCATATCGTTCATCGCATCAAACACCCGAAACACGTCAATCCCATTAACAGCTGCACGCTCAACAAATTTCATCACGACATCGTCTGCATAATGCCTGTAACCCAGAATATTCTGGCCCCGGAATAACATCTGCTGAGGAGTATTGGGCATGGCCTTTTTGATTTCTCGAATACGGTCCCAAGGATCCTCGCCTAAAAATCGGATGCAAGAGTCAAAAGTTGCTCCACCCCAAGACTCCATTGACCAATAACCAATTTGATCAAGCTTTCCAGCGATGGGTAACATGTCATCGATTCGCATACGCGTGGCAAACAACGATTGATGGGCATCACGCAATACAACTTCGGTTATCCCTAGTGCAGTCTTTTTCGGGAGCATAAATATGTCCAACTAATTAAAAAATTTATCTTTCTGAGTTTGGCGTTCGAGTATTTAACAGTTTCCGCCTAACGAGCTCGGTGCTTATCAATTGCCACCTGAATTACTTTTGCGATACGTGGATCGATGGCGGCCCCAGAGGTATTAAGGGGCAAGGCTCCAGCCAACGCATCTGGCTCTGCAGGCGCTATTTTATTAACAACCATCGACATCAGGTGGGTGACACCCACCAGTAGAGTAAGAAACGTAAATACGGTCCCCATCCCAAACAGCATGAGATCAAGACCTTGATCAATTAAAGTTGCTTCCATTGTTCTGCCTTAAAGGAGTAATTTTGTCGTGGGCAAATTAATCTTGCGGCCTTTGACCCTTAAAACCAACTTCGCGCTAGCGATTATATCCTATGTTTAATTTTGTTACAGCTAGGACGCTCTTTTGAGTAACCAAACGACAAAAACTATAGCAACAAGTAGAGTTTTTGCAAGTTGCCCTTTGCTTTCTGCGGCAGGAAACCTACAATCCGTGTTCAGTTGCACTTCAGAACACAGGAATCATCAAAAATGCGATTAAAAGCGCTCCTTACCCAGCGATTCACGGCGGCGATGCGTTCCGCAGGTATTCCCGATGATTGCTCTCCCATGCTTGCCTTAAGCGGGAAACCTCAATTTGGTGATTATCAAGCTAACGGCGCCATGGGTGCAGCTAAAAGAATGAAAGCTAACCCCAGAGATCTGGCTGCCAATATCCTTCAGCACCTAGACCTTGAGGGTATCGTTGAAAAGTTGGAAATTGCAGGCCCAGGATTTATCAACATCCATCTAAATAAGTCCTTTTTAGCAACAAGTCTTAATCATACGAAACGCGACCTAGTTGCGCCGGAAGATCAGCAAACGATCGTCATTGATTACTCCTCGCCGAACCTTGCCAAGGAAATGCATGTAGGGCATTTGCGATCTACCATAATCGGAGATGCCCTAGCACGTGTTCTTGAATATCAAGGGCACAGTGTTAAACGACAAAATCATATGGGTGACTGGGGCACTCAGTTTGGTATGTTAATTGCCGAGCTAGAAGAACACTTAGGTAAGGGAGAGCAAGCAGAGCTCGCTTTAAACGACCTAGAACTGTTTTATCGACAGTCCAAAAAACACTTTGATGAAGATCCAGATTTTGCGGACAAGGCTCGTGAGTACGTAGTGAAGCTGCAGTCCGGCGACAAACACTGCGATAGACTCTGGCAGAAGTTTATAAAGGTATCAGTCGCCCACAGCTTAGAAATTTATCAACAGCTTAACGTGGGACTGCTTGAAGCTCATATCCAACCTGAAAGCGCCTATAAAGACTCTCTTGCAACAGTGGTCGACGATCTTAGCCATCAAGGCATAGCGGTGGACTCTGATGGAGCAAAGGTTGTATTTCTGCCTGAATTGGCTGACAAAAAAGGTAACCCCTCTCCAATGATAGTACAAAAATCTGGTGGCGGATTCCTCTACGCGACAAGTGATTTGGCGGCCATTCTCTATCGGATTAATGAATTGCAGGCCAACCGCATCCTATATTTTATAGACGCACGTCAGTCCTTACATATGAAACAGGTATTTATTACTGGGCGTAAAGCCAAGTATGTCCCACAGGACGTGAGCCTTGAACATCACTCCTTTGGCACCATGATGGGAAGTGATGGACGACCGTTTAGAACTCGGAGTGGTGGCACCGTAAAATTAGCCGACTTGCTTGTAGAGGCTGTTCAGAGAGCTGAAAAACTAGTCCGTGAAAAAAACAGCACCCTCAGTGAAGAGCAAATTAAAGATGTCGCTAACAAGGTTGGTATTGGCGCGGTAAAGTACGCGGACCTAAGCATCACACGCACCAACGATTATATTTTCGACTGGGAATCAATGTTATCGTTTGAAGGCAATACGGCACCTTACTTGCAGTATGCCTACACCCGAATTTCAAGCATTTTTCGCAAGGCGGGAATAAACCCTAAAACACTTTCAGCATCGATCGATATCATTGAGAACCAAGAGAGGGCCTTAGCGCTCAAGTTAATCCAATTTGAGGAAATAATTGATCAGGTCGCTCTAGACTGCTACCCGCACTCACTCTGCACATACCTGTACGAGCTAGCCAGTGCCTTCATGACATTCTATGAACACTGCCCCGTGTTAAAGGACAGTGTAGCCAAAGAAGTTCAACAAAGCCGCCTGAAACTTTGTGCATTAAGCGCAGAAACATTGGCCTGTGGACTAGACCTTTTGGGCATCGACGTTATGGAACAAATGTAAGTGGCTAATTGTCGACGACAATCGCCACTCTAGCGCGACAGTTACTTAATCGACGCGCTTCTCACCTGCTCTTCCATAAGATTAAACTGACTAGCCACTATCTGATTCTCAGGCTTTTTATCGAGGACTGAAACTAGCCCGATAGTGATTAGAGACAATACAAATCCTGGCACTAGAGCATAAAGATCAAAGATTCCACCCTCTAGCTGAGACCAACCAATTACTGTCAGACCACCCACCACTATTCCAGCCAAAGCTCCTGATGAGGTCATTTTCTTCCAGTACAAACTGACTAATATAGCCGGCCCCACCGAAGCGCCCAAGCCTGCCCAAGCATAAGAGACAACATCAAGGACCTTACCGTCTGGTTGCATCGCTAGAAGCGTTGCACAGAGGGCCAACACAACCACGGCTATGCGCCCTATCTGCAACCTATTTTCAGTAGTCAGCTGTTTTTTAACCATCAACGGATATAGGTCCTCAGCCAGAGACGATGAACAGACTAACAGCTGAGAGTCCACCGTACTCATAATGGCCGCAAGAATAGCCGCCAACAATATACCGGCAATGAAGGGGTGAAAAATCAAGCCTGTTAGGGCAATAAATACTTTCTCTGAATCAGGCAATAGATCTGGTAAATAGGCAACACCACTAAGCCCCACCATGATCGCGAGCAGATAACATACTGCTGCCCAAAAGACGCCTATGCTGGCAGCTTTGCTGGTCTCTGAGGCGGATCTCAGTGCCATAAATCGAGCCAATATGTGCGGTTGCCCGAAATAACCTAACCCCCAACCCATCGTACTAACAATAACCATCAGGCCTAGAGCATCTCCATTAGCATCAGTAAACATATTGAGTAACTCAGGGTTTGTTTGGTTAATTCCAGAGGCAAATTCGCCGCCGCCACCCGCCTGCGATATGACCATAACTGGAACGCAGGCCAGCGCTAACAACATTAGCAGCCCCTGGAAAACATCGGTCCAAGAGACGGCTAAAAACCCGCCAAATAGGGTATAGACCAGAATCAAGGTGACGCTAACAAATACCGCTATATGGTAGTCGAATCCAAACACTTCATTAAATAGTTTTCCGCCAGCGATCAAACCAGATCCCACATAAAACAAGAAAAACAATAAAATACTGATACTGGCAATTACCTTCAGCCATGGCGTTTTATCAGCAAAACGCCGTTGCAAAAAAGTAGGCAAGGTAACAGCATCGTCGAGTAGCGCGCTGTAGATACGTAGTCTTTTGGCCACCAGCATCCAATTTGCGGCAACCCCGATGACGAGTCCAATAGATATCCAAGCCGCCTCTAATCCGGCCAAGTAGGCATACCCAGGCAAACCTAGCAGTACCCAACCACTCATGTCCGATGCACCGGCGCTAATAGCTGATACAACAGGTGATAATTCTCGCCCCCCCAGAAAATAATCTGTGGCATTCTTAGTTTTTAAGTACGCGTAAAAGCCGATACTGAGCACGATAGCCACATAGGTCATAAAGGCTACAATGGTAGACACAGACAATTCAGACATGCTTATTCCTCGCTATCACTGCTAGCCTGCCCCATGTTGATTGCCGCTAAGAGCAACAAGCCTGCAAATATCCCCATGTTTTTAACAAAATTCTGGATTTCATGTTTGGCGTCAACACCCTCATAAACATTCCAAAAATCATGTAAATTTAGGTTAATAAGTAAAACCATCGCCGCTAAACCAAGCGCACAGATAACAACCTGTTTATTGATCAAAAGAAAAATGCTCGCGCCAATTTGAATAATCCCGGCAATCGCCAGCAGCGCCGGAACCATGATCATGCCATGGGTTTCCATAAGCGTCACATGCATGTCCCATGCGGCGAACTTATTAATTCCCGGCAACAGAAAATACAGCGCCAGCAATACTCGACCAATATGTATTAATGCAGATTTCATAACCAACTTCTGTTGTTTTTATTTTAAGACTTCTCCGATCCATGCATGCCAAATCAGCGCTGAATTATGCCCTATCATCATCGCTATATGCTACCAACAAACCTCAGATTGCATTACTTAATAACAACGGGTAAGGTTTTTTTAGGTCTTTGTGCTGGTAATGGATATCAATCGCAGATCTAAACATTAATCGCCTGAATCAAGGATTCAATTTCAACATGCTTGCTCTCGTCTATGTCTAGCACTCCCCGTGTCAAACCGGCAAAATTAAATAACTCTGTATCTGCAAGCTGTGAAGGGGCTACATTTTTAATCGCCCCAAAGATTGCATCAATACGCCCGGGGAATTGTCGCTCCCACTGCTTCAGCATATCCTTTACAGCATTGCGTTGGAGGCCTGCTTGTGAGCCACAGAGATTGCATGGAATAATTGGGAATTGCTTAAGTTCAGCCAGCTCAATTAAATCGGATTCTCGGCAGTAAGCAAGTGGTCGAATCAGCACATTTTTCTTGTCATCTGACAACAACTTAGGCGGCATCGCCTTAAGTTTGCCCTGATAAAACATGTTCAAGAACAATGTTTCAACAATATCATCACGGTGATGACCTAAAGCAACTTTGGTTGCCCCAATTTGCTCTGCGAAACCATACAATGTACCGCGTCGTAATCTAGAACAGAGGCTACAGTAGGTCTTACCCTCGGGAATTTTACTGGTGACAATACTGTAAGTATCTTTTTCCAAAATATGATATTCAATATCAAGATTATCAAGATAAGCAGGTAACACATGCTCGGGGAATCCAGGCTGCTTTTGATCCAAGTTAACCGCTATGAGCTCAAATTGAATCGGCGCATTTTTCTGCAGATTCATAAGGATGTCCAGCATCGCGTAGGAATCTTTGCCACCAGAGAGGCATACCATAATTCGATCGCCTTCCTCAATCATGCGGTAATCTGCTACGGCTTTACCGACATTACGCCGCAAACGTTTTTGCAGTTTGTTCGACTCTAATTGATTTTTCTGTAGCGACATTTTATGGCCCACTTATCTTGGTGCGCGCAGTATAGTGGCTGGATGCTCTCATCAGCAAATGGCGAAGCGTCATTTACGTAACAAGTAATTTTTATCGACAACTAGAAAGACAGCCCTACAACCTCATCCCCAAAAGATAATTAACCAATTCTTTAAGCTCTTCGGGTGGATTGTCATCATCAAATGTCGCACTCCTATGTGTTTTGCCCTCTGACTTTATAGCTAATGAGGTGACCATGGCTCCATCAAACTGATGGCGTTTAGAAGGCGCCTGGAGATCCTCGATAGCAGTCACATCTAAGCCCGCTAAAATCGCTCCCAAGACATTGAGATTGGTCTTAGTTAAAAGAGTTTGGAGTACTTTTTTATCATTTAAAAAGTAGCTATACCTACCCTTGTGCACAACGATTAGCTCCGATTTTCCTCGAGTAATTGCCGAGTATTCAATCTTTTCAAAGCTTGTCACCTGCAAGGGTGCAGGCCGTTTTACAATCTTATGTGCTGCCTTCTGTAACAGTGCAGTGTCATAACCCAACGACCTCACCTGGGATACTAACTCACCATAGTCTTCATCAGAAATTTGCGCTGTCCGCGCCATAATCCAAACATAGTCACGACTGGTACGCCCAATAATTGTTTGCTGGTAATTGTCATCCAAGTACACAATTCTGTAGTCAGCCTTAATAGGCCAGATAAATTGCATCCCCCAAATCGCGTTATTGCTATTCTCAGCGACAAAGCCCCGCGGACGATAGATCTTCTGCTCTCCATCAAGGCTACCATCGTTAAAGGTGAAGGTGGTTGCAATAGTGCCATCAGCATCCCTTTGGTACGATTCCATCGGATTGTATGCGTCCTTTTCAAGAAAAGTAGGAATGTTAGCAATCACATACCAGTCACCCATGAAACGATTCAAGTCCACAGCATCCACTACAGGCATTGACGCTGGCGTACTGCAGGCAACACCCGTTAGTACCATTGTGATGAGTAAGGTAACTCTAAATACTCGCATTTGATTCTCCCTCCGATTCATAGATCCGTTCGTATCTTAGTTTCCCGGCAACTTTCACGTCAGATTCCAATGATTGCCACGCGCCTGATTCACTATATTGCAGACGGATATCGGTCTTTGCTAGTCCAAGCGTTTTATGCGTCATTCCCGTACTCGAGTCCTGTTGTGACTCACTCGTAATCGGCGTGTATTGACCCGTTTCTACATTGAGTAAGAATTCACTTTCGAGCCATTCGGGTCGCCAATAGGCAAAACTTTTTATACAGCCATTAAGACTCACGTCAACACCCGCCCTGGTCACTACAAACTTGCCGGCTATTATTTTGGCGCTGATCGTGGTGCTTTTATTGTTACGTTGGGTAGAGCTTTCTACACTTTGCAAACAGCCATCTTTCCAGACTTCTTGGGCCACATGTCTATATTTAATTTTTTTAACCAACAATACCTTAAAGTCCATTGAGGCCTGTGAAGTAACACGAAGGTCACTCCCATCCTCAGTCAGGGTAAAGCTGTGTTGCCCAACCTCTTGATCATTGAGAAACATTTTAAATCTAATTATCTCGCTATCAGCTCTACAAATGCCTGTCGGTATTAATAGTAATAAAAACAGTAACTGATACATGGCAATTTCCTTTGCTATAACTATTTAATGACTGATCTAGACAGCGAATCAACGTGGCGACAAACGCTGCACGGTTATTGACCGATGAGCGTCTTACGTTAAGTCTTTCAGAAAAAGATCACAAAGCGACGTTAGTAGACTCAACGTTTCATGCGCTTAGCTTGATTAATTTTATCTGTAGTCTCTCTGCGAGCGGAGCTATCTTTTTTAACCAGAATATAAGTAGCGCCGACTCCTCCGTGCGTTTTTTTAGCGCTATGAAAAGCCAGTACCTGATCAAATTGTCGCAACCAATGATTAACGCAACTTTTCAGGCGGGCAGGTTGTTCTCTACCTTCGCCTTTACCGTGCGTCACCAAAGCGCACCTTACCCCATGTTTGTGACAATCGTCGACGAAGTGCCACAACGCATTACGGGCCTGCTCGACGGTATGCCGATGCAAATCAAGGCGCGATTGAATCTCATATTTCCCCAAGCGTAAGTTTTTGTACACCCCATGTTGAACACCCGGTCTCACAAACTCTAGATACGCAAGGGGATCTACCTGCTCAATGATACTCACTGGATCAAGAATATTGGACTCAGCAACCACCTCTTTCTGTGCTGCTTTACGTCTCTCCAAAACGCCTGGCGTAATCTGGACCGGCTTGGCCATATGCGCAGAACCCTTGCCGCTCAACGGCTGGATGTCATCTCCAACCATATCAACAAACTGCTTATCACTTAGCTCGCCTGATTCTAATTTTTCTCGACCATCTGTCGATGACATGTTGCTTATCCTAGTCTTGATCAACTGAAATTAAAACTTGGGTAGTCGCTGAGAGACTCATGGTTGATGTATTATACCCGCCCCCTAAAGGAGTCCACCATGCACGTTTCCGCCCACCACGTTATTAGCGTTCACTATACCCTCACCGATGATAATAATGCATTGATTGACTCAACTTACGATGACAAAAAGCCAATGGTTTACCTTCATGGTCGAGGGCAGATGATTATTGGCTTTGAGCAGGCAGTCGCGAAGGCTGAAGTAGGTGACAAAAGGAATTTTACTGTAGCCCCCAATGAGGGTTATGGCTTACGAAATGTTAATAATACACAACGTATTCCCATTAAATACCTTAAACACGAAGGGAAATTGTCGATCGGTAAAGCCATACATGTCAATACTGACAATGGTGTTAAACCAGGTACGGTCATTAAAGTCGGACGTTTCAATGTCGATGTCGACATGAATCATCCCCTCGCGGGGAAAAACCTTACCTTTGAGGTCGAGATTGTAGATATTAGAAAAGCGACCAAAGAAGAGACCGACCATGGCCATGTTCACGGCGACCAAGGTTGCAACCACTAATGGAGTTGTACTGGTACCAATACGTCCTGATTGCAGTGGTCTTTACCTGGAGTGGCTTTGTGCGCTCTGGGCTAGGGTTTGGCGGGGCACTATTTACCATCCCTTTTTTGCTACTGATTCACGATGATCCGGTATTTTTTCTACCTATCATCTCTATCCATTTACTATTTTTTGCCCCTTTGACTATCTTACTTAGCAAACAAAAAGCACCTGATGCTGAATGCAACCCTGTTACAGATGTCCATCGTATTAACTGGCGCTTTGTGCGCTTTGCGCTGACGATTATGTTTATACCCAAATTGGCCGGCGTCATCGGTCTCATCGTGTTACCGACAGATCTGATGAATAGTATTATTTTCTTGCTGATCGCTGGTTACTCCATGACCTACATCTTGGGTCGCCCGCTACAAAGTAGCAGTCAAACACTCGATATTGTGTTTTTGATAATTGGTGCCTATATCAGCGGGACATCACTGGTGGGCGGGCCAATGGTTATTGCCGTTGCTCTTCGTCACATTAAGCCTTTTGAGTTTCGTGACACCCTGTTTGTTATTTGGACTGTTCTGGTGAGTATAAAATTAGCAGCCTTTGCCTGGGTCGGTGTCAGCCTTAATCTCGTTCCTGCTCTATATCTTCTGCCCTTCGCAGGTATCGGTCACTTTATTGGCTTGGGTGCCCATGAAAAGTTACTGCGCCAAGATAGTAAAAAATTCTATCAAATACTGGGGTCAATATTGCTCTGTGCCTCCGGTGCGGGGTTGTACCAAGTACTGAACTAAAAAAAGAGCGCTATGATCATTCTCATAACACCCTTTTCCGGAGTAAACCTGTTTAGATTAGTCTTTAAGTAGCATCAAAATACTCTGTCGGCATAGCCATAACACTATCGGCACTAGCCTTCATGGTTTTAGCGTGCATATCGGCACGTGGCAGAATGCGTTCAAAGAAGAAAGTCGCGGTATGAAGCTTTTCTTGCAGAAATACGGTGTCTCCTTCTCCCGCGGCTAATTGGGCGGTCGCCACTGCACTCATTCGAGCAAACATATAGGCCATATAGGCATAACCTGAAAACATCAAAAAGTCTACCGAACCAGCGCCAACAGAGTCTGGATTCTTCTTGGCTCCAGCACCTAATTTATACGCCAGCATTCGCCAACGAATAGCCAGTTTGGCAACTTGCCACGCTTGCTTGCGAACAGTCTTATTCTTACCCGCTGCAGTCCACGGCATAAAGCCCTTAGCAAATGACAACATTTCCCCAGTGAATACATGAAGCTGCTTAAATTTATCCATAAGTACCTTGCGGCCCACCAAATCAAGAGCCTGAATACCTGTAGTGCCCTCGTATAAAGTGGCAATACGACTGTCTCTGAGTATCTGTTCCATGCCCCATTCTTTGATATAACCATGTCCACCAAACACCTGGACACCGTGATTAGCCGCCTCAACACCTAACTCAGTAATGAAACCTTTTAGTATTGGAGTACAGAATCCTAATCTGTTTTCCGCTGCCTTTTTTGCATCTTCTGTCTTACCGGCACGATAAACGTCGGCGAATTGGGAAGCATAGGTCACCATGGCACGACCGCCTTCGGCGATAGCACGCTGAGTTAACAGCATACGTCTCACATCAGGATGTTCGATAATGGCATCTGCTGGACCCTCAGGATTCTTAACACCTGAAATAGAACGCATCGCCAACCGATCCCGGGCATAAGCCGATGCGCCTTGATAAGATCGCTCAGCCGCAGAGACCCCCTGACTAGCAGTGCCTATACGCGCCACATTCATGTAGGTGAACATGACATTCAAACCATCATGGGGCTCGCCGATGAGAAAGCTCTTGGCGCTGTCAAAATTCAGTACCGCTGTACCGTTACCATGAATGCCCATTTTATGCTCAATAGAGCCACATCCAACTCCATTTCTTTCCCCCACTGAGCCATCGGCGCTGGGCAAAAATTTAGGGATAATAAATAACGACAACCCTTTTGTACCTTTGGGCGCATCGGGTAACTTGGCCAATACAATATGGACAATATTTTCGGTGAGGTCATGCTCGCCAGCACTGATGAAAATCTTAGTCCCATCGACGCTGTAACTTCCATCTTCATTAGGCACGGCTTTGGTCTTCATCTGCCCCAAATCGGTTCCGCAGTGGGGCTCAGTCAAGCACATAGTGCCACTCCACACGCCGCTGATTAGCTTGGTCAGGTAATCGCTCTTCTGCTGCTCTGTACCATGATCTTCCAAGGTCGCAATAGCACCTTCACTAAGGCCGGGATACATTGCCCAGGCCCAGTTAGCCGTCGTTATCATCTCAGCAACCGCTAGCCCAACAGATGACGGAAGATGCTGACCACCCGATTCTTCACTGCCCGTCAGAGATGTCCAACCTGCTTCTATGTAGGTCTTATAGGCTTCTTTGAAGCCTGCAGGAGTGTTCACTACACCGTCATCCCAAACACAACCTTCATCACCAGATTGGTAGAGTGGTGCTAGTTCATTCTCACTGAACTTTGCTCCCTCGGCAAAAATAGCTTCGATCATATCGGGGGTCGCTTGATCACCCCCCTCTACTTGCTGATATAGGGTTTGCATGTCAAAGACTTTGTTGAACAAAAACAACACGTCTTTCATGGGAACTTTATAGTTAAGCATTGGTTAAATCCTGTGAAATAGAACCTTCTAAGTGAGCATGCTCACCCGTTTGGTTAAAAAGTGAAAACTGGGTCTGCCCCTGACTTTGTTTAGTATAAAACAAGACCTTTGAAGGCAAAAATAATGGGCGATGAAAATTGACATCAACCGTATATCCGTCATCCGGTAAATGCTCAGCGAGCATAGCGAGGCAACGTGCCTTGCTCCACATGCCGTGGACTATGGCTTTTTTGAATCCAAATAGTTTAGCCGTAACATTGGCTAGATGAATAGGATTGTAATCGCCAGAAACTTTGGCATAGCGTCGCCCCATATTGCTTTTTACTAGCCAATCCTGTGAGGCACCCTCCTTCATCACTGGCGTTTTTAGCTCTCGGTCTATGTCAGTTTTACATCGATGTAACATCGTAGAAATAGAAGACCAGACTATTTCATTATCAACTTTCACTGATCCCTCAACTGTCCACTCAAGCCCTCTCGAGGTTACTTGGCTTTCTCCTATCCTTGAGCACAAATTCATCGACTGCCTGACATCAAAGCACCGATGAACGGTTATTTTATTCGCCAGGTGGACCTGCCCCATAGCTTTCATGGGGAATTTTGCATGAGTCATAAGGTTCAACACCATGGGAAAAGTCAGCATATTTAGATAGGTGGCTGGTAACTTTTCGCCCACATGGAAACCGCACAAAACTTGGTAGGCTCGCAGGTGTTTTTGATCAATATAAACATCATCTACTGAATTGCCTAGAAGAGGTATTCCATGGCCTAGCTGGTACCTATCGGCTTTAAATGCTGCCTTACCGAACAAGCCAACCATACCGGGCAATCGATCTAATTGTGCGGTCAACAAATGATCGTAAGCGTCGGGCGTAGATGTGTTCTTTACTTTATTCATGTACTAACAGTAAACATCTCGTCAGTGTAAGTCACTAGCTATAAAAATCACAGTTTTGTCATTTGGGTCAATTGTGTATGATGCTACCCTAGATACCTCAATAAAGGATAGCCGATCTCCTTATTAACTTGATAAATAGGAATGCAGTTTAATGGTATCAGAAGTGTTAGTTGTAGATTACTTGAACCCTCAGCACGCTGCGGATATGGTGTTTTTGTTGGATAGCTATGTCAATAGGTTTTTTTAAATTGGGGATCATAATCGGTCATTGAGAACATCAAGATCGCAAAGCAGAAAAACTAGCGGCAACAGGCCATAAATCAAGGCAGATGCTAGAGATTTATGACAAGTCAATTGCCAGGGTAAAAACCCCAAAATAGGGCTTGAATGTATGGGGGAATGTATGGAGATCACTAGAGGTTAGTGACCACTATCACCTCAAGGTACAGTAAAAATGGTGGGCCGTCCGCGACTCGAACGCGGGACCAATTGGTTAAAAGCCAACTGCTCTACCAACTGAGCTAACGGCCCTCAGAGGAGGTGCGTATCATACTGACCAGATAGCAAAATTCAAGCGTTATTTTGATATCTGGTGGGGTCTTTTATACCTGCCTCGCTAAAACCCTGAATACGGAGTCGGCAGCTGTCACATTTGGCGCAGGCAAGACCTTGAATGCTCGCCTGATAGCAAGAAATCGTATCACTATAGTCCACGCCCAAAGCAAGGCCCGCGTTGATAATCTGGGCTTTAGTGAGGTCAATCAAGGGCGCCTTAATCGACAGACGGCTACCTTCAACCGCAGCTCTTGTTGCTAGGTTAGCCATCGCTTCAAAACTGCTTAGATATTCTGGCCGACAATCCGGGTACCCAGAGTAGTCCACTGCATTAACGCCCAGAAAAATAGTGCTCGCACCTAGCACCTCAGCCCAACCAAGCGCGATGGATAGGAATACGGTATTGCGTGCAGGAACGTAAGTCACTGGAATGCCATCCGTTGCGTGCTCTGGAATATCCATTGACGCGTCGGTCAGTGCTGAGCCGCCTATGGTCCCAAGATCTAATTTAACGACTTTGTGCTGCGTAACGTTCATCAACTGTGAGACGCGGCTTGCCGCCTCTAATTCTGAACGGTGACGCTGGCCATAATCAAAACTTAGCGTATAGCAGTCGTAACCCTGGTTAATCGCCATAGCGAGTACGGTAGTCGAATCAAGACCACCGGACACTAGGACAACGGCTTTTTTAGACATAGTAGGGGGGCCTTTCTTTAAAAGTTTTTATCTAGGTAGCTCTGCGCCTTACTAGCTACACCACCAGAACTAGCGGCCGCCTTTTTAAGGAATCGACGAGCCCGCTTAGTTTGACCAAGCTGAAAATAGATTTTCCCCAATTTGAAATTAGAATCCATCACCTTTTGGTGATTAGGGTGCTGTTCAACAATAGTGGTAAATGATTGTCGGGCTAACTCATCCTTACGCTGCAAAAGATAAATTTCACCCAACCAATAATGCGCATTTGCGGTGTAGGGACTCGCTGGATACTTATCCAAGTGCACTTGCAAAGCGGTCGCGGCACCATCAATATCACGGCCCTTTAGCAATTTATTTGAAGCCGCCTCGTAATCTGTTTTCACAGTGCCGTCGCCTGCAGTCGACAAGACAAGTCCATCGATACTCGACTCACCAGATCCCTGTTGTAATGACGACGCACCATATAAAGGCGTGGTAGCTGAGTCGGCTGTGGTTGGGCGGGGCTGAACATCAGAATCAACTTTGTCGTCGGCAAGTGCTTGAGATCCAAGGCGCCGATCAATGTCTAAGTAATCGTCTAGCTGACGTTGTTTTACTTGCTGTAGTTCGTGTTTTAGCTCTTCGACCATACCTCGGAGTAACCTGACTTCATCGCGAAGCCCTTGCATGAGATCGTAACGACTCTCAGCCATCTTTGATTCAGCACTAGGCTTATAGGGTTTTGGTTTGAAACTCTCCTCCACAACCTTGGCTGCTGACGCCGACATACTCATATCAACGATAGGTACTAGGTCTTGCGCTACAGATATTGCAGGTAGCGCTAGCAACCCTAAACATAACCCGGTATTAAAATTCATAACAGTCCACTACTATTAATCAATCAAAACGAAAACGGCCAGAGTCATCGAAACCCCAACCGCGTCGTAACAGCATACTTAAAGACACTACTTTAAAAGAGAGGGTCTACTTTAACTCAACGCGACGATTCATACTCCATGCAGCGTCACTACTGCCAAACGAGGCTGCTTGCTCTTCACCATAGCTAATAACTTCGATCATGCTGGGGGAAACACCTTGTAAAACCAAGAATTCTTTCACAGCATTACCTCGGCTTTCGCCTAAAGCCATATTGTATTCACGAGTACCTCTCTCATCAGCATGGCCTTCCAAGCGAATTGATCGCGGGTTCTCCATGAGAAACGCGGCATGCTCAACAAGCGCGGCACGAGACTCTGTTTTAAGTAGGGCTTTGTCAAAATCAAAATAAAACACAGTCGCAGCGGACATGATGGGTTCTACTGGCGTTTCTTCCACTACTGTCGCCTCAGCTTCCATCTCAACTTCCACAGTCTGAACCGTCGTATCTTCAATATCCGACATGGTTTCCTCAACAGGCGTCGAACTACAACCTGCAAGAACCAACGAGAGGCATAGTGCTGACAAGCCAGTCTTAGTTACGGAAATGTTCATTTAAAGCTCCTTATATTATGGTTTTTTACAATTTAAATTTATATGACTTTAACGCTAACGCAAAAATGGAGACCACGCCGGCTCTCTAACATCCCCTATTTTAGCGGGAAGAAAATACTTTACCCCAGCATCAAGCGACACTGCAGACAAAACACCCCGACCAGCCTGCTTTGTTGCATAGATAAGCATGGCACCATTTGGCGCGACGGTGGGTGACTCGTCCAACCTGGTTTCTGTTAATTCTAGCATACGTCCAGTTTTAAGATCGAGCGTCGCAATATGAAAAACACTAGATTCTCGATGCACCACCACTAGAGTTCTACCATCTGGCGCTAGACTTGGCCTAGCATTGTAATTACCTTTGAATGTTATGCGCTCAACAGCGTTTGATGCAATAGTTAATTTATAAATTTGTGGAGTACCTCCCCTATCAGATGTAAAAAGTAGGTTTTTCCCATCAGGCGTCCAGGTTGGTTCGGTATCAATCGCAAAATGACGCGTTAAACGAGACAGCTTATTTGAAGTAAGATCCAATAAATAAATTTCTGGATTACCATCTTTAGATAGCACCAATGCTAGCATACTGCCGTCAGGTGACCAGGACGGAGCTCCATTCAGGCCCGAAACATTAGTGAGCTGTATACGCTGCCCACCTACCAGGCGCTGGCGCCATATTGCCGGCCGTCCGGTTTCGAAGGAGACATAAGCTAATTCATCGCCTTTTGGCGACCACGATGGCGACATAATGGGCTGCGTCGACTCAAGCACCAGCTGCTCTCTTGCCCCATCAGAATCTGACACATTTAATCTATAGGTAAATTTATTATCGTTTAGCTCTGCGGTTACATAAGCTAACCTGGTGCTGAATACACCGCGAATACCGGTGATTTCTTTGTAAACCTTGTCGCTAACCAGATGAGCTAAATCTCTGATCTGAGCCTCAGTACCGGTCACCCGATGCTTAAAAACCGTTTTTTGTGCGGTGACATCAAGTGCGGGGGTTGGCTCATCAGCAATCAGTAATTTGGCACCAATAACTAAATACTCACTGCCCAACAACCGCCAATCGCGATAATAGACATCATCAAGATGTTGCGGGAACGCCAGCATATCTTGCCTAGGAATAATTTTAAATAAACCACTGCGCAAAAGGTCAGATTCTACAATTGCACTGATATCTTCTAATACCTGTATGCCATTTGTCGACATTGGCGCTACCGCGATCATCGTCGGCTTATCGTTGCCCTGTGTGACACGAATAACTAGCTCGCCCCAAGCTGCAACTGGTGTAAAGACTATCACCATCGAAACGACAATGATGTGGAAGGTTTTTGTTGTCATTAACGATCTAAATAGCATTGGGGCTCCATGGATTATAATCTGAGATCTTGAGGACTAAACGCCACATCAACTTGACGAAATTTCTTTTCAAACAAAACTGGTGACATGCTTTGAAGTTCAATAAATTGGCCAGCCTTAAAGGCTGCCTGCTCTACTGATCGATCAAAAGCAGCGTCGCCACTTGACTTCAAGACGGTTACCCCGACGATACGGCCCGTTGGAACAAGCTGTAATCTTATTGTGGTTTCCATCTCTCGTCTCGCACTAGGCGGACGGTTCCAGTTTTCTGACAATCTTCGCTGGATTAGCTGACGATAACTGTTAGCGGCTATTTCGTCCTCTTGCGCATTAATCAAAGACTGCTCTGCTGCAATAGCATCAGCAAACTCAGTTTCGATCAGTTGTCGCTGTCGCTCTGCCTCTTCTAAGCGCTTTTTTTCAGCCGTCAAACGTTCTTGCTCTTTTCGATCATCTTCAGCTTTACGCCGTCGCTCCTTTCGCGCTTGTTCTTTTCGTTTTTCATTCTCAAGACGCTTTTGTTTTTCTCGTTTTTTCTGTGCAGCATTACTGGAAGGCTTTTTGAGGTTCTTAACCACTTTTTTCTTAGGGGCCAACTGAACCAACTTAGCTTCAATATACTGGGGCTGAATCACTACCTGCTGTGTCATTGGCTGCCAGCCAATGACGAGAGCCCATAGCACTAGCCCATGCACAGTCAAGCTAAAGAGAATGCCTATACCATAGCTCAGGGAGTCTCTCATATTACTGGCGAGGAGGTTCCGTGACGAGGCCTACCGAAGGAGCGCCTGCCAACTGCAACTCACTCATCAAGTTAACCACGGAGCCATAGTCAACGTTGGCATCGCCCCAAACAAGTACCGGGGTCTGTGGCTTCTGACGGAGGACTTTAGCAACGCGATCTTTGACGTCTCCCAGGGATGTTGCGACGTTATCACCCTTTTGATCAACCCAATAACTGCCATCACTTTTAATGGACACGATAAAGGGCTCTTGCTCTTTGGTATCCATAGGCGCTGAATTAGCCACAGGCAACTCAACCTTAACGCCCTGAATCAATAGTGGCGCGGTAATCATAAACACAACCAACAGTACGAGAGTCACGTCAATGTACGGAACAACATTGATTTCTGCGACTAATTTACGTTTTACTCTTTTACGCTTTAACAACCTAGCCTCCTAAAGTCGATGCTTGTTATCGCGAATGAACTTGGCGATGCAAAATACTCGAAAACTCATCAGAGAAAGTTTCGTAGCTGCTGTTAAGAGCCTCCACCTTCGCTGCATAACGGTTGTAGGCAATGACAGCAGGAATAGCTGCGAAGAGCCCCATCGCGGTAGCAATAAGCGCCTCAGAAATACCAGGAGCAACTGTTGCCAGAGTAGCCTGCTGCACCATGGCCAGCCCCCTAAATGAATTCATAATTCCCCAAACTGTGCCGAACAAGCCGATGTAAGGACTAACTGAGGCGACACTGGCTAAGAAAGGCAAGTTTATGCTTAACTTCTCATCCTCTCGGGACAGGGCAACACGCATTGCCCGATCAGTCCCTTCCATCACGGCATCAGGGTCTGCTTTATCCGATTGAGACAGCCGGCTAAATTCTCTGAAGCCCGCACGAAACACATTGTCAATACCATCGGTCACCCCTACCTCTTTAGCTCTTTCCGTGAGCTCATGATAATAATCAGCCAAATCGATACCCGACCAGAACGTGTCTTCAAATAGTCTAAAGCTAGTCTGAGCATTACTAAGGAAAAGTCCCCGCTGCACTATCATTACCCAAGACATCACTGAAGCGACCAAAAGTATCACCATCACAGCCTGAACTAACACACTGGCATTCATTATTAACGCAAGTATTGATAAATTTTCTTCGTTCACAAATCTAAACTCCCATCTGGCTAGTGAGGTGCTGAAACATGGCCTTGGGGATTGCCGCAGGGCGCTTATTGTCAGCGTTAATACAGGCTACTCTGACAGAGCCTTCAACCAGCAGTAGATCACCGAGGTATACTGCTTGGGACATTGAAAATGTTACTTTTGTCAAACCTGTTAACTTTGCCAAAACTACAATCTCATCATCAAGCCTTGCTGGTTTGTGATATTTTAATTGTAAATCGTGGACCACCAATTGCAATCCATCAAAGAGCGCGACTTTGCCGTAACCAAGACTGCGCATATATTCGGTTCGCGCGCGCTCCATAAATTTCAGGTAGTTGGCATAATAAACAATACCGCCGGCATCAGTGTCTTCAATATAGACACGCATTGGCACACTAAATTCAGTCATCCATGATATCCATCTGCTGCTGAATTCGTTTAGGGCTTTTAAGACCAAAATGCTCGTAGGCCATTCGTGTTGCCACTCGACCACGAGACGTTCTCATTAAATAGCCCTGCTGAATCAAATAGGGCTCGATGACATCCTCTATCGTGCCCCTCTCTTCGCTGAGCGCTGCCGCCAGACTATCAACCCCGACTGGTCCACCATCGAACTTCTCTATTAAACTAAGTAACAATCGTCGATCAAGGTGATCAAATCCACTTTTATCAACGTTTAACATGTTCAATGCCGCATCAGCGACCGATTTGGTAATTGTGCCATCTGCCTTCACTTCAGCATAGTCACGAACTCGGCGTAGTAGCCGATTAGCAATGCGCGGCGTACCACGCGCACGGCAAGCGATTTCGCGTGCGCCCTCGTCGTCTATTTTGACATTGGTAATGCCACTAGCTCTCTTAACGATACTGCCCAAGTCTTCCTCTGAGTAAAACTCAAGCCTTTGCACGATGCCAAACCTGTCTCTCAAAGGAGAGGTAAGTAAACCTGCACGAGTCGTCGCGCCAACCAGCGTAAAAGGAGGCAAATCTAACTTTATTGAACGCGCGGCAGGCCCTTCTCCGATCACGATATCTAATTGATAGTCTTCTAAAGCGGGATACAGAATTTCCTCGATCACTGGGCTCAAACGGTGAATTTCATCGATAAATAAGACGTCGCCAGACTCAAGGTTAGTTAGCAACGCAGCAAGATCGCCGGCTTTTTCCAGCACGGGACCAGACGTAGTTTTGAGGTCTGCTTGCATTTCATGAGCGATGATATGCGCCAAGGTCGTTTTACCCAACCCTGGCGGGCCAAAGACCAATGTGTGGTCAAGGGGCTCCGATCGCCTGCGAGCCGCCTCAATAAAGATCTCTAGCTGCTCCTTAACAGCCGGCTGGCCTACGTATTCATCAAGAGTTACAGGCCGTAAAGCACGGTCATAACGCTCTTCAGAGGCAGAAATATCGGGTGAAATTAAGCGATCAGGCTCTATCATTGGGTAGCATCTCAAGTTTAGCTACAAGCATACAGTGGTGCCGTTACTTTTTCACTAGAAGAGCAATGAAACGCATCGTATTTATGCTCTAAGCAGCCTATCTCGAAACCATATTTTTTAGTGCACGCCTAATCAACTGCTCGGTACTAGTAATCTCTTCGTCCGACACGCGGCTAATCATCTTAGCGGCGTCCTGAGGCTTATAACCCAGTGCGGTCAATGCACTTTCCGCCTCCTGCTTAATATCTGGGTGCTTACCTGCCGTCGCACTCCCAAAATCGTTAACCTGAGCAATATCAACCTTGTCACGCATTTCAATCACTAATCGTTCAGCCGTCTTTTTACCTACCCCAGGTAATTTAACTAGGGTTGCAATATCGTTGTTGTGCACTGCTTGTGCAAACTCAGTTGCAGACATTCCAGACAGGATTGCCAACGCCATTTTGGGACCAACACCATTGACCTTAATTAACTGTCGAAATAGTGCCCGCTCTTCCAAGGTCGCAAAACCAAATAAAAGCTGAGCATCGTCACGAACGACAAAGTGGGTATGCAATGTGACTGCGCCCCCGATCTCAGGGATGTCAAAAAAGGTCCCTAGAGAGACTAGCACCTCATAGCCGATACCTTGTACATCAATCAGCAGATCCGGAGCTTGCTTCGCTATAATAATGCCTTTAATTTGTCCGATCATATTGTATAAATCTCTTCTATTGGTAGCTGGATGTTATTTAAGTCTACCACGCGCAAACCCAGTCACTCCGCTACTCGCAAAGACTGCCTGAGAGCGCATACTATGACTATGACAGATCGCCACGGCTAGTGCGTCAGCGGCATCTTCAGAGGGAGACTGAGGTAATTTTAAGAGTTGGGCAACCATCATCTGCACTTGCTTTTTATCAGCTGCGCCCGTCCCTACCACGGCTTGTTTAACACTTCTGGCTGAATATTCTCCAACCTTTAAGTCCGCATTGACGCCTGCCACGATAGCCGCCCCCCGAGCCTGGCCCAGCTTCAGCGCTGCTCGTGGGTCTTTTGCAAAAAACACCTCTTCAATCGCCATCTGTTCTGGATTGTATTCACCGATAATTTGACTGACGCCATCAAATATTATTTTCAATCGATCGGGAAGCGACTTTTCGGGTAACCGAATAATACCGCTAGTAACGTATTTTAGCTTCCCACTCTCAAAGTCAATTATTCCATAACCGGTGCGGCGCGATCCTGGGTCAATTCCTAAAATTCGAGTCATCATTAATTTTGGTAGTAACTGTCATGTGAGTGTTGCAACACAGCGAGATAGAGTCAACTAATAAAAAGCCCCCTGGACATAATCCAGGAGGCTTTTAGTAACACACTGATGACTACTGATTGTTTAGTCTTCAGTTTTCTTAGCTGGTTTAGCTTTTGGTGCTGCCTTAGCTTTTGGTGCTGCCTTAGCTTTTGGTGCTGCCTTAGCTTTTGGTGCTGCCTTAGCTTTTGGCTTAGGAGCGTCCTCAGCGACAGGAGCTTCTTCAGCGACAGGAGCTTCTTCAGCAACAGGAGCTTCTTCAGCAACAGGAGCTTCTTCAGCAACAGGAGCCTCTTCAGCAACAGGAGCCTCTTCAGCAACAGGAGCCTCTTCAGCAACAGGAGCCTCTTCAGCGACAAGAGCTTCTTCAACAGCTGCGACTTCTTCCACTGGTGCTTCTTCAACCACTGGCTCAGCAGGCATAACAGCTTTGATTAAACGTTCAGCCAATAGAATCTTGATTTTTTCGTCAGCATTGACCCAGTTTCTATTAGAATCTTTTACAGCATAACGACCAGAACTCTTCTGGTAAACAACATAATTCTTCGTCTTTTTTATAACTTTCATCGGTACTACCTCATTTAATGATTACTCGTTTGAGTACTTACAGTCGCAAAATATCAACGACCATCCTTTCTTACATTTACCACTTACTACAACTACACCTTTACATATAAACCATTGATGGACCAAACCGTGTATCACTCATCAAGCTGCGCGAGTATTTCGCTAGTAATTTCGGCATTAGTATATACATTTTGTACATCGTCTAAATCTTCTAGGGCATCAATAAGTCCAAGTAACTTTGCTGCGCCGTCCTTATTCATGATTACTGTCATGTCGGCAATCATCGTTACCTCAGCGTGAGCAGACTCAAAGCCTGCTTTAACCAACGCGTCTTTGACATTCAAAAACTCTTCCCAGCTAGTTTCAACATCTACAGATCCATCTTCATTTAGCGTGAGGTCGTCAGCACCGGCCTCTAACGCCGCGTCCATGAGCCTATCTTCATCTACACCCGGCTCATAACTAAGCTGGCCAATCCGTTTAAATAAATAAGCTACCGACCCATCAGTGCCTAAATTGCCACCCCGCTTACTAAAACCATGCCTTACATCACCAACCGTACGGTTACGATTATCAGTCATGCACTCAACCAATACTGCGACACCACCTGGGGCGTAGCCCTCATAGGTGATCTCATCATAATTATCTCCCTCGCCAGCACCTGTGCCTCGCGCAACAGCCTTATCGACGGTATCACGCTTCATATTGGCCCCAAGGGCCTTATCCATCACAGCCCGAAGGCGAGGATTATCTTCAGGGATAGGACCACCAGCCTTCGCTGCGACAACTAGCTCACGAATAACCTTAGTAAATACCTTGCCTCGCTTAGCATCTTGAGACGCCTTACGATGCTTGATATTGGCCCATTTGCTATGGCCTGCCATAAGTTATCTAGCGCCTTAATCTTCTTTTTTGCGTAAGCGTATATTTAACTCTCGCAACTGCGCCGCATCGACATTACTTGGCGCATCCGTTAGTAAACAGGCTGCTGATTGCGTTTTGGGGAAAGCTATCACATCTCGAATAGAATCTGTTCCCAGCATTAACATCATTAATCGATCTAGACCAAAGGCGACACCACCGTGAGGAGGCGCACCAAATTTTAGTGCATCAAGTAAAAACCCAAACTTCTCTTGCTGCTCTGTTTCATTAATTCCCAGCACATCAAATACAACTGCTTGCATTTTTTGATCGTGAATACGTATCGACCCACCACCCAGCTCAACGCCATTAAGAACCATGTCATAAGCTCTGGATAGCGCGTTAGCGGGATCCGACTGAAGTTCCTCAATTGAACATGAGGGTGCTGTAAACGGATGATGTAATGGTGTCAAACCACCATTATCGGTCGCTTCAAACATCGGGAAGTCGATCACCCACATAGGTGCCCACTCAGAGGTGTAAAGATTAAGATCCGCACCAACCTTACATCGCAATGCGCCTAAAGCTTCTGAAACCACTGCCGATTTGTCAGCCCCGAAGAATACGATGTCACCATTTTGAGCGCCCAGGCGTTCCATAATGCCTAAGGTCACATCATTACCGAGAAACTTAATAATCGGTGATTGCAAACCATCGATGCCATTTTCAATGGCATTCACTTTTATCCAAGCAAGACCCTTAGCACCATAGATACTGACAAATTTAGTGTAGTCATCTATTTGTCTACGCGATATTTCAGATCCACCAGGCACCTTTAATGCCGCTACCCTGCATGCTGGATCATTAGCTGGACCAGCAAATACCTTAAATTCAATATCTTTCAATAAGTCTTTAATTTCAACCAACTCTAAAGGTATACGCAAGTCGGGTTTGTCTGACCCAAACCGATCCATCGCCTCTGCGTATGTCATGCGCGGGAAAGACTGGAATTCAACACCCATATGCTCAGCGAAGATCTGAGTAATCATAGTCTCACTGGTAGACATGATGTCTTCTTCATCAACAAACGAAGCTTCAATATCAATTTGGGTGAATTCTGGCTGGCGGTCTGCTCTAAGATCTTCATCACGGAAACACTTAGCGATCTGATAATAACGGTCGAAACCCGCCACCATTAACATTTGTTTGAACAACTGAGGTGACTGGGGCATCGCGAAAAACTGGCCCGCGTGAGTCCGCGAAGGAATTAAATAGTCTCGAGCCCCTTCAGGCGTTGCTCTGGTCATAATAGGCGTTTCAATATCTAAAAATCCGTCACCAACCAAATAATTACGAATCGACGAGGTTATCTTGGAGCGGAAGCGTAAACTGTTTTGCATTTCGGTACGACGCAAGTCCATATAACGATATTTGAGCCGTACATCTTCCCCAACCGTGACATGGTCATCCAACTGAAAAGGGGGGGTTTGAGCACTATTAAGAATTTCTAGCACAGTACCGTAAACCTCGATTTCACCCGTGGCCATGTTCTTATTAACCGTTGCATCACTTCGTGAACGAACCTTGCCGGTAACTTTTAGTACATATTCCGACCGAACACTGTCAGCAAGATCAAAAAACTCTCCTGCGTCCGAGTCAAAAACAACCTGCACGATCCCCTCTCGGTCACGTAAATCAAGAAAGATAACGCCACCATGATCGCGACGGCGATCTACCCAGCCGCTAAGCGTAATCTCTTCATCAATGTGAGAACTTCTCACTAATCCGCAATAGGTTGATCGATCCATTAGTATTTTATTCCTGCTAGTAAAGTTTATTGCGAACCCGAGGTTACGCTTGACGTGGAACTACTCTTATCAGCACCGCTTTTATCGCTTGCTGTCGCCGCAGACGCACTGCCTGAGTCTGACGACTGTTCGCCACTTATGTTTTTTTTGTTACCACTTTTAAAATCAGTCTCGTACCAGCCGGTTCCACTAAGCCTAAAACCCGCTGCAGATATCTGTTTTTTTAGTTTAGCCTGACAACACTTAGGGCAATCCACCAGTGGGGCATCGCTCATTTTCTGCAAAGCCTCCATCTTATGCGCACATGATTGACAGAGATATTCGTAAATCGGCATAACCTGAATTCCTACCTAGTCATTGGTTAATATCTATCTGGGCTAATAAGCCCTACAAAAACGCGGCGAAGTATACATCAGCAGTGCCTCTGTGAGAATGGCATTAACCAACCAGATTATATATACACATATAATGTCAGGAAAGCTCATTAATTATTGGCAAGAGATAGGATCAGCGTCTATAAATAGAGAACATAATCACGGAATTAACCTGTGAAATTGACTTAACTACATATGTGCTAACAATTAAAGAACTAATAAATGCTAACTAAAACTCCTAAAGCCCATTCCTCATCGAAAGATATGTCGCCGATTACTCATCGATACCATAAACAAGACATCATTAGCGACCTCGCCGAAAATTCAGGCTTAACCAAGTCTCAGATCAATACGGTGCTCGATGACCTTACAACCTTAATCCAGAGGCATCTTATGGAAGGGTCTGTCGAAGAATTCATTCTCGCTGGACTCGTTAAGATCGACACGACTAAAAAAGAGGCCAAAGAAGCCCATACCGGAGTCAATCCTTTCACGGGTAAAACGATTGAATTCAGCGCTCAACCCGCCAAAACTGTCGTCAAGGTGCATGCCTTGAAAGGCCTAAAGGATATGGTTAGATATACGAGAGCAATCTAAGGGCTTTGTTGCAAGAGAAAACATTTTTTTAACTACCTCACCTGACCTAATTAATCTAGCTGCTGGTTAAGCCACAGGATATCAGCTGGCCGCTCACACCCCTGATAATAGTTGCAATCTCAGCATTCGTGTACGCAGTCGCTGGAACCTGACCCCACACTGGCTTTGGCCAGCATGCGTCATTACGATACCTGCACACATGGTGCATATGCAGTTGAGGCACCATATTGCCAATGGCTGCAATATTGAGCTTGTCGGGACTAAACAGACTCACGAGCGCCCTTGATAAGCTATCAGATTCTTGTGTTAACTGGTAACGATCATCAGCAGAGAGCTGATACAACTCCTCAATACCACATCGTTTTGGCACCAATATCAGCCAAGGATAGTTGGCATCTTTGCTTAGTAGCAATAAGGATAGTGGTAATTCGCCTATTTTTACCGTATCTAACTCAAGTGTTGGGTGTAATTCAAACATTTTGCATCCTTAAAGAGCTTTACTGTATACCGCCACGATTCTGCATCGTAAAATGATATCATTAGTCACCAGCCAATATTTAAGAGAAACCATGCGCGCCAGTCAATATTTAATAACAACTAAGAAAGATTCCCCCGCAGATGCTGAAGTCATTAGCCATAAACTAATGCTCCGTGCCGGCATGATTCGTAAAGTAGCTTCTGGCCTCTACTCATGGATGCCGCTCGGCTTACGGGTGTTTAGAAAAGTTGAAACTATCGTTCGGCAAGAAATGGACCGATCTGGAGCTTTGGAAATGCTAATGCCGGTAGTGCAGCCCGCTGACCTATGGACTGAATCAGGCCGTTGGGGTCAGTTTGGGCCAGAATTATTGCGCATCAAAGATCGACATGACCGTGAGTTCTGTCTTGGCCCTACTCACGAAGAGGTGATCACCGATATTATTAGAAACGAGATTAGTAGTTACAAACAATTACCGGCTAATTTCTATCAAATACAAACTAAATTCCGTGATGAGCGACGGCCTCGTTTCGGAGTGATGCGCACTCGAGAGTTTTGCATGAAAGATGCCTACTCTTTCCATAGCAACCCAACTTCTCTGCAAGAAACATACGATGTAATGCATAAAACCTATTCCACTATCTTCGAGCGAGTTGGTTTAACTTTTCGCGCGGTACTCGCAGATACCGGCAGCATTGGCGGCAGCCATTCCCATGAGTTTCACGTTCTTGCAGAGTCTGGGGAAGATGCCATTGTATTTTCAAGTGAGGGTGACTACGCCGCTAATATAGAAAAAGCAGAAGCGCTAGCCCCAAAGGGAGTCGTCCCTAGCCCGCAATTAGAACTGACTGAAATCCCAACCCCCGGAGTTCATACTATTGCTGATCTTATGTTACAATAAGCCATTGCATTTATGAAAAGTTTTTGACAGTGTAATATTAATCTTTCCATACTACTAAACAATGCACACAAAGTATCTACATATTTGAAATTTTCAAAGTCAAAACCCTCCAGTTTCAAACTCCAAACCTTCCATTTTCGAAGTCCAAACCTCACATTTTC
>DUBX01000044.1:0-21270 GCA_012960115.1 Porticoccaceae bacterium
GTGCCATTTTAATTTTTTTCCTTTTTTATTTACTTTTGTAACTTACTCTTCTTTGTAATCCTGTTCTAGAACTCCCTTTTCTTTCAGGGTTTTTATAAGTTTTTCTAGTCTTACAAGTGCAACCACTCCTACTAGACCAAAACAAAATGCTGCTGCTGCAAGTCCATCCATTCTTTTCTCCTTTTAATTCTCTACTCTATTCCCACTCATAAACAGTGCTGTCACAAGCCCCTTGTTTATAAGGGTTACAGAGCGAGCAAAAATAGTTTGTAACTGTTTTGTAACTCACTTTTCTTTTCTGCTTCGAAGCCTTCTCACCTTCACAGTCCATTTTCCAAGCACTTAGTGGGATAGCTGTTACAAAGTCTGTAACTACTCGTCCTTTCCTTTTTGCCATATCGATATTTTACCAATTCCCTACAACATGCTGCGGAGTTCAGTAGTAATAAAACTTTCTACTTCTCTCTTGTTGCGTAACCTAACAAACTTGATATGCGAGTATTCCTCTCTCGCAAAAAGTTCGGTGTACTTTTTTCGGTTTTTATGGAAAGTTCTCAGTGTCCACAGAATCATCGAGTCGCTAGTAAAAAAATGTTTCCATACTGTCTCCCTATTACCATGCCATAGCTCTTCCTTTGTAATACCTCTCAAAAAGCTTCTCTTAACAATTCTGTAAAGAACAATATGAAAGGGTAAGTCCAAATAAACCACCATCTGCACACGTTTCCATTTAATAGGGATAGTTCTTTTATAGTTGCCGTCCAAAATCCATCTATCAGACAACAGAGCTTTCTCTACTTTAGGAAAGAACTCTTCATCGGAAGATTCTTCCCAATTAGGTTTCCAATGCAATTCATCTAACTGAACGTGAGGAAAGCGATATTCTTGCGCAATACTTTTGGCAAACGTAGATTTACCACTGCCTGAAGTTCCTACAACGTTAATTCTCATTCCCGCTCCTAAACAGTGTTATCGCAGCTCGCTGCCTAAAACCACCCATATTCGGCTCTGTCCAAAGGAGATTGGGAGAGCTCATTTTGTTTTCGGACGTTATATGTCTCACCCTAAGCTGCTTTGTTTTGTTTTCTACCATTGCAATTCAATCGTTGGGAAACTTTGTAACTTTTCTTGTAACAATTCCCCCAAACTCCGCATGACTACGTGAATTGCGTAACAAGTTTGTAACTAGAAAAGTCAGCAAATATAAGGGCTTCAGCCAACCCTTTCATTCCCACTCAATAGTTGCCGGTGGTTTACTAGAAACATCATAGGTCACACGCGACACTTCTGTTATCTCATTGATAATGCGGTTAGAGACTTTCTCCAATAACTCGTAAGGAAGATGGGCCCAGCGAGCCGTCATAAAGTCGATAGTCTCAACTGCGCGCAATGCAATGACCCACTCATAGCGACGTGCATCGCCCACTACGCCAACAGATTTGATCGGTAGGAATACAGCAAAGGCTTGACTGGTTTTTTGATACCAAGCGGAGTTATGCAGTTCTTCAATAAAGATAGCATCGGCTTCTCTAAGGATATCGGCATATTCCTTTTTAACTTCACCGAGAATTCGTACGCCAAGACCGGGGCCAGGGAATGGATGACGATAGACCATATCGTAGGGCAATCCAAGCTCAACGCCAATCTTGCGGACTTCGTCTTTAAACAGTTCGCGTAGTGGCTCAACTAGATCAAGGGCCATACCATCTGGCAGGCCACCCACATTATGGTGAGATTTAATAACGTGCGCCTTACCCGTTTTGGATGCGGCTGACTCAATCACATCGGGGTAGATGGTGCCTTGAGCGAGAAACTTAACATTGGGAATTTTTTGTGACTCTTCATCAAAAATCTCAATGAAGGTGTTACCAATCACTTTGCGTTTAGCTTCTGGGTCGCTGACACCCACTAAACCATTTAAAAACTTGTCTTGGGCATTGGCGCGAATTACCTTAACACCCATATTCTTGGCGAACATTTCCATCACGGCGTCACCCTCGTTTTTACGTAACAGGCCGTTATCAACAAAGACACAGGTTAGCTGGTCGCCAATGGCTTTGTGCAGCAGAGCCGCAACAACAGATGAGTCGACACCACCGGATAGGCCTAGCAACACGTGACTATCGCCCACCTGCTCCTTCACTCGGTTAATCTGATCTTCAATAATGGCCGCAGCAGTCCAAAGCGAGTTACAACCACAAATCTCGAGGGCAAAGTGCTGAAAGATTTTCTCTCCCTGCAGTGTATGAGTCACTTCAGGATGGAACTGAATGCCATAAAATTGTTTTTCTTCGTTGGCCATGCCAGCGATTGGGCACGATGGGGTAGAGGCCATTAGACTGAAATCTTCGGGCATTGCCACAACTTTGTCACCATGGCTCATCCACACATCTAACAAGGATTCACCATCAGCACCTGTATCGTCTTTGACATCGCCAATCAGTGCTGAGTGGCCCTCAACTTTCACTTGAGCATAGCCGAATTCCCGGACATCCGAGGTATCAACCTTTCCGCCTAGCTGGCTGGCCATGGTTTGCATACCATAGCAGATGCCCAGTACTGGCAGTCCCATGGTGAACACACAGTCTGGCGCTCGAGGTGCTGTTGCACCGCCGGTTACCGACTCTGGACCACCTGAAAGAATAATACCTAGGGGATTAAATTCGCGGATTTCTTCTTCAGTAATGTCCCAGGCTCTGATTTCAGAGAACACGCCTATCTCGCGCACACGCCGCGCAATTAACTGGGAGTACTGAGAACCAAAATCGAGAATAAGTATCTTTTGCGAATGTAAATCTGTCATTAGTTGACCTTAAAGTAAAAGGGCTAGGCTACGCAGCCCAGCCCTTTATTAAACACTATGTAGTAACACACTAACCCTAGGTCGATTACAGACCGCCCGCTGGGTAGTTAGGTGCTTCTTTGGTAATTTGTACGTCATGCACATGGCTCTCGCCGATACCGGCAGAGGTCGCACGAACAAACTCTGGTTTGGTACGCATTTGATCTATCGTTGTACAACCGGTGTAGCCCATGGCAGAGCGTAAACCACCCATCATTTGATGGATGATACTCGAAGCTGCGCCTTTATAGGGTACTCGGCCTTCAATCCCTTCTGGAACGAGTTTTTCAACAGCGCTGGCCTCTTGGAAATATCGATCACTAGATCCTTGATTCTGCGCCATAGCACCTAAAGAGCCCATACCACGATATGATTTGTAAGAACGACCCTGGAACATTTCAATATCGCCCGGAGACTCTTCAGTACCCGCTAGCATGGAGCCCATCATCACGGAGCTAGCTCCTGCCACAATCGCTTTTGCCATATCACCTGAATAACGAATGCCACCATCAGCGATCACTGGTACTCCTGTACCCTTTAACGCCGCGGCAACGTCTGCAACCGCTGTCACCTGAGGCACGCCAATACCAGTGATAATACGCGTCGTACAGATAGAACCGGGGCCTATGCCGACTTTAACGCCATCTGCTCCAGCATCAACCAGAGCTAAAGCCCCAGCACCTGTGGCAACATTGCCGCCAATTATCTGTACATCTGGAAAGTTCTTTTTAATCCACTTCACTCGATTCAATACATTTAACGAGTGGCCATGAGCCGTATCAACCACCAGAACATCAACATTGGCATGAACCAAGGCTTCTATTCGCTCGTCTGTGCCCTCACCCACACTGACCGAAGCGCCGACGATCAGTCGACCCTGGTCATCTTTACAGGCATGAGGGTATTGTTCAGCTTTATCAATATCAGTCACCGTAATAAGACCTTTTAATTCAAAGGCGTCATTAATGACTAAGACTTTTTCAATTCGGTGTTTATGCAGTAGACCTCGCACTTCGTCGGCTCCCGCACCCTCTTTTACGGTGACCAAGCGCTCTTTAGGCGTCATCACAGAGGTAACTAAGGCATTCATGTCTGTGGCAAAACGTACATCACGCCGGGTAACAATACCCACGAGGTTGCCTTTCTCGAGAATAGGCACACCAGAGATATTATTGGCAACGGTCAGGGCGTGTAATTCTGCAAGGGTCGCCGAGGATTCAATAGTAAAAGGGTTTTTAACCACACCACTTTCATATTTTTTAACGGCCCACACTTCTTTGGCTTGTTGCTCGATCGACATGCTTTTGTGCACAATACCCACGCCACCTTCTTGAGCGATGGCGATGGCCAGACGAGATTCGGTAACGGTGTCCATAGCCGCTGACACCAGCGGGATATTCATGGTAATACCGCGAGTCAACTGCGTATGTGTTGTCACATCTTTTGCGGTGACGTCAGAGTACCCAGGTACGAGTAGTACGTCATCAAAGGTCAGTGCTTCGTGAGAGATCCGTAACATAAAGAACGCCTACCTCGGTATGCTCAAAAGAGAGACTACACATTAGGGTTTTAAAAAGTAAGCGCCGCAGTATAAGCTAACCAGTGCCATTAGGTAAACAATTATTTAGCGCCCTGAATTTACCAGCTATACCACTTAAATAGCTGATTTTAGTGTTTTTTTTGCTTATTTTGGCCATATTTATTAATACTTAGAAAAACGCAAATTAGTTACCATTAGACCCGTCTTTCTCTACAATAGCGCAATGACAACAGACACCAATCAGCGCCAAATTTTTTCGGTTAGCGAACTAAATCGTTCGGTGAGGCAACTACTCGAGATGAATTTACCCCTGTTGTGGGTAGAGGGAGAAATTTCAAATTTCGCCAAGCCGGGGTCCGGTCACTGGTATCTCACTCTTAAAGATGAGCAAGCTCAAGTGCGCTGCGCTATGTTTCGCAACACTAATCAGCGTGTTAGTTTTAAGCCTGCTAACGGCACTCAGGTACTTGTGCGCTGTCGCGCAGGGCTTTATGAGGGGCGAGGTGAGTACCAGCTAATCATAGAGCACATGGAAGAAGCTGGTTTTGGCGCACTGCAAAGACGCTTTGATCAGCTTAAAGCTGAACTTGATAGTGAGGGCTTGTTTGACCAACGGCACAAAAAGACAATGCCCTCATCCGTCACTCAAGTAGGTGTTATTACATCAGCGACTGGGGCCGCCATAGAAGACATACTGTCGGTATTGCAGCGCCGTTTCCCCGCTATTAAAGTCAGTATTTTTCCTACCTCTGTTCAGGGTGCGCAGGCGGCGGGGCAAATTATAGAGGCTATTGAGAATGCCAACCGGCACGGACACTGTGATGCCTTAATTGTCGGTCGTGGCGGCGGGTCCCTCGAAGATTTATGGCCATTCAATGAAGATAAAGTGGCACGCGCGATTTTTAACAGCCATATACCGATTATCAGTGCCGTAGGACACGAGATTGATTTTACAATTGCCGATTTAGTCGCCGATCTTCGCGCGCCTACGCCATCTGCCGCGGCAGAAGTCATTAGTCCTGACGGTAATGAGATACTCAATCAGTTCTTGGCATTAAAGGCACTACTGGTTGAGGCTGAGGTTCGAAAAATAAGTGGTTTTGGGCAGCAAATAGCACACCTACAAAAAAGGCTTCAACACCCAGGCCGTAAGTTGCAAGAGCAAACACAGCATCTTGACCACTTAGATATTCGCTTGGGCCGAGCAATGAAAAATAAGCTTCAAGAACAACGATACCGTTCTCAGTCTTTGCGCGACAACTTGCTACGCCAGCATCCAGGCCAAGCCATCAACCGCCAAAAGCTTGTTCTTATTAACACTGTTAAGCAACTGGCCAAAACAGTCGGTCAGCAGGTTCATGATAAGAGAACAAAGACCGAGCAAACGATGCATTTGCTGGATACTGTCAGTCCTCTAAAAACCTTAGGGCGTGGGTATTCTGTTATCCGCGACAGTCAAGGGACGGTCATCAAAACCATTGATGATGTTAAGCGCGGGGACAATCTAAAAGGCCAGGTCACTGATGGCGAGATATCGTTTGCGGTTACCAAGACGGCCAAAACCAACCTATAGTCCGATGAGGCTAAGGACTAGCCTTCTAACAGGGCTTGCTCCAAGTCGGCAACAATGTCTGCTACAGACTCTAACCCCGCTGAAATTCGCACTAAACTGCGACTAATGCCGTGCTTAGCTTGCTGTTCTGGCGTATAGGTAGAGTGAGTCATACTGGCGGGATGCTGAATGAGCGTTTCAGTATCTCCGAGACTAACCGCCCGCTTGATTAATTTTAAACGATTCAGCATTTTAATGGCGCCCTCAAATCCCTCTTTGAGTTCAAAGGCAACCATGCCCCCAAAACCATCCATCTGCCGAGTGGCTAAGTCGTGACCTACATCTGTTTTTAGACCCGGATAAAACACTTTTGCCACCGCTGGGTGTTGATCTAGTAGCTGGGCGATAACGTGCGCATTTTGACAGTGCCTCTCCATGCGCAACTGCAGCGTTTTAATGCCACGTAAAATCAAGAAGGCATTGATCGGTGAAATAACCGCACCGGTCATATCCTTCAACCCAAATAACCTAATCTGCTGGATAACTTCTCCACGCCCCACTACTGCCCCAGCAATTAAATCACCGTGGCCGCCAAGATATTTAGTTGCTGAATGCACTACGATATCTGCACCCATAGTTAGTGGTCGTTGCAACGCAGGAGTGCAATAGGTATTGTCGATAATCACCTGAATATCTGTGTTGTGAGATTTCGCTAAAACACTAATCGCCGCAATATCAAGCACCCGCATGGACGGGTTAACCGGACTCTCAAAGTACACGACCTTGGTATTGGATCTTAACGCGGCGGCAAGCTCACTATGGTTGGTAAAATCAGCATAGGTAACTTCTATTCCAAATTTCTTAAGACCATGCTCCATAAAGGAGAAGGTACATCCATAGATGGTTTTATCGACTAACACGTGATCGCCAGGCGAGACGATTGTCCAGAACGTTGAACTAATTGCTCCCATACCTGATGCCGTTGCTAGGCCAGCTTCACCCTCTTCTAAATCCGCTAAACGTTTTTCAAGGATGTCTTGGGTTGGGTTCGATATACGACCATAAAAATGACCTGGACTTTCGCCAGAAAATCGCTCGGCACCCTGCTCCACGGAATCGAAGCAAAAGGTAGATGTCATATAGATGGGAGGGTTAAGAGCGCCATGGGAGTCAGCTGAGTCATAACCACTGTGGACAGCTCGAGTAGCGAAGGCTAACTTGTTATTTTCGGACATATTGATCGACTCTCTAAATGACTTGAATATAATGCATATTAAACCTAGTAATTGAGCTATTTCTCTTTTTTAAAATTGATATTTAGCATAATAATGGCTATATTCACTATATTATATTGAATTAAAGGTTAATAATGCCAATACCAAAACTTGATCGTATTGACCGACGAATTCTTGAGGAAATTCAAGCCGACGGGAGTATTAGTAATCTAGAACTCTCTGAACGAATAGGACTATCCCCCTCTCCCTGTGCCCGTCGAATCAAAATTCTCCAAGAGACAGGCATTATCAATCGACAGATAACATTACTGGATCAAGACAAGATTGGCCTGCCGATCAGCATCTATGTGATGGTTTGCTTGGAAAATCAGGAATCTGAGCGATTGGAGAATTTTGACCGAAATGTGCGCACATGGCCTGAGGTGTTGGAATGCTCATTAATCACGGGAAGTGACGCGGATTACCTGCTTAAAGTGGTCATGCCAGATATGGATTATTACCAACGTTTTTTGCTTAAAAAACTGAATCGCATTGATGGGATTAGAAGCATTAAGACAAGCTTTGTGTTGCGCAAAATTGTTCACCGGACTGAGTTACCACTTGATCATATAAAATAATAAAGCGTACAGTTAGTCGTTTCTTTTGCTGTATTTAACAACCTTTTTACGCTTCATCGCTTTACGATCACCTGGCACTACCGCCTTATTCTTATAAGGGTTGTCGCCAGTACGATATTCGACTCTCACTGGAGTGCCATGCAAGCCTAGCTCTCGACGGAAAATCTTCTCTAAGTATCGAGTATATTGCGCAGGAACCGAATCAGTTTGGTTGCCGTGGATGATAATCACCGGTGGATTACGGCCTCCTGCATGAGCAAACCGCAATTTAACCCGACGACCATGGACCATCGGCGGCTGATGCTCTTCCACTGCACCTTCGAGCACTTTAGTGAGACGAGATGCACTTAACGTATCTGTGGCTGCAGCATAGGCTGCACCAATGGAGTCGTAGAGATTACCGACGCCAGTGCCGTGCAAAGCAGAAATAAAGTGTACGTCAGCAAAATCTGCAAATTGCAACCGACGTTTAATCTCAACTTTAATATGCTCACGTTTGTCTGGGTCAAGTCCGTCCCACTTGTTGATGCCAAGAACTAACCCGCGCCCAGCATCAATAACAGAGCCCATTAAGTGTAAGTCTTGGTCAACCAAGCCTTCGTGAGCATCCACCATCAATACCACAACGTTAGCATCATCAATAGCCTGCAACGTCTTCACAATAGAAAATTTCTCAATCGCCAGCTTTACATTTTTTCGCTTACGAATTCCCGCTGTATCTATAAGCGTGTACTTTTGGCCGTGGCGTTCATAATCGATATAGATGCTGTCTCGCGTCGTTCCTGGCTCATCGAACACAACCACTCGGTCTTCACCCAAGAGGCGATTGACCAACGTTGACTTGCCTACATTTGGCCGACCAACAACACCTATCTTAATGCTATTTGAACCATCAGGCTGGGGCTCAACATACTCTGGATAAGGCTCTAAAACCTCTTCCATCATTGACCTTACTCCACGCCCATGAGTTGCCGTCGTTGGGAACATTCCAGCAAAACCCATCTCATAAAAGTCAGCCAAGGCAACCGCAGGATCGAGTCCGTCTATTTTATTGGCAACCAAGTAAACCAAGCGGTTTTTACGTCGTAACTTGTCAGCGATCATATAGTCAGCGGAGGTAACTCCGGAACGACAGTCGACTATGAACAAAACAATGTCAGCCTCATCCATTGCCAAGAGGGACTGATCTGCCATCTCAGCGTCAATGCCTTCTTCTTCTCCGCTGATCCCACCGGTATCAATAACCATAAAGCGACGATCAAACATCTCTCCATCGCCATATTTACGATCACGGGTTAAACCAGAATAGTTGGCCACAAGCGCGTCTCGACTTCGGGTGAGTCGATTGAATAGAGTAGATTTGCCTACATTAGGCCGGCCCACTAGGGCTATAACAGGAATCATGGAATAAAAAATGCCGCAGGTTTCAACTGCGGCATTCTACGTTAATTAAGGATAGTTTTCGCTACTGAATTTTATAAGCGCTAATCTTGCCATTGTTAGATTGAATAATAAGGGATTCACCCACGCTCAACATCGGTGTACTAACACCGCTGCCATCTATTTTTTCTCGACCAACGAATCGTCCGTCCGATGGGTCTAGTAGATGCAAATAGCCCTCAGCATCTGCCGTAGCGATGGTGCCAGACAATTTAACAGGCCCAGTTAAACGACGTAAAAACAATTGATCATTGGACCAAACCGACTGCCCATTACCTGCTTGAAAAGCCTGTACCGAATCCTCGGCTCCAGTCACATAAATCTGACCATCACCGTAGGCGGGGGCATGATGAGAGGAGCTGTCCTGAGACCAGAGGCTTCTTCCCGTGCCACGGCTTACAGCTCCGACACGACCTTGATAGGTCACAGAGTAAATAACATCTCCAACCAAAAGAGGCTCACCGTCGATATCGACCATGCGTTCGAGCTCTGTTCGACCTGTTGGCAAAGCCAATCGTGTCTCCCAAATAACCGACCCATTGTCGGGACTGAAAGCAATTAATTTACCTGAATCAAACCCAGACAAAACCATATTATTAGTCACTATAGACTCGCTCGTCCCACGCACACTCAAAATCGGGGCATCGCCATCGTGCTGCCAGATTTCTTCACCCGTCTTGGCATCCAGAACAGCTATTTTATTATCGATACTATGAACTACAACAATTTCACCATTCGATTTAGGGCTTGATAGTACCTCTGAACTGACCTGGCTAGTCCACAGAACCGAACCATCATTCGCATCTAAGGTAAAGACCTCACCCTCGACCGTTCCTACCATGACCAACCCAGCTCCGTAACCGACTCCACCAGTGACCGGAACATCCAACTGAGCCTGCCAACGCACGTTACCAGTGCCAGCATCCAGCGCGGTAATTTGACCTTCATAGTCTGCGGCAAAAACCGTGTCGCCGTTAGCCGTTGGCCGCAAGCTAATCAAGTAATTTTTAGCACCAGATCCCACGTTAACCGACCATTGGCGAACAACGGATACTTCCGCTTGAAAATCAACCAGCTCTGCGGGTTCAATTGCAGCATCGTCGTCGTCACCGCCGAACCAGCTACAGCCCGAAACGAGTAATACGCACAGCAAAAGACTCAGTTTTTTCATTGGCTATCTCCGATCTCTTTGTCAGGCGCCACCGCAGGGCGCACCTGCCCTATTTTAAGCTCCAATATATTTCGAACAATAGGATCATTGGACTCATTAAATGCAATTGCTGCGTCATAAGCAGTATAAGCTGCCTCAGCGTTATCTAACTGCAGATAAAAGTCTCCTTTAGCTTCTTCATAAGCCGACTTATGGGTAGCGGAATCTATTCCCTGGACCATTTCTAATGCGAGGTCAACGTTACCTCGAGCGGCTTCCACGCGAGCTAATCTAAGCCGAACAATCATTTCTGTGGCGGGTTCAGGATTATTATCCAGTGACCATTGCAATTCAGCAGCAGCAGCATCTAAATCATTACCTTCCACGGCTACTTTTGCCTTGAGCATTGCTGCAAAATGAGCATAGCCAGTTCCAGCATGATCCTTTTTTAATTGACCTGCATCATCATTAATAGCTTTTTGTTGCGAGGGATTTAAATTTACGCCTGGCGCTTGATTAGCAACAATATCCATACTGTTTTGCCAAATGCCCGAGGCTATTTCTGCTTGAAGCTGTTTGTTTTGATCCCAAGATTGGTATCCGAAATACCCACCCACAATCAACACAATTGACACAAGAGTCTTAACGCCATTTTCTGCCCACCATGCTTTTAGTGCTTCAATTTGTTCTTCTTCAGTAAGGTGATCTGCCACGCGTTTGCCTCAATTGGTAAAAAAATCATTAAGTAAAGTTGCCAAGCTATCTTGGACAACCGCTTCTTGTATATGTTCTTGCCGAAGATACTTGACCCCAACAGTCGATGAGCTAACCTCTTGCTCACCTAAAATAAGCGCCACAGCGGCGCCACTTTTATCCGCTTTCTTAATTTGCGACTTAAAACTGCCACCACCGCAATGACTCTCAATACGCAGACTAGGGCAATCATTTCGTAAATTATCAGCCAACACGGCTGCAGCATTACTTACATCTCCAACCGCCAGCAAGTAAATATCAACGGTTTGGGCGACACTATCAGGGACAACCTTTAATTCGTCAAGTAACAGCACCAATCGTTCGATACCCATGGCAAAACCGACCCCGGGGCAAGGCTTCCCGCCAAGTTGTTCAACCAACCCGTCATAGCGCCCTCCCGCACAGATCGTACCTTGGGCTCCAAGGCTATCGGTAACCCACTCGAACACAGTTTTTGAATAATAATCCAACCCTCGGACCAACCGCGGGTTAATTTCATAGCTAACTTTAGCAGCGTCTAAGATGCCGCAAAGTTGTTCAAAGTGTTGCCTTGAATCATCATCAATAAAGTCATTAAGTTGAGGTGCTCCATCGACAATTTTCTGCACCTCTGGATTCTTACTATCCAGTATGCGCATAGGGTTGGACTCCAGACGCCGTTGACTGTCTTCATCTAAATCATCACGATGAATCATCAAATAACTTACTAATTTGTCTCGATAATGTGCTCTGTCAGTTGATGTGCCTAACGAATTAATCTGCAATGTGACTACACTATCAATCTTTAACGTTTTCCATAAATTGGCCGTTAATAGCAGCAACTCAGCATCAATATCTGGTCCATTTAACCCGAAAGCCTCTACGCCAATTTGATGGAACTGCCGTTGTCGTCCTTTTTGTGGTCGTTCATGACGGAACATCGGTCCGGCATACCATAATCGCTGCGTTTGATTATGCAAAAGACCATGCTCCGTGCAGGCTCGAACGCACCCTGCAGTGCCTTCAGGGCGCAAGCTGAGCTGGTCGCCATTACGGTCTTCAAAGCTATACATCTCTTTTTCGACGATATCTGTGGCTTCGCCTACAGAACGTTTAAATAATTCTGTTTGTTCGAGGATGGGAAAACGAATTTCTTGATAGCTATAACGGGACAAAACATCGGCGACTGTCTTTTCAAGATACTGCCAAATTTCGGAGTTGCCTGGGAGAAGGTCGTGCATGCCGCGCAAAGATTGTATTTTCATGACGAGTCTCCTTTTAACCTCTGGCGATTATTTGCTCGGCAGCCAAAGCCAACTGAGCCTCTTTAGCTGTAGCTTTAGCGCGAATTTCTGCTTCTAACTGATCAACCAAATTGTCTTGGCTGATTTTGTGGTCAGGCACACCGTCAAGATACACTAAATTAGCTGGCGAGCCGCCCGTTAAACCAAAGTCAGACGCCTTGGCCTCGCCCGGACCGTTCACAATACAGCCAATAATTGATACGTCCATCGGCACATCAATATCTTCTAATCTATTTTCCAGCTCATTGACCGTGCTGATAACGTCAAAATTCTGACGGGAACAGCTGGGGCAAGCAATAAAATTAATGCCTTTGGATCGGAGTCTTAAACTTCGCAACATCGACCAAGCAACTTTGACCTCCTCTTCGGGTTCAGCGGCCAGCGATATTCTTACAGTGTCGCCTATTCCGTCCAACAGCAGCGCTCCAAGCCCGATGGCTGACTTAACAGTGCCAGCACGCAGCCCTCCAGCCTCAGTGATGCCCAGGTGAAGAGGTTGCTCAATGCGTGTAGCGAGATCACGATACGCCGCTTGAGCCATAAAGATATCAGATGCCTTGACGCTTACTTTGAAATTCTGGAAATCGTACTTATCTAAAAGCTCGACATTGCGCATAGCTGACTCGACCATGGCCTCTGCCGTTGGTTCAGCGTACTTGCGGAGCAAGTCTTTACCCAAAGATCCTGCGTTAACGCCAATTCGGATTGGTATATTGAGGTCTTTTGCCTTGGCAATAACCTCCCTCAAGCGATCTTCCCTGCTTATATTACCGGGGTTAATGCGCAGACAATCAACACCTAAGTCGGCAACACGAAGTGCAATTTTATGGTCAAAATGAATGTCGGCCACTAGAGGAACGCTTACTCGCTTTCTTATCTCACCAAAGGCATCAGCTTCTTCTATCGTAGGAACAGAAACTCGCACTATATCCGCGCCAGCTTGTTGAATACGTTCTATTTGGGCTACCGTAGCCTCTACATCTGAAGTCAAAGTGTTAGTCATACTCTGGACAGAAATAGGCGCACCACCGCCGATAGGTACGTTACCGACCATAATCTGTCGCGACTTGCGCCGCACGATAGATGTTTCACTAAAACTCAAATTTTACTCGCTTTTCGCTCCCCAATGGAGCCAACATTTTAAACTAGTATTGCAACGACGTCTCATACTCCGCAGCTTCTTTCGAATCGGGAAACAGCTTTTTGAGCTTTTCTCCCTGTATTCTAGCCAACGCATACTGATTAAGATCAGCCTCCAGTTGAATCGACAACCAAAGATTTTCCGCTGTTACTCCAGCCAACCCAATATGCTCCTGAAGCTTTTGCCTCGTTAACACATGATTTTTCTGCCCCATATATATTTTAGCAGCCTCAATATAGGGTAGACGAAACAATGGAGCCAGCTCAGACGCCCGAATAAAGAATAGCAGCGCGTTGTCTGGATTTTCACGCTTATTCTCCAATAACCCAACAATGTAAAATGCCTGAGGGCGACGCTGATAATTAAGATCTTCTGTGACAATCAACATCTGATCTAGCGCGTCGTTGAAGCGATCCTGATTGAACAAAAACGATGCGAAATTATACCTAGCAGTCGTATTTTCTTCATCGCTACCTAACGCTTTGCGATAATATTCTTCAGACAGATCCAACTCTAACTCAATCTGGTAGAGCAGAGCATACCCATTATGCAACTGTGACTGAGCTACTTTATCTGTGTTGCTTAAATACTTCTCGGCTTTACCTAAATGAACCCGAGCTAAATCTCGGTTAATCATACCGATATACTACATCGCTAAGTTAAGGTGCTGCTCATAAGCATCACTTTTGTTAACTGTCACCTTGGTCATACTAGTCGAAGAAACGCATCCCAATAAAAACAGAGCCGCTAATAAAAAAGTGGCTATAGAGCCCATTCTTGATACACGTTTCATACTTTATAATTCCCTTTGAAATATCATCCTTTATCTTGCTAAAGCAACCTAGAGAAGTACATCTGCTCCTCAACGCTAATCAGTAATATTTAGCGTTTGAACCTCACTTAAGCGCTTTTTGTACCGCGCCTGACGCTTAGTCCGGTCATTAACTTCACCTGCAAGCTGACCACAGGCGGCTGCAATATCATCACCCCGAGTAGTCCTCACAGTTACAGTGTAACCCTCCGCCATCAGAATATCTCTAAACCGATCTAGCGCAGTATTAGTGACGCGCTTATAGTCTGATCCTGGAAAAGCATTGAACGGAATTAGATTGACCTTGCAGGGCAAATCTTTCAATAACACGGCTAATTCACGGGCATGCACTGATCGATCATTTATTTGATCCATCAGCGTATATTCAACGGTTACTTTTCGACGATTATCAGGCATTTTTTCGATGTAATTTTTGGCACTTTCAATAAACTGGGCTAATGGGTACTTGCGGTTAATGGGCACTAGCTGGTTACGCAACTCATCGTTTGGAGCATGCAACGAAATAGCCAAGGATACGTCGCTCACATCACCTAACTTGTCTAACTGAGGAACAACACCGGCAGTGCTAAGTGTCACACGACGCTTTGAAAGGCCATAAGCGTTGTCTTCGAGCATAATGCTCATAGCGTCAACAACATTGTCAAAATTCATTAAAGGTTCGCCCATCCCCATCATCACCACATTGGTAACACGGCGCTTAGCCTTGGGCGCGAACTGCTCAAAGGAATTTGCAGCAATCCATAGCTGACCAATAATTTCTGCGGCTGTTAGATCTCTATTAAAACCTTGCTTACCCGTGGCACAAAAACTGCAATCAAGAGCGCAACCGATCTGAGATGATACGCATAGAGTGCCTCGATCTCGTTCAGGAATGTAAACCATTTCAATGCAACTTCCACCATCGACTCGAATCAGCCATTTGCGCGTTCCATCTACAGAATCCTGACAGCTCACCACCTCAGGTAATTTTACTTCCGCCACCTCTTTCAGCTTGGCGCGCAGATCCTTAGATAGGTTGCTCATCTCATTAAGATCACATTCACCCATCTGATGAATCCACTTAATAACCTGAGTCGCTCGAAAACGCTTCTCACCTATTCCTTCCATAAAGTCGCCAAGACGAGACGCAGAAAACCCCAGCAGGTTAGTTTTAACTTGTTGGGGTTGATCGTCTGTTATATTTACCGCTGATTTTGGGGACATAAAAGTCCTAATATCTCACTTTCTAACGAGGACAAATCTCGTTATCTTCAAAAAAGTAGGCGATTTCTCGCGCCGCAGAAGTAGCCGAATCAGAACCATGCGCCGCATTGGCATCGATAGATTCCGCAAAGTCTGCACGAATAGTACCAGCTGCGGCCTCTTTGGGGTTAGTTGCTCCCATTAGATCGCGATTGGTCATAATAGCATTCTCACCTTCAAGTACCTGCACAGAGACTGGACCAGACGTCATAAATCCAACCAAATCATTAAAAAACCCACGCTCGCTGTGCTCAGCATAAAAGCCCTCAGCTTGCTCTTGGCTTAAGTGCATCATCTTGCAGGCAACAATACTAAGTCCTGCGGTTTCAAATCGGCCCAAGATTTGGCCAACAACATTTTTTGCCACTGCGTCAGGCTTAATAATAGATAGTGTGCGTTCAGTCGCCATGAAACTTCTCCAAAGTCAGTAAATTTTAGTCATTTAAAAATGGGGTATAAAAAGTGCGCGAATTTTACCTATCAATGGGAACAGTCACAACAGGTTTATCAAGTAGTTACAAACCATGACAGAGAGTTTCTCCTTTGAGCAGTTTAGCTTGGAGCTAGAACTCTTCATAAACCATTAATCCAATTCTTCTATCCATGTCATTTGAATTGCTTCAAGAATTTTCTCACCACAGCGCTCAGGATCATCAGAGAAGGTTTCCAACGCCATCACCCAATTTCGTAAATCTACAAAATTAACATATTGCGGATCTACATCCGGGTGACTTTCCATTAATTCTATAGCGATATCATTAATGTCGGTCCACTTAAGCATACTTTCCACCTCATTTTCTGTGTACTTATTGAAACTGCTTTACTTTATTTTATGGATTAAATCGTTCAATAAAGTCGCTAAAAATCCGAATAAAATAGGGTCTCGGTGTCTCCATAAAGGCGGCATGATCGCCACCGGAAACTACTACCCAACTCTTGTCTGCCGACTTTAGCCGAGTAAATAACTTAGCTTGGAACATAGTTGGCGCAACAGGGTCAAATTCGCCCTGCATTAGTAATACAGGAACATCAATACGGTTGGGATCAATGCCTAAAAACTCATGTTCATTGCGCCAATCAACACGCACTGGATCGGCAGTTAAAGCAGCCTTTACATAGCCATCAATGGCCCGCTGACTGATGCTACCTGGGACTATAAAGTCGCTTGCGGCTGCTTCTACAGTATTAATGTGCCACTCTAAAGACTTAGTATCAGCATCTTTTCCTGCGGTTGCATCTAAGTCCAACCAAAAACCAAAGAGTGTCAAACTAGCCATATTATTGGAGTTACTCTGGGTTGCTAGTAACGAAATAACTGAACCATAGGACCATCCAAACACATGAATGGGGGCATTATCATGACGCTTTGAGATCCAGTCGACAACGTTAACCACATCGTTAGCCGCCTTGGTGGGCGAGAGCCATTGGCTGGAATCTCTTGGCGTCTCACCATAACCGCGTAGATCAATAGCATAGGAGCCATAGCCCTGTCCGAGCATTCCATCCATCAGCGATAACTCTTCGCCTTCCACTTGAAGATCAAAGTCTGGTAGACCACTCCAGGTCCTACCATGTATAAATAGAATAATTCCTTTTGCGTCATCATGGGGTTTCTCCCATACCGTCATCGGATGATCATCAGACATCACGGTGTGCCTGATCGGAGAGACTTGCTCTAGAATTAACGGGTCGTCCAACGAGAGAACAACCGTATCTATAGAAAAGACACACGAAGTAGACAGTACAAACAACATGTACAACAGTAATTTATGATGCAATTTAGTCTGGAAAGTAGCGTACTTTTGCATTGCTGTCTCCACTTAATGCCTTTCCGACACCATATTAATTGTGTACATAGGGATTTCAACCACCAAGTCCTGCTCCTCCACTATCACCTGGCAACTCAACCGAGAGTCCGGATCGACTCCCCACGCCTTATCGAGATAGTCCTCCTCGAGTTCATCGGCTTCGGTGAGCAAATCATAACCCTCCCGAACATGGATGTGACAGGTCGTACAGGCACAGGACATTTCACAGGCATGCTCTATATCAAGACCATTGCGCAGTGCGGCTTCGCAAACAGATTCTCCCTTTTGAGCCTCAACAACAGCGCCATCTGGGCATATCTCTTTATGCGGTAAAAATACTATTCGAGCCATGATCAATAAAGTCCTTTAAGGATAGGTATTACTTTAACCTTGTTCAATTTCGTCCAGGCTATGGCCTGCCAATGCACTCTTAATTGAAGCGTCCATACGACGGGCTGCAAATGTTTCGCTTGTTTTACCCACCGCCTCTACTTGACGCGCCAACACCCGATGTTCTGTCGTTTCCGCCCGTACCTTCTGAAGCTCCTTGACAGCCACCTGCAGGCACTGAATTTCTTCTGTATCAAGTAGTTTATCTCCATCTTCTTTTAGTGCTGCAAGAAGATCTTGGATCATTCTGTCCGCGTCAACCTGCTGCTCACGAAGCGCCCTTGCTTGCATATCATCCCGTGCATGGCTAAACGAATCTTGAAGCATCTGCGTGATCTCATCTTCAGCTAAACCGTAAGACGGTTTGACCTCGATTCTGGATTCTACATTACTAGTTAATTCACGAGCGGTTACGCTAAGCAAGCCATCGGCATCAACCTGATAAGTAACACGAATTTTGGCTGCCCCAGCAACCATGGGAGGGATGCCTCGCAATTCAAATCGAGCAAGCGATCTACAATCATCGACCAGTTCTCGTTCGCCCTGCAAAATGTGCACAGCCATGGCTGTCTGCCCATCTTTGAAAGTAGTGAATTCTTGGGCCTTGGCAACAGGAATAGTTGTATTACGGTGAATGATTTTTTCGATCAGCCCACCCATTGTTTCAATACCTAGGGATAGCGGGATCACATCAAGCAGCAACATTTCATCGCCTGACTTATTGCCAATCAATACCTCAGCTTGCAAAGCCGCGCCTAAGGCAACGACCCTATCAGGGTCAAGATTAGTTAAGGGCTCTACACCGAAAAATTCGGCTACCTTATCTCTGACTCTCATGGTTCTTGTCGACCCGCCAACCAGCACTACAGTGTCTATCTTCTCTACCGCTATTTCGGCATCGCGCAATGAGCGCCGGCAAGCTCGGATCGTTTTATTAAGCAAATCCTCGATTAAAGCATCCATCACATCACGACTCAGCACGCCACTCCAATCCAAGATCTCAATTTCTACAGACTCAGAATCGGTTAGCTCTTCTTTCGCTGCTTTGGCTGTCTCCAGAAGAATGCGCTGTTCAGTTGGATTTAGAGACTCGCTCATACCCACCTGCTGTCGCAACCACTCAGCTATGGCATGGTCAAAATCGTCGCCACCAAGAGCCGAATCACCACCAGTCGCTAGCACTTCAAAGACACCTCGGGAAAGGCGTAAAATACTAACATCAAATGTACCACCGCCCAGGTCATAGATCGCAATGACCCCTTCTTTTTCATTATCTAAGCCATAGGCAATCGCCGCCGCCGTGGGCTCATTAAGCAGCCGTAACACCTTGACACCTGCAAGTGTCGCTGCGTCTTTTGTGGCCTGGCGTTGTGCCTCATCAAAATAGGCAGGCACAGTAATCACCGCTCCATCTAAAGCACCATCAAGGGATGCCTCAGCGCGACTAACTAATTTACGTAAAATCTCAGCAGATACCTGAATCGGACTTACCAACCCGCAAGCAGTAGCAATTTTAGGCATGCCACCTTGGTCCGTTTGAAAATCATAGGGCAGCTGATTGCCAAGTATTTTGACGTCTTCTAACCCGCGACCAAGCAACCTCTTTACCGACAATATTGTATTCAGTGGGTCACTTATATTGTGCTCTGCTGCTTCATTACCTACGCAACTAGGGCCTTGCGACGCATAATGGACAACGGACGGCAATAAATGCCTGCCTTGCTCATCTGGCAACGTTTCAGCCATACCACTACGGACACTAGCAACTAATGAATTTGTTGTCCCAAGGTCAATGCCTACCGCCTGTCTACGCTGATGTGGCTGAGGGGATTGTCCAGGTTCAGAAATTTGTAATAAAGCCACCCTTTATGCGTCCTCTAGTTCAGCTTCTAGCTGTCCAATTTCAACCAACAATTTGGTAAAAAACTGCATCTTTGCCACTGCGTTAAACGCATCATCAAACAGCTCAGATTCATATTGATGTTTGAATTCAGCTTGAAGCTCGTAATATGTGCTTTCAACGTCAGCCCTAAGTGCCTCAATATTGCTCCAAGAGTTCTCTTTGCTAGAAATCTCAGACAAGGTCTCTCGCAATTCTATTTGCCGCATTAAGAACATCGGATCACTGGTGATATGTGTTTCTTGGTCGCTATCAACGCCTTTTAGCGCCAAAAGATATTGCGCCCGTTTTAGCGGAGACTTTAAAGTATCGAAGGCCTGATTGATAAACGACGCTGCCTGAACCGCTAAACGCTTTTCAGCATCTGATTTTGTGGCGTACCGATCAGGATGAAATTCTTGTTGAAGCTTACGATAGCGAACGCCCAAATCATCAATATCAACATCCCAGGATGGGGAAATTGCGAACACTGCAAAGAAATCGCTAGAAAAATTCAATGGGCCATCACTCTGACTATTTTTAACTAAAAGCGCACAGGGTTAAACGTGAAAGCTCTCTCCGCAACCACATTCGTCCTTAACATTAGGGTTTTTAAATTCAAACCCTTCATTTAACCCCTCTTTAACATAGTCCAACTCGGTACCATCGAGATACAACAAACTTTTGGGATCGATCAGTAATTTAAAATCACCAAATTCAAAAATTTTATCCTCTTCAGCAGCTGCATCGACAAATTCCAGAACATAAGACAACCCTGAACAACCGGTAGTACGAACACCTAAGCGAATTCCTACGCCCATGGTGCGATGTTCCAAATGTTTGAGTACATGCTGCTCCGCAGCAGAGGTCATGGTGATTGCCATTTTGCCGATTATCTCCCTTGCTTCGCTCTAACGTCGCGCACTGCAGTTTTTATAGCATCTTCAGCAAGCACTGAACAATGGATCTTAACTGGGGGAAGCGCCAATTCTTCGGCGATATGCGTATTTTTTATTTGCTCCGCTTCATCTAAATGCTTACCTTTAACCCACTCAGTTAAAAGTGAACTCGAGGCTATAGCTGAACCACAACCGTAAGTCTTAAATTTTGCATCTTCGATAATACCTTCATCATTAACCCGAATTTGCAGGCGCATAACATCGCCACAGGCCGGCGCACCCACCATCCCAGTACCAACATTTTTAGATGTTTCATCTAATTGACCCACATTCCTTGGGTTTTCATAATGATCTATAACTTTTTCACTGTAAGCCACAATAATAACTCCTAGTTAACGGTTTACAATTGACGCTTCAAGACTAAGACGCTAACCGCGTTTTAGTGCGCCGCCCATTGTACAGTATTTAAATCTATTCCCGCTTTAAACATATCCCATAAAGGCGATAATTCGCGTAATTTGTTCACTGCATGACGTACTTTCTCGATAGCGGTATCTATGTCTTTCTCTGAGGTGAAACGACCGATACTAAATCGAATCGAACTGTGGGCCATCTCGTCATTTAAGCCAAGAGCCCGTAAAACATAAGAAGGTTCCAAGTCTTTAAG
>DUBX01000044.1:21280-21603 GCA_012960115.1 Porticoccaceae bacterium
ACAGCCAGGTCTCTCAAGGCCATAATGAGAGACTCTCCCTCTACAAAAGCAAAACTAATGTTCACAATGCCGGGCACATGCTGATCTTCGGAACCATTTAAATGGACTTCTTCCATATCAGCAACGCCAAGCCACAAGCGAGTCCTAAGAGCTTCAATGCGAGCGGATTCTGACGCTAAACTCGCAAAGCCAACCTTGAACGCCTCTCCCATCCCAACAATTTGATGCGTTGGTAAGGTACCAGAGCGCATACCACGCTCATGACCACCACCATGCATCTGAGCTTCAATCCGAACGCGTGGTTTGCGTCGCACAAACAGCGC
>DUBX01000044.1:21613-24550 GCA_012960115.1 Porticoccaceae bacterium
AGGACCATAAATCTTATGGGCAGAAAAAGACATCATGTCAACGTACATCTCTTCTACATTGATCCCTGTTTTACCTGCGCTTTGCGCCGCATCAACATGGAAAAATACTTTTTGCTCACGACAAATTTTGCCGATAGCGGCTATATCATTAAGTGTGCCAAGCTCGTTATTAACATGCATTATCGACACCACTGTTGTGTCTTCTCGAATGGCATCAGCTACCATCGCCGGCTGGATCAAACCATTAGAATCTGGATCAAGATAGGTAACTTCAAAGCCTTCACGCTCGAGCTGACGACAGGTATCTAAGACCGCCTTATGTTCAATTCTTGAGGTGATAATGTGCTTGCCTTTACGCTGATTGAAGTGCGCACAACCTTTAATCGCAAGATTGTTAGCTTCGGTGGCACCAGAAGTCCAAACAATTTCGCGAGGATCTGCACCAATAAGATTGGCGACATCTTGACGCGCATCTTCCACCGCGGCCTCTGCCTGCCAACCGAACACGTGCGACCGCGATGCTGGATTACCAAACTGCCCAGCGGGGGTCAAAAATTCCATCATTTTCTCGGCAACCACTGGATCAACCGGTGTGGTTGACGCGTAATCTAAGTATATCGGTAGATTCATCTACTACTCCAAATCAGCAGGCAGTTACCCGCATATTATTATCTTCCAAGGTCAATAACTGATCCACTTGACGATGGGCTATAGTCTGGACATCGCGCTTAGCGACCAAATCTGCTAGCGAAATTCCACTTAAAAAATCATTAATCTGCCGGCTTAAATCATCCCACAGATTGTGGGTTAAGCAGATGCTGCCTCCCTGACAGTCTCCCTTCCCTCCACAATTAGTGCTGTCGACCGACTCGTTGACAGCCTTAATAATATCGGCCACACACACTAAATCAGCCTGTCCGACCAAGAGATAACCACCACCAGGGCCACGAACACTATCAACTAAACCCGCCTTTCGTAGTTTCGAGAAAAGCTGCTCTAAATATGACAAAGAAATTGTTTGTCGCTCCGAAATCTCGGCGAGAGAAACGGGCCTGCTCTGCGAATGTAAAGCCAGATCCAGCATCGCCGTTACCGCATAACGCCCTCTGGTTGTTAGTCTCATATTTTTAACCTAGATTAACCCGATAAAAGTAGGCTAATTATCTAATACCTGACCAAAATAGTCAAGTAATTAGGTCGACTCCGATTTATCTATTTTCCCCGCTTCCGTTGTGCCGCAGATAGCAGACCTCGCAGCATAGAAACCTCCATCTTATCCATTCGAGTCCTATTAAATAACCGACGCATCCTCGTCAAAAGCTGCTTAGGATTATCCGGATCATAGAATTTCAAATCAGCCATGGTGGCAGCCAAGTGATCGTGGAATAACTCCAACTCGTCAGCAGTCGCTAGAGGCTGATCCCACTCGTTCATCTCCGGTAATTCTCCATCCTTACCGGTCAGACTGGCCATGCGGATCTCATAGGACAAAACTTGAACTGCAGTCGCTAAATTTAAAGAGCTGTAATCTGGGTTCGACGGAATGTGCACGTGATAATGGCACTTTTGTAGCTCACTATTGGTGAGCCCACGATCCTCTCTCCCAAAGAGCAACGCAACTTGATGAGACTTAGCCTCTTGCCAAATTTTATCGCCGCACTCGCGCGGGTTTATTAAAGGCCAAGGTATTCTGCGTTCCCGGGCACTGGTTCCAATCACTAAACCACAATCCTTAATCGCTTCATCTACTGAACCGACAATTTTTGCATTAGCCAAGACATCCCGGGCACCTGCTGCTCGCCAGACTGCTCTTGGCGCAGGATATTCTCGCGGCTCAACCAGATATAACTCCGCTAAACCCATGTTTTTCATTGCTCGGGCAGCACCCCCAATATTCCCTGGATGGGAGGTGTTAACCAAGACAATTCTAATTTTTGCTTGCCGTTCAGCTGTAGACATCAATTTCCTCTCTTACCTACAATTAGTCCCTAATTATATTCGGTTAAAAAATAGGGACGCGAGTGTAGCAGAATCAAGGTTCTCTGGTACAATGCGCGCCGTCATATCATCACTTGGAATACTCTTATGCAACCGATGGTCAATATCGCTCTGCGCGCAGCCCGTCAGGCTGGCGAGATGATTGTTAAAGCCGCCGACAATCTAGAGTTGGTTAGAGTGGATGAAAAGGGCCGGCATGATTTCGTGACCGAGGTCGATCGTCGCTCTGAAGAAACAATTATCTATCAAATTAAAAAAGCCTATCCAGATCATCGATTCCTTGGTGAGGAAGGTGGCACTAGTGGCAATCCCGACAGTGATGTCGAGTGGATTATTGATCCATTAGACGGCACCACGAACTTCGTTCGAGGCATTCCTCATGTGGGTATTTCTATTGCGTGTAGAGTCAAAGGTCGTCTTGAGCACGCCGTTATTCTTGAACCATTTAAACGTGAAGAATTTACAGCTAGCAGAGGAAGGGGCGCAAAACTTAACGGTCGTAGAATTCGCGTCTCGGGGCGCCTCGAAGAAGCTGGCGCGCTTTACTCAACGGGCATTCCCTTTAGCGATCCCTCTTTTAGTGAGATGAAAAACTACCTGACCTGCATGCATGAATTTGCTGATAACTCATCGGGTATACGACGAATGGGTGCTGCCTCACTAGACTTGGCCTATATTGCTGCGGGCAGAATGGATGTTTTCTGGGAAATGCATTTAAAACTCTGGGACATTGCAGCTGGTGCACTCATCGTTCGAGAAGCCGGCGGCATGGTCAGTGACTTTCAAGGCGGTGAATCCTTCTTGGACACAGGTCACATCTTGGCCTGCACACCAAAATTATTTAAACCTACCCTCAAAGTACTAGCGAAACATTTGGGTCACCTTAAATAGACCCTGGATCTTAGCCTAACAACAGCGCGCTGCGATCAAAAAGCCAAT
>DUBX01000044.1:24569-24964 GCA_012960115.1 Porticoccaceae bacterium
CGCTGCAGGCTCCAAGGGCATAGACCGCCACATCTATTATTGCCCGTTCTTTTTGCTTAATGGCAGAAATCTGCCTTGCGAGTAACACTATCAAAATAATACCGACAATAAATAGGATCTGACCTATTTCAACACCTATATTAAAGAACAATAGGGCCTCAAGCTTCATCGACTGCGGCAACCCTAACTCCTGAAGTACCACCGCAAACCCAAAACCATGTAACAGACCAAAACCTGAAGATACACTCACTGGATAACGCCAAGTGAAACTATTTTGTTCACGCCCATCATGATGACGGATAATTTCAACCGCTAATAACAGAATGCTTAACGCAATAAGTATTTCGACCAACTCGGTGCGCACTCTAAAAATATTGAGCGTGGCAAGGCTTAGC
>DUBX01000044.1:25013-26535 GCA_012960115.1 Porticoccaceae bacterium
AAAGTAACCGCTTAAGACCTCCCGCAATGATGATTAAGCAAAGCACAAAAAGCAGGTGGTCATAGCCCTCAAGGATATGCTCTGTACCCGCAAGCAGATACTGATGCGCGACCTCAGCAGCTGAGGCATCCAGCGGCAACGCTACAATGGTGACTTCTGGTCCCGAAAAAACCTGTGCCACTTCACCTGACAGTGATTTATAGACCACCAAAGAAGTGAGGCCCGGGTTGCTATCAAGGTAATTTAGATGAATCGTAAAGGCTGGATTAGCCTGATCGCAAACATAGCGTCGACGACCCAGTAGGCCGGCCGGTTGATTTCCTGCGGACCCACCCTTTGTGCGGCAACTTTCATGATCCAACTTAATACCAGGCTCTTGTCCGAAAGATATAACTGGCGGTATTTTCCACTTAAGTAAGTATTCACTTTCTGACTGCTGATTAACCTCGACATAAACGGGTCTAGCTTCATCTGCAATCACATTACCGACGCAAATCAGAGTTAACAGAAAGAAAAGAACTCTCATCACTTGGGCTCAGCCTTATCGACAACCTGATATTTAGATATCAGCATCTCAATAGCCAACTGCTTTATCTCTCCCTGTTGTTGGCGCTGCGCGTCAGCTAGCACTGCTGCACTGACATCTTGGAACTCAGGAATATACATAGGGGTCTTTTTAGTTACCAAAACTAAATGCCAACCGTAGTTAGACTTAAGAGGGCCCTGCCACTTTAAAGAATCTGGCGGATTTGAAAGTACCAATGAGAACATTTCTTGCTTAAAGTTTAAACCGAAATGACTAGCGATCTCCTCATCATCACGATTGACGTAGTTGCGATTATAAAGAAACCGCTCTCCGTAAAGACCTGAGTTCTCAAACGGCACTTGACCTGCATTTAGATCTTTTAGCAGCTTTAATGCTCGGGTTTCGCCTTTTTCCCAGCTTAGATCCTTGCCTGAAGCAACAAACACATGGGTAAAAGTTGCCGTGGCGACCCTTATATAATCCTCTCGGTTAATATCGTAGTATGCACGCAGATCAGCTTCAGTGAGCGGTGGTTTTTCGTCATAAAATCCCTGTGCTAAATAATCCATTTTTTGCATTAGTCTTCGACGTATGATCTGATCGTCTCTTTCTAAATTGAGCGCCAAAGCCTCCCTATAAAGGACTTCACCTTGCACATAGCTTTCTATCAGGCGCTGGCGTTCTGCAAAAGTAAGGCTTTTAATGGTCTTTAGGGCATTCTCTGGTTTAAACGATTTAGCCTGACGCTGCATAAATTGAGCGAGTAACTGATCATCAATAAAAATACTATATTGGTCGCCGCTGTAATCTTTGGCATTTATCAGTCGCTCGCCGCCAAGCAATACCAAACCAATAATCAGAAATTGGAAAAGCGGCTCTCTGAAAATCTGGCTGGAAAAAGGATTCATATAAGACCAACCCCAGGTACTACCCTATCTATCATTGTGACTGGTACCAAATGGGCGAGGTATAAGCGCGCTCTTGAAGCGTCTTAGG
>DUBX01000044.1:26603-63865 GCA_012960115.1 Porticoccaceae bacterium
CGGAATTTGAAGTACGCGAGTGTAATAAAAAGCCGAATGCCCAGGGTTAAAATCAGGATCAACCCACAGCACTGCCAGTTCAGCTTGGCCAATGGTGTTGGTATAACGACCAGACTTTAAATCAACCGTATTGCCAACCTCTGGCAACTCTCCTTCGGCATTCAATTCTCTATTATCCGACCAAGCGACGTTATACACTTTCTCTTGTTGTTGACCGCTATTATCAATCCAGCCCTTGACGACCTGGACCCGATCTAAATTGGCATCAACAGGACCTTTGACCGCTCTGATGAGAAAACTAGGCGCCTTATTATCCTCGTCAGTAGCTGTCAGATCACCGCCCATTGGAACGCCGTACTGGTTACCAATGCCGCCAAAATCCTCAGCCATCGCTGCATTCTCTGGAAAATCCCATCCAGCGAACATCTGCACGCGCATACGAGGGCCTGATGTTGCATAAACCTCTTTACGTTTAAAAGCCGCATAGAGGGCTTCGCGTGTATTTTCTGTGGCCCACACTGCTGCCACACCCGAGGCTGACATATCCCAACCATTACTACTTACTGGGGTTATACCTCCCCGCTCTTTTGTTTCTGGGGTGGAGTCCTTGGCCATTTTTCCCCAAAAATTACCCTCTTCTGACGAAGAAAGACCTGAGTGAGCATCAGTTGACCCTATCAATCCAAATTTATAGGGATTGACGCCAATTTTCTGACCAATAGCTAAGCCCTTTTTAAGTGCTGGTCGAATAAAATCAGCTTCACTTGGAACATACCCTGCCTGGCCTTGCTGAATGTAGTGCTCATAATTTTCAAAATCAGCGAACGTATCATCCGGCGAAAAATCACTGTGCGTTTCGCTATCGCCCTTAATTTGCGTGACCTCAGCGACAGGCTCCCACTTAATTCTGCGCCGAGCATAGTCTGCATCGATGGGTTGGCCTCGCAAGGTTGTGTCGTCAAACATATAACCTTTGGAAATATTGGAGTTATGAGGAATTGCAAGAAACCGAGTGCCGGTGCGTTGCTGTGTGTCATCTAACCACTGCCAAAGGTCCTCTGGATACTGACTTTGATCGGAGCCATAGGGTAAAAATTGTTTAGCTTTATCAGCGCCATCCGGCGTAATCACAATTCGGTGTAAATTAGCCCCCACAGGAATTGAACTCCACTCCCACCCCAATAAACTCGTGAATGTACCAGGTTCATTATGGCGTTCTGCTGCATCGACAATATCATGCCAAGCAAGGGTAGACGTTTTAGTGGTATCGCCAAAAATACCGACATCTGAAATATTATTACTGGGGTCTTTAACGGGGTCACCATGGCCATCGTTTGAGGCGTTCTTAGGTAAAAATCGACCAAAAAATTGCAGCCCAGTGTCATCGTCGATAGCTTGATTCATCAGCCTAAAGGCATACCAACGCTTCAAACTAGCCCACCATCCAAGATCTTCACTTACGAATTTATCATTACGAACGGCCCGCATAACACCCAACATCTCCGCATGATCTGAGACCACCAAGAAATCTAACGGAGTATTAATTTGAACTCGCGTGCGGTTATAAGGATGAATGACAGGCTGGCCCTTAGCCCAACGATAGGCGGTGTCGGGATCGGCACTATGGTTGTTATTTAAAAATGCGTCAAAAGAATAGGAGCTATGCAGGTGAGTATCGCCAAAATAGACCTGTTTTTCTGACTCCGCTGCCACCACCATGCTAATAGCCAAGCCACAGATAAGCGCTGTTGTTTTTATCATCATTATTTTATTCCCCTTTGATAATATTCTAAAGAGTGCGTCGTGCTCTCTCAAGTAACACTAAACCCACCAATTCAATCACGATCGAGCGAATAGCATCCTGTGTTAGTCCATCTAATACGACATGAACCATACGTCCAAACAAAATAGCGCATAGAAAAACCACGGGGACTGCCAACCACTTAGCGTTTCCCGGCCGAGATCCATATAGTGTAAAGGCAGCTAACGACAAAAAGGCACCACCAAGATCGCCGCGCAGTGTCCCCATACCATGGCTCTGAATCGCTCTAACTGAAAAATAGGGCTCCATTATCGCTGGGGAAAAAACGAACGCCAATCCACCCAGTAACATCAATAACCCCGCTAAAACGGTTAAACCCTGCAATCCCATTTTCATAGATATCCCTATTATTTTAGCTTTATTATGCATCTAAACGGAGTTTACTCAGTTTGTCTTACTTAACCTTCAAAGGTGTTTTGAGTTTGTAGTGTAATATCTATCGAAAATGAATACCTGTCATATTCGGACGCATTTAATACGTGCATAGGAGTGCTGGGTTAAATCGATTGATTATCTTATGACCTTATAGGTGTCATTACAATGGTGCGCGGAATTTACTGCACTCAATCTCAAGCTCCTGTAAAGTGCGAAAAACTGAGCATTAAGTTACCGGATAGTCATGCAAAAATTCTCAAAAACTACGGGCATCTCGGTGGTGATCGCCAACATGGTGGGCACAGGCGTGTTTACCAGCCTGGGTTTTCAGCTGCTGGGCATTCAATCTTTCTTTGTCTTGATGATGCTATGGTTTATTGGCGGTTTAACCGCTCTATGTGGCGCGCTAACCTATGCTGAACTCGGTGCAAACTTACCACGCTCAGGTGGTGAATATAATTTTCTAGGTCGGCTCTATCATCCCTGCGCCGGCTTTATTTCGGGCTGGGTCTCTGCAACTGTTGGATTTGCCGCGCCGGTGGCCTTGGCCGCCATGACTTTTGGCGCCTATCTGTCGGCGGTATTCCCTGGACTATCTGGAACCTTGTCGGCAGTGACCTTAGTTGTATTGCTCACCATTGCCCATTGCCTTTCCCATAGCACGAGCAGTAAGGTACAACAGGTTTTTACAGTGTTGAAAGTACTCTTGATTTTGTTGTTTTGCCTGATTCTTTTTGTCTGGGGAAACAGCCCGCAGGCCATCAATTTAATGCCTCAAGCAGGCGATGAGACGCTTTTATTCGGTGGGGCTTTCGCCGTGGCTCTAATCTATGTGAACTACGCTTACACTGGCTGGAATGCAGTCACCTATGTCACCAGTGAACTGGACAACCCACAACGCAGCCTACCCATCGTTTTATTTTTCGGAACCGGCACCGTTATGGTTCTTTATTTACTGCTGAACTTTACTTTCTTAAACTCAGCGCCGATTAACATATTAGAGGGTAAGTTAGAGATCGGATTGATCGCTGCTGAACATGCTCTAGGCGGCAATGCCGGAAAAATTATGGGAGGCGTTTTGGCCTTACTGCTTATCTCAACGGTCAGTGCTATGACGATGGCCGGCCCGCGCGTATTACAAGTCATTGGGGAAGACTTTACGCTGTTCAATAAACTCAGTGGCGTCAACGGCGCCGGAATACCTGCTACTGCAATTGTCTTTCAATGCCTGCTGGCAATCACCTTTATTGTTAGCGCAACCTTCGAGTCGGTGCTGATTTTCTCGAGCTTCGTACTAGGTATTAATACCTTATTTTCGGTGATCGGTGTTTTTGTACTGCGCTATAAAAAACTTAATGTGGAAGGCGCATACCGTACATTTGGATACCCTGTGGTTCCTTTGATCTATCTGGCGGTCACTTTATGGACTCTTGCCTACGTTTTAATTTCACGTCCACAAGAGGGTTTGATTGGATTAGCCATTATTGTTGCGGGTGGACTTGTCTATGCAGTCACTGCAAATAAAGAGCAATATTCGGGTCGATAATGTCGCGGCTGTCGAAGACACTGTCTTTATAGGCTCCAACAACCGAACAATACCAACCCTTAGTGGCCGATCAAGCATGTTTTTTATGCTTGGAAACATGCCTCAGAATAATCCTGTTAGCTAGTTATCCCTTTTATTTCCAAGTAATCATCAAAACCAAACTCGCCCCACTCTCTGCCATTACCTGATTGCTTGTATCCCCCAAATGGCGCGGCATAATCCTGAGAGGCACTATTTACACTTACCATACCAGCCCGCAATTGCCCCCCCACTCGCTGAGCTCGCTCATCACTAGAAGTGCTGAAATAGGCCGCCAGCCCATAAGGGGTGTCATTGGCGATTTCTATGGCTTGCTCCTCAGTATCAAACGGAATCATAGTCAACACAGGTCCGAATATTTCCTCCTGCGCAATCGTCATTTGATTGTTAACCCCAGCAAAAACCGTTGGCTTTACGAAATAACCAGAATCAAATCCTTCAGGCTTGCCTAAACCTCCGGTCACCAATTTTGCGCCTTCTGAAATACCTTTTTCAATTAGTCCCTGCACCCTTTCAAACTGCACTCGACTAGACAATGGCCCTATATGCCCCCCTTGACTAGTGGGCTCATCAACCACAACGCTCTCTGCTGCCTGTTTTGCAATCTCAACAGCCTGATCATAAACCGAAGACTGCACTAACATTCGTGAAGGCGCATTACAGGACTGTCCAGTATTACTCATCATGTTCATAACACCGCCACTAACTGCACTCTCGAGGTCCGCATCTTCAAAAATGATGTTAGGTGACTTGCCGCCCAGCTCTTGAGTCACTCTTTTGACTGTTGGAGCGGCCGCTTGAGCCACTAATATTCCAGCTCGTGTGGAGCCTGTAAAAGAAACCATATCAACATCAGGATGACTAGCAATTACAGCACCTACATTGGGTCCATCGCCATTAACCATATTGTAAACACCTGCGGGAAACCCAGCTTGGTGCATTATTTCGGTGAACAAATAGCCCGATATTGGTGCAATTTCGCTGGGTTTAAGTACCATGGTGCATCCAGTCGCTAGGGCTGGTGCAACCTTGCAACTGATCTGATTAATAGGCCAATTCCAAGGGGTAATAAAACCACAAACGCCAATCGGCTCTTTCACAATTCGTGTGTTGCCAACTTGACGCTCAAATTCAAATTTCTTTAATGCTTCCAACGCAGCATTTATGTGCCCGCGACCACAGTCTGCCTGGGCAGCAGTAGCGAAAGAAATCGGCGCACCCATCTCCACGGAAATAGCGACCGACATCTCGTCGTAACGCTCCATGTAGATTTGTAGGAGTTTCTCCATTAAGGAAACCCGCTCCTCGACACTGGTCTGCGAGTAACTTGCGAACGCCCGCTTAGCCGCAGCAACCGCCAAATTAACATCGGTATCACCACCAAGAGAGATCGTCGCAACCATCTCTTCGTTGGCTGGATTTTCAACCTCCAGGTCATTGCTGTGAGTTGGATCAACCCACTCGCCATTAATATAAAACTTGCGTAAATCCTTCATAAACACCTCTCATAAACCATTTCGTAAACTCAACATAACTGCACTTTAAACCAATAAGATCGATTACTCATATACCCTATCGGGGGTTTCTATTCTAAAAGTGCCTCGATAGAAGCAAATGTCTGAGGACCGATCAATCGATGCAATAACTTACCCTCGGGACTAATAATCAGCGTCTCCGGAAGTATAGTGACAGGCTCAAGCCCCCAAATAGCCCGCGGATCTCCAACCAGACTAGGAAATTCAATACCCAACTTTTCTATTTCACCCAATAATTCTTGACCCTGAGAACCATCAAAATTAACGCCCACCACAGTGACTGTTTCAGTATGATGAGATGCCAACTCGTTAAGTTCAGGGATTTCTTTGCGGCAAGGTGCACACCAAATCGCCCAATAATTAATCACGATTAATTTTTCGGGGTTCGCAAGGTTGAGAATGCCGCCTTGCACTAAAGGGTAATTGGCCTCGCTTGAACAGCCAAACAGCAAACAAGTCGCCAGCATCATTCTTTTTAACATAAAATTTTCTTTCCACTTATTGCCAATATAATGACAGCAGGTTACCGGTAACGAAAAATGGTTCATTACACAGCTAAGGCTTTTATTACTGCATCTCGGTTTCGAGCGCAGTCTAATCAAGACGCCACAGTTTACACCATATGATTTAGTTGAAGTAGCGAGAATCATGTGAAATCAGTGCGTCGATCAGCAGGCTTTATGGACATGTCTTTTGGTTTTTCTTGATTGGCCTTACAATGAGTGTAAATTCGCAATCCTATTAAATTCCATGACCACTATTTATCATAATCCACGATGTTCCAAGTCACGACAGACATTAGAAATTTTGCAATCTGAAAAGGTCGACTTAAATATTGTCCTCTATCTAGAAACACCTATCGATAAGCCAACACTGATTAGCTTATTGGCTAAACTTAACATGGCTCCTAGAGAGATAATTAGACGCTCAGAAAGTGAGTTCAAGGAAAACCAACTAGGTGCGCCGGAAGTGACTGACGAGCAGCTAATCAACGCCATGATTCAATACCCAAAATTGATCGAGCGTCCGATTGTAGTGTCCGACAACAAAGCAGTAATTGGGCGGCCTCCTGAAAATGTCAGAGAGATAATGTGATGCCTACTGAAATAACTACACCTTATATCTTGGTCCTTTATTACAGTCGTAACGGTCATGTGAAAATGCTAGCAGAGCAGATAGCTCTTGGTGTTGAAAGTGCCGGAGTAGAAGCCATGCTTCGCACTGTGCCCGCAGTATCAACAGTGTGTGAAGCGATCGAAGATGATATTCCAAATGAGGGCGACATTTATTGCAGCGAAGAAGATCTAGCTAATTGCGCCGGATTACTGATCGGCAGCCCAACTCGATTTGGCAATATGGCGGCGCCACTAAAGTATTTTGTTGATGGCACATCGGGGCTTTGGCTGAGCGGCGCACTGACTAACAAACCTGCAGGCGCTTTTACCTCAACATCAAGCCTACATGGTGGCCAAGAATCAACCTTGTTATCCATGATGTTGCCATTGTTACATCATGGCATGGTGATTGCCGGCGTGCCCTATTCAGAGCCTGCACTGGCGAAAACTAAGAGTGGTGGAACCCCCTATGGCGCCAGCCATGTAGAGGCAGCCACTCTAAGTGATGCTGAGATTCAAATCGCGAGAACTCAGGGCCATCGCGTCGCCACACTGGCAAAAAAATTAATCTTATGAAATACATTTTACGAACCCTAACATTAAATAATGACAAGGCATCCAATCTTGAAAATTGAATCAATATTATCTACCGCACAACTTACCACCCGCGGGAGCTTTTTTATCTTGCTCATTACGCTGACAGTAAATCTTTGGCAGCAACATGCACCTGGCGTGATTTACTTTTTATACCTACTACCGCTGGTAATCTTCATCCCTGGAATTATTAGAGGTGAAACACGCACTCTAATCTGGCTAGGCTTTGTGCTCTTGCTATACTTTGCTATAGCCATCGCCAAGATAAGCAAGCCAGAACCATTAGTTCTAGATATGATAGAGCTAGCGTTGACTGTTATATTATTTAGTTCAGCCTCTGTAACAGCGCGCGTGAAACAAAAACATAACCTGTGATAACCCATAGGACTTTAAGAGGATCTTTAGATGACCGAGAAAAAACCAGCCCTTTTCAAGCGTGCCTTTAGGGTACTTGGAAGTATTTTTAGCACTATTCGGAATATCTTTAGTTTTTTGATTATTGGTTTTTTTATCCTCGCTATTGGCGGTATGTTTGGTGAGAACCTACAGGCCATACCAGAGAAAGGTGCGCTTTACCTTGCTCCGCAAGGATTTCTTGTTGATCAAAAAACCTATAAGGATCCTTTCAATCAGATTTTATTCCAAGATGATCAGCAAAATTCTGAAACACTCGTCAGAGATGTCGTTGAGGCAATAGACACGGCACTTGATGATGAAAGAATTACACATCTGCTTCTTGATACGGACTATATGGCCGGCGGCAGTCTGAGCAAACTGGAAGAAATTGGCTCAGCTCTAAAGCGCTTTGGTGTCGAAAAAACGATTATTGCCATAGGCGATAACTTCACTCAATCACAATATTTTCTTGCTGCTCACGCCGATGAAATTATGCTAAATCCGCTTGGTGGGGTAATGATAACCGGCTTTGGCTCTTATCGCAGTTACTTTAAAGAGGCCCTCGACAATTTGAAAATCACAATGAACATTTTTCGTGCTGGACAATACAAAAGTGCAGTAGAGCCATTAATGGGCAATACCATGTCTCCTCAGGTACGTGATGAAACACAGCATTTACTTGGAGACCTGTGGCAGTTCTATATTGCAGAGGTTGAAGGTTTGAGATTCCTTGAAACTGGCACTATTAATGACTATGCCAACAATCTTCATCTCACACTGGCAGACAATGGTGGTGACTCGGCAGCACTTGCCAAAAAGATTGGATTAATTGATGTCATTGCTACTCGCACAGAGATCATCGGTTATTTGAACGATAACATCCCAGGCTCAGAGGGCGAATTTGACAGCATCGACATGGATAGTTACCTCGCAAATATCAGGCTCAACACTCGCCAATCTTCTGACAAAGAAAACCAAATTGCCCTAGTCGTAGCCAGCGGTACCATTATGGATGGTCAGCAACCTGAGGGAAGTATTGGAGGAGATACGCTTGCAGGTATTTTCACGGAATTGCGCGAAGACGAGGCTGTAAAGGCCGTTGTATTGCGCATTGATAGTGGTGGTGGCAGTGCTTTTGCCTCGGAGATTATTCGCGATTCCATCAATGCTACACGCAAGAAAGGAATCCCAGTGGTCGTTTCAATGAGCGGTGTCGCCGCTTCTGGAGGGTATTGGATTGCGGCAGAAACTGACCGAGTCTTGGCTATGTCGACGAGTATAACAGGCTCAATTGGTGTTTGGGGGGTGATCCCAACTATCGACCAATCCCTCGCTAATTGGGGTATCTATTCAGATGGCGTTGGTACCACCGACATCTCGGCTATGATGAAAATTGATCGGCCCTTATCCCTGCAAACAAAAGCTATTTTCCAATCCGGTGTCGATAATATATACACTCGCTTTCTTGAACTTGTCGCTAACGGCCGTGGCTCGACACCTGCTGATGTCCACGAAATTGCTCAAGGCCGAGTTTGGACCGGCAATCAAGCATTAGCGAATGGTTTAATTGATGAACTAGGAGACCTCAATGATGCTATCGAAGTAGCCGCTGGACTTGCAAATATAGAGGACTATGAGATTGACTACCGCCGCAAACAGATGTCACCTATCGAAACCCTGTTAACTGAAATCAGCGGTAATGTCACCGAATCTCTGCACTACTTAGGATTAGGTTCTAATGTTAAAACGGCCATTCCTCAAAGCCTTCGGCGTTATGCCAAGAAGATCTTTGGCCCCCTGATAATGATCGACAATCTTAATGATCCCAGAGGACTTTATTTATACTGCGAAGACTGCCCTCTGTAGACAACCCACACCAAACTCTCAGCCAACAGAAAATCTCGAAATTCGAGGAGTTTTCTGTCATGAAATACCCCTAGCGGCGTGCATAGTAGCGTTAGTCGATGTGTTTGATGCCTTGGTTAACAAACGTTGCTATAAAGAAGCCTGGACTATTCAGCATGCGTTGGATTATTTGCAAGTTAATAAGGGAAAGCAGTTTGACCCAGAGGTGGTGGACGCATTCGATCGACTAAACGCTCAGGGCTAAGTCGCAAAATTAATTAAAGACAGCGCGACATTAGAGCTAGGACTAGACTGATTCAAAACAGCACTAATGGCTCAATATTAGCGTCATAAATCAAGAAACTCTTTCACAAAAGGTAATGTTAATCTTCGTTGTTCCCGCAGTGAGGCCTTATCCAGTACCTCTAAAGCTTGCATCATGGAATGACTGTTTCTAGGTAACCGATTCAGCAAGAAATTAGCCGCTTCATCGGACAAATATAAACCACGGCTATTAGCGCGATACTGTAAAAGCCGTCTTTGATCTTCGTCTTTGTAGGCTGGTAGATGCAGAGATACGCCGGATTTCAACCTGGACAGTAAATCCTGTAATTTCAAGCCCAAATGATCTGGACTGCTGTGCGCAGAGATGATGAGACGGCAGCCACTATCCCGGCATCGATTAAATAAGTTAAAAAGTGGTACTTGCCACTCCTCAAGATGCGCGACCAATTGCAGGTCGTCAATACAGACTATTGGGGCCAATTCAAGGGCTTCAAAAACCTGTTCCGGGGGGTAGCCACACAATTCCTTTAAGGGTAAATAAATCGCGCCAGAATTATGCCCAAGTGCAGTGATCTGGCAGCTCGCCTGAAGAAGGTGCGACAAGCCCACACCACTAGCGCCAGACAAATAAGCGAAACGCCTACCATCATCTTTTAGTAAAAAGGTTGCCATGTGCTGCGGCGTGCCATTGGGTGCATAAAAGTTATCAAAGGTCGCCTGGTCGTCTAGGGCAACTGGCAAACTAAGTTGCTGAAAATTTTGCATTATTTAATCCAATCGAATGTAAGCTGCTGATTTTCTATCTCTATATCAGCATTCCGATCGCGAAATCGGCCACTGCGCACAAGGGCATTACTCAGTAATTCTTGGCCACCTTCAGCCTCTACCGACATTATAATCTGATTTCCTCTAGCAGAAAATAGATCAACCGAGTCTATAACCTCTAATTTTTTGAGTTGCTTAAGTACCGATTGATAAGCGCTGTATGAATTAATATTATAAATTTCTAGCAATAATTCATTGGTGTCTGATCGAGGTATATAGCTAAAAGATTGGGTCATACGATCGAGCAAATTATCAACGGTCATGGCTAAAAAATGCTCGTCCCCCTCAGAGCGAAAATCGTTTAACTGCCGACGCCCCCCAGCCTCATATAACCACGAACCACGAACCTCCCCAGTGGATGTACGATAAAACCGTAAAGCAATCCAACCGTCTGCTTGGTAGCGCTGGGAAGCCAGCGCAAGGTCATCAGCTTTTAGATTCCAAGCTTGCTCTATCGATAAGGCTAATTGATCCTCTAGGTCAAAAGTAGGGAGTATGTAAGGAATCCCACGGGATCGCATAGCTCGGTCAAAACGCGTCAAAAAATCTGTGTCGCCAGAATCTATAGCGCTATTTACCGCTACCTCTTCTCCGATAAACCCACGACCCACAGTTGGGTCATCACGGATAATCCAAACTAGGAACTTGGGCCTATTTGAGGGTAAGATCGGCAATTGTGCCTGTCGGATCAATAGATCTATTGCCGAACGCGAAAATTTAACTCTCAAGCCAAAACTAGGACTATCAGACTGAGAATCCTTTGCGCTTACGCTAAGGGGCAAGTCCTCAAAACTCAAGGCGTCGACGTAACCATTAGCATCACTCAAATATGGAGCGAGACGAGTTGATTGGAATGTTTTACTATTGCCCGTTAATTTTATGAGCACATTTTGTAAGGCTTCTACCACCCCCCGTTCGCGTGCAGAAGAGCCTTGATCTGCTATAGGCACCATGGCGCTATATAAATCATTAACCTCTTCAGCCGCACAATAAGGGCTAACAAAGAACAATACTAGAATCAAAAGACGCCGTAACATATTTACTCCAACCTAATGTCTGACATTGTACCAGTGGTTAATCAAGATTAGACTCCTCTACTGAGAAATACACAGAGTAAAATAAGATTAATTAAAAAATAGCGCCCGCCTAACAGCCGCGCTAAAATACCGATTTTCCAAAGGAACCCTCTCATGTCCGAAAAAAATCAATCTTTGAGCTACAAAGATGCTGGTGTCGATATTGATGCAGGTAACGCCCTGATCGAAAAAATAAAAGGCGCCGCAAAGCGTACTCGCCGCCCTGAAGTAATGGCCGGTCTGGGTGGTTTTGGCGCACTTTTTGAGCTACCCACAGGATACAAAGAACCCGTGTTGGTGTCTGGCACTGACGGTGTAGGCACCAAACTTCGGCTCGCACTGGATCATAACAAGCATGACACTGTTGGTATTGACCTGGTGGCCATGTGCGTTAACGACCTCATTGTGTGTGGCGCAGAGCCTCTCTTCTTCTTAGACTATTACGCAACAGGGAAGCTCGACATAGACACTGCGGCAGCTGTCGTTAATGGTATAGCTGACGGATGTGAACTTTCCGGTTGTTCTTTAATTGGCGGTGAAACTGCTGAAATGCCTGGGATGTATGAAGATAAAGACTATGACCTTGCTGGCTTTTGTGTCGGTATTGCCGAAAAGTCCAAACTCATCGACGGCAGCCAAGTTGCAATAGGTGATACATTAATTGGCTTGGCCTCTAGCGGCCCCCATTCCAATGGCTATTCTCTGATACGCAAAGTACTTGAGGTTACCAACACAGATCCCGCGAACACAAAGCTTGATGGGGTCCCGATCATTGATTTACTAATGGCCCCTACAAAAATCTACGTAAAGCCACTACTTGGTCTGATTGCACAATCTCCTGTAAACGCTCTCGCCCATATTACAGGTGGTGGTTTACTCGAAAATATTCCGCGTGTACTGCCGGAAAATGCTAAAGCAATTATTGATACCAACTCATGGGTACGGCCATCTGTTTTCGATTGGTTGCAGCAAGGTGGCAATATTGACGAACATGAAATGCATCGCACCCTTAATTGTGGTGTCGGCATGGTGATCTGTGTGCCCTCATCAAGTGCACAGACTGCATTGACTATTTTGGCTGATAGCGGTGAAACTGCCTTTATCCTCGGGTCTATTGATGAGATGAAAGCTGGCGACGATCAAGTCCAACTATTAGGGCTAGCCCAATGAGTACTGGCCAAAAGCCAACTTTTCGCATAGTCGTCCTTATTTCCGGTAGCGGATCTAATCTGCAGTCACTCATTGATGCATGCCATAATAATCAAATAAAAGCTCAGATCACTGCGGTGATTAGCAATAAGCCTAGCGTTAAAGGATTAGATCGGGCTACTGCAGCCAATATTCCAACCCTTGTTATTGATCATCGTGACTTTAGTTCTAGGCAGAAATTTGATCAACATCTTTTAGAGGCCATCCAAAACTTCTCGCCCGACCTAGTCATCTTGGCTGGCTTTATGAGGATCCTAACCTCTGACTTTGTTAGTCAGTTTGAAGGCAAACTACTCAACATACATCCCTCACTGTTACCCGCCTACCAAGGCCTAGACACGCATCAGCGCGCAATAGATGCGGGTGATTCAAAAGCGGGCACTACCGTGCACTTTGTGACTCCAGAACTAGATGGCGGGCCTCCAGTGCTTCAGGCTGAAGTCGCCATTAGCCCCACAGATGGCCCTCAGGATTTAGCCGCGCGGGTCTTAACAATGGAACATAAAATATACCCAGCGGCGGCTCAATGGTTTTGTGACGGTCGCTTAACATCGCAAAATGGCAAAGCCTTCTTGGATGGTGTGGTGATCGGAAAAAACGGAATATTATTTGATATTAATAATGAACACTAATCGTTTTTGTCACTCTAAGGCCTAATCGATTTGCTTAAAAACTTGTGTAGGTATAAATGAATAGATCAGCAACGCTGAAGAGATTTACCCTAGTCATCGGTTTCATAACGATTTCGGCCGCAGTCTCACTGCTAAGTCCCTCATTGACCGCAGCATCGATTACCAATAACGAAATAGCCACTTATAGCGCGAAATACAGCGCTAATTACAATGGATTAGCCATCAAGGCCCACCACCAACTTCGTCAGTTAGAGGACGGTTCTTACATAGAAACCTTGAACGCTAAAAGCATTCTTGGCAAAATTAAAGAAAGCGCTAAATTTACAATCGATGATCACCAGAAAATTCTTCCTTACCAATACAACTACAAACGTTCACTGGTCGGTATATCCCGAGTGGAAAATCAAGTCTTTGATTGGCCCAACAAACAACTTAGATATGTTAAGAACGATAAAGTGCAGGTTGTTACTCTCGAGTCTGGTGCGCTTGATATTGTTACTCACAAGTTACAATTACGGCATGACCTGCAAGAAGGAAAAACGGTACTTTCCTATCCTGTCATGGTGCGTGATAAGCGAAAGCAGTATGATTATGAGGTTGTAGCGTCAGAGGTCCTAACCACTGCGATCGGCCTCCTGAATACAACCAAGATTCGTAGAATCAGTAACAGTAATACTCGTGAAACTGTTATTTGGCTAGCGACCGACTGGAACTTCTTAGTGGTACAATTAAGTCATACTGAGAAGGGCGACAGTCACCAACTAAAAATTATCCAAGGAAGGGTGAACGAGCGCGATATTTTACCCTTAGAGCCCATTGGAGAGAAAAAGACATGACTGAACGAGAAGCAACCAATAAGAATAAATCCACCCTTACTCTCGGCACTCTCGCCTCGCTCATTATCGTGGGGGGTGTACTCTACCAAGCTCAAAAAGATCTACCTAATGACCCTGAACTTCTCTCAATACCTGAACAAGTCGTCGAAGCTGTCATTGTCCCTGCACTAGTTCCAGAAGCCACCATACCAGAAGCGTTGAATCAGTCAGATAGAGCCGATGTAGTATCCAAGACGCCGTCAGAGCCTGTAAAAACGCCGTTACCACCGTTGGATACGAGTGATGAGTTTGTGCGAGAACGCATTGTATTAATGAGCAACAAGGCTGAAATAAATAACTGGCTGGCGACCGATGACCTTGTTCGACGAACTGCTAGTTATCTTGACGGACTCTCAAGAGGCATAATACTGGGTAAGATTTTCCCGCTAAGTTCTCCCCAAAGTAGCTTCGCAACTCATAACGACGGTGATGTGATTTGGCTGAATGCCGGTAACTATGAGCGATATAACACTACAGTTGCGGTGCTCGCATCGCTAGACATGAAATCCATGGCGCAAATGTTCCACTTTGCCCGCCCATTGCTAGAAAGCGCATTTCTTGAGATGGGGTATAAGCCCCGTCAGATGGATGGAATATTGTTAACCGCAATAGATCAGGTTCTCAATACGCCCATTATAGTCGAGCCTATTAGCCTCACTCGGGATTCTGTGGCCTACAAATATGCCGACATGTCGCTAGAATCTTTAACACCACTGCAAAAGCAGCTCATACGCACGGGTCCTGAAAATACTCAAAGACTGCAACAGCAGGCGCTCTTATTGAAGAACGCTTTGCTCAATCCAAACAGCAATCAATAACCATATCAACGTGTAAAGATGGCCTTAAATTACGCCTTAGGCAAAGTCACACCAGTTTGCCCCTGATATTTACCGCCTCTATCCGCATAGGATGTGGCACAAACTTCATCGGATTCAAAAAATAACATTTGGGCAACACCTTCATTGGCATAAATCTTTGCCGGAAGGTTAGTGGTGTTAGAAAACTCGAGTGTCACATGTCCTTCCCATTCTGGCTCAAGCGGCGTCACATTGACAATAATGCCACATCGAGCATAGGTCGATTTACCCAAGCAGATAGTCAAGACCGAACGTGGAATTCTGAAATATTCAACCGTTCTTGCTAGAGCAAAAGAGTTAGGTGGAATAATGCAATAATCTCCCCTGACATTAACAAAGGAGTCATCGTCAAAATTCTTTGGGTCCACGGTTTTTGAATGGACATTGGTGAATATTTTAAACTCATTAGCGCAACGAACATCGTATCCATAACTAGAAACACCGTAAGAGATAACTCTCTCCTCTCCATCATAGCGAACCTGCTCTGCTTCATAGGGCTCGATCATTTTATGCTGCTCGGCCATACGACGTATCCAATTGTCTGATTTAATGCTCATGAATTAACTTCTCTTAGTTAGATTATTACGCGCAAAATACTCGATAAAAGTCGACTTAAAAACGCCAACGGTATGATACGCATTTATAGCTTTTCAGCAAGGCCCACCACCGTCGGATTAGTCTCTGTTATTCGAACTCTATGTCGGGACCACTATCGACATGTGCTGATTCTAGGGCTGTCATCACAGATCGAGCAATTTCTCGATACTGTTGTGCAATAGGTTGATCTGGAAAAGCCGCCGCCAAAGGCAGCCCTTTATCGCCCTGTTGTCTAATCGAAAGGTCTAAAGGAAGACTACCCAGCAGCGCAGTACCGTAATCAGCTGCCACTCTCTGACCCCCACCGTCGCCAAAAATATGCTCCGCATGCCCGCACTCAGTACAAACATGGACTGCCATATTCTCTACAATGCCTAACACGGGTATTTTCACTTTAAGAAACATCTCAATACCTTTTTGGGCATCAAGCAAGGCAATATCCTGAGGAGTCGTGACAATAACGGCCCCCGCTACCTGAGCCTTTTGCGACAACGTAAGCTGAATGTCACCCGTACCAGGAGGCATATCCACCACCAGTATATCGAGCTCACCCCACTGAGTTTGCTGTAATAATTGTTGTAGCGCGCCAGCTGCCATAGGACCACGCCATGCCATCGGCGTCTTATCTGTTACCAAATAGGCCATAGACATAGTAGCAACACCATGAGCCTCAATAGGCTTAAGGTATTTTTCATCTACGGCTTCAGGGCGAGTGTTTTCTTCGACACCAAGCATCATACCAACACTTGGACCATAGATATCTGCATCTAGAAGCCCTACTCGATAGCCTCCCTGATGCAATGCCAGCGCCAAGTTTACCGCCGTTGTTGACTTACCTACTCCGCCTTTGCCTGATGCAACTGCAATAATAAATTTCACCTGAGTTAACACTAAATCACCCCAACCTATACTCTATTTAATTACTACGACAACTTAGCTCCGCTATTTCGCTCAATAGCCCATGAAAAGTTACTATAAAATCGCTATACTCGCATCTCTTTCAAGCTGCCGAAAAAGATTTCTAACATGCCGTCAAAACGTCAAATTCTGGTTACCAACGCCTTGCCTTATGCTAATGCCGCTTTGCATCTGGGCCATATCTTAGAGTACACCCAAACCGATGTCTGGGTGCGCTTGCAAAAGATGCGCGGCCACGAATGTTACTACGTTTCCGCAGATGATGCTCACGGCACTGCAATTATGTTAAAAGCGGACGAGAAAGGTATTAGCGCCGAAGAACATATTGCAGACATGCGTGCTATTCATGAAGCAGATTTTAAAGATTTTTTGATTGGTGTTGATAACTATCACTCCACACACTCTGATGAAAACCGCGAATTTTCTGAGCTAATTTACAATCTACTGAAGGCAAATGGGCATATCGCGCAGCGGTCCATTACTCAAGCATTTGATCCAGAGAAGAATCTTTTTCTCGCAGATCGCTACGTCAAAGGCGCCTGCCCCAAATGTAAAGCTGATGATCAATATGGCGATAACTGTGAAGCCTGCGGTGCCACCTACTCACCGGTCGATCTTATTAATCCCATATCCGTCATTTCAGGTGCCACGCCTGTTGAAAAAGAGTCAGAGCATTATTTTTTCAAATTACCTGAATTTACAACATTCTTAAAAGACTGGGTCGGCAGCGGTACCGTGCAAAAAGAAGTCGCTAACAAGCTAAGTGAATGGCTAGACAGCGGTTTACAAGAATGGGACATCAGCCGCGACGCACCCTATTTTGGCTTTGAAATTCCTGACGCTCCCGGCAAGTACTTTTATGTCTGGCTAGATGCGCCCATCGGTTACATGGCGAGTTTCAAAAACCTCTGTGATCGAGATGGGTTAGATTTTGATCATTTTTGGAAAAAAGACAGTCCAACCGAGCTATATCATTTTATCGGCAAAGACATCGTTAATTTCCATGCCCTATTTTGGCCCGCGATGCTGAAAAGCGCTGAATATCGTACACCGACCAAAATTTGCGTGCATGGTTTTGTTACGGTCAATGGTAAAAAGATGTCTAAGTCTCGTGGCACCTTTATCAATGCACGTTGCTATCTAGATCATCTACATCCTGAGTATCTTAGGTACTACTATGCCTCTAAATTATCTGGCACGATCGAAGATATTGATCTCAATTTGGAAGACTTTATACAAAAAGTAAACAGTGATTTAGTCGGCAAGGTTGTCAATATCGCCAGTCGCTGTGCCAAGTTTATTGCCAACGGCAACGATGGGGTACTTTCATCGGCTATTGATAATCCTGAACTATGGGCACAGGTCAGTGGCGCTGCCGATACAATTGCTAACCACTATGAAAATCGAGATTACGGTAAGGCTATTCGAGAAATTATGGCGCAAGCGGATGCGGCGAATGAATATATCGCCCTCAAAGAGCCATGGAAACTCAATAAAGATGAATCACAGCAACAAAGTGTTCAGGACATTTGCTCGCTGGGTATTAACCTATTCCGCGTATTGCTCACCTATCTAAAACCAGTCCTTCCTGCAATGGCTGAAGCGGGCGAGTCATTCCTAAATGACACCTTAACGTGGGACAGCGTGAAGCATCCCTTAGTCGAACATAAGATTAATCAGTTTAAGCCACTTATGCAGCGAATCGAAAAAGAGAGGGTCGATGCCATGGTTGAAGCCAGCAAACAGGATCTTGCTAAGGAAATCCCGAAACTCATCAGTGGTGCCTTAGCAGATGAGCCCCTAGCCGATGAAATTAGCTTTGATGACTTCATTAAGGTCGACCTGCGTGTCGCTCGAATTGTGAGTGCGAGTCATGTCGAAGGAGCAGACAAGCTACTGCAACTTAATCTAGATATTGGTGGTGAAATGCGTCAGGTATTTTCAGGAATTAAATCATCCTACGACCCAGCAGACCTAGAAGGCAGACTTACCGTAATGGTGGCTAACTTAGCGCCACGAAAAATGCGTTTTGGCATGTCCGAAGGGATGGTTTTGGCAGCAGCAGACAAACAGGGTATTTATCTATTAGAACCTGATAGCGGGGCTCAACCAGGTCAAAGAGTCACCTAATAATGACGCCGATGGTGGATTACTCATATTTATTTGGCCACCAAATTATGGGGATGTCATGATAGTAAAAAAACTGCCTATAGGTGCATTTTAGTTATTGAATAGCACCGCCAGATTGCACCATACTAGTTATCCGCTACATCTATTATACTGAGCACATGCAAGAATTCGCCATCATCCTGGTCAGCTCTATTCTGATCAACAATTATGTACTCGTTCAGTTCCTTGGGCTCTGTCCTTTCATGGGCGTGTCAAAAAAGCTTGAGTCAGCCATTGGTATGTCAGCGGCTACAACCTTTGTATTGACCCTCACCGCCATGGCTAGTTATATCGTCAATGAGCTCGTGTTAATGCCCCTAGGGCTTATTTACCTTCGCACTATTGCGTTTATTTTAGTCATCGCCGCAGTGGTTCAATTTACCAAGATGTTTATCGAAAAAACCAGCCCACTTCTGTATCGAGTATTGGGCGTCTTCTTGCCCCTGATAACCACCAATTGTGCGGTACTCGGCGTGGCACTACAAAATGCCAGCAAAGACCTCAACTTTATGCAATCGTCGCTATATGGCTTTGGTGCAGGTGCCGGTTTTTCACTGGTATTAATCTTATTCTCGGCAATGCGCGAACGTTTGGCCGCTGCTGACATCCCCCAACCGTTTGAAGGGGTCGCCATCGCCATGATTACCGCCGGTCTAATGTCATTGGCATTTATGGGATTTAGTGGGTTAGTGTGAATGATTGATAGCATAGCGCAACAACCAATGCTTGCCGCCCTCATAGCCCTAGTGAGCCTAGGGATTGTTTTTGGAGCCCTGCTTGGGTTCGCTGCTGAAAAGTTCAGAGTACAGGGCGACCCGATTGTTGAGCAAATTGATAATCTGCTACCACAAACCCAATGTGGTCAATGTGGATTTCCCGGCTGCCGCCCCTACGCTCAATCTATTGCCGATGGCGATGCGATTAACAAGTGTCCTCCGGGAGGCCAAAACACCATTAACGCTATAGCTAACCTGCTTGATGTGCCAGCCCCAGCATTAGACGAAGAACACGGTGAAGAGGAAGAAATTAAAACTATCGCCTACATCCGAGAAGACGAATGTATCGGTTGCACCAAATGCATACAAGCCTGCCCAGTAGATGCAATATTGGGCGCAGCCAAACTCATGCATACTGTTATCGTGTCGGAATGCACAGGGTGCGACCTCTGCATTGAGCCCTGCCCAGTGGACTGTATCGACATGCTGCCAGTTGTCCAAGGTATCGTGCAATGGCACTGGCCGACTCCTCCCACTACTATTGACCTTATAGCTACCAGCAAAATGTCATCTCAAGAGGATGCCGCATGAGTCGCACCTGGGAGACTCCCGGCGGCGTTCACCCGCCAGAAAATAAATCACAGTCAATGACTCAGAGTATTGGGCACTTACCCATCCCGGGTACTCTAGTGATTCCACTGCATCAACATATAGGCTCTCCATCAAAAATCGATGTCACCATTGGGCAGACTGTACTCAAAGGTCAGACATTAACAACGGCAACCCATTCAAATAATTTACCAGTACATGCATCGACCTCAGGGACTGTGATTGCTATCGACGATCAGCCAGTCGCACACCCTTCAGGCTTAAACGCCCCCTGTGTCACCATCGCTAGCGATGGTAGAGACCAATGGATCGAGCATGTCGGTGTTACAGATTTCCGAGGATGTGGCCCCCTAGATTTATTACAGATAATTACCGATGCCGGCATCGCAGGGATGGGCGGAGCAGGTTTTCCATCCGCCATCAAACTAAGTCCTAGTAAAGACAAAGCCATCGACACCCTCATTATTAATGCGACAGAATGTGAGCCCTATATCACCGCCGATGATGCCGCTATACGCGAAAAAGCCCAAGATCTGATTCAAGGGATAGAGGTCGTCTGCCACATTTTGAACGACCCAAAGAGAGTTGTGATTGGCATCGAAGATAACAAACCCCAGGCTATTAAAGCGCTGCGATCATATATCCAAGAGAGTCCTATTGAAATAGTGCCCTTTCCGACTAAGTACCCCTCTGGGGGCGAAAAACAATTAATTTATATACTTACCGGCCGTGAGGTTCCTAGTGGTGGTTTGCCTATCGATCTAGGTATGGTTTGTTTAAATATCGGAACGCTTATAGCCATCAAACGAGCTGTCATTGATGGCGAACCACTCATTTCACGAATCACCACCGTCACTGGCGAAGCCTGCGGAGTTAACCGTAATTATGAGGTTCTTATTGGCACGCCAATCAGCCATCTTCTGACGCACAATGAGTTTGATGAAAACAACTGCAGTCGCCTAATTATGGGCGGCCCCATGATGGGCTTTAGCTTAACCTCTACCGATGTTCCCGTGGTTAAAACAACCAACTGTATACTGGCGCCCGGTCATTCTGAAATTCCAGCTGATACACCTGCTCAAGCCTGTATACGTTGTGGACTGTGTGCTGAAGCCTGTCCGGTTTCGCTCTTACCCCAGCAACTGTTCTGGTATGCACAGTCTAAAGACCAAGAGCGTTTAGAAGCACATAATCTGTTCGACTGTATAGAATGTGGTGCCTGCTCTTACGTGTGTCCAAGCAATATTCCTCTGGTTCAGCACTACAGAAGTAGTAAAGGCGAGATTCGCAAAGCCAATATCGATAAAATTGACGCCGACAACGCCAGACAGCGTTTTGAATTTCGTAAACTGCGTCTAGAGCAAGCTGATGAGCAACGGCAAGCTAAACGTGAAGCGCGACGACTGGTGACCGAACAAGCAAGAGCGACTAGCAATACATCACAACCCGGATCCTCTGCAGCCGATATTATCGCCGCCGCGCAGCAACGAGCCATGATCAAACAAGCATCTCCTGAGCAACAAAAAGCCAAGTTCGAACGCGCTCTATTGGCAGCGCAGTCTAGACTGCAAGAGGCCGAAAAACGATTAATAGAAGCCACCGCAAATGGCAGCAAACAACAGCAAATTATATGCAGTGCAAGTGTCGAAAGCGCGAGACAAAAAGTTGATCAGACACAATATCGACTGAGGGAGCTAACTGACTAATGGCATTTAAACAAATAAGCTCACCTCACGGGCACAACCCTCAAAGCACGAGTTGGATTATGCAACTCGTACTGCTTTCTACCTTGCCTGGATTTCTGGCGCTGAGTTATCAATTCGGCTGGGGCACCTTCATTAATTTAATCATCGCAGTAGTGACCTCGCTAATAGCCGAAGCAGCGATCCTTGCACTTAGAAACAGACCCATTGCTTTTTATCTAAAAGACTACAGTGCAGCCGTAACTGCTGTTCTCCTTGCCCTAGCTCTACCGCCTCTGGCGCCATGGTGGGTGGTGGTTGTGGGGTCTCTATTCGCCATTGTGGTCGCCAAGCAGCTCTATGGTGGGATTGGCTATAACCCCTTTAATCCGGCCATGGTTGGCTATGTAGTACTACTTATTAGTTTCCCCATTGAAATGACCACCTGGGTTACGCCGATATCTCTTTTGTCTGAAGGAGTAAACCATCCGGGCCTATGGAAATCACTTAGCATCGTGTTTGCTGGCAACACCCCTATCGATGGCGTCACCGGCGCAACACCGCTTGATGTCTTCAAACACAGTAGCGGGCTAGTGGTAGACCAAATTTATCAGAGGGAAACTCTATTTAACCAAGCAAGCTTTGCGGGTGTTGGGTGGGAATGGGTCAATGTTGGATTTTTAATCGGAGGCATAATCTTACTTAAGACCCGTATTTTTACATGGCATGCTCCCCTTGCAATGCTCGGTACTCTAGCATTAATGTCGATCTTATTTTGGGATGGTGGTAGCTCAGCCAGTCGCGGCTCGCCGGTTATGCACCTATTTAACGGAGCATCGATGATGGGTGCATTCTTTATCCTAACCGACCCCGTTTCTTCGGCGGTAAGTAATCGCGGCCGGCTTATTTACGGTAGCCTTATAGGGCTCTTAGTTTATGTTATCCGCGCTTGGGGTAATTATCCAGACGCCGTAGCCTTTGCGGTGCTGCTGGGCAACTTTGCCGCGCCCTTTATCGACAACTACACATTGCCACGTACCTATGGTCACACTGACCGGCGCAAGGCCACTGACAAAGGTGAGGATGAATGATCATTAAGTCGATTAGCTCTAACAGTATCGCCTTGGCACTCTTTGCTCTGGTCACTGCTCTGGTACTGTCTTCTGTAGACAACCTTACCCGCGATAAGATCGACTATGCCGAACGTTTAGCTGCCCAGCGAGCACTACTAGAAATAGTCCCACCAGAACGTCACAACAATGATCTACTATTAGATACCCAACCTGTGCCAGAAGCCTTTTGGTCAATCTTGGGCCTTATTAAAGGCGGCAATATCCATATCGCACGCTATAACGGTGAGCCTATAGCTGCAATTATTCCCTCAGTAACTGCCGATGGTTACAGTGGTGATATTGCCATGATTATTGGGGTTAACAGCGAAGGCACCATTGCCGGTGTGCGCGTAGTACAGCATAAGGAAACACCTGGCCTAGGTGATAAAATTGACCTTAAAAAGAACGATTGGATTCTCGCCTTTAATGGTAAGTCTCTATCCAATACGGCACGCTCGCAATGGGCTGTTAAAAAAGAAGAAGGTCAATTCGACCAGTTTACCGGGGCTACTATTACACCCAGGGCAGTAATTAATCAGATTGTGGCAACTTTAGATTATTTTAATCAAGACAGTGACAGACTATTTAACCAACCGCAGAAAAAAGACACGAACAGCACCGGACAGGTGGAACAATGAGCGATGCAACCGTAAGGGAAGTCGCCGGAAATGGTCTTTGGCATAACAACCCAGCACTCGTTCAGTTGTTAGGCCTATGCCCTCTTTTGGCGGTCAGTTCGACAGTGGCTAACGCTTTAGGCTTAGGCTTGGCCACGATGATGGTGCTTATTGGCTCCAACACTATCGTGTCTTTAATCCGTAATCACGTTAATGACGCCGTTCGATTACCTGTGTTCGTGATCATTATTGCCGCCTTTGTCACCTGCGCTGAATTACTGATGAAAGCTTACACTTATGATCTGTATCAAATACTCGGTATATTTGTACCGCTCATTGTAACCAACTGTGCTATTTTGGGCCGCGCAGAAGCCTTTGCCAGTAAAAACAATGTGGGTCTTGCTGCCCTCGATGGCGTCATGATGGGAATGGGATTTTTATTAGTGTTAGTGGCACTAGGTGCCATTAGAGAATTGCTCGGCCAAGGTACTTTGTTTGTGGATATGCATCTATTGTTCGGACCCATTGCCGTCAACTGGCTGATCCAGCCCTTTGGCCCAAATTACAGCTTTTTAATTATCGTCCTACCGCCCGGTGCATTCTTAGTTACAGGGCTGTTAATCGCACTCAAAAACATTATCGACAATGTACTTAAAGCCCGCGCTGACAAGTCCCGAAATAAGCCCATTAAGGGAGCAAAGCGGGTACGCACTACGGGTCATATTAGTTAATAATTATCGATGTCTTTGTCAAACAGCATATCAAGGTCGCGAAAGGCTTTGAATTCTAAATAGTTGTTGCTGGGATCACGAACAAAGAGGGTCACTTGCTCGCCTTTGCGCCCTTCAAAGCGCAGATAGGGTTTAATCACAAATTCAGCATCTGCAGCTTTTAGCCGAGCAACAAAAGTCTGGTGCTGGGACCATTCTAGAATCACACCAAAATGAGACGCGGGCACCGCGTGACCGTCTACTGCATTAGTAACTGCAGAGGGATGATCTGCTGGGTCAACTAAATGGGCCACAAGTTGGTGGCCAAAGAAGTCAAAGTCAATCCAACGGTCTGACTCGCGGCCTGTGGAACAGCCTACAACGTCACAGTAGAATTTCCTCGCCGCCTCAAGGTCAGTAACAGGAAAGGCGAGATGAAAGCGTGGCTGACTATCTTTACTCATAGTAATTTTAAGTGCTCTTTGAAAACTATTAGGTGATCAAACTTGGTCTGACCCACGATTGGAGCAGACCAAGATGACTATTGCTACTGTCTTAATATAGTCGTTATTTAATCTCTAAGCCATATGACAGAGAGCACAAATTTTGTTTCCTGCAGGATCGCGTAAATAAGCCAAATACATCTTATCTCCTTCGCGGACGCCCGGAGGTTCTTCGCAATTAATTCCGCCGTTGGCAATGCCCGCTGCATGCCAAGCATCACCAGCTTCTGGGCTTTTAACTGCAAAGCCTATCGTACTGCCATTACCATTACAGGCTGGCTCGCCATCGATAGGTATACTTAAACAAAACACGTTAGAGTCTGCGGTGTAAAAACAACGTCCTTTAGGATCCATAAAACCTGGTTTATGGCCAATAGCGCCCAAGATAGCGTCGTAAAATGCTTTTGATTCGTCGATGTCATTGGCACCAATCATAATATGGCTAAACATAATCTCTCTCCTTGTAAATCTTCTTCGTTAATAACCCATGTTGGGGTTGGTTTTTACCACTCTGTACTTACTGTAAACTATGGTCTCTTTTGTTGTCGCATTGGCCGCGCTGACAGTGGATTTCCGCTAACCCGTTGGTTAGTAAATACACCGCAGGTAAAGTACCGGTAGGACATTGGTAAAATCTTCGTCTAAGTAGTGAATGAAAGATCACCAGGGCAAGGCATCCAGGTCAAGATTGCCACCACTCAAAATGATCGCAATGCGCTTACCTTTAAACAGCTCGGGCTGATCCATAATGGCCGCTAGAGGAACCGCCGCTGAGGGTTCTACGACGACTTTCAACCTTGTCCAGATAAGTTTCATCGCCTCTACGATGCGCGCTTCTGAGGTCAAAAAAATATCATCAACATGCTCGGTTATGATCTCAAAATTGCGCACCCCAAGGGTCCCACGCAAACCATCCGCAATGGTATTTGGCACAAATTTCGCGACTCTGACACCAGACTTATAGCCCTGCCAAGCATCATTAGCCATCTCGGGCTCTGCACCTATGACCTGAGTCGAATTACCCCCTGAAGATTGTTTAACCACCAACGCGGAGCCACCAAGTAAACCCCCGCCACCCACCGGCACCATGAGAATATCGATAGGTTGCTCAATCTGTGACAGGGTTTCCAGTGCTGCTGTGCCCTGACCCGCAATAATTCGATCATCGTCATAGGGATGTACCAAGCTGGCGCCCGACTGCTGCATCAGGCTAGCGACTGTCCCTTCGCGGGCAGTCATAGTCGGTTCGCAGTAAACCACCGTCGCACCATAACTAATCACCGCATCTTTTTTGGCTTGGGGGGCATTGTTCGGCATGACCACAGTACAGGGCGTGTTGCGCATAGCCGCGGCCCAAGCTAGGGCGGCACCATGATTACCTGAAGAGTGAGTCACCACGCCTCTGTGGAGACTGTCCTGCTCCATCGAGAAAACTGCATTGCAGGCACCGCGAGCCTTGAAGGCACCCACCTTTTGCATATTGTCCGCTTTGAAAAGCAGCTCGCAGTCTAAGAGTGTATTCAGTTGTGAGCTATGTAGTATCGGAGTGCAATGGATATAAGGCTTGATACGTCCATGTGCGTCTTTAACATCAGCAATACTGAGTGCCATTGATCCCTCCTTTACTACATTAAGCCAAAGTTTGCTGCCATATCAGAGTCGACTTTATTCACTACACAGCTGGCTACCTCACCGTACAGCTTAAAATTTTCGTCCAGCATTGGAGGCAATACGCAGACGCAAGGCATTAAGTTTAATAAAGCCTTCGGCATCCGCTTGATTGTACGCTCCACCATCATCGTCAAAGGTCGCTATATTGGCGTCAAACAAACTGTCATTAGACTGTCTGCCCACCACACGCACATTACCCTTATAAAGCTTAATTCGCACATCACCGTTAACCACATCCTGACTTTGATCGATCGCGGTCTGCAGCATCAGTCGCTCCGGAGCCCACCAATAACCGTTATAAATAAGCTTGGCGTAACGTGGCATTAACTCATCTTTAAGATGTGCCACTTCACGATCCAGTGTCAGCGACTCAATGGCACGGTGGGCCTTCATCATCACCGTGCCGGCAGGCGTTTCGTAACACCCACGAGACTTCATGCCCACATAGCGATTCTCAACAATATCCAAACGACCGATACCATTAGCACCAGCAACAGCATTCAAGTGCTCAATGACAGTGGCTGGCGACATCAAGGTGCCGTCAATGGCAGCAATGTCGCCTTTTTCATAGGTAATCGTCATGTAAGTTGGCTTATCGGGTGCTTGCTCAGGAGACACTGTCCAACGCCACATATCATCTTCGGCCTCAGACCAAGGGTCCTCGAGGTTACCGCCTTCATAAGAAATGTGCAGTAAATTGGCATCCATAGAAAAAGGTGACTTTTTACCACGCTTCATTTCCACTGGAATGTTGTGGGTTTCACAGTATTCCATAAGCTTGTCGCGGGAATTAAGATCCCATTCACGCCAAGGTGCAATCACGGTGATGCCGGGCTTCAATGCATAAGCGCCCAATTCGAAGCGAACCTGATCATTACCTTTACCTGTGGCCCCGTGTGAAATAGCTTCGGCGCCGGTTTCATTGGCAATTTCGATCAATCTCTTGGCAATTAATGGGCGAGCAATAGAGGTGCCAAGCAGGTACTCGCCTTCATAGATAGCATTGGCTCTAAACATAGGGAATACGAAATCGCGCGCGTACTCTTCACGAAGATCATCGATATAAATTTCTTTAACCCCAAGAGCTTCAGCTTTTGCCCGAGCAGGTTCTACTTCTTCACCCTGACCAATGTCGGCGGTAAAGGTGACTACTTCGCATTGGTACTCTTCTTGAAGCCACTTAACGATAACCGAGGTATCTAAACCTCCTGAATAAGCGAGAACAACTTTATTAACTGATGACACTGTATAAACCCTTAACTTTTGAATTAGCCGCGAATTTTACCTTAACCGAGTGAGGGATTCACTGTTTGTCTAATTTAAAGCATACAGGCGAGTAATCGCTGTTCGTTCTTGAGGGTCAAAAAACTTATAACCCTGGGCGGAAAAATGGTTTAACTCGGCCGTCGTAGGAAACGTAAAGTAACTGGGAGTTCCCTGCTGAGTAAAAGCCTCTAGCGCCTGCAAATCTGACAGAAACCTGACTGCATTTATGATCTGCTTAACACCACCACTATAAAGCGATAGAACATTAAATAAATAGGATGATTGTCTCTGTAAGGGGATAGTTTTCACCGAAATAATATCTCCTGTATCAATACCTGAGTCCTGAATAAAATGCAGAGTCGAACCTATATCGGCATCACCATTGAGCATAGCCCTTAAAGTTGCCATCACCCCACGATAGCTAGGTAGAACCCCAGAATGTAAATTAATCACACCATACCGAGGGATCTCAATAATATCCTGCCCTATAATCAGACCAAATCGCACCGAGATGATTAAATCTGGCCGGGTGGCTTTAATACGCTCGAGACCCACACTACCATTAACCTTATTGTCGATATCAACAAAGCCCTGCAATGAACCGCCCGCCTTTACGGCTAACTGCTCAAAGCTAGGTCTTCCGTCTTGTAATAGCTCTAGTTCAAAGCTCTGCAAAGCCATCAATGGAGATGGTAAAAGATAATCCGAGCCCACCTTTTCAGAGATAAAAATTGATATTTCATGGTCGGCAAGTTGCCGAACTAGCTGGCTGAGCGCCAGATGACTGGGTAAATCTCTGTTTGTTAGCAAGGTAATACGCATAGCAACTCTCGACAATGGGACCTAAAATTCACCTCAAACTCATGTTATTTTGATTCAGTATGCCGTTCTTTGCCACAAAAACTATTATGCAGCCACGGTTTGCGGTAGCATTCACCCCATAACAGCGGAACCATCTTTCATGGATAAAATTTCTATCATCCTACCTGACGACTGGCATCTGCATCTGCGTGATAATCAGGCTCTTGAAACTACCGTACCTGCAGCTGCCCGAGGTTTTGGCCGCGGTATTATTATGCCCAACCTGACCCCACCAGTAACACATGTTGCTGATGCTGTTGCCTACCGCGAACGGATTATGGCACAGCGGCCCGAGGGCTCGACATGGCAACCGCTGATGGTGCTTTATCTCACTGACAATACCACTGTCGATGAAATTCGTGCCGCTAAAGACAGCGGATTCATCCATGGTTGTAAATATTATCCGGCAGGCGCCACCACTAACTCGGCCTCAGGAGTGACCGACCTAGATAAAATGTCGCCTGTTTTTGAAGCCATGCAGGACGTGGGCATGCTGTTGCAATTACACGGTGAAGTGACATCTGCAGATGTTGACATCTTCGATCGAGAAGCGGTGTTTATCGATCGTCATCTTCGCGGTATGGTCCAACAATTTCCCGACCTTAAAATAGTATTGGAGCACATCACCACCCAACAAGGGGCTGACTTCGTGCTCGAGGCTAACGATAATGTCGCTGCCTCAATCACACCTCAACACTTGTTATACAACCGCAATCACATGCTGGTTGGCGGTATTCGACCTCACCTATTTTGCTTGCCAATCTTAAAACGAGATATTCATCAGCAAGCACTTGTTAGCGCGGCTACGAGTGGTAGTATCAAGTTTTTCTTGGGCACTGACTCTGCGCCCCATGCGCAAGGCGCAAAAGAAAATGCCTGTGGTTGTGCCGGCTGTTTCAGTCACCATAGCGCTATCGAGCTATATGCTGAAGTATTTGACCAAGCCGGCGCCATGGATAAGTTAGAAGCTTTTGCTAGCACCAATGGACCAGATTTTTATGGCCTGCCCCACAATTCATCTTCGATTGTGCTGAAGAAACAGCAATGGCAGTTACCTGATAGTCTGCCGTTTGAAGACACCCAGATAATTCCCCTAGGTGCAGGCACCACATTAAACTGGAAGATGGTGGAATAATGGATATTCTCGATGAAAGTACCGATACATTGATGGCCAAACGCTTTCGGGGCTTTTTACCCGTGGTGGTTGATGTTGAAACTGGTGGCTTTGATTCACACAGTAATGCTCTGCTTGAGGTTGCTGCGGTGTTGTTGGAGATGGATAGCCAAGGAAATCTGCAAATTAAAGAAAGCTACAGCAAAAATATCGAACCCTTCCCTGGTGCAATCGTTGAAGAGTCTGCATTAGAATTTACCGGCATTGACCTTTATGATCCTGATCGAAATCCAGAGGAAGAAGGCGAAGCCCTGCGTGAAATTTTTCAACCGATTCGCCGTGAAGTCTCTATTACTGGCTGCACCCGTGCCGTGATGGTTGCCCACAACGCTCACTTTGATCTTGATTTTATTAATGCTGCAGTGGACCGTTGTCGCATCAAACGGAACCCCTTTCATCCGTTTTCTTGCTTTGACACCTCTGGTCTAGCGGGGCTTGCCTATGGCCAAACTGTGTTGGCTAAAGCCTGCCAGGCCGCGGGAATCGAGTTCAATAATCGTGACGCTCACAGTGCGCTGTATGACACCATCAAAACCGCAGAGTTGTTCTGCGGCATCGTTAACCGCTGGAAAGAATTGGGTGGATGGCCATCGAATAACTGACTGCGATTGAGACTTTACCTATTAACCTCGCAACTAAAAAAAGGCCGCCAATGGCGGCCTTTTAGCTAAACAGAAACCATTATTTAACTTTGTTTTTAACCCAAAAGTCAGCATTTTCAATGCCCACGGCCTCGGCATCAAACACAGGATCAATACCCTCTTTAAGTTGCGCCTCGTAGTCTTTTAACACCAATAATGCAGGGCGCTGAAGAATTAAAATAGCCACAATATTCAACCACGCCATGGCTCCCACGCCAACATCGCCCAAAGCCCATGCGAGGTCAGCAGATTTAATACCACCGTACATGACTGAAGTGAGAACTAGCCATTTTAGAAAAATCATCAACCAAGGACGATGAACCGCACGGTTAATATAGGTGACGTTAGTCTCGGCAATGTAGTAGTAGGCCAAAATCGTAGTGAAGGCAAAGAAGAATAACGAAATTGCCAACAGACTGGCACCCAGACCTGGCAATATGGTTTCAAAGGCACTTTGCACGTAAATCGGCCCCGCTTCTACGCCGGCTAAACCTGTGTATAGCATGGTGCCATCAGGCCCTTGCACATTGTAAAGGCCGGTGAGCAAAATCATAAAGGCTGTAGCGGTACAGACGAATAGGGTATCGATATACACGGAGAAGGCTTGCACTAAGCCCTGCTTAGCCGGGTGCGAAACTTCTGCAGCCGCTGCAGCATGGGGTGCTGTACCCTGCCCTGCTTCATTGGAGTATATGCCGCGCTTAACGCCCCACTGAATGGCCATACCAATAATCGCACCGTAACCGGCATCAAAGCCAAAGGCGCTGTCGATGATCAAGCTAAACATCGCTGGGATTTTTTCATAGTTGGCTGCCATCACCATCAATGCAATCAGGATATAGCCCAGTGCCATGACAGGCACCACGACTTGGGTAAAGCGGGCGATACGCCGAACACCACCAAAGACAATTGCAGCAACACCAGCGGCAATAACTGAGGAAGCTACCACTGGCGAAACGCCCCAGGCATTTTCAACGGCAGCGACAATACTATTGGCTTGAATACCCGGAAGGCAGAATCCAACGGCAATAATGGTGCACACAGCAAACACCCAGGCGTACCATTTTTGTCCCATGGCCTTTTCGATAAAGTAGGCTGGGCCGCCCCGATACATACCTTGCTCATCTTTTTCTTTGTAGATTTGGGCTAGAGTGGCTTCGACATAGGCGGTTGCAGCACCCAAAAAGGCTACCAACCACATCCAGAACACCGCTCCGGGCCCACCCATGGCAATCGCGGTAGCAACACCAGCAATGTTACCTGTACCAACGCGCCCAGACAGCGAAATCGCTAGGGCTTGGAACGAGGACACCCCAGAGTCAGAGCTTTTACCCTGAAACATCAGCTTTATCATATGACGGAAGTGTCGAACCTGAAGAAATCGCGTGCGAACTGAAAAATACAAACCGGTGCCCAGACACAGATAGATCAGTGCCGAACTCCAAATAATACCGTTTAAATAATTTACAAATGTTTCCAAGATCTTTCTCCGTTTTGATTATTAGTTGCCCTGTCAATGGTACAGTCCAGGTGACAATGAGCAAACGTTAAATTTGCGTGAGCGCTCAATTTATAGAGACTTAATCTCGAGTCGAAGAGGAATATCAATTTCTGTCTGGGTATGCTGTTGCATTATCCGTTGCAGATTATTGATAAATGAACCTGTCATCTCAGCAGTTTTCCTTGTACTCATATCTATATGCCCTAGCACTGTCTCATAGATGGCACATAACTGATTACGCTCATTGAGCATAATAGCTGTCAGATGAATAAGTTTTTTGTTCACACGATGCAGCCTATAGCGAGTAACAATAATGTCATCCAGCAAACACTCGTTAACATATTTAATGTTATCTTCAAGGGTGAACGAAGAAAATCCAGAATCAAAGTATTCTTGTGAGAATCCGAGTTTGTTGGCATAAAAATCTTCAATAGACTCACCAAATATTTGTGAATAATACAAAACATTCATGTGCCCATTTTGATCACACATATCCTGAGTTATTGAGATAGGCTTTGAACTGTAGGGAAAAGTAAGTTGCGTAGTCATAAATAGTCAAAATCCATTGATTTACAAAATAAAATAAAAATACTGTTCGAAGAAAAGTTACCCTCGACCAAGTTTGATACAAGCCTAGTAGCTCGGCCATGCGTATTCTTTTCCTAAATAGTCGCAATTACAAGCCTGTCTGCCATCGAGTTGGCTATTTTAAGGCTCCCAGCGTTAAAATGCCGAGCTGAAATTTCAGTTCGCAACGATAACCCGCGTGCTCCTCCGCCACAATAGGATAAATTCATGACCGACTCCTTTAAAGAAAGTGCGCTTAGATATCACACGCACCCATTGCCTGGAAAATTGGAAATCCGACCCACAAAACCTTTGGCCAATAAACGAGACTTGTCACTAGCCTACTCTCCGGGAGTAGCTTATGCCTGTGAGTTAATCCAAGAGAATCCCACTTCGGTGGCCTCAGTTACCGCAAGAGGAAATTTGGTGGGTGTTATTACCAATGGCACGGCCGTATTAGGACTGGGTAATATTGGTCCGCTGGCATCCAAGCCGGTCATGGAGGGCAAGGCGGTATTGTTTAAAAAATTCGCTAATATTGATGTTTTTGATATCGAGATAAACGAAACAGATGTCGATAAGTTAGTGGATATCATTGCCTCTTTAGAGCCCACCTTTGGCGGTATTAATCTGGAAGATATTAAAGCGCCCGAATGCTTTATGGTTGAAGAGAAACTTCGCCAGAGAATGAAGATTCCCGTTTTCCATGATGACCAACATGGCACCGCTATTGTTGCCGCCGCTGCCATTTATAATGGATTAAAAATTGTCGACAAGAAAATCGAAAACGTAAAACTAGTGGTCTCAGGCGCTGGAGCTGCCAGTATTGCCTGCGTTGATCTTCTAGTAAGTATGGGATTACAAAAGAAAAATGTTCGAATGATTGACCGTACTGGCGTTATTTATAAAGGTCGTAAAGAGGGCATGAATCCATGGAAAGAAGGTTATGCCATTGAGACCACTGATCGCACCATAGAAGACGCCATTGATGGTGCTGACCTGTTTATGGGCCTCTCTGGGCCGGGCGTATTAAACGGTGATCTTCTGAAAAAAATGGGTGAAAAGCCCATTATTTTAGCCATGTCTAATCCCATTCCCGAAATCATGCCTGAAGATGCCTTAGCCGCCCGCCCCGATGCTATTTTGGCAACTGGTCGGTCGGACTATCCTAACCAGGTGAATAACGTACTCTGCTTTCCGTTTATCTTCCGTGGAGCATTAGACTGCGGCGCCTCCACTATTAACGAAGAAATGAAGATGGCTGCGGTAAGAGCCATAGCTGATCTTGCCACCAAAGAAACATCCGATGTGGTGGCTGCGGCCTACGCTGATGAAAAGCTTAAGTTTGGGCCTGAATATTTGATCCCAAAAGCCTTCGACCCGCGCTTGATCGAAGAGGTGCCTTTGGCTGTAGTTAAGGCTGCAATGGCTAGTGGCGTAGCGACAAGGCCAATAGAGGACCTTGAGGCCTACCGCCAAAAGTTGCATGAGTTTATCAATCAAGCCGGTTTATTCATGCAGCCCATTATTGAAGTGGCGAAAAAATCACCGGCTAAAATTGTCTATGCAGAGGGCGAAAATGACGATGTGCTGCTAGCGGTGCAAGCCGTTATTGACGAAAAGATCGCCCGACCAGTTTTGATCGGCGCGCGCCATAAAATCGAGATTAAAATTGACCGTCTAGGCTTGCGTATCGACCTTGATAACGAGGTTGATATAGTCAACCCAGATGATCATGAAAAATATGAAGAATACACCTCTCTCTATCACCAGATGGTGGGCCGCCAAGGTGTTTCTGTGGCAGCTGCACGCAAAATCATGCGCGATGACAATACTGCTATTGCCGCAGTCATAGTCGCCAATAACGATGCCGATGGTCTAATTTGTGGCAAAGTGGGTAGATTTGACTTTCACCTTAGAGAAATCATGCATTTGCTGGGCCCGGAGGATAAGGGCCAGCTAGTCTCGTCTGCGGCCGTCTTATTAATGCCTGATGGTCCTTTATTTTTAGCTGACACGACTATGAACATCGATCCTACCGCAGAGGAATTGGTTAAAATAACGGAAGCAAGTATCGATCTTGTGGCTCGTTTCGGGATTGAACCTAAGGTCGCACTGCTGTCACATTCAAACTTTGGCACCTCAAACACTGCCTCGGCGAAAAAAGTTCGTGAGGCATCAGAATTACTACGCAACAAACACCCAGATTTGCAACTGGATGGCGAGATGCATGTATTAAGTGCTCTGAATCCGATGCTTCGGGATACTGTTTACGCCCAAGCCAACCTGCAAGGCCGCGCCAATGTGCTAGTAATGCCTAACTTAGACTCGGCTAATATTGCGATGGGTCTCATCCGCTCATTAACAGACGCATTATTGATCGGGCCTTTCATCACTGGATTTAGTAAACCCGCGCATATTGTCATTCCGTCGGTGTCTTCTCGGGGAATTTTCAATATGACGGCGTTAACTGTCGCCGACATACACGCGGGACGCTAAGGCGACCTTAGCTTGTTAGTTTTTTTGCAGGGATAGCGCCAACTGATAAAGCTGTTTCTTGTCGCCGCCAGTGATTTTGGCAGCGATGGATGCCGCTTTAGTCAATGGCAATTCTTTGATCAAAAGTCCTAATAACTTCTCTGAATCTGCAGGCATGGTCTCACCCATTTTCTCTTGACCAGCAACAACCAAAACAATCTCCCCTCGTTGCTGATTACTGTCCTCTGTCACCTGCTCTAATAGATCACTAAGATTACCATGCAAGTACGTTTCGAATTTTTTAGTAATTTCACGCGCTATAAAGGCTAAACGCTGAGGGCCAAAAATATCGCTAAAATCTGCGATAGTATTGGCTATACGATGGGGCGCTTCGTAACAAACGATAGTGTCTGTCACTGCTTTTAATGCTTCAATAGCCGTCTTGCGCTGACTTGACTTTGAGGGTAAAAAACCAATAAATCGAAATTTATCCGTCGGTAGCCCCGATACGCTCAAAGCGGCTATGACCGCGCTAGCACCGGGAATGGGCACAACGGAGAACCCATTTAAACGTGCCTCATGCACTAATCTGTACCCCGGATCAGAGATCAACGGTGTACCCGCATCGGAAATTAGGGCAATATCGTCGCCAGCGCTAAGTCTTTTCAATATTTTATCGGTGCTGCGTTTATCACTATGATCATGGTAAGCAACACAGATCGTCGTGATCCTAAAATGATCGAGCAACCTTTTGCTGTGACGTGTATCTTCACAAGCAATTAGACTAACAGACTGGAGAGTGGTGACCGCGCGAGGTACCATATCCCCTAGATTGCCAATAGGCGTGGCAACAACATACAACGTACCGGATTGATTTGAATTCATGGACAAAAAGTTTCTTCTGCAGATTGTTGGTTTAGGTTGTATCTTAGCCTTTATTAGCGGTTGTACGCCAACTACAACGACACAGAGTGGGAGTGTGCCCGTTGCTTTTATCGCTACCACCGAAGATGCTTCTCTTTATGAGCAAGCTGAAACCTTATTTGTCAGAGCTCAATCAGTCGAGGTGCCAAGCGAAATCTTGTTGCAAGCAGCAATTTTGTTCGCCAAAAGTGGCGACAAGAACAGGACTGTTGAATCGCTGGCGCTAATCGATCCAGATGAGCTGAAAAATGTCGACTTTATCAGCTACACCCTACTCGGCATCGAACTAAATTTGCAGTCCGCCTCTCCGGCTGAAGCACTGCTAAAGTTACAAGCTACACGTTTTATCGCACTGAAATCATCATTTAAACGCCAAGATGTCCTGCACATACTAAGCCTTGAGTCAGATATTAGTGCCAAACTTGGCAACATAGAATCAAGCATTAACGCGTCTATACAATTGGCTCAATTACTGAACAAAAAAAGTGACGTGCTCAATGTTCACAATAAGATTTGGCGACAGCTATCTGCACAGCCCTACAATGTTTTGCAACAATGTTTTAACGAAGCCGAACCTATTCTCGGACTGTGGTGCAACTTAGCAGCCGACATGCGGTTGTTTCAAAGTAACCACCCTGGCCAACTAACACAATTTAATACCTGGAAGACTGCCAATTTTTCTCATCCCGCGGCTCGAACACCACCATCAGGAAAAACCAGGCAATGGCGAACATGGTGAAGGGCTTGATCAGCCAGTTCACAATGGTGGTGATGGCCAGGCCTTTTGGCTCCTTGCGCACGCCCACCACTGCGCTGAAATCGATCTGGGCCATCATCGGGAAGATCATGGCCCAGATCAGAATGGCAATAGGGATCGACACCTGAGCGTATTCGAAGCGAGCCAGAGTTTCCGGTACCGAGGGCGCCAGTTGGCCGAGGGCTATGCCAGCGATGATGGCCAAGGCGACCCAGATGGACAGGAATCTTCCGAACAAATCCATGCCACCGCTAGTGTCTTCGTTAGTAACTTCTGTATGGGCGCTCATTACCTATCCCTTACATGGACCGTTGATTGACGCGTGTTGAGACTTCATCGGTGCTTTCCACCCGCTCGGAATAGCGGTCCGTCAGAAAGTCGCTGCGGTCCCGTATCAGCAGGGTGAATTTCACCAGCTCCTCCATGACATCCACGATGCGGTTGTAATAGGGCGAGGGCTTCATACGGTTATTGTCGTCAAATTCCATGAACGCCTTGGGTACCGACGACTGGTTGGGAATTGTCACCATCCGCATCCAGCGCCCCAACACCCGCAACTGATTCACCGCATTGAACGACTGGGAACCACCACACACCTGCATCACCGCCAGGGTCTTGCCCTGGGTAGGGCGTACGCCGCCGATGGATAGGGGAATCCAGTCGATCTGGGTTTTCATGATGCCAGTCATAGCGCCGTGGCGTTCCGGCGAGCACCACACCATGCCTTCCGACCACTGGGCCAGTTCCCGCAATTCCTGAACTT
>DUBX01000045.1:0-79918 GCA_012960115.1 Porticoccaceae bacterium
TTCGTTTTGCTATTCGTGAAGGTGGTCGTACAGTTGGTGCAGGTGTTGTTGCGAAGATTATAGAATAACAGTTTTACTAGCGCTTACACGTTAAGCCGAGGCACCATTAGGTGTCTCGGCTTAACTGTCAGATAGGAAAGCTGAATAAGTAATTAGTAGGCCAGTAGTTCAATTGGTAGAGCACCGGTCTCCAAAACCGGCTGTTGGGGGTTCGAGTCCCTCCTGGCCTGCCACTTTAAAGTTTGGGAATTGTAAAACCTATGAGTGTTCTAGCAGAAGAAAAACAGTACCGGTTAGACTGGCTTAAGTGGTTGGTTGTCTTTGGTTTTCTGGGTGGTGCGATTTACGCGAATTGGTATTATTCGGCCGAATCGGTGCTTTATCGGGTCATTGGTTTTGTTTTGGTTTTGGTCGTGGTTGCATTTGTCGCGTCCAATACTGAAAAAGGAGCTGCGACTATTGAGTTAGCCATTGGCGCTAGAACTGAGTGGCGAAAAGTTGTTTGGCCGACAAAGCAAGAGCGGAACCAGACAACGTTGATTGTGATGGCGGTAATTCTATTAATGGCGCTAGTTTTGTGGGGTATTGATTCTCTGCTAAGTTGGCTTGCTTCACTGATAATGGGTTAGGAGAGCAGCATGTCGATGCGTTGGTATGTGGTACATGCTTACTCGGGCTACGAGAAGAAGGTTGCAATAGCGATTCAAGATCGGATTGCAATGAATGATTTGCAAAGCAAGTTTGGTGAAATATTAGTCCCAACAGAAGAAGTTGTTGAGATGAAAAGTGGCCAGAAGCGTACAAGTGAGCGGATGTTTTTCCCCGGTTATGTCTTGGTTCAGATGGAGCTGGATGATGATAGCTGGCACTTGGTGAAAGAAACCCCCAGAGTGATGGGTTTCATCGGTGGTAAGGCTGATAAGCCGGCGCCGATCACGAACAAAGAAGCTGATCTTATTTTGCGGCGAGTTCAAGATTCTGAAGAGGCTCCTCGTCCGAAGACGTTGTTTGAGCCCGGCGAGATGGTTAGGGTTACTGATGGGCCATTTAATGACTTCAATGGAAACGTTGAGGAAGTTAATTATGAGAAGAGTAAACTTCGCGTCGCAGTATCTATTTTCGGGCGTTTGACGCCGGTTGAGCTTGATTTCACTCAGGTAGAGAAAGCTTAGATTTTTGGTGAGGCTGCAATTCGGCAGCTTTATCGGGGAGCCAGTGAAGGATTGCGCGCTCATGTGTTGCACTCTGGAGGCGCTAATACCCATTTTTGGAGAGTATAAATGGCTAAGAAAGTAACGGCTTATATCAAGTTGCAAGTGCCTGCTGGTCAGGCCAACCCAAGTCCGCCTGTAGGTCCTGCGTTGGGACAGCATGGTGTGAACATTATGGAATTCTGTAAAGGTTTCAATGCGCAGACGCAGGGTACCGATCCAGGCGCTCCTGTTCCAGTGGTCATTACGGTTTATGCTGATCGTAGTTTCACTTTTGAGATGAAGACGCCACCAGCATCGTATCTTTTGAAGAAGGCGGCAGGCCTGAAAAGTGGCAGTGGTCGACCCAATACTGAAAAGGTTGGTAAAGTGACTCGTGACCAGTTAGAAGATATCGTAAAAACTAAAGAACCTGATCTTACTGCAGCCAGTTTGGATGCTGCGGTTCGCACTATCGCCGGCTCAGCTCGGTCGATGGGTATTGAAACGGAGGGCGTGTAAATGGCCAAGTTAAGCAAGCGCCGTCGCGCGATTAATGAAAAAATAGAACTTGGCAGGGTATATAGCGTTGATGATGCTCTAAACCTTTTGAAAGAGCTATCCACTGTTAAGTTTTCTGAAACGGTAGACGTTGCAATAAATTTAGGTATTGATCCTAAAAAATCTGATCAGATTGTCCGCGGAGCTACCACCTTGCCCAATGGGTCAGGTAAAGAGGTCCGAGTATGTGTCTTTGCTCAGGGTGCTGCTGCTGAGGCTGCTAAGGCTGCTGGAGCTGAACTTGTGGGTATGGATGAGCTGGCGGATGACATTAAAGCCGGCAACATGAATTTCGACGTGGTTATCGCGAGTCCAGATGCGATGAGAGTTGTTGGTCTTCTTGGAAAGGTACTGGGTCCTCGCGGATTGATGCCAAACCCTAAGTCAGGAACAGTAACACCAGATGTGGCTACCGCGGTTAAGAATGCTAAGGCTGGACAGGTTCGTTTCCGTGCCGACAAAAATGGTATTGTTCATGGTGGTATCGGCGTGGTCGGCTTTGAAGCATCGGCTTTGAAGCAAAATTTGGAAGCATTAATGGTCGATTTGGCGAAAGCTAAGCCGGCGTCAGCTAAGGGTGTGTATGTGAAGAAGGTAACAGTGTCTTCAACTATGGGTCCAGGGCTGTTAGTTGATCAGGCGTCATTAACGTTTTGATCGCTAGGCAGCTTAGGCTGCTAACAAGACTTTGGGGTCTGAGCTGCTGATTAAAAAGTAGCTTAGGTCGTTAAAGACCGTAGGTTCCCGAGAGGGTTTAATGAGTTTTCTGAAGTATCGATAGAAAACTTGCCTACGCAGGCGGTGAACCCGATCTAGCGCAGTTTTGGCTAGAGACAATTCACCTAGGTGGTCGAAGAGCTTTTCGGCTGAAACTATGGTAAATCGAGGAATTTTATCGTGCCATTAAATCTCGATGATAAAAAAGCAATTGTTGCTGAAGTAAGCGAGACAGCGGGTCAGGCTCTTTCCCTGGTCATTGCTGATGCTCGCGGTGTTGACGTGAACGATATGAATGCTTTGCGAACTAGAGCTAGAGCTGAGAACGTGCAATTGCGCGTTATCCGCAATACTTTAGCCAAGCGCGCATTCGCAGAAACTGACTACGCTTGCGTAGAAAATGTTTTGGTTGGGCCGTCATTGTTTGCTTTTTCTATGGAAGATCCTGGTGCTGCAGCGCGTTTATTTAAAGACTTTGCAAAGGGGAATGATTCCTTTGACGTCAAAGCGTTGTCAGTTAGTGGGCAGCTTCTAGGGAAAGAGCAAATAGACGTTCTTGCTAACCTACCGACCCTTGAACAGGCTCTCGGTATGCTGGCTAGCGTTACCTTGGCGCCTGTTACTAAGTTGGTTAGGACGCTTAATGAGGTTCCAACTAAAGTAACACGGGTCGTAGCAGCAGTTAAAACTCAAAAAGAGGAAGCTGCGTAAGCGTTTTCCACTCAATAGACAAATATAGGAGGTCCAAAATGGCCCTATCAAATGAAGATATTTTGAATGCAATCTCAGAAATGAGTGTTATGGATGTAGTTGAGCTTGTTAGTGCAATGGAAGAAAAGTTCGGTGTTTCTGCTCAGGCGGCTGTTGCAGTTGCTGCGGCTCCCGCTGGTGGTGGTGATGCCGCTGTTGCAGAAGAGCAGACTGAGTTTGACGTCGTACTTAGTTCAATCGGTGAAAAGAAAGTGAGCGTTATTAAAGCTGTTCGCGCTATTACCGGACTTGGGCTTAAAGAAGCTAAGGATCTAGTTGACGGAGCACCTTCTACAATTAAAGAAGGCGTGTCAAAAGACGATGCTGAAGCGGCTAAGAAGCAGTTAGAAGAAGCTGGCGCAAGCGCTGAACTTAAGTAAGTTGAGTGTGCGAGCTGCCTGATTTTTCAGGCTGGGCTGAAGGGATATTTCCCTTCGGCCCTTTCTTGCTTGTAAGTAAGGGGAATCTGCAAGCATTATGAACTTGAGTGAGAGCTCAAGACTGAACGGTCCCTATAAAAGTTAACACCGAGGAATGCAAATGGCTTACTCCTTCACTGAGAAGAAACGTATCCGCAAGAATTTTGGCAAGTTGCCAAATACCATGGATTTGCCGTACTTATTGGCGATTCAACTTGATTCCTACAAAAAATTTACGCAAAAAGGTGTGGCGATGGAAGATCGCCTGAACACCGGTTTGCATGCTGCCCTGAATTCGATCTTTCCAATTGTTGGATATTCAGGTCACGCTGCCCTTGAGTATGTCGACTATGTCATGGGCCGACCAGCCTTCGACGAGGAAGAATGTAAACTTCGTGGGGTTACCTATTCTGGTGCGATTCGTGTTCGTGTCCGTTTGGTTATCTACGATAAAGAGTCGGCGAGCAAGGCTATTAAAGATATTCGAGAGCAAGAGGTTTATCTGGGCGAGGTTCCTTTGATGACCGAAAATGGTACCTTCATTATTAATGGTACTGAGCGGGTCATCGTGTCTCAGTTACACCGTTCCCCAGGCGTCATATTCGACCACGATAAAGGCAAAACGCATTCCTCTGGCAAGTTGCTATACACCGCTAGAGTAATCCCTTACCGCGGTTCATGGTTAGACTTTGAGTTTGACCCCAAAGATATGCTTTACGTTCGAATAGACCGTCGCCGCAAACTGCCTGCGACTATTCTATTACGCGCTCTTGGGTATAGTTCTGAGGAGATTCTGGGTAAGTTTTTTGATACCAGCGTATTCCACTTTAAGAAAGATGCTTTCTCTATGGAGCTCGATCCTGAGCGTCTGCGTGGTGAGATCGCAATTTTTGATATTAAAGATAAAAAGGGCGGCGTCGTTGTAGAGAAGGGTCGCCGTATTACAGCGCGTCATATTCGAGAGCTAGAAAAAGGTAAGGTCACAGCGCTTGAGGTGACTCACGAGTACTTGCTGGGTAGGGCGTTAGCAAAGGATATTGCTGACCCTAAAACTGGTGAATTATTGTTTGAATGTAACACAGAGATTACTGAAGAAAATCTGGCTTTGATCTTAGAATCCGGGATTGTTGACATTGAGACGTTGTATACCAACGATCTTGACTGTGGTCCATTTATCTCGCATACATTGAGAATCGATCCGTCTCGAACTCAGCTGGAGGCTTTAGTCGAAATTTATCGAATGATGCGCCCTGGTGAGCCGCCGACTAAAGAGTCAGCCGAGAATCTTTTCTATAATCTTTTCTTTAATCTTGAGCGCTATGACCTGTCTTCTGTTGGTCGCATGAAATTTAATCGTCGCCTTGATCGGGAAGCCGAGGAAGGTGCTGGTATTTTGTATGACGAGCGTTATTTTTCAATGCTTAAAACTGATGAAGCGAAAGAATTGCATGAGCAGTTCGGCGAAGCAACAGACATTGCTGATGTGATGACCAAGCTGATAGCTATTCGCAATGGTAAAGGATCAGTGGATGATATTGACCACCTTGGAAACCGTCGAATCCGATCGGTTGGTGAGATGGCTGAAAATCAGTTTCGAGTTGGCTTGGTTCGTGTTGAGCGCGCCGTTAAAGAGCGTCTAGGTGTTGCTGAGTCGGAAGGCCTGATGCCGCAAGACTTAGTCAATGCTAAGCCTGTCGCAGCGGCGATGAAAGAGTTCTTTGGTTCTAGTCAGCTTTCACAGTTTATGGATCAAAATAACCCGTTATCTGAAGTTACTCACAAGCGTCGAGTGTCTGCTTTGGGGCCCGGTGGGTTGACGCGCGAGCGAGCTGGATTTGAGGTGCGAGATGTGCACCCCACTCACTATGGTCGAGTTTGTCCTATTGAAACGCCCGAAGGTCCAAATATTGGTTTGATTAATTCGCTGGCTACTTATGCTAAAACTAACCATTACGGGTTTATTGAAACTCCCTATCGTAAAGTGACTAACGGTAAAGTTAGTTCTGATATTGAGTACCTTTCTGCGATCAATGAATCTCAGTTTGTTATTGCTCAAGCATCTGCAGAGTTGGATAAGAAAAATCACTTTGTAGAGGATATGGTTGCTGTAAGGCATCAAAGTGAATTTACCGTTAAGGCGCCTGAAGATATTGACTATATGGACGTGTCAGCGCAACAAGTGGTTTCTGTTGCAGCCTCACTGATTCCTTTCCTTGAGCACGATGATGCTAACCGCGCACTAATGGGGTCGAACATGCAGCGTCAAGCAGTACCAACCTTGCGCGCTGAAGCGCCTCTGGTTGGTACTGGAATCGAGCGTACTGTCGCTATTGATTCGGGCGTATGTAAAGTAGCTAAGCGTGGTGGCGTTGTCGAAAGCGTTGATGCCAGCCGTGTTGTTGTTAGGGTAAGTGATAAGGAAGTTGAGTCTGGGGAAGCAGGTGTAGATATCTATAACCTTACTAAATACACCAGATCTAACCAAAACACCTGTATCAATCAAAAGCCGATTGTGAAGCAAGGTGATGAGATTTCTCGCGGAGACGTTCTAGCTGACGGGCCTTCTATTGATCTTGGGGAATTGGCGCTTGGGCAAAATATGCGTATAGCGTTTATGCCTTGGAATGGATATAACTTTGAAGATTCGATTTTAATTTCAGAGCGCGTCGTTAAAGAAGATCGCTTTACCACCATTCATATTCAAGAGCTTACCTGTGTTGCTCGTGATACGAAATTAGGGTCTGAAGAAATAACAGCAGACATCCCAAATGTTGGTGAAGTCGCGCTGGCAAGGCTCGATGAGTCCGGTATCGTGCACATTGGCGCCGAAGTGGCTGCTGGCGATATTTTAGTAGGCAAGGTGACGCCCAAAGGTGAAACCCAGCTAACGCCGGAAGAAAAACTTTTAAGAGCGATCTTTGGTGAGAAAGCATCCGACGTAAAAGATACCTCACTGCGCGTGCCTAGTAGTATTAAAGGTACCGTTATTAATGTTCAGGTGTTTACTCGAGACGGTCTTGAAAAAGATCAGCGATCTCTCGACATTGAAAAGGCGGAGCTTGACCAATTTAGGAAAGATATCAACGACGAGTATCGTATCGTTGAAAATGCGACTTTAGGGCGATTATTTACGTCTCTCATTGGCGAGAAAGTTGTTAAGGCTGAAGGGTTGAAAAAAGGCGCTGAACTAACTGCCGATGCTGTGGCCGAATATTCTTCGGACGATTGGTTCGCCATTCGCATGAGTAAAGCTGAACTCAACGATCAAATTGCTGCTGCTCAAACCCAGCTTGGCGAGAGGCGAACTCAGCTTGATGATCGCTTTGAAGAGAAACGTGGAAAGCTGCAAAGTGGTGACGATCTGGCGCCCGGCGTGCTTAAAACAGTAAAAGTTTATCTTGCCGTTAAGCGTCGTATTCAGCCTGGCGATAAGATGGCTGGCCGACACGGTAATAAGGGCGTTATCTCGGTGATTAAGCCGGTCGAAGATATGCCTTACGATGAAAATGGTGAGCCGGTCGATATTGTACTTAACCCTCTTGGTGTCCCATCGCGAATGAACGTGGGTCAGGTTCTTGAGGTCCATATGGGTATGGCGGCCAAGGGACTTGGCGTTAAAATTGATGCCATGATAAAGGCTCAAGCTAAGGCTGCTGAAGTACGTAAGTTCTTGCAGGAAATCTATAACGTTGGCGACACCGTTTATGGGACAGACCTAAAAGAGCTAAATGATAAAGAGGTGCTGGAGTTAGCGGCAAACTTGCGTACCGGCGTACCTATAGCGACACCTGTGTTTGATGGTGCTCATGAAGTTGAACTCAAGAGCATGCTGGCATTAGCTGATTTGCCTGAGAGTGGACAAAGTACACTTTATGATGGCCGAACAGGCGATAAATTTGATCGCCCGGTAACAGTTGGCTACATGTATATGCTTAAGTTGAACCACTTGGTTGACGATAAGATGCATGCCCGTTCAACGGGTTCCTATAGCTTGGTCACGCAGCAACCGTTGGGTGGTAAAGCTCAGTTTGGTGGTCAGCGCTTCGGCGAGATGGAAGTTTGGGCTTTGGAGGCTTATGGTGCCGCCTATACCCTGCAAGAAATGCTTACTGTTAAGTCGGACGATGTTGCTGGTCGAACCAAAATGTATAAAAACATTGTAGATGGTGATCATCGAATGGAGCCTGGCATGCCAGAGTCATTCAACGTGTTGGTGAAAGAGGTTCGTTCTCTTGGAATCAACATGGAGTTAGAAAACGAATAAGCGATAGTTTGCTTACTGATGGTCGAGGTGATTAATCGCCTCGACAAACCCAGTTACTGGAGGAAAAGCCTTGAAAGACTTAGTCAATCTACTCAAGCAGAAAGAACAAAACATCGAATTTGATAATATTCGTATTAGTCTCGCTTCGCCAGAAATGATCCGATCATGGTCATTTGGTGAGGTTAAAAAACCGGAGACTATTAACTATCGTACTTTCAAGCCAGAGCGCGAAGGTCTTTTCTGTGCCAAGATTTTTGGTCCGGTTAAAGATTATGAGTGTCTGTGCGGCAAGTACAAGCGAATGAAGCATCGCGGCATCGTATGCGAAAAATGTGGTGTTGAAGTGACACTTACCAAGGTGCGTCGTGAGCGTATGGGCCATATTGAATTGGCTTGTCCGGTTGCTCATATCTGGTTTTTGAAGTCACTCCCGTCGCGTATCGGTCTAATGTTAGATATGACACTGCGTGAAATTGAGCGTGTACTCTATTTTGAATCCTATGTGGTTACTGATCCGGGCCTAACAACCCTTGAAAAAGGGCAGTTACTCACCGACGAAGATTATTTCGAAGCACTGGAAGAGTTTGGTGACGAATTTGTCGCTACGATGGGTGCTGAAGCAATTCAGGCTTTGCTCAAAGAAATTGTCATGGAAGAAGAGATTGCGGATATCCGAGAGGAAATTCCTAATACTAAGTCTGAGACAAAAATTAAGAAATTTTCTAAACGCTTGAAGCTACTTGAAGCGTTCCATGGCTCTGGTAACAAGCCTGAGTGGATGGTTCTACAAGCATTACCTGTACTGCCACCGGATTTGCGCCCATTGGTTCCTCTTGATGGCGGTCGATTTGCGACGTCTGATCTAAACGACTTGTATCGTCGGGTGATCAACCGTAACAACCGACTCAAGCGTCTTCTTGAGTTGAGTGCACCAGATATTATTGTGCGTAATGAAAAACGTATGCTGCAAGAATCTGTAGATGCATTGCTCGATAATGGTCGACGTGGCCGCGCTATCACAGGCTCTAATAAGCGTCCGCTGAAGTCCTTGAGTGATATGATTAAGGGTAAGCAAGGTCGTTTCCGTCAGAATCTTCTTGGAAAGCGAGTCGATTACTCTGGCCGTTCGGTGATTGTTTGTGGTCCTACGTTGCGTTTACATCAGTGTGGTCTGCCTAAGCGGATGGCTCTGGAGCTGTTCAAACCGTTCATTTTCAGCAAGTTAGAGTTGCGTGGCCTAGCCACAACCATTAAAGCTGCTAAGAAAATGGTTGAGCGTGAAGAGCCTGTTGTTTGGGATATTCTTGATGATGTGATTCGTGAGCACCCAGTATTACTGAACAGAGCACCTACATTACACCGTCTTGGTATACAGGCATTTGAGCCCGTATTGATTGAAGGTAAGGCGATCCAGTTACACCCGCTGGTTTGTGCTGCGTTCAATGCTGATTTCGATGGTGACCAAATGGCTGTGCACGTGCCACTGACCATTGAAGCCCAGATGGAATCACGAGCTTTGATGATGTCGACGAACAACATTCTGTCACCTGCATCAGGTGAGCCAATTATTGTTCCGTCCCAAGACGTTGTGCTCGGCCTCTATTATATGACGCGTCACAAGGTGAATGCCTTAGGCGAAGGCATTATATTTGCCGACGGAAAAGAAGCCTCGCGCGCATATTACTCAGACAAAGTTGAACTTCAGGCGCGTGTAAAGGTACGTATCCTCGAAGTGTTAGTTGACGAAGTAACAGGTGAGCGTACCGAAGAGCGGAAAATAGTTGAAACCACCGTCGGCCGTATTCTACTTTGGGAGTCAGTACCTCAAGGCCTTCCGTTTAGTTTGGTGAATCAGCCTATGGTAAAAAAGGCTATCTCGCTTATTCTGAATGAGTGTTACCGACGTGTTGGCTTGAAAGATACCGTTATTTTTGCCGACCAATTAATGTATACCGGATTTAAGTTCTCTACTCGTTCTGGCGCATCTATTGGGGTCAACGATTTTGTTATCCCTGACGATAAAAGTACGATTATTAATGGCGCTGAAGATCAGGTACGTGAAATTGAAAGTCAGTTCGCATCAGGCTTGGTCACCCAAGGTGAAAAGTACAACAAAGTTATCGATATTTGGTCTCAGGCTAATGATAGGGTAGCCAAGTCGATGATGAAAGGCATTAGTACAGAGCAGGTGAAGAACCGTGACGGTGATATGGAGGAGCAAGATTCTTTTAACTCCGTATTCATCATGGCCGACTCTGGCGCTCGTGGTAGTCCAGCGCAGATTCGTCAGCTGGCGGGTATGCGAGGTTTGATGGCGCGACCTGATGGTTCTATTATTGAAACTCCCATTACGGCTAATTTCCGTGAAGGTTTGACGGTGATGCAGTACTTCATCTCGACTCACGGTGCTCGAAAAGGTCTAGCTGATACGGCATTGAAAACAGCGAACTCTGGTTATTTGACCCGACGTTTGGTTGATGTGTCTCAAGATGTTGTGGTTACCGAAGTTGACTGCGGTACGACCGAAGGCTTGCTGATGGCTCCGGTTATTGAGGGTGGCGATATCATCTCCTCACTTGGCGATCGAATTTTAGGTCGTGTTATAGCCAAAGATGTTAATAAGCCTGGTAGTGATGAGATTGCTGTTCCTGCGGGGACCATGATTGACGAGCAATGGGTACTTCGTGTTGAAGCCTTAAGTATCGATGAAGTGATTGTACGGTCGCCGATCACCTGTGAAGTTCGCCACGGTATTTGTTCTGCTTGTTACGGACGAGATTTAGCGCGTGGTCATCGTGTAAACCAAGGTGAAGCGGTTGGTGTCATCGCGGCTCAGTCAATTGGAGAGCCAGGCACTCAGTTAACGATGCGTACCTTCCACATTGGTGGTGCGGCATCGCGAGCTTCTGCGGTGGATAGCGTTAAGGTCAAACAAGATGGTGTAGTACGTCTTCTAAACCTCAAAACGGTTAAAAACAAAGACAAGCATTTAGTGGCAGTGTCTCGTTCTGGTGAGTTGGCTATCGCTGATGAGAATGGTCGTGAGCGAGAGCGTTACAAACTCCCTTACGGCGCTTTGATCAAAGTCAAAGATGGCTCTAAAGTTGCCGCTGGAGACGTCATCGCTACTTGGGATCCGCACACCCATCCGATTGTTACTGAAGTAGCCGGTAAGGTTGCTTTCTCTGGTATGGAAGAGGGTTTGAGTGTAAGGCAGCAAACTGATGATATGACTGGTCTGACCAGTATTTCGATTATTGATCCAAACGATCGTAACGCTGCGGGTAAGGACCTGAAGCCGATGATTTCGCTGACAGACAAGAAAGGAAAAGAGCTTATTTTCCCAAATTCAACTGTGCCAGCGCACTACCCATTACCTGCTAACGCAAGTATTAACGTCGTAGATGGTGACACTATTGATATCGGGCAGATTATTGCTCGTATCCCTCAAGAAGCTAGTGGTACTAAGGATATTACGGGTGGTTTACCACGTGTTGCTGATCTCTTTGAAGCGCGTAAGCCGAAAGATCCAGCGATTCTCGCCGAGATTACCGGAACGGTAACTCTAGGTAAGGAAACCAAAGGTAAGCTGCGACTGGTGATTACGCCTGATGACGGACAGCCACTTGCCAACGGTAAGTTGCAATACGAAGAATTGATTCCCAAGTGGCGAACCCTAAGTGTGTTTGAGGGTGAGCATGTTGAAAAAGGTGAAGTAATTTCAGATGGCCCGCCAACACCTCATGATATCTTGCGATTGAAAGGCATTAGTGAATTGGCTAAGTACATCGTCAATGAAATTCAAGATGTCTACCGTCTACAGGGTGTGAAAATCAATGACAAGCATATTGAGGTTATCACTCGGCAGATGTTACGTAAGGTAGAGGTAACGGATATGGGTGACTCTAAGCTGATTCGCGGTGAGCAGGTTGAATATCGACGTGTTCTTGAAGAGAATGAGCGACTGCGCCAGGAAGGCCTGCAACCAGCCAAGTTTGAAAGACAGTTGCTGGGTATCACCAAGGCCTCATTGGCTACAGAAAGCTTTATCTCAGCGGCCTCTTTCCAAGAGACTACGCGCGTTCTGACTGAGGCTGCTGTGACAGGCAAATCAGATCCATTACGTGGGCTCAAAGAAAATGTGGTAGTCGGGCGACTAATTCCTGCGGGAACTGGATTGTCATACCATGCGCAGCGGCTGAAGAATCGTGAAGCAGAAGTTGAATTGGCTATGACGGCAGCAGATGTTGAAGCAGCATTGTCTGAAGCGTTGAGCGCCGAGATGTCAGAAGAGTAAGATGAAGTTGGGCCGTTATTAAGGTCATAGTGGTAGTCAGTCAAGTAGGGTAATCTGGCTACAATTAAGGCAATGATAATACCCTCTTGACTCGCGGCAGTACGATCATTAAACTGCCGCTCCCTTTTGGGTTTAGTTGCTCTCATAGGACTACACTCAAGGAACAACCGGTCTTTATTAAAAAGACTTTTTTATAAATTGGAGAAAAATTGCATGGCAACGATCAACCAGTTGGTTCGTAAGCCGAGAAAGCGCAAAGTTAGTAAAAGTGACGTACCAGCATTGCAGGCCTGTCCTCAGCGCCGCGGTGTATGTACCCGCGTTTATACAACAACTCCGAAGAAGCCAAACTCTGCACTTCGTAAAGTGTGTCGTGTTCGCTTAACCAGTGGCTATGAAGTAACTTCATACATTGGTGGTGAAGGCCACAACTTGCAAGAGCACAGTGTTGTGTTAATTCGTGGTGGTCGTGTAAAGGATCTTCCAGGTGTTCGTTACCATACGGTACGCGGCACATTGGATACAGCGGGTGTGAACGGCCGTACTCAACGTCGTTCAAAGTATGGTACCAAACGGCCTAAGGGCTAATTGCGTAGTAATCGGTTAACAATCGAGTAAGGCTAGGGCCACTCCCTAGACAAACCTGAAGAGAAGGGCAAAACGATGCCAAGAAGAAGAGTAGCAGCAAAGCGGGAGATCTTACCAGATCCAAAATTTGGTAATACCACTCTCGCTAAATTCATGAACCATGTAATGGTTAGTGGAAAGAAGTCGGTCGCTGAGAGAATCGTCTACGGTGCGTTAGATATCGTAGAAGAGCGCTTAAAGAAAAGCCCAGTGGAAGTATTTGAAGAAGCCTTAGATAACGTAGCTCCCCTCGTCGAGGTTAAATCTCGTCGTGTCGGTGGTGCTACCTATCAGGTGCCAGTTGAAGTGCGTCCATCGCGACGTAAGGCATTGGCAATGCGTTGGCTTGTGGATTACGCTCGTAGTCGTGGTGAGAAGTCAATGCCGCAACGTCTAGCTGGCGAATTGATTGATGCAGTTCAAGGCAAGGGCGGCGCGGTTAAAAAGCGTGAAGACGTGCATCGCATGGCTGAAGCGAATAAGGCGTTTTCGCACTTCCGCTTCTAAACATCGCTGTAATAGAAGATGTTCTCAAAAAGGTGGCTATAATAGCCACCTTTTTGTGTTTTTAATTAGAGGAAAAATATTGTGGCACGCAAAACTCCCATTGGTCGCTATCGCAACATAGGCATCTGCGCTCACGTTGATGCAGGAAAGACCACTACGACTGAGCGAGTGTTATTTTATACTGGTCTGTCACACAAAATTGGTGAAGTTCATGATGGCGCTGCAACCATGGACTGGATGGAGCAAGAGCAAGAGCGAGGGATCACCATTACGTCCGCTGCGACCACCTGCTTCTGGCGTGGTATGGATGCTCAGTTCGAAGATCATCGTATTAATATTATCGATACGCCGGGACACGTAGATTTCACTATTGAAGTAGAGCGCTCATTGAGAGTGCTTGATGGCGCTGTGATAGTTCTTTGCGGGTCCTCCGGTGTTCAGCCTCAAACTGAAACTGTTTGGCGCCAGGCCAATAAGTACCAAGTACCTCGGATGGTTTTCGTTAATAAGATGGACCGCGCGGGCGCTGATTATCTAATGGTAGTTCGGCAGCTTAAAGAACGGCTAGGCGCCGATCCGGTACCTTTGCAGTTAACTATCGGTGCGGAAGAAGATTTTAGAGGCGTAGTAGATCTCGTTAAACTGAAAGCTATTTTATGGAATGAATCGGATCAAGGCATGACCTTTGACTACGTCGACATCCCTGAACATATGATCGAAGAATGCCAGCAAATGCATGAAAACCTTGTTGAAGCTGCAGCTGAGGCCACTGATGAGCTAATGGAGAAATATCTCGAGGGAGATGCTTTGACTGAAGCAGAGATCAAGCAAGGTTTGAGAATACGAACCTTAGCTAATGAAATCGTCCCTGTCCTAGGAGGCTCAGCGTTTAAAAATAAGGGTGTTCAAGCAATGCTCGACGCCGTCATTGAATACTTACCGTCACCCACGGAGGTCAAGGCAATAGAGGGAGAGTTGGATAATGGCGAGCGAGGCATACGTACGGCTGACGACAAAGCTCCATTTTCTGCCCTGGCCTTTAAAATCGCCACCGATCCTTTTGTGGGAACCCTAACTTTTATGCGAGTTTATTCTGGCACTTTAGAAAGTGGGACTGCGGTTTTCAATTCCGTCAAAATGAAACGAGAGCGTGTTGGCCGAATGGTTCAAATGCATTCTAATAGCCGTGAAGAGATCAAAGAGGTGCTGGCAGGGGATATCGCTGCGGCAATTGGACTTAAAGATACGACGACAGGTGATACTCTTTGTGCCGAAAGTGACAAGATTATTCTTGAGCGAATGGAATTCCCTGAGCCTGTCATCTCCGTTGCTGTCGAGCCTAGGACTAAGGTAGACCAAGAGAAAATGGGAGTTGCACTGGGTAAGCTTGCTCAGGAGGACCCTTCTTTTAGAGTTAAAACTGATGAAGAGAGTGGCCAGACGATTATTTCAGGTATGGGCGAATTGCATTTGGACATTTTGGTCGAGCGTATGCGCCGTGAGTTCTCTGTTGAGGCCAATATTGGTAAGCCTCAGGTCGCCTATCGGGAAACTATTCGCAATAGTTGTGAGATAGAAGGCAAGTTTGTTCGGCAATCTGGTGGGCGCGGACAGTATGGCCATATTTGGGTAAAATTCGAGCCTGCAGAAGACCCTGGCGCTGAAGGTTTGGAGTTCGTTAATGAGATTGTTGGTGGTTCTGTCCCTCGTGAATATATTCCCGCTGTCGCTAAGGGTATCGAGGAGCAAATGCAAAATGGTATTTTAGCGGGTTACCCCTTACTGGGCGTCAAGGCCACTCTGTATGATGGCTCCTACCATGATGTAGACTCATCAGAGATGGCCTTTAAAATTGCAGGGTCTCTGGCAACCAAAAAGCTGACGGAATTTGGTGGAGCGGTATTGCTTGAGCCAGCTATGAAAGTAGAGGTGGTGACGCCTGAAGAAAATATGGGTGATGTAGTGGGCGACTTGAATCGTCGGCGAGGGTTGATTTTAGGAATGGAAGATAATTCTGCGGGTAAGGTTATCAATGCTCAAGTGCCGCTTGGTGAAATGTTTGGTTATGCAACAGATCTACGCTCGGCGACTCAGGGCCGTGCGACGTTCACGATGGAGTTTGATAAGTATGCCGAAGCGCCTAAAAGTGTTACTGAGGCGGTAATGGCTAAAAATATGGTTTAACTTGCACCCCGTTAGCTTACCCTCTGTTAACTATTAATTGAGGGCGTAAAAAAACCCCGAAGACTTTCGTTCTCGGGGTTTTTGTTTGTACGGGGAAACAAAGCTGTTTACTTGGCTTCCCTAAGTGCCTTGGCCTCTGCTATAACGTCTGTAGCAATATTTTGCGGGCAAGGTAGGTAGTGAGCAAATTCCATAGAGAACTGGCCGCGACCAGAGGTCATAGTGCGCAGGTGGCCAATATAGCCGAACATCTCCGACAGTGGGACGTCTGCTTTAATCCGCACGCCGGTCACACCAGGCTCCTGATCCTTGATCATGCCGCGACGACGGTTTAAGTCACCAATAACATCACCAACATGATCTTCAGGGGTATAAACATCTACCTTCATAATCGGTTCAATGATCTGTGGGCCTGCTTTTGGCATTGATTGACGGAAAGCGCCTTTAGCCGCAATCTCAAAGGCAACCGCTGAGGAGTCAACGGCGTGGAAACCACCATCGTAAAGTTCAACTTCAACATCGAGAACAGGATAGCCAGCCAATGGACCTTGATCCATCATTCCCTTAAAGCCTTTCTCAATTGCCGGGAAAAATTCCTTAGGGACATTACCGCCAACAACCTTTGAGCTGAATATAAAGCCTGTACCTGGCTCGCCGGGCTTAATGCGGTAATCAATCTTACCAAACTGACCAGAACCACCAGACTGCTTCTTGTGCGTGTAGCTATCTTCGAGGGCAGTAGTGATAGTTTCGCGGTAGGCAACCTGCGGTTGGCCAACAATCAAATCCACACCATAGGTGCGGTTAAGAATATCTACCTTGATGTCTAAGTGTAGCTCGCCCATACCTTTTAGGATCGTTTCACCAGAATCTTCGTCAGTCTCAACGCGGAACGAAGGATCTTCAGCAATCATTTTACCAATAGCAATACCCATTTTCTCAGAACCGCCTTTATCCTTAGGCTTTACAGCGATAGAGATTACTGGCTCGGGAAATATCATAGGTTCTAAGGTGACTGGATGCTTAGGATCACAAAGTGTATGACCCGTCTGAACATTCTTCATTCCTACAATAGCAATGATGTCACCCGCTTGGGCTCGATCAATCTCGTTGCGGTCATCAGCATGCATTTCAACCATTCGGCCAATACGTTCTGTCTTGCCGGTGTATGAGTTAAGGATAGTGGTACCTTTCTCTAACACGCCAGAGTAGATGCGCACAAACGTAAGAGCGCCGAAGCGGTCATCCATAATTTTGAATGCTAGTGCCTTGAGGCTTTCGTCTGTAGAGACAGTGGCAAATTCGCCGTTGTCGTTACCATTTTCGTCGGTTAGCGGCTGAGGTTTAACATCTGTTGGGCATGGCAGGTAGTCAACAACTGCATCCAATACCATTTGGACACCTTTGTTCTTAAAGGCTGAACCGCAGTAAGTAGGGAAAAACTCCAAAGCGATAGTGCCTTTGCGGATACATCGTTTGACATCTTCAATAGAGGGCTCTTCACCTTCCATGTAAGCCATCAATAAATCATCGTCTTGATCAAGCGCAGTTTCGATCATTTGCTCGCGATATTCTTCTACCTTATCGGTCATGTCCGCAGGAATTTCAACTACCTCGTAGTTCTCCGGTAGGCCAGAATCATCCCAGACGTATGCTTTGCGTTCTAATAAGTCGACTAAGCCAACAAAGTTTTCCTCAACTCCGATGGGCAGACACATAACCAATGGGTTAGCGCCAAGAACATCCTTGACCTGCTTAACAACTCGCAAAAAGTCAGCACCCATGCGGTCTAACTTATTTACAAAGATCACTCGTGCGACTTCGGATTCATTCGCATAGCGCCAGTTGGTCTCGGACTGAGGTTCAACGCCACCAGATCCACAAAATACGCCCACACCACCATCAAGCACTTTAAGTGAACGGTAGACTTCTACTGTAAAGTCTACGTGCCCAGGTGTGTCGATGATGTTAAAGCGATGATCACGCCAGAAGCAGGTCGTTGCGGCTGATTGGATAGTAATACCGCGCTCCTGTTCTTGCGTCATAAAGTCTGTGGTGGCTGCTCCATCATGTACTTCACCGGTTTTATGGATTTTTCCGGTAAGTTTTAAAATTCGTTCAGTGGTGGTGGTTTTACCCGCGTCAACGTGGGCGAAAATTCCAATATTTCTATAATGAGATAATTCAGTCATGGTTCTACTCGATGTTTAAATTCTGGTTTTATAGGTATGAAAGCGCGCGCGAGTATACAGGATATCGGCGCCATTACAGAGGAAAATAAACATATATTGAACATTTAACGCCATTTTTACGTTTCGCGTGCCCGCAGTTCAATAAAAATACCGATGAGGGCGTTGAAAAGGCCTAAATCGCAAAAAAAACACTTTTGTCGCTAAAGAAAGTTGACTCTCAGGATCTGGTGTATAAGATGGCGTTCCTTGCGCAATGTAGCTGTGGATACCATAGCCTTAGCCTTGTGCTAATCAATTTTTTGGATTAATGAGTAAAATGCCTGCTGGGGAGACACTGAGATGGCTAAAGAAAAGTTTGAAAGAAATAAGCCGCACGTAAACGTCGGCACAATTGGTCACGTTGATCACGGTAAGACGACATTGACAGCTGCGATGACTCGCGTATGTGCGGAAGTCTACGGCGGAGAGATGAAGGCCTTTGATCAGATTGATAATGCGCCTGAAGAGCGAGAGCGTGGTATTACTATCTCAACGGCTCACGTTGAGTATGATTCACTGAATCGTCACTATGCGCATGTAGACTGCCCAGGTCACGCGGATTATGTGAAAAACATGATTACCGGTGCTGCCCAGATGGACGGTGCTATTTTGGTGTGTGGTGCGACTGACGGCCCAATGCCTCAGACGCGTGAGCACATTTTGCTCTCTCGTCAGGTCGGTGTACCTTACGTGGTTGTATTTTTGAACAAGGCTGACCTTCTTGCAGAAGATTGTGGCGGTTTTGGTTCAGAAGAATATTTAGAGATGTTGGAATTGGTTGAAATGGAGCTGCGTGAGCTTCTTGATCTTTATGAATTCCCTGGTGATGATACGCCGATTATTGTTGGTTCTGCGCTGATGGCGTTAGAAGGTAAGGATGACAATGAGTTGGGTACTACTGCCGTTAAGAACTTGGTAGAAGCTCTGGATAGTTACATTCCTTTGCCTGTACGTGCTGTTGATCAACCGTTCTTGATGCCTATTGAAGATGTGTTCTCTATTGCGGGTCGCGGTACTGTAGTGACTGGTCGTATTGAGCGTGGTGTTATTAAGGTTGGTGAGGAGCTTGAGGTAATTGGTATTGCTGACACAGCTAAGACGACTTGTACGGGTGTTGAGATGTTCCGTAAGTTCCTTGACGAAGGTCGTGCTGGCGAGAACTGCGGTATTTTACTGCGTGGCACTAAGCGTGAAGAAGTTCAGCGTGGTCAGGTATTGGCTAAGCCGGGTTCTGTTAAGCCGCACACTAAGTTTCAGTCAGAGATTTATGTTCTGTCTAAAGACGAAGGTGGACGGCACACACCATTCTTTAAGGGCTACCGTCCGCAGTTTTACTTCCGTACAACGGATGTGACGGGCGCTTGTGAGTTGCCAGAAGGCACTGAGATGGTAATGCCTGGTGATAACGTGCAGATGACTGTTGAGTTGATTCACCCGATTGCGATGGAAGACGGACTTCGTTTTGCTATTCGTGAAGGTGGTCGTACAGTTGGTGCAGGTGTTGTTGCGAAGATTATAGAATAATATTGACCTAAGGGGAAAGGGGCCCGACTGGTCCTTTTTTCTATTATTAATGATTGCAATGGATGCTTTCGTTAAACAAAGAAAAAAAACAGGCTACAACTGTTTATTTACTTGACAGTTCCCGGGTGCGGCTCTAAAATTCGCGCTCCTTTTTCGGGGCTAGCATCAGCATAGTAAAGAGCTGGGCTCGAAAATACAAAACGATAGCGGAGTTTCGCTGACATGCAAAACCAAAGTATTAGGATTCGTCTCAAAGCCTTCGATCATAAATTGATCGACACCTCAACTCAGGAAATTGTTGAGACTGCGAGACGCACAGGTGCGCAAATTCGCGGGCCGATACCGTTGCCGACACGTAAGGAGCGATTCACGATTTTGGTGTCTCCTCACGTAAATAAAGATGCGCGGGATCAGTATGAAATTAGAACGCACAAGCGGTTAATTGACATTGTTGAGCCAACAGAGAAGACCGTTGATGCGTTGATGAAGTTAAATCTTGCAGCTGGTGTGGAAGTACAAATCAGCTTGAGCTAATTTTGTTTGAAATGGTTTAGCAGATAACTGCTAAGCGTATACCAAAGTGTAACGCCATGAAATAGGCGGCCGTAGCGGGTAAGAGCCCCGTACACTGAAGAGGTTATAAAATGAGAATAGGTATTGTCGGCCGCAAGTGTGGCATGACTCGTGTATTTACCGAAGACGGTGTTTCTATCCCTGTAACAGTGGTGGAGGCGTCGCCTAATCATATTACCCAGATTAAATCCTTGGAGATCGATGGCTATTCAGCTATTCAGGTCACTACAGGATCTCGAAAAGCTTCCAGAGTATCAAAATCTAAAGCAGGGCACTTCGCTAAAGCGGGTGTTGAAGCTGGACGCGGACAGTGGGAATTTCGATCTGAGGGTTCGGACGAGGCTTTCGAAGTCGGCGGTTCGGTTACGGTAGAAAGATTTCAGGAAGGTCAGAAAGTTGATGTTACTGGTACTTCTAAAGGTAAAGGTTTTCAGGGCGGCATTAAGCGTTGGAACTTCACCATGCAGGATGCTACACACGGTAACTCAATTTCTCACCGTTCAAATGGTTCAATTGGTCAAAACCAAACGCCAGGCCGTGTATTTAAAGGCAAGAAAATGAGCGGCCATATGGGTGCAGAGCAGGTGACCACACAAAATTTAGAGGTTGTACGCGTCGATGTTGAGCGTAACCTATTATTGATTAAGGGTGCTGTTCCTGGTGCACCTGGCGGCAACATTATTGTTCGTCCAGCAGTTAAGGCTTAAGGGGAGTGTCCATGGAATTAGCGATTGCCACACCCAAGGGTAATAAAGGAACCGTCGAGGTTTCTGAAGCTGCTTTTGGAATAGAATTTAATCAAGATCTTGTGCATCAGGCTGTGGTCGCGTTTTTAGCGGGAGCCCGTCAGGGTACTCGCGCTCAGAAAAACCGGTCAGCTGTTTCTGGTGGTGGCCGCAAGCCGTTCGCTCAGAAAGGAACTGGTCGTGCGCGTGCCGGCACTATCCGCGGGCCAATCTGGCGCGGTGGTGGTGTTACATTTGCTGCGCAGCCTCAAGATCATAGTCAAAAATTAAACCGTAAAATGTATCGTTCAGCGATGCGTTCGATAGTCTCAGAGTTAGCTCGTCAAGAGCGCTTGGTCATAGTTAAGGACTTTAGTCTTGATGCGCCAAAAACAAAGGGTTTGATTGCTAAGCTTGCCGAGTACGGTTTGCAGGAAGCTCTCATTGTTACAGATGATGTAAGCGAAAACCTGTATCTTTCATCGCGCAACTTACACAAAGTTGACGTTCGTGATGCGGATGCGATTGATCCCGTTAGCCTAATTAACTCTAGTAAGGTTTTGGTGACTGTCGCGGCGCTCAAGAAAATTGAGGAGAATCTAGCATGAACCAAGAGAGACTCTTCAAGGTATTGCTAGGACCGCACATTACTGAGAAATCAGCGATGTCAGCCGGAACGGCAACCCAGGTAGTATTTAAAGTGGCGACCGACGCTACCAAACTAGAGGTTCGTAAGGCTGTTGAGCAGTTATTCGAGGTGAAGGTTGATGGTGTTCGAGTGGTTAATATGAAGGGCAAGACTCGTCGCACGAAGACTGGATTAGGTCGTCGAAGCGATTGGAAGAAGGCCTATGTTCGTCTTGCGGAAGGTCAAGACATTGACTTTTCAGTAGCGGAGTAAGGGGTTAGTTATGGCAGTTATTAAAAGAAAACCAACCTCTCCAGGTCGCCGTTTTGTGGTCAGTGTTGTTAATCCTGATCTGCATAAGGGCGCTCCTTATGGACCGTTGCTAGCGCCTAAAAAGCGTTCTGGCGGCAGGAACAGTAGTGGTCGAATCACTGTCCGGCATATTGGTGGTGGTCACAAGCAGCATTATAGAATTATAGACTTTAAGCGAAACAAAGATGGTATTCCGGCTAAGGTTGAGCGGTTAGAGTATGATCCCAATCGCACGGCGCACATTGCTTTGTTGTGTTATGCCGATGGTGAGCGCAGATATATTATTGCACCAAAGGGTGTTTCTGCAGGAGACACGTTAGTGTCTGGTGAGGATTCGCCAATTAAGATTGGTAATAGTCTCCCTTTGCGTAAAATCCCCGTGGGGTCGGTTGTGCATTGTGTTGAGATGAAAGTTGGTAAGGGAGCTCAGATTGCTCGTAGTGCCGCTGCTTCAGTTCAGCTTGTGGCGCGAGAAGGGGCTTATGCAACAGTTCGGTTGCGTAGTGGCGAGATGCGTCGCATACCGATCGATTGCCGTGCGACTCTTGGAGAGGTTTGCAATAGCGAGCATAGTCTGCGCTCCTTAGGTAAAGCTGGTGCATCGCGCTGGCGTGGTATTCGACCTACCGTTCGTGGTGTTGCCATGAACCCCGTCGATCACCCGCATGGTGGTGGTGAGGGTAAAACTTCTGGAGGTCGTCACCCAGTGTCGCCTTGGGGTATGCCAACTAAAGGTTATAAGACTCGCAAGAACAAGCGTACTGATAAATACATTATACGTCGTCGCAACTAAGCGCCGATAAAACAGAATAAAAGAGGATAGCAAACGTGCCACGCTCTCTAAAGAAAGGACCATTCATCGACCAGCACCTTGCAAAAAAGGTTGAGTCGGCTGTAGCGAACAACGAACGCAGGCCAATTAAAACTTGGTCGCGCAGGTCGATGATATTGCCAGACATGGTTGGCCTTACTATTGCTATCCATAATGGACGTCAGCATATTCCGGTTACGATCAACGAAGAGATGGTTGGTCATAAGTTGGGTGAATTTTCTCCTACGCGTACCTATCGTGGCCACGTAGCGGACAAAAAGACCAAGGGTTAAGCTTGGTGTTGATTGAAAGAGGTAGTTTATTGTGGAAGTAGTAGCAAAATTAAAAGGCGCTAAAATGTCGGCCCAAAAGGCGCGGCTAGTGGCTGACCAGGTTCGAGGGAAGTCGGTTGAGTCTGCTTTGGAAATATTGCAGTTCAGCACGAAGAAAGGCGCAGACATCATGAAAAAGGTGCTTGAGTCAGCTATTGCTAATGCAGAGCATAACGATGGCGCGGACGTCGATGAGTTAAAAGTGTCAATGATCTTTGTTGACGAGGGGATGACTATGAAACGCATTAAGCCGCGTGCCAAGGGTCGTTCAGATAGAATATTAAAACGCAGCTGTCACATCACTGTAAAAGTCGCTGAAAAGTAGAATTAGGTTCGGGAGACCATGTAATGGGTCAAAAAGTACATCCAACCGGTATCCGGCTAGGAATAGTTAAAAAGCATAGCTCTACCTGGTATGCCGGTAACAAAGACTATGCCGAGAAGCTCAACCAAGACTTGGCTGTAAGAGGCTATATTCGGAAGAAGCTCGCGCATGCTTCGGTAAGTCGTATTGATATCGAGCGTCCTTCGGACAGTGCTCGTGTCACTATTCATACGGCGCGTCCAGGTATTGTGATTGGTAAAAAGGGCGAAGATGTTGAGCGGTTACGCAATGATATCGCCAAGCAGATGGGTTGCACGGTTACAATTAATATTGAAGAGATCCGTAAGCCAGATTTAGATGCCTCGTTGGTGGCGCAGAATGTCGCCCAGCAGCTAGAGCGTCGTGTGATGTTCCGTCGGGCTATGAAGCGAGCGGTTCAGAATGCTATGCGCGGTGGCGCGTTAGGCGTAAAGATTCAAGTTGGTGGCCGTCTGGGCGGAGCGGAAATCGCGCGGTCTGAGTGGTATAGAGAAGGTCGTGTTCCGTTGCATACATTGCGCGCAGACATTGACTATTCGCCAGCAGAGGCTAATACCACTTACGGTATTATTGGCGTCAAGGTCTGGATCTTCAAGGGTGAAGTTCTAGGTGGTGAGGAGGCTGTTAAGGCTCCTGTTAAAGAAAAACGAAATAAGAATTAAGCGATAAAGGGTAAAGCGAGATGCTGCAACCAAAACGTACAAAATTCCGCAAAATGCACAAGGGCCGTAACCGTGGTCTGGCACAGCGCGGCAGCAAAGTCAGCTTTGGTGAGTTTGGCTTGAAGGCTTCAGGCCGTGGTCGTTTGACCGCTCGTCAGATTGAAGCGGCTCGTCGAGCCATGACTCGGCACATCAAGCGTGGTGGAAAGATCTGGATTAGAGTGTTTCCAGATAAGCCGATAACCAAAAAGCCCCTTGAAGTGCGAATGGGTAAAGGTAAGGGTAATGTCGAGTATTGGGTAGCATTGATCCAGCCCGGCAAGGTCTTATATGAGATGGAAGGTGTTAGTGAAGAGTTGGCTCGTGAGGCGTTTGCACTTGGTGCCGCCAAGCTCCCAATTGCAACTACCTTCGTTAGACGGACGGTGATGTAACAATGAAAGCAAATGAATTACGTGATAAGTCTGTTGAAGAACTGCAGGCAGCGCTGGGAGATGAGCTTAAGCAACAGTTTAAGTTGCGCATGCAGCTATCTACTGGACAGCTTAATGAAAGTCACCTGGTGAAGTCCACGCGACGAAATATCGCGCGTATCAAAACCGCGTTGACACAGAAGGCAGGGGAATAACAATGTCTGAATTACGAACAAGTTCTCGTACACTGACTGGACGGATCGTCAGTGACAAAATGAACAAAACGATCACAGTGTTGGTTGAGCGACGGGTAAAGCACCCTGTTTACGGTAAAATCTTGACCAAGTCGACAAAGATTAAGGCGCATGATGAAACAAATGATGCGCATACAGGCGATTTAGTAACTATCGCAGAGTGCCGCCCAGTATCGAAAGATAAGGCGTGGAAATTGGTTAATATTGACGAGCGCGCTGCTGCAGAGTAACGCTGTAACCATCGGTTCGGGGTAAGAAAATGATTCAAACAGAAAGTTATCTTGATGTAGCAGACAACAGCGGCGCACGCCGGGTTATGTGCATTAAAGTGTTGGGCGGCTCACACCGTCGGTATGCTCGAGTTGGCGATATTATTAAGGTTACCGTCAAAGAGGCTATACCGCGAGGCAAAGTTAAGAAAGGTCAGGTAATGAGTGCGGTTGTAGTTCGCACTAGGAAAGGTTTGCGACGCCAGGATGGTAGTCTGATTAAGTTTGACGATAATGCTGCTGTGTTGCTGAATGCTAATTTGGCGCCGATTGGCACCCGTATTTTTGGGCCGGTAACTCGCGAGCTGCGCAATGAGCGTTTTATGCGAATTATCTCTCTAGCACCCGAAGTGCTGTAAGCGAGGATTTGGAAATGGTAATGCTTAAAATTAAGCGAGATGACGAAGTCGTTATTATCGCCGGAAAAGATAAAGGTAAGCGGGGCAAGGTCCTTAAGGTTTTGGGCAATGGTCGTATGGTGGTATCTGGTGTTCAGATGATTAAAAAGCATCAGAAGCCGAACCCAAATGCTGGCATTCCCGGTGGCATCATTGAAAAAGAGGCCCCTATACAGGCTTCTAATGTAGCGATCTTTAATGGCGCGACAAATAAGGCGGATCGAGTTGGTTTTAAGATCCAGGAAGATAACACAAAAATTCGTGTCTTTAAGTCTAGCGGCGAAGCCGTAGACGCTTAAGTTAACAGGTAACCCTAATGGCAAGGTTAAGAGAAGTTTATAAAAATGAGTTGGCTGCAAAGCTCCAAAAAGAGCTAGGGCTGGCTAATGTGATGGAAGTTCCGCGCATTACCAAGATTACCCTTAATATGGGTGTCGGTGAGGCGATTGGTGACAAAAAATCACTGGAAAATGCGGTTGCTGATTTAACGTTGATTTCAGCGCAGAAGCCTGTCATTAACAATGCTCGCAAATCTATTGCCGGGTTTAAGGTCCGTCAAGGATGGCCAATTGGTACCAAGGTGACGTTACGTGCTGATCGCATGTACGAGTTTCTTGAGCGTCTAGTTGGAATTGCGATTCCCCGGATACGAGATTTCCGTGGTATCAACCCTAAGCAGTTTGATGGGAGAGGAAATTTCTCCATGGGTGTTACTGAGCAGATCATCTTTCCGGAGATTGATTATGAGAAAATTGATAAGTTGCGTGGTCTGGACATTACGATTACCACTACGGCACGCAACGATGATGAAGGCCGCGCACTATTACGTGCCTTTAACTTCCCGTTGAAAAGTTGAGGGTTAGATAAATGGCTAAGACATCTATGGTTCAGCGCGAACATAAGCGCACTAAAACAGTTGCAAAGTTCGCTGTAAAGCGCGCGGAGTTGAAAGCAGTAATAAGTAGTGTTACAGCGAGCGACGAAGAGCGATGGGAAGCGCAACAGAAGCTACAAAAATTGCCGCGTGATGCGAGCCCAGTACGTCAGCGTAACCGCTGTCAGATCACGGGACGCCCACATGGGGTTTACAGTAAGTTTGGCCTGTGCCGAAACAAGCTACGCGAAGCAGCAATGCGTGGTGAAGTTCCGGGGTTGGTTAAAGCCAGTTGGTAAGTTAAGGAGCCAAACACTATGAGTATGCAAGATCCAATTTCAGACATGTTGACCCGCATTCGCAATGCGCACCATCGCAGTAAGCCCGAGGTTACTATGCCGGCTTCAAAGCTTAAGGCGTCATTGGCCAAGGTGTTGCAAGACGAAGGTTATATTGGTGGCTTTAGCGTCACAAAAGAAGTGAAGCCGACGTTAACGGTAGAACTAAAATATTTTGAAGGCAAGCCAGTGATCGAAGAGATTACTCGTATTAGCAAGCCCAGTCTCCGTTTGTACGTTGGCACTGGTGACTTGCCGAAAGTACGGAGTGGTCTTGGTGTTGCTATCGTTTCCACTAGTAAAGGCGTGATGACTGATCGTGCCGCCAGAGCAGCCGGTATCGGTGGTGAAGTGCTCTGTACAGTATTCTGATAGGAAATAATAATGTCTAGAGTTGCGAATAATCCAGTTGAACTGCCCAAAGGTGTAGAAGTTACCTTGGGCGGGGCAGATATATCGGTTAAAGGTGCCAAGGGTACCTTAGCCATGGCGATCAACGAACAGGTCGAAGTTAAGCAAGTAGATAATGTGCTTACCTTTGCGGCGCGGTCTAGCGACACATTTGCTCGCGCAATGTCCGGTACCACCCGTTCATTAGTGAGCAACATGGTCACTGGTGTTACACAGGGTTTCGAGAAGAAACTGGACCTAGTCGGCGTTGGTTATAGGGCGCAGGTACAGGGTTCGAAAATTAATTTGACACTTGGTTTTTCACATCCAGTTGTTTATGAGTTACCCGATGGCGTAACTGCTGAGACACCAAGTCAGACCGAAGTGCTATTGAAGTCTTCAGACAAGCAGAAATTAGGGCAGGCAGCAGCTGAGATTCGTGCTTTCCGCCCACCTGAGCCATATAAGGGCAAGGGTGTTAGGATTTCTGGAGAGTATGTAAGACGTAAAGAAGCCAAAAAGAAGTAACAGGGTAAAACGATGAGCGATAAAAAAGTTTCACGTCAGCGCAGAGCTAAGCGAGTACGGATGAAAATCCGTGAGCAGGGCGTAACTCGGTTGTGTATCAACCGTACTCCACGCCATATCTATGCGCAGATCATTGCGGCTGAAGGGGATAGGGTTCTTGCAACTGCTTCGACACTTGAGAAAGAGTTGCGTGCTGGCAGCACTGGTAATATTGATGCTGCCTCAGCGGTTGGCAAGTTAGTTGCTGAGCGTGGAGTGGCCGCGGGCGTTACCTCAGTAGCATTTGACCGTAGTGGGTTTAAATATCATGGCCGTGTTAAAGCACTGGCAGACGCCGCGCGTGAAGCCGGCCTCGAATTTTAATAGGTATAAGATATGGCTCGTACAGATCAAAAAGATGCCGCTGCTGAAGGCATGATGGAGAAGTTAGTCCAGGTTAATCGTGTTGCGAAGACGGTTAAGGGTGGGCGGATATTTGCTTTTACTGCGCTCACTGTTGTTGGTGACGGCAATGGTAAGGTAGGCTTTGGTCGCGGTAAGGCGCGTGAAGTTCCGATGGCCATTCAGAAGGCTATGGAAGCTGCACGGCGCAATATGATCGAGGTTTCCTTAGATGGAACTACGATCCAATATCCGACTAAAGGTATACATGCAGCGTCTAAGATCTATATGCAGCCTGCGTCTGAAGGTACAGGTGTTATTGCCGGTGGAGCGATGCGGTCTGTATTAGAGTTGGCTGGTGTTCAGGACGTTTTAGCTAAGTGCTATGGCTCTACGAATCCGGTCAATGTTGTGCGAGCAACGTTTAAGGCATTGGAAGCAATGAGTTCTCCGGACGATGTTGCAGCAAAACGCGGTAAATCGGTGGAAGAAATTCTCAACTAAGTGACGGCCTTCTAGGCACGTCGGTTATTGGATGTAGATCATGGCTAAAGCGAAAATAAAGAAAGTTAAAGTGACCCAAACTAAGAGCTCTATTGGTAGGTTAAAGAACCATAAAGCTTGTTTGATGGGTTTGGGTTTGCGTCGGATAGGGCATACTGTTGAGGTTGAAGATACCCCATCAGTGCGCGGAATGATTAATAAAGTTAACTATATGTTACAGGTTGAGGAAGCTTAAGATGCGTCTGAATACCCTTAGCCCGGCTCCGGGTCGAATAAAAGAAGCTAAACGCGCTGGCCGTGGTATCGGCAGTGGTTTAGGTAAGACAGCTGGTCGTGGCCATAAGGGCCAGGCGTCGCGCTCTGGTGGTAGTATTCGTCCTGGGTTTGAAGGTGGTCAGATGCCTCTTCAAAAGCGTCTGCCTAAATATGGCTTTACCTCCAGGTTGGCGGCAGTCACAGCAGAAATTCGTTTATCTGAACTTGATTTGGTAGAAGGTGGAATCATTGATATCGAGGGACTGCGTAAGGCGGGGCTGATTAACACTAATATTCTTCGAGCTAAAGTTTTTTGCTCTGGCGAAGTCACTAAAGCGGTTACTTTGCAAGGTGTCGGGGCAACTAAAGGTGCCATTGCAGCTATTGAAGCTGCTGGCGGCAAAGTAGAAGAGTAAATAATAATGGCTAAACCAGGTGGTATGCCCGTGGGCAATCAAAAAGGATTAGGCGAGCTGTGGGCTCGTCTACGCTTTTTGTTCATGGCTATTATCATCTACCGTATCGGTACGCATATTCCGGTGCCAGGATTTGATCCAGATCGTTTGGCAGATCTATTTGTTCAGAACCAAGGGACGTTTCTTGGGTTGGCAAACATGTTTTCTGGTGGTGCGCTGGAGAGATTAAGTATTTTGGCATTGGGTGTTATGCCTTATATATCGGCTTCGATTATTATGCAGCTTTTGTCGGCTACTGTACCGTCGCTTGAGCAGCTTAAGAAAGAAGGTGATAGCGGACGTAGAACGATCAACCGATATACCCGATACGGGACGGTTGTGTTGGCGGCAATCCAGGGTACGGCAATGTCGGTTGGATTTGCCTCTCAAGGGCTAGCCTATGAAGTAAGTACCATGTTTTATGCGGTTGCTATTTCATCGTTGGTCGCAGGTGCAGTGTTTTTGATGTGGTTAGGTGAACAGATCACTGAGCGCGGTATTGGTAACGGCATTTCAATGCTTATATTTGCCGGTATTGTAGCGGGAATTCCCGGTGCAATTGGTCAGGCCTTAGAATCAGCGAGGCAGGGTGATCTTAATCCTCTGATGCTGGTGGTTATATTGTTGATTGCTGTTGGTGTGGTGTATTTTGTAGTCTTTATTGAGCGTGGACAGCGTCGTTTGACAGTTAACTATGCTCAACGGCAAGGTCGCCAAGCCTACAATGCGCAAACATCTCACTTGCCATTAAAGGTTAATATGGCCGGTGTGATACCAGCAATTTTTGCCAGTAGCTTACTGCTATTTCCAGCCTCTATAAGTCAGTGGTTTGGGCAGGGAGTTAATGCGCCAGCTTGGTTGCAAGATATAGGGATATTGATAGGTCCAGGACAGCCTCTTTATATTTTGCTGTTCTCTAGTTTGATTATATTTTTCAGTTTCTTTTACACGGCGTTGATGTACAACCCAAGAGAAGTAGCTGATAACTTGAAAAAAGGTGGTGCATACCTGCCCGGGATTCGTCCTGGTGAGCACACCGCCAAATATATTGATAGTGTCACCACCAGGTTGACATTGATTGGTGGTGTATACATTACCTTGATTTGTCTGATGCCACAGTTTTTGAACGTGTACTTTAATGTACCGTTTTATCTGGGTGGTACGTCGCTATTAATTGCGGTTGTTGTAACAATGGATTTTATGGCTCAAGTGCAGTCACATCTGATGTCACAACAATATGATTCGCTGATGAAAAAGGCCAACCTTAAAAACGTTGGCCGTCGATAGAGAGGTGATGCTGTGAAAGTACGCGCATCGGTTAAAAAGATTTGTCGAAATTGTAAGGTTGTCCGCCGTAAGGGTGTGGTTCGTATTATTTGTAGTGTTGAACCGCGTCATAAGCAGCGTCAAGGATAATTGGTTGATTTTTGGTTGATCTATCGGTATTCTACCGCGCCTTTTTGCAGTCTTGCTGCAAGGCCGGGGTACTGATTAAACCCTTAGTATAAGTGGAGTAATGTGAATGGCCCGTATTGCCGGTGTCAACATTCCTGATAACAAGCACGCAGTGATCTCACTGACGTACGTGTTTGGTATTGGACGCCCTACCGCGAGTAAGATTTGTGCGGAAGTGGGCATTGCAGAAGACACTAAAATTTCTGCACTAAACGATGGTCAGCTTGATCAACTGCGTACTGCCGTAGGGCAAAACGAAGTTGAAGGTGATCTGCGTAGAGAGACGAGTATGAATATTAAGCGTTTGATGGATTTGGGCTGCTATCGCGGTCTTCGTCATCGGCGTAATTTGCCGGTGCGTGGACAGCGCACCAAAACGAACGCGCGCACCCGTAAAGGTCCCAAGCGTCCCATTAAACGATAATTAGGATCGGTTTGTAATGGCAAAAGCAGCAGCTAAACCAGCCCGTAAAAAGGTAAAGAAGACCGTCATTGACGGAGTGGCGCATATTTATGCGTCGTTTAATAATACTATTGTGACCATCACCGATCGTCAGGGTAATACCCTGTCATGGGCGACTTCAGGTGGGTCTGGGTTCCGTGGTTCGCGTAAAAGTACACCTTTTGCGGCTCAGGTAGCTGCAGAACGTGCTGGCGAAGCAGCCAAGGACTATGGGTTGAAGAACCTTGATGTCCAAGTAAAGGGCCCTGGGCCGGGCAGAGAGTCAGCAGTTCGTGCGCTCAATAATGCCGGGTACAAAATCACTAACATCACGGATGTGACGCCAGTTCCACATAATGGCTGCCGTCCTCCTAAAAAACGCCGAGTGTAAGAGAGAACAATAATGGCTAGATATCTTGGACCAACTTGTAAACTGTCGCGTCGTGAAGGAACAGATCTGTTCCTTAAAAGTGGCGTACGCCCCCTAGAATCAAAGTGTCGTGCAGATAGTGCACCAGGTCAGCACGGACAGCGTCGTGGACGTTTGTCAGATTACGGCGTGCAGTTGCGTGAAAAGCAAAAGGTACGTCGTATTTACGGCGTGTTGGAAAAGCAATTTAGAGGCTACTATAAAGCTGCGGCTGGAACTAAGGGTAATACCGGTGAAAACCTATTGACCTTGTTAGAGTCACGTCTTGATAACGTCGTTTACAGAATGGGTTTCGGTGCTACTCGTGCTGAGTCGCGTCAATTGGTGGCGCACAATTCAATCTTAGTGAATGGCGAAAAAGTGAATATTGCTTCATTCCGTGTCAGCGAGGGAGATGTCGTTGGTCTCCGCGAGAAGTCTAAGAAGCAACTCCGTGTGCAAACTGCTATGCAGCTTGCCGCACAGAGAGGGGAAGTTGAATGGATTAGTGTAGACAGTAATAAAATGGAAGGCACTTTTACTCGAATCCCCGATCGTTCCGACTTGCCTTCAGAGATTAATGAGAATCTGATCGTAGAACTTTACTCTAAATAATGACCGTCAGCTCTTACAGGTAATAATATGCACAATTCTGCTACTGAAATGCTTACACCGCGAAATATCGATGTAACTGCCTATAGTTCCACGCATGCTAAGGTTGTTCTTGAGCCGTTAGAGCGTGGATTTGGTCATACATTAGGAAATGCGCTTCGTCGCATCCTGTTATCGTCGATGTCTGGATGTGCCATTGTTGATGTTCAGATTGATGGCGTCGAGCATGAATACGGTACAATTGAAGGTATCCAAGAAGACGTTATGGAAATACTGCTTAACCTGAAGGGTGTAGCGGTCGTAATGGAAGGGCGAGACGAAACAACAGTGACATTGACGGCAAAAGGCCCAGGTGTGGTAACCGCTGGAGACATTGAGTGTGATAGTCATCTAGAGGTTGTTAACCCCGAACATGTTATTGCTACTATCTCAGGTAAAACAGCGCTAAACATGCAGTTGACTGTAGTGCGAGGTCGAGGCTATCAGCCTTCTGATGCTCGTGTTAGTGACGACGAAGGTCTTACCATAGGTCGTCTACAACTTGATGCTTCTTTTAGTCCGATATTGAAAGTGTCTTATAGCGTCGAAAACGCGCGCGTTGAGAACCGCACCGATCTTGATAAGTTAGTTTTGGAGCTTGAAACTAATGGCGCGATTGACCCTGAAGAGTCTATTCGCCGGGCTGCTACTATTTTGCAACAGCAAATGGCGGTGTTTGTAGATTTGCAGGGAGAAACAGCTGCGGAGCCTGAAGAGGAGGAAGAAGAGATTGATCCTATTCTCCTCCGTCCGGTTGATGATCTTGAACTGACTGTGCGATCTGCAAATTGCCTTAAGGCTGAGAGCATTTACTATATTGGCGATTTAATCCAGCGTACGGAAGTAGAGTTATTGAAGACGCCGAACTTAGGGAAGAAATCGCTGACGGAAATTAAAGATGTTTTAGCCTCACGTGGTTTGTCATTGGGCATGCGACTCGAAAACTGGCCTCCGGCTAGTCTTAAGAGTGAACGCGAGCTAGGTTAAGTTATTTTATTTAGAAAGAATTGCTAAGTAAGCAACGAATTAAGGAAATAAATCATGCGTCATCGTTATAGTGGCCGCAAGCTGAACAAAACAGGTACTCATAAAAGGGCAATGTTTCGCAACATGACTGCGTCGCTGATTGAGCACGAGCTTATAAAGACGACTTTGCCTAAAGCAAAGGAGCTTCGTCGTTTCGCTGAGCCATTTATTACGCTAGCGAAGGAAGACAGTGTTGCCAATCGTCGATTGGCTTTTGACCGCCTTCGTGACAAGGCGACAGTCGGAAAGTTGTTTTCTAATCTTGGGCCGCGTTTTTTGGAGCGACCGGGCGGGTATCTTCGTATATTAAAGTGCGGCAATCGTACCGGTGATAAGGCGCCTATGGCTTATGTTGAGCTTGTGGGTCGTGATATGGCTGACGTGTCTAGTGAAGTGGTAGAAGTCGCTGCTGAGTAGCCTCTCGACATAAACGATTAAAGCCGAGCAAGTGCTCGGCTTTTTTGTGTCCGTTAACGTGAAGTCCATAAAACCTTAGCTAAGTATTTAGGTGAATATATTCTTCCGTATCTAGGTTCATGATCCTCATGGGACCACCCCATACATAGCCAGTGTCCAACGGAAATAGATTGTCCCCGCAATTACGCCCTTCTAAAGCGGCCCAGTGGCCAAAAATTATTTTATCACCCTCTGTTTTTCGACGAGAGTGGTTGAACCAAGCTTTATGACCCGTAGGCGGATTGATGGTACTTTTCGTGTCGAGGTCAAGTTCACCGTTCGCGGTACAAAATCTCATGCGGGTGAGGTAGTTAGTGATGACCCGCAGTCTCGCCGGTTCATCTAAGTCATCTGACCAAAGTAGTGGGTAGTTACCGTACATGGCGCTGAAGTAAGCACCGCTATTCTCAGAGGTCAATGCGCAGTTGACCTCATTGGCAAGCTTCTCTGCCTTTACAATAGACCATTGCGGCGGTATTCCTGCGTGCACAATGGTATAACCTTTAACGTTTAGCAGTAGGGGCTGTTGTTGAAGCCAGCCCAGCAATTCATCCTTATCTGAGGCCTCAAGTATCGGATTGAACGTGTCCTTTGAGGTTGGATTTTTTACTCCATGAGCTATAGCAAGTAGGTGTAGATCGTGGTTGCCCAATACCGTGGCAAACGAACTTCCTAAATCTTTGCAATAACGTAAAGTTTCTAGTGACTGCGGGCCTCGATTGACGAGATCACCTACAGAAATCAGACAATCCTGATCTGGATCAAATTGAATCTTCGCTAAGAGCTTGGTCAGTGCCTCAAAACAGCCTTGAATGTCCCCTACAGCGTAATGAGTCACCTAATGAACGGCATGGGGGATGGAGAGAAGGAATGGCTCTATCGGCGCATTAAAGGTCACGCCACCGTCATCGACAAGCTGGTATGACCCCTCCATAGTGCCCACCGGGGTGTCCAGCACCACTGCGCTGGTATATTCATACTTATCACCACTTAAAATGATAGGTTGTTTTCCGACAATGCCTTCGCCATGCACTTCCTTACGCTCTTGATTGGCATCAACAATAATCCAGTGTCGGGTCAGTATTTTTGCTGACCGGACGCTCTGATTTTTAATCGTTATATGGTAGGCGAATGCATAGCGACCTTCTTCAGGTTGGGACTGTTCGGTTAGATACTCAGTAATGACCGTAATCGTAATGGGCTGGGTGCTAGTAGTCATTAGGTCTCACTCATAGTTTGGTTGATATGGTTTGCGATTGTGACAAAATCACCAACAGACAGCTGCTCTGGACGGGCTGACAGATCGAGCCGCCCCTCTAATCCATCCAAACAATGTGACAACGATTTTAAACAATTTCTTAGGGTCTTACGCCGTTGCTGAAAACTCAGATTAACGACCTGACTAAACAAGATTTCATTATCAGCGATAAAGGGTTTCTGTCGGTGCGGCTTTAATCTCACCACGGCAGATTGCACCTTTGGCGCTGGCCTAAAGGACTCGGGAGGAACAGGGATAATAGGCATTACTTGGCAGTGGTATTGAATCATTACCGATAGTCTTCCATATGTCTTGCTGCCAGGACTCGCGCCTAGACGGTCCACTACTTCCCGCTGCAACATAAAGTGCATATCTTTAATCAGATGACCTACTTGCAATAGATGAAAAAGAATTGGAGTAGAAATGTTGTAGGGCAAGTTCCCAACGAGCCGCAAGTCCCGACCATCATAAAATTGGGTGAAATCCACATCTAGGGCGTCGCCACTGTGAATCTTAAAATCAGGATAATCAGCAAATTTAGCCCCTAAAAACTTTACTAAATCACGATCCAGCTCCAAAACAGACATGCTGGGACATCGCTTTATTAGGTGCTCAGTGAGAGCTGCAGTGCCAGGCCCGATTTCTATCAGGTTGTCATCTACTTTCGGACCAATCGCAGAGATTATCTGGCTTATTACCTGTTGATCAATAAGAAAATTCTGACCGAATCGTTTGCGAGCTTGGTGATCCTTCTTCATATTTGGGCACTTGCCATTTGTACGGCGACCTTTATTGCGGCATGTAAACTGCCAATGTCAGCAGAGCCTGTACCGGCAATATCCAGCGCCGTACCGTGATCGACCGACGTCCTAATAATAGGCAGACCAAGGGTTATATTCGCTGCTCTGCCAAAGCCCTGATACTTGAGCACTGGTAAACCTTGGTCGTGGTACATAACTAGAACTGCATCTGCGCCCATAAGGTGTTTCTGGGTAAACAGCGTGTCAGCGGGCAGGGGTCCGACTATATTTCTCCCTGCCTCCCGGCAGTGTCTAATCACCGGTGCTATAACGTTAATTTCCTCGTGACCTAAATGACCACCTTCTCCTGCGTGAGGGTTAAGGCCGCTGACCAGTATTGTAGGGTCCTTGATACCGAATTTATTTTGAAGGTCTTGATACAACACATCGATGACGGACATTAGTAGCTCAACCGAAATAGCATCAGGAACCTCGCGAAGGGGGAGATGTGTCGTAGCTAAAGCGACGCGCAATTCTTCCGTTGCGAGCATCATAACCACCGTATCACTTTTGGTTTTTTCAGCTAAATATTCAGTATGGCCGCTAAATTTAATACCAGCATCATTGATGATCGATTTCTGCACTGGACCGGTGACCATCGCCTGACAAAGGCCTTCTTGGCAGGAAGCGATAGCCGCATCTAAACAGTTAAGCACATAGGGCGCATTGGCTTGATTTAGCACGCCAGGCTCGACTGGCATAGCTACTTTGGACGTAACAAAAGCAAGTTCGCCGGGTATTGATGAGACAAAGTCGTCTTGCACTTCAACCAGATTAAGCGGCAGACCCAGCATAGTTGCGCGTGCCGCCAACATATCTGGATCTGCGAACGCGATAAGCTGTTGTTGCTGTTTTTGCTGGACCAGTTGGATGACTAAGTCGGGACCGACCCCGGAGGGCTCCCCCGGAGTCAATGCCAGATTTAGCGTCATGACTGAGAGGGCTCTTTTATTTCGATAAAGGCCTCGTCACGTATTTCCTGAAGCCAGACCTGAAGTTCTTCTTCATACTTTCTCTGCCGGAGCATGGTTTGGGCTCTGTTTCTCAGAATTTCACCGCTGAAGTCCTGTTGCCGACGTTCAGTAACTTGCAGAATATGCCATCCAAATTGAGATAAGAAAGGCGCACTGACGTTATTTACTGGAATGGTATTCATGGTTTGTTCAAACTCAGGAACAAACATTCCTGGCGTAGACCAGCCTAATTCGCCTCCATTTAGAGCAGACCCAGGATCTTCTGAGAATTCTTTAGATAGAATAGCGAAGTCTTCCCCTGCGATAATACGATCACGCAGGTTATTGAGTTGGCCAATAGTCGTGATTTCATCGCGAATTTGATTGGGTTTAATTAGAATATGTCGGGCGAAGTGCTGTTCTATCAGCTGCTTACCACCACCACGGCGCTCATACAATTTAATCAAATGATAGCCTGCGTCGCTGCGGATAGGGCTGGAGATCTCACCGAGGTCTAGCTGTTCAACAGCGTCAATAAAAACCCCGGGTAATTGCGCCATTTTCCTCCAGCCAAGGTCGCCACCTTGAAGGGCCGATTGATCTGCTGAGTTGGCAATCGCTAGCGATCTAAAATCTTCTCCATTATTAGCTTGATCTAACAATGCTTGGGCTCGATCTAGTATACCGTCGATTTTTTGTTTTTTAGATCCGCTTGATATTGACAGTAAAATTTGACCAATATTGACATCAGGGGAAGTGACAAAGCGACCTTCTTCGGAACTCAAAAAATTATCTAATTCTTGCTCACTAATCCTGATGCGTCGCATTACCTTGCCTTGTTGAACGCGAAGGATCGTCATTTCATTGCGGATCTCTTCTCGAATTATAGAGACGCTGCTACCTTGCAGGGCAAGCTGATCGATATATTCATCCATAGTTTGTTTATTGTTTGAAGCAATGCGATCTATAGCCTGATTAAGCTCTTCATTAGTGATACGAATGCCCGCGTCGTAACCCATCGTAAGTTGCAGGCGCTCAGAGATTAGTCGTTCGAGTATCTGTTGCGTGAGAATATCCTGCGGTGGTGCCTTAGTGCCAGAGGCTTGTATCTGGTCTAGTACCGCCATCATTCTTTGATCTAGCTCGCTTTGTAAGACCACATCATCATCAACGATCGCTGTTATCTTATCCAACACTTTAATTTGCGCGATAACCATACTTGGCAAAAAAAGCATACTAATGACTAAGATTAACCCGCTGAGTTTTTGTTTAGAAGTTCTCTGTCTGTTCATATCCATAAATACCATTACGTAACATTGTATCTACCCGGCCACTACTACCTGCCAGACCTTTAAATTGTATTTGAAAAAAGAGACCGTTTTTGCCTCTTAAATCTCGCTCGGGAAAAAATACCTCATCGTTCCTATCTAACCATCTGCGGGCGACAAGGGAGGCCCTCCAGCAACAGTTGTTGTATTCGAACCCAGCGAACACTTCAAGTTCTCTGCGATTAGTAAAATCATGACTCCAACGCCCTACGAGATTAAAATTACTCGACAAGGGAACAAACGCCGATACATTAGCTTGTTTTATATCTTGGTCGACGGCCTGAATATCATATAATCTAGATTCCCTACTAGTATATCGGTAAGTGAAGTTGAATAATCGTCTTTCTCGATCATTATAACGAAGGCTTAGACTACTTTTTTCTAGATGGTGATCGAAATCGTTATAGACCAGGTCGCCACTGAAGCGCCATTTTTTATTGAATCGTCCTGTTAGTTCTATTGCGATGAGAGATTTGTCCCGACCCCTATCAGATAATTCTTGCGTAGTGGGAGCTGCCGCCAAAGTCACTAAGCGCTCTGTATAATACATAGACTGAGCGATACTAGCTCTGAATCTTTCCTGGCCTGTTGCTTGGTCAATGAAACGAGTGGTAAAACCTACCGTCAAACGCTTGTCATCAGAGATCCTGTCGCCGCCGACGAAGCGGCCATCACGAAACAGCTTTTCATAAGAAGGGGTGAGCTCTCTTGTGTCAAAATCAGGTAGAGATGATTGATCTCTGTAGGTCGATTTTAGATAAAACACTCGCGGTTCAAAAGTTTGGGTATACCCAGTCATCAAGTTTGAGTTTCTTTCGAAAAACACGCTAGTATCAAGACTGTATACCGGAATGGTTATCTCTGGGGTTCTGTTAGTTAGCTGGGCTGACAGACCATCTGGGCTGTCTAGGTTATAGGAAAGGTGTTTCACTTCTACTTTAGGCTTGAAGTAGCCCCAATTCCAGTGTCGATCCCAGCTTATGCCGTAATCAATTCGACTTCGACTGCCTTCCACCATGCTTGGATTACTGTGGTTAAATCTGGTGTATTGGTTGTTAAGGTCAATCACTACATTATTGGTAAAACGATAGTAGCCATTGATAGAGACATTAGGCACCACAGAATACTGGTCATCTAATCCTTCCGTAATCACTTGATAGTCTCGGCTTCCGATACGGTAGTTCCAATGGTCGGTTTTATAGCTAGCATGGGCCCGCTGTTGCAAGTGAGTTCTGCTAGTTTCATTGATCGTCATGTTGCCAAGATCGCGCACATATCGTATGTCGCTGACCTTGTTGTAATCTACAAAGGTAGACCAAGGTAGGCCTTTACCGCCAAGATGGTTGAAATTAAACATATAGCGATCTTCACCCTCGTTCGGATAAAGCCCAGTGAGGGGGTCAATTTTTTCAGCGTCATTTCCACCCTTGTCATTCGCTAAAAAAGCGGCAGAAACTTTATTTTCTGACCAACTATTCAGATACCGAAAGTCCGTCTCTAGGCCGAAACCACGATGTTGAATATAGCGTGGAGATATAGCGGCATCGTAATTTTCCGCAATATTCCAATAAATAGGCTGGGTGAAATCTAAGCCATTTTTCTGATTCATGTCGATCGCGGGAAACAGTAGCCCTGATGAGCGACGATCATCGATTGGGAATTTCATGTAGGGTAAGTAGAAAATCGGAACATCTTTGACTTCTATGCGGGCACTTTTAACCGTGGCGAAACCAGTGTTTTGATTAATTTCAATTTCTTTAGCCACTAGATGCCAGCTTGAATCGCCGGGTTCGCAGGACGAGTAGGAAGCATCATTGATAACGATAATGTCTTTAGCATTTCGATTCAGATTTTTGGCAGTGCCGCGGATTGAAGCTTCATGAATAACATAGGTGACATTGTGGACCTGTACATTTCGGGTAGCCATGTCAATGGTCGCCCGATCACCAAGGAGTAGTAGACCTGGTTCGCGAAATTGCACATTGCCTTCTAAGGAAACCTGACCTGTCGACTTATCAACTCTAGCATAACGGCTGCGAACCTCACGGTTGCCTTGGGATATCTGGACATCACCTTCTAAGATCGCCACCGAATCAGATGGAGCTTCAGTGGCGATCGCTCTAATTCTTAGGGGCGCATCTTCCATTTTCAAATTAGCATCTTGACCATCATGCTGAGGTTCAAGATAGGCACCGCAACAATCAGCGGCGAGTTTACTGCGTTGCTCGTCCGTCATAGCCTGAGCTTTGACCCAGTCAAGGTTGTGTGGCCCGGCGTCATTTTCAGTCGCTAGCACTGTAATCGGCCATGCGAGGCTGATGGTCACTGCAATTATAAAACGCAGATGAAGGCGGGTAGAAATGTATTGATTTGCTAGCATCAGGGCCAGAGTCCAACAGTCATATTAATACACTCACATTTTACCTGATATATTCGACTATTAGCGCGATCAAATCACTTAAATGAGCTAAAATTAAATTTTATTGCCAAGGGAGTATAGATACAGTGGTCTTAGCTGATAAATCAACCTCCTTTGGAGGAATAGAAACTGATGAATAGCGATCTTAGTCAGGATTTTATAGACTGGATTTTGGCTTATCTGCCCGTTGACAGCAAGCTTATTGAGCCGCTACATGTCTCGCCTCTCATGGGTGATGCTGGTTTTCGCCGCTACTATCGATTAAATACTCAACCGAGCCTCATCGCTGTCAATTCGCCGCCAAGTAAGGAAAAGAACCAGGCTTATGTTGATATTTCATTGGTCTTTAAAGCTGCAGGCATAAGGCGGCCTTCACTCAGAGCAGTTGATTTCAGTCGTGGCTTTTTATTGCTAGAAGACTTTGGTGAAATATTATTACAAACGGTCCTTACAGATAAGTCTGTTGATTATCGCTACCAACAGGCAGAGTCCATGCTCCTGACAATTCAACAATTATCCGCTAACCCTCAGGTTTTCGCACCATATGACTTAGAGGCTTTGTCTAATGAGCTCGATTTATTTGAACAATGGTTTGTAAAAGAACTGCTTGGAGTCGAGATCGATGCTGCGGCACAGATTATGATTGAAAAACTTTATAGCGACTTAACCGGTAGTGCTCTAGAGCAACCCAAGGTGATTGTTCATCGAGATTACCATTCACGCAATTTAATGATTTTGGAGGATGACAGCATTGGAGTGATTGATTTCCAAGATGCTGTTGAAGGCCCTATTACTTATGACTTAGTTTCTCTTTTAAAGGATTGCTACGTGCGTTGGCCCGTGGAGTTAGTCCAGAAAAGAGCTCTAAATTATAAGCAAAGGTTAGAACAGGTGGGGTTAATAAATAAAGTTAACGATCAGGTTTTTTTACGTTGGTTCGACCTTATGGGGTTGCAACGACATATAAAAGTGATGGGTATATTTTCTCGATTGGTGCTAAGAGACGGCAAAGTTGGTTATTTGAATGACCTATCTCTAGTGGTAGCCTATAGCCTAGAGATAGCCAATCGCTACCCCGAGACGCGTGAATTTGGCGATTGGTTTGAACAAAAAATTACGCCGTATTTACTAAAACAAAGTTGGTATAAGGATCGGAGTGGGCCGCTATGAAGGCAATGATTTTGGCCGCTGGATTGGGCGCTCGGTTGCGACCACTGACCGATAGAACACCAAAACCTATGCTTGAGATCGCCGGGAAACCTTTGCTTGCGTACCATCTTGAAAGGCTTGCGGGTGCGGGTATAACCGAAATCGTAATTAATATCTCTTGGTTAGCAGACCAAATAGAAGACTATTTTTCTGACGGCAGTCAATTCGGAGTGACCATTAATTGGTCTCGCGAAGAGTACCCTTTGGAGACTGGGGGTGGCATTTTGAATGCTCTATCCTTTTTAGGGACAGCCCCTTTTTTGTTGATTAGTGGCGACATTTGGACTGATTTTCCCATTGAAACTTTGCTGATGAAGTCGTTAGAGTTGAATAATCTGGCCCATTTGGTGTTGGTGGATAACCCCAAGCACAATCCAATGGGTGATTTTTCGCTTGCACATCATAGAATAGGCTTTGAGTCGAAACGACACACCTATAGTGGCATTAGTGTATTAAGACCTGAACTATTCGCGGATATCGACCCGCAGGAGAATGTTTTTCCATTGCGCAATTTACTGCGACCTGCAATCCTCTCCCATCAGATAAGCGGCACCCTTTATTCAGGAGAATGGTGTGATGTGGGGACTTTGGATAGGTATACTCATTTAAATAAGCAGATAACAGAGAACTAAGATGTCACTACTGAATAACGTCAAGCTGTTTTTTTGGTTGGCCATTGTGGCAGTGACCTTATTGTCGCTATTGCCTGTCAATGTGCCTCAAGGGCTGGTTAGCGGGCAGGACAAGATACTCCACTCCATCGCCTATGGGGCTCTGTATTTCTTAGCCATTTGCGCTTATGGTTATCGGTTTTCGATCTGGAGGATTGGTGTTGTTTTAGTGCTCTTTGGGCTGCTCATGGAAATAGTCCAGTCTATGACAGCCTATCGTTATGGGGATCCACTTGATTTACTGGCGAATACTTCGGGTATCCTTTTAGGGGGTGTTGCTTATAGTATACGCCGGCGGCGGTTATGATTTCAGTGTATCGCGGTAGTGATTATTTTGAAGCTCAATTACTGAGAGACTTGATCGAGCAAGCCGGCTTGCAGGTATTCCTTCATGGGGCTTCATTACAGGGTGGTTTGGGAGAGGTCGCTGTTATGGGACACCTGTCGATCATGGTCAACGAATCAGACCAGGCTAATGCGGCAGATATTGTGACGGCCTATGAGCGCGGTGACTTTACGTTACAGGACGAATAATGACTGATCAAGTTAAGCTGCTAATGCTTTGGGTCGGGCCTCTGGCCGGAGCCAGTGTCTCGGCATTAATGCTATCTTATGGATGGGCCATAGAGGGGGCTTTGACAGCTGGCCTGACGATTCTTTGTGCTTTATGGTGGATATTTGAACCGATCCCGATTCCAGCGACGTCTATGATTCCCTTAGGCGTCATGCCTCTGTTGGGCATACTCGATGGTAAGCAGGTTGCTCAAGCTTATGGTGACCCGCTTATTATTTTACTGATGGGCGGCGCCATGCTGTCAAAAGCGATGGAAAAAAGTGGCGCTCATCGACGGATTGCTTTGGGTTTGGTGAACCTATTTGGTGGCGAGAACCAGAGTCGATTAGTGTTTGGCTTTATGGTGGCCTCAGCTGCATTAAGTATGTGGGTGTCAAATACTGCAACCACCCTTATGTTATTGCCTGTTGCCTATGCGGTTATAGACAGCGTAGAAAATTCTGATGAAAGTCAAAAGCTTGCTATAGCGCTTTTTCTGGGCATTGCCTACTCTGCAAGTATTGGAGGTTTGGGTACGCCAATAGGTTCGCCTCCTAATGTCATTTTTCTTAAGGTGTATGCTGAAACTACGGGTTCCATGCCAAGCTTTAGTCAATGGATGGCTTGGGCGTTACCCGTGGTAGTGATTATGATTCCGGTAGCGAGTTTGTGGATGACGCGCCATCTAAAAAATGGCACACCTCTAGAAATACCTAAAGTTGGCGTCTGGCGTCATGAAGAAATTCGCGTGTTAATCATATTTGGTTTAACTGCTCTAGCCTGGATCACTCTGCGCGAGCCATTCGGTGGTTGGACTACTTGGTTCGGTGTGCCGTCTGCAAATTATGCAGCGGTAGCCTTGACGGCAGTTGTACTAATGTTTGTGGTACCTAATGGTTCTGGCGGTAAATTATTGGATTGGGAGTCGGCTTCCACGATTCACTGGGGGGTTTTGTTATTATTTGCTGGCGGAATTGCTATTGCAAAAGCCTTTGCGATCACAGGCATTAGCACAGCAATCGGAGATGCGCTTTCTGGTGTGACTCGCTTATCAATTATTGTGGTGATAGCAGTTGTTGCAATGGCCGTCACCTTCCTTACAGAAATAACCAGTAATACCGCCACCACAGCTTTGCTTATGCCTATCCTCGCGGCGGCTTCATTAGGGGCTGGTTTTGAACCGGCACTCTTAATGTTGCCAGCAGCCCTGTCCGCAAGCTGTGCTTTCATGTTGCCAGTGGCTACTGGTCCCAACGCAATTGTTTTTGGTACTGGCAAGATAACGGTCGAACGAATGGTAAGAGAAGGACTAGTGCTCAACTTAATCGGGATTCTGGTGATTACCGGTGTGGTCTATTTTTGGTTAGGAAACTAGTAAAATTAAAAATATGATTGAGCTGAAGGGTTGATTCTAGCTTTCTATTAGTAATTTAACGTTGCTTGGTTTTAGTATTTGGCTGCCAGCAAAAGATAGAACCAGAGTTGTCATTTCGTCCCAAGTATCTGCTTTTCGGATACCTTTGATAGCTTGATCAATGGCCCCCGCTTGATACATCAACATTCTAAGATGGGCGCCACTGCATCGTTTAAGTGCGCGACGAAATAGTGGTAAGCGTTTTTCCCAAACGCCAGCATTCTTTAGGGCCCAGTCACTGTGCTCGCCTTTAGCTACCTGTTCACTGGCCTTAACAAGAATACGTAATTCTCTAGTGATAGCCCACAGCAGTGGAACTGCGTCGGTCCCTTCATTCTGCAAACCTCGCAATGATCTCGCGGCAGATTGAGCATCTCCCATTAATATTTTGTCGACAAACTCAAACAGGTTATATCTTGCACTATCAGCAACTACCGAGGACATTGTTGTTGCATCGACTTTGCCGTCTATCGCCAACAATTTAAGCTTCTCTATTTCTTGGGTGGCGGCTAAAAGATTGCCCTCAACCCGCTCTGCAAGAATTTGAACGGCCTCTTGGTTTGCGTCTATCCCCGAATCATGGAGGCGCTGCGTAATCCAGCGCGGTAATTGTTCACCCGTGATAGGCCACACTTGGACATGGGCTCCCAAGGATTCAATGCTTTTAACCCACTTACTATTTTGTGCCGCGCGTTCAAGCTTAGGAGCGACTATTAATAATAGAATATCTGGATTCGGGTTAGCGCAGAGTTCACAGATTGCCTTGCTACCCTTATCACCAGGTTTGCCATTACTAATATTAATTTCGATTATTTTCTTTTCAGCAAATAGCGATAATGCGTTAGCTTCATTGTGCAGTTGGTCCCAGTCAAATTTGCCATCGCTATAAAAAACATCCCTTCCCGAGAATCCTTGCTGCCGGGCTGCAAGACGCAGGGCGTCGCCTGATTCCTGCGCTAGCAAAGGCTCATCTCCGCTAATCATATAGGCAGGCAACAGATCTTTATGAAGGTGGTTTTTGAATTGCTCTGGTCGTATTTTCATCGCTTACTCTTAGGTTTCTTCAGCACTCTATTTACTGAGGCAAAACGCGCAATCGATTCAATATTTGACGCGCTATATCTTCGCGCATTCCGTTGCGTATAAACTGCTCCTCATTATCTGAAGCTAGGATGTCGTCCTCACTAAATTCATAAACACGTTCCACAGAGGCTGTGGATAAAGGTGTTACTTGATTACCTTGAGGGTCGGTGATATAAAAATCAATATCTTCGTTAAGCTGATACTCGGCAACTCGAGCGCTGGCGTTAAGACTTGCAGTGCGATGATTTTGCCTAAAGTCGACAATAACGACAGCATAGTTTGCGCTTGCAGAATTAGACGCGACCTTCACGCCATAGGTATTAAGGGCTCGTCTTAACTCTGTGATCAGGGCGCTACTAGGATTACTTGAGGAGATGTAAATAGTTCCTATTGATGAAGGAGCAATCTGAGTATCACGTAATTGCCAGCCACAGCTAGTGACTAGGAAAGTAAGGGCTATTAGCAATATTTTTTGTTTCATCACTGGTCTCTTAGTTAGCCACGATGTTAATTAATCTACTAGGTACAACAATAATTTTGCGAATGGTAAAACCTTCTATAAAGCGCTGAACATTAGCATCTTGGAGGGCAATTTCTTCAATGCCTTGCTTGGAAATATCGGCAGACACTTCGATTTTACCGCGTACCTTGCCATTCACTTGGAGCACTAAGGTTATCGTCGTGCGAACCAAGGCTGACTCGTCAACAACGGGCCAGCTAGCATCTGCGACTGATTCTGAGTTACCCAGAGTCGCCCACAAACTATGACAGATATGCGGCGCCACAGGGGATAATAGTAAAATAGCACAGGTCAAAGCTTCATGTCTTACCGCGATAGACTGCGCATCTGACTCATTCAGCTTGGCAATATCGTTTAGCAATTCCATAACTGCGGCAATCGCCGTATTGAAGGTATTGCGCCGACCATAGTCATCGTTAACCTTACCGATGGTTTCGTGAGTCTTGCGTCGCAGATCTTTTTGCGTCTCGTTAAGGCTGTCGACATTTATGGGAGCAACAATATTGTGGCTTAGGTGATCATGAACCATCTTCCATAGTTTGCGCAAGAAACGGTAGGCGCCAGAAACGCCCTCATCACTCCATTCTAGAGTTTGCTCTGGAGGCGCTGCAAACATCGTGAACAGCCGTACTGTATCAGCTCCATATTTATCAATAGTCGTCTGCGGGTCTATGCCGTTATTTTTAGATTTAGACATCTTAGTAATGCCGCCACTGTGGACTGGCAGGCCGGTTTTAATCTCAATGGCGGTCAGGGCCCGACCCTTAGCATCTCGTTCAACCTTAACGTCGCGGGGGGACAGCCAGATTTTTCGGCCTGCGCTTTCAGTGTAAAAAGATTCTGCCAGCACCATGCCTTGGCATAGTAGACTCTTGAAGGGCTCGCTACTGCTGACTAATCCTTCGTCACGTAATAATTTGTGGTAAAACCGAGCATAAAGCAGATGCAAAATAGCGTGTTCTATACCGCCCACATATTGATCTACCGGAAGCCAGTAATCGGCCCGCTCTGGGTCGAGCATTGCGCTGTCTAGGTCGGAACAGGTAAACCGAGCGTGATACCAGGAAGATTCCATAAAAGTGTCGAAAGTGTCTGTCTCATGCTCAACTGATTGGCCGTTCAAGTCGGCCATGCGCCAATTTTTGTCTGCCTTAATTGGTGATTGGATGCCATCCATCGTAACGTCGGTGGGTAAAATTACGGGCAATTTATCTAGAGGCACTGGAATTTCACCGCCCTCCGCCAAATTATACATTGGGATAGGCGTACCCCAGTAGCGCTGACGACTAACACCCCAGTCACGCAGGCGATAATTGGTGGTTACTGAACCATGATTAGTGGACTCAAGATCAGCTGCCATGGCATCAAAGGCGGCAGCGAAATCAAGTCCGTTGTAGGGACCTGAATTAACGAGTAGCCCTTTTTCAGTAAAAGCTTCAACATCAACGTCACAATGTTGGTCGTTTGTTGGCGCCACAACCTGCTTTATAGGTAGTTGATATTTCTTAGCAAACTCATGGTCACGTAGATCATGAGCGGGCACAGCCATTACTGCTCCCGAACCATAGTCCATCAACACATAGTTCCCCACCCATACTGGAACAGGTTCTCCAGTCAATGGATGCAGGGCTGTGATACCAGTATCTATGCCACGCTTTTCCATTGTGGCCATCTCAGCTTCGGATATCTGTTGTGTTTGGCACTGTTCTATAAATTCTGCCAAGGAAGAATTAGTTAGAGCAACTTCCAGTGCTATTGGATGCTGCGTTGCTAATGTTAGATAGGTAACGCCCATCAAAGTATCAGGCCGTGTGGTGTAGACCTCAAAGTCTTGATGCCCAGAAATGCTCTCTGAAAGATCAAAGGTAACGTTGATACCGCGACTCTTGCCAATCCAGTTACGTTGCATCGTCTTAACTTGTTCTGGCCACTGATCCAAATCGTCCAAATCGTCCAACAATTGCTCGGCATAGTCGGTGATACGTATGAACCATTGGGGAATTTCTTTTCGTTCTACTGGGGTGTCACAGCGCCAACAGCAATCATCGATTACTTGCTCGTTGGCTAGTACGGTGGCGTCTTTAGGACACCAGTTAACTGCGCTGGTCTTTTTGTAAACAAGACCTTTTTCGTACAGCTTTGTGAAAAACCATTGTTCCCAGCGATAATAGTCGGGCTCACAGGTAGCCAATTCTCGTGACCAGTCAATACCAAAGCCAAGAGACTTTAGCTGTGCCTTCATGTAAGCAATGTTTTCATGGGTCCATTGAGCTGGTGCGGTTTTATTTTCCACGGCGGCATTTTCAGCCGGCAAGCCAAATGCGTCCCAGCCCATGGGTTGAAGCACATTTTTCCCTTGCATGCGCTGATATCGAGCAATTACGTCGGTGATTGTATAATTGCGCACATGTCCCATATGCAATTTTCCGCTGGGATAGGGAAACATGGCGAGGCAATAGAATTTTTCTTTGTCAGGATCTTCAGTGACTTCAAAGATCTTGTTGTCTGTCCAGAACTTCTGGGCTTCTCGTTCTATCTGAGCGGGGTTATATACTACGTCTGAGGTCATTAATATTCACTGCTTATAGGGTTTACGAATTAAGCGTGAATTATAGGCGAATGAAGCCCACTCTAACAGTCACATACGATGAATACCCAGAAGAGTATTCATCGCAGGGATTATAAAATAACTAGTGTCGGACTTTAGCTGGCTTGACGGGCAGGTATACCAAGCTCCTTAAGTTTAGCCACCATATCCTCTGCTGAGGTTGCGGCCTGAATATTGCGATCAACAAACAGAACTTTGCCATCTTTACCTATATAGACGGTATGGCGCATTGGCACACCGTAAAAGGCCAGAACATCATAGGCCGTGGCGACTTTTTTAGAGGGATCGCTGAGCAAGGGAAAGTCAGCCTCATTTTCGGCGGCAAATTCTTTGTTCGTTTCTAAGGGATCCACGCTCGCCATAAAATAGGTTACATCTAGCTTTTTAAGCAGATGACCATTCTTTGCAAGAGACTTGCACTCAATAGTGCAGCCAGATGTGAATGCTCTTGGGTACCATGCAATCACAATTGCTTGTTTGTTGTGAAATTGCGCTAGGGTGTAGGTGTTGCCATCGGTAGCCTCAAGGGTGAAATCTGGCGCCTGATCACCTATTTCTAACGCAATGGTTGAGAGTGATATTGATAAACCGACTAAAACGGTAAGTAATACTTTATTGATTGTCATCACTTGGGACCTCCACGATCTCAATATTGTTTTCTTGCCCTAACTAAACCGATACAAATAAGTAAGGCGATCAAAATGATAGGCCATGACCTAAGTTTAGTAAATAATGTCGCTCCGATTCTGGGTTGCACCGTGCCAGAGAGCGCTAAGGTCTGGTGCAGCTCAATTGTTTGGTAGATCCGACCTCGGTGATCAACTAATGCAGAAATGCCATTATTAGTGCCACGAATCAATGGCTTGGCATTTTCTAGGGCTCTCATTTGCGCCATCTGCATATGCTGTTTGGGGCCAATAGAGCGCCCAAACCAAGTATCATTACTTACCGTCATAATAACCGCTGAATCGATACTATTACGTGCGACTAGGTCTGGATAGACCACTTCATAGCAAATAGCCGCTGAAATAAAGTGTCCCTGCACCGAAAAAGGTTCTTGATTATCCGCCCCCCGTGCAATTGACGACATGGGCAGGTCAAAGAACTTAATCAGCCCACGCAGTAATGATTCAAGGGGTACATATTCGCCAAAAGGTACCAGTCGTGTTTTATTGTATTGTCCAGAGGATGGACCCAGAGCGATCATTGAATTAAAATAACGACGGGTTTCGTTGTCGTAAGTCACTATGCCTGAGAGTAAACTTGTATTCGTCTTTAAGGCTCTTTTCTGAAGGTCCTGTATGAAGACAGGAATGCGTTCTGGAGTAGTTGGCACAGCCATTTCTGGCCAGATAATCAAGTCTTTATCCCAATGGACCTCACTTTGTGCGCTTAATTGTGAGAGTATGGCAGTCTGTTTTTCTTTAGACCATTTCTCACCTTGCGGGATGTTAGGCTGGATCAGCGCTACTGATATAGGTTTGCCGCTTTTTTCAGTCCATTGATATTGCTGCAAGATATAACCCGCGACCACAATACACAACATAACTACCGTTGATTGACGAACCGCAGAGAGCTTAATATGCCCTTGAAAAATCAACGTTAAAAGTATTCCAGAAAAGGCGCTAAGAAAACTTAGCCATAGAACACCTCCGACAGGAGCCCAGCCACTAAGCCAGGTTTCGGTGTGACTATAGCCGGCAAATAGCCACGGAAATCCTGTCAAAAACCAGGTTCTTATCCACTCACTAAGAACCCATATAGAGGGAAGGGCGAGTATCCAGCTAATAGGCGTTTGAGGAATAAATGGACTCAAGGCGAAGGGCATAGCAAAAATAAAGGCTAAAAAGAGACAAAATAATGCTGTCGCTAATAGGGCTAGGGGTGCGGCAATAAACCCATACTCGTGAATACTGACATAGAGCCAGCTGGCACCGGCAAAAAACAAACCGAAAGCATAGGCTATAGTATTTAAAAGCGTTTGTTTAATAGTTTTATGTTGCAGGGTGCGGAACAGCAGGGCAATGCTAATGGGCACCGCGGGCCAAAAATTGAATGGTGCTAGGCCAAGGGAAAAAATGGCTCCAGCAAAGAGCAGGCCGCCGTAATGTTGAAGTTTTTCGTTGCCTCTCATTAGATTGTTTTAGAGACTTGTAGCAAGGTTACCTTTCGCTTGTCTGCTGCGAGCACCGTGAAATCAAAATTTCCGATACTAGTCTTTTCAGCCACTTTTGGTAATCGGCCTAGGGCGTGCACAACAATTCCGCCAACGGTGTCAAAGTCGTCATCTGGCAAACCGACATCAAAATATTCGTTAAAGTCGGCTATTTCAGTAATAGCCTCAACTGAATATAGGTTGTCGCCTAGTTTACGAATTTGCTCTGGTTCATGCTCATCGGTCTCATCTTCAATTTCACCGACTATTTCCTCCAAAACATCTTCAATGGTCAGGAGTCCAGATACTCCACCATATTCATCTACCACTATTGCCATATGGTAGCGTTGTTCTCGAAATTCTTGTAACAGAATGTTAATTCGCTTACTTTCCGGAATGATATTGGCTGGGCGTAGCAGACTCTTTAGATCAAAAGAGTCCTTGCCTGATAGCACTAAGGGGAGTAATTCTTTAGCCAACAGAATACCCTGAATATCGTCTGAAGATTCTCCAACTACAGGAAAACGAGAATGCTGTGATTGGATAACGGTGTTAAGAATTTCCTCTAACGATAAGTCTGCTTCAATGAATTTCATCTGCGATCGTGGGATCATAATCTCCCGGGCCTGCAAGTCGGATACTTTTAGAGCACCTTCCATAATCTGCAGTGCGCCTGCATCAATAATTGATTCATTTTCTGCACTTCGCAGCATGTCAGCGACTTCATCGCTGCTGGTCGGATTGGCGGAAAATGCTCGAACTAATCTTTTTAAAAAAGAGGGTTCGGTGGAATTTGGGTTAGACGATTCGTCGTTCATGGTTATCTCAGTAATGCTCGCTAGGTTTTTCATTGCCTGCGGGCTCTAGGTAAGGTTCTGGGAAATCCAGGCCAAGTAAAATTTCAGTTTCCAGGCTTTCCATGATCTCCGAATCTTTCTCATCGCTATGATCATACCCTAGCAAATGTAGAACACCATGAATAATCATATGTGCCCAGTGCGCGTTGATTGACTTATTTTGTTCAGTGGCTTCTTGCACTACGACGGGAGCGCAAATTACGAGGTCACCCAGTATCGGTAGAGGTTCTGGCACAACAGCGTCAAAGGGGAATGAAAGAACATTTGTAGGCCCTGTTTTCTCACGATACTGGCGATTTAGTTGAGCGCTTTCTTTCTCATCTACAATTCGTATACTGAGCTCTAAGGTATCTGTTGTTCTCAGTGCCGCAGTAACCCAATGGTGAATGCTCGCTTCGTCCGGAGACTCCTCGGAGGTGCAAGCCCTTTGAATGTGGATGGAAATAGTCATAAATTAGAGCGCTAGGACTCTTTTTCATGAGCATCGTAGGCGTCTACGATACTTTGAACAATCGGGTGGCGAACAACATCTCGAGACTCAAAATGAGTGAAGCTAATATCTTCAACAGATTCTAAAACGCTACAAGCATGCACTAACCCTGAGTTAACACCACGAGGAAGATCTATCTGTGACATGTCGCCTGTAATGACGGCCGTGGAGCCAAATCCAACTCTTGTGAGAAACATTTTCATTTGTTCTCGAGTAGTGTTTTGACTTTCATCGAGAATGATATAGGCACCACTTAACGTGCGGCCACGCATATACGCAAGAGGCGCTATTTCAATAACATTGCGCTCCTGAAGTTTTGCGACTGTTTCAAAGCCGAGCATCTCGTGCAAAGCGTCATATAGGGGGCGCAGATAGGGGTCAACTTTTTGTGCCAGATCGCCAGGCAAGAACCCCAATCTCTCGCCAGCCTCAACGGCAGGTCGAACCAATAGAATGCGCTCCACCTCATCTCTTAATAAGGCTTCTACTGCGCAGGCAACAGCGAGGTAGGTTTTTCCTGTCCCAGCAGGGCCTATACCGAAATTAATGTCATGAGTTTGCATGGCCCGCACATAGCGCTGTTGATTTAGCCCGCGGGGCATAATATTGCCTTTCTTAGTGCGAATAACCGAAAAGTTTTCGATATCACTGGGGGCAGGGATGGTGTTAGCCGATTGATCCATAGACTTTCTTCTCTCATATTGTCGCAGGTGTAGATGTACCTCTTCGGGAGATACATGGTCGGAGTGAGCCGTGTGTTGATAAAGATTATAGATAACATCTGCAGCGTGCTGAGCAGGTTCAGCTTCGCCATAGACGGCGAAGAAGTTATCGCGTGAACGTATTTCTACTTTTAGCCGTTGTTCAATTAGGCGCAAATTATCATCAAATTGTCCGCAAAGTGAGGCAAGACGGGGAGCTTCATTTGGCTCAAGGGTGATGTTAAGGGCAGCAGGATGGCTTTCCATTTGTTTCAATGCGTGTTTACAAACCTCTACAGTTGATTTATATACCTAGCATAGCTTGATCTTGAGAGAAGGGTAAACTCTTTTTGTCACAGAGTTATTACAAAACCCCCCTTTTGTTCATGCCAAGGCCTAAAAAGAAGTTATTAGTCATGAAAACTTCAGGCTAGCACTCCTCGAAGAGAGTTTGGCAGAGCTTCTGTAATAATCGCATCGGCAAATTCTCCGATAAGGCTGTGGTCGCTGGCGCGGAAATTAACCACTCGATTATTTTCAGTGCGGCCCTGTAATTCTCCTGGGTCTTTTCGGGAAATGCCAGTGACTAAAAGACGCTGTGTGCTGCCAACCATTCGCCGGCTAATTTCACTAGCGTTTTGCACGATACGGGTTTGTAGGATTTTTAGGCGCTGTTTTTTAACCTCATCACTCACGTTATCTGCCAAGTCTGCCGCGGGGGTGCCTGGCCGAGCGCTATAAATAAAGCTAAACGAAGTATCGAAACCAATGTGCTCGATAAGTTTCATTGTGGCGGCAAAATCACCCTCGGTTTCGTTCGGGAAGCCAATAATGAAATCGGAAGAAATGCTAATGTCGGGCCGTAATTCTCGCAGGCGACGAATTTTTGATTTGTACTCAATAGCGGTGTGCCCGCGCTTCATTGCCATTAGAATCCGATCAGAGCCACTTTGTACGGGCAGGTGCAGGTGACTTACTAGCTCTGGAACCCTGCTGTAAACATCGATAAGGGCGTCAGAAAACTCTACAGGGTGAGAAGTGGTATAGCGAATACGATCGATACCATTAATGCTGGCCACAAATGGTATCAATTCGGCGAAGTCGCATATTGAGCCGTCAGGCATGTCGCCACGATAAGAGTTCACATTCTGACCCAGCAGGTTAACTTCGCGAACGCCTTGTTCGGCCAGAGAGTTTATCTCAGCGAGGACATCAGTAATTGGGCGGCTTACCTCTTCCCCTCGGGTGTAAGGAACCACGCAAAAAGTACAATATTTAGAGCAGCCCTCCATGATTGAGACAAACGCGCTGACGCCGTCTGCTTCTGGGGTTGGTAGGCGATCGAACTTTTCAATTTCTGGAAAACTGATATCGACAATCACTACACCATCAACTTTTCGGGACTCCATCATCTCTGGTAATCGATGTAGAGTTTGAGGGCCAAAAATCAGATCAACAAATGGGGCCCGCTTGGAAATTGCTTCACCTTCTTGGCTAGCAACACAGCCCCCAACACCAATAATCAGATCAGGCTTAGCTTCTTTTAGGTGCTTCCAGCGACCTAATTGATGAAAGACTTTTTCTTGGGCTTTTTCTCGAATTGAGCAGGTGTTGAGCAATATTACATCTGCGTCTTTTGCGTTATCTGTAGCGACCATCTGATGACTTTCACCGAGTAAATCTCGCATACGAGAGGAGTCATACTCATTCATTTGACAGCCATGAGTGACGATATGAAGTTTCTTAATGGGCTTTTCCTGCATGCTCTACACATTTCTTTTCAAATAGAGGCGCATTATAGCCTTGGCGGCCCAATCCGCAACATTTTGCAGTGTGATTAAACCGGCTTGTGGTATTATCCCCTTCTTTAATTCTATACCAATCACAGTGGCATCTTATGGCTAGCGAACCCATTTATCGAATTACTTTTCACAATCAAGGGCATGTGTATGAAATCTATGCACGACACGTTTTTCAAAGTGACCTTTGGGGCTTTCTTGAAGTTGAAGAGTTTATATTTGGCGAGCGTTCGCAAATGATAGTTGATCCTGCTGAAGAGAAGTTAAAAAATGAATTTTCTGGAATAAAGCGCAGCTTTATTCCTATGCAATCTATTGTTCGTATCGATGAGGTTGAAAAGGAAGGAACAGGAAAAATTACCGAAGCAAGTGGTGGTAATGTTAGTTCATTCCCATTTCCGCCTATGGCTAAAGCAAAACCTTCAGCGGATTAGAAACTGCGCACTTTAACGCGGTTGCTCATATTGTTTTGATTTTCCATGTAATATACGATATTGATTAATATTGCTATAACAAGACTTTAGCGGGTATTCACGATGTCAGAATCGACTATTAAATTATTGCCTTTTGAGTTTGCTCGAAGTAACGGCCTGTTACTGCGGGAATTAGAAGGTGACCTGATATTGTCGCCCCAAGCCAATCAGTGGGCTATCTCAGAAGTTATTCGAGCCAACAACAAATTTTCTGCCGTTACCCGTCTTGATGGTGAGTCTTTCGAGAAAATGTTGGCGTCGATCTATAGTGGCCGGAAAAACTCCTCAGAATCAGTGATGGAAGATATTAAAGATTTTGTCGACATGGAGTCTGCAGCGGCGGAATTGGAAGATACTGGCGACCTTTTAGATTCTGAAGATGATGCGCCGATTATTCGTCTTCTTAATGCGATTTTGGCGGAATCGTTAAAAGAAAAGGCCTCTGATATTCATATTGAGCCCTACGAGAAGGAATCCTTGGTGCGGTTTCGTCTCGATGGCGTGCTCAGCACAGTGCTAAAACCGTCAGTGCAGATCACACCTCTACTAATTTCTCGTATTAAAGTAATGTCGAAACTTGATATTGCAGAGAAAAGATTACCCCAAGACGGCCGCATGAGCGTCAAACTTGGAGGACGTAGTATTGATTTGCGCATTTCCACTATGCCGTCAAGTCACGGTGAAAGAGTGGTAATGCGTCTTTTGGATAAAGATGCAGGTAAGCTACAGGTGGACGATCTGGGCATGCCTAAGGATACCTCTGATCAACTTGATGATTTAATTCGTCGTCCCCACGGCATTATTTTGGTCACGGGCCCAACAGGGTCAGGTAAAACCACAACCCTCTATGCTGCGTTACAGCAAATGGATCGACAGGGCCGCAATATCATGACCGTTGAGGATCCGGTGGAATATGATTTGCCAGGCATTAGTCAAACCCAAATAAATTTACGCGCTGGAATGACTTTCGCGCGCGGTTTAAAAGCCATTTTACGTCAAGATCCAGATGTTATCTTGATCGGTGAGATTCGTGATGGAGAAACGGCTGAAATTGCTACTCAGTCAAGCTTAACCGGCCACCTAGTATTGTCCACACTACATACTAATACTGCGGCCGGCGCCATTACTCGCTTGCAGGACCTCGGCGTCGATAGCTTTTTACTGGCATCTACTATCAGGGGTATTCTGTCCCAACGGCTGCTGCGCAGGCTTTGCCTCAGTTGTCGTAAGCCAGTTCAGCCTAATGAATTTAATCGAGAGTTATTACGTTTAGAGCTCGGCAAGACTATTTATGAAGCTGGCGGTTGCCCTAAATGCAACAGCACCGGTTATGCAGGACGTCAAGCTTTGTTTGAGTTAGTCACGGTGGATGCGCCATTACAGACGCTAATTCATGAAAATGCGGGAGAAATCGAGTTAGAGGCTTCGATTCGCCGGCAAGTGCCTAGTATTCGACAAGCGGGACTAAAATTGGTTTGTGACGGAGTCACTACAATCGAAGAAGTTCTTCGTGTCACCAGTGTGTAACTGACTATGCCTGCTTTTGATTACTCGGCTTACAATACAGACGGAAAACTTGTTGATGGTGTTATCGCGGCCGATTCTGAACGTCAAGCGAGACGCCTATTAAAAGACAAAAAACTATTGCCATCGACTCTCTCAGAGGTGAATCAGGCTAGCAAGAATAAAGGTTATCGCATTAGGCGCCAGGCCAAGGTTGATAATTTTGATCTTTCACTGTTGCTTCACCAGCAGGCTATTTTGATTCAGTCTGGATTGCCCCTTGAAGAATCTTTGCGCATGACCATCGAGCAAGCTGAGACAGATAAGCAGCGGCGTATGGTGGAAAGTTGGCGTAGCGAGATTATTGAAGGTCGCAGTTTTTCTGAAGCCCTGCGACGTTCGCCCTATAAAATTCCTGATAGTGTTATCGCCGGTGTCGGGGTGGGTGAAGAGAGTGGCCATCTGCACAAGATCCTATTGCGCCTCGCTGAAGAACTTGAAACCAGTGCCGCAAACCGTAAAACCATCACGCGTGCACTTGTCTATCCCATGACATTGATTAGTGTTTCAATCATTATGATTTCAATGATGATGGTTTGGGTGGTGCCAAAGATTACAGCGGTATTTGCCAGTTCAAATCGTGAGTTACCGTTGATTACCACAGTCGTGGTTAGTTTAAGCGACTTTACTCAGAATTATGGCCTTTATGTTTTGGGGTTAATCATTCTTAGTGTTTTAAGTTTCCGCCAAGCTATGCAGAATGCTGCGCGCAAACAGCGGTGGCATGCTTTTATACTGACCTTGCCTGGTGTGGGTCGATGGGTGCGCATGGCCGACATTTCAGATTGGGCTCGCAGTTTAGGTGTGCTTCTAAATAGCGGGGTTCCCGCATTGGCAGCGCTAAATATATCGGCTGCTGTCGTCAGTAACCTTTCGCTGCAAAGCAAATTTAAAAAGGTTACTGAGGCCATGCGTCAGGGTACTAGCTTACATAAGGCACTAGAAGATAATCTAGATGGTAGTGGGTTTTTGGTTCATATGGTAGGCAGTGGCGAAGCATCCAGTGAGTTGGATAAAATGCTACTGCGAGTGGCTGAGTATTATTCAGTGAGGTTAAATAACGCAGTTGAAGTATTCTTAAAGTTACTTAACCCAATCTTAATCATCCTCATGGGCGCGATGATCTTAGGTATTGTGGCGGCGATTATGTTGCCCATTATGGATATGAACAATGCGATTTAATTATTCGCCTAATATCGTTGAATCAAATATAAATAAAGTTAAAGGGGGAGTTAAATAAAATGAAGTCAAATAAAACACAGCGCGGGTTTACTCTGATTGAAGTAATGATCGTTGTAACCATTATGGCGTTGATGATTGCTGCAATTGCACCGAATTTATTTAGAAATGTTGTGAAAGCGGAGGCTATACGGGTCGCTTCAGATATTCGCCAAGTTGAGAGTGCTTTAAAATTCTATCGATTAGATAACTATCGCTATCCTTCACAGTCTCAAGGTTTAGAGGCCTTAGTGTCAGCACCTTCTGGGTCAACAGCAGCTCAGTGGAATGGACCTTATTTAGACAAGCTACCCTCAGATCCTTATGGCATTCAATACCAATACTTAAATCCAGGCACTCACGGTAAGCAGGTTGAGGTGTACACTTTGGGTTTAGACAACGTTCAAGGTGGAGAGGGTTCAGATAAAGATTGGGGCAATTGGAATCTTGATTGAATCTTTTGTTGATCAGATAAATCGAGTGCTTAAGTAGGGTTTATGAGGCGTGCTCAGGGTTTTACCCTTATCGAATTACTCATTGTCGTTGCTATTATTGTGATTTTGTCTGCTATTAGTGGGTTGGCGATCAACCAAGCCTTCAGTCGGCGCTATTCAGCCGAGGCAGACAAGTTACTTATTTGGCTGCAACAATTATCAGAGCGCTCCTCACTTGAGAGTGCCGCCTACGGCATTGTTACCAACACCAACACCGACAATGAGAGTCGAGAGGCTACCGAGCTTGTCGCGGTGGTCTACTTCAAAAATCGCTGGATCGCAGTGACTTCGCCGCAGCCTTTTGTATTGGGAACAGAGTCCATTATCGGCTGGGATATGGAGGTGTTGGAGGAAGAGCTATTACCTCAAAGCCGACCCCAGACTCTGGGGGTAATTGATAGAGATGAAGTTAAAACAACAGAGAAAGAATTCCTGTTGCCAGAAATGGCGTTCTTGCCCGATGGTTATGTCGAGCCTCAAGGAGCCATTCAGTTGTCTTTTGATTCTTCTACATTAATCTATTCTTTTGTCTGGGATGATGAGACCTCAAGGATGATTTTGGAGGCCAATGCCTTATGAAATACTCGACTAAGGAGAAAGGATTTACTCTCATTGAGGTGATGGTTGCCCTTTTTATACTGAGCCTAGTGTTAGGCAGTGCCGTCCAAATGGTGCATCAGTATAGTGATGAGCGGTTGCGTATTAGAGAGCGTTTTTTCGCTAATCAGGTGGCTTGGAATCATCTTTTTGAGCGTTACCAGCATTCTCAGAAGTGGACAGCCAGCGCAGGCCTTCCAAACTTAAAGACCAAAGGTGTGGATAAGCAAGCTGGCCAGGACTGGCGTTGGGAAATGAAAGTTGAGAAGGCTATGGGGCAAGACTTGTATCGCTATCAAGCTCAGTCTGGTTCAGTTAACAGTAAAAATTACCAGGCCACCTTGGCTGTTTATCTGGTTGAAAATTAGATGTTGAACCTGTATTCCAGTAATCGTCAAAATGGCTTCACCTTAATTGAAGTGCTCGTCTCCTTAGGGATATTGGCGGTAATGTCAGTAATGTCCTATCAGGCGGTGGAAGTTGTTTTGGGTGCCAATGAACGTAGCCGCACAGATCTTGCCGAAGACGTTAAATTACAACGTGCCTGGCAGATTATTGGACGTGATTTGCTGCATATGAGGCCTCGCCGTTTTGCCGATGGATTAGGGCAAGTCGAGGATGCGTATCTGACTAATCCCAGCGAGTTTGGCGTTCGGTTCAGCCGCGGTGGTGGGCCCATGGTTAGATCTAATCCTAGTGGTGTCCGGCGAGTAGATTATAAAATCAATAGTGACCAACAATTGCAGCGCACCTCGTGGGCTATTACTGAGTCACCTCGGCTTAGTGACGGCAATACCTTCACCCTTATTGGTGGTGTTGAAAATGTAGTTTTTGAGCACCTTAGTCGCACTGGCTACTCTAAAGACTGGCCGCCAATTAACCAGCCTCTAAGTAAATATGCATTGCCAAGGATGATTAGAGTAACGATTACCTTAGAGAACGAGCGCGAGACTTCTCGTTTATTTCCGGGGGTGGTTCGTGATTAAAAGTGGGCCTCAAAAACAGCGTGGTGTGGCTCTGCTGGCTGCATTGATTCTGATGTTAGCGGTAGTCCTTATTTTGACCAACATTTTTTATCGTCACCAGATTGATGTTTCTCAGGCTTCCGCGTCTTTGCACGGTGACCAGGCGTTATTAATAGCTATTAGTGGGGAAGGTTGGGCAGGTGAGCTATTGTCTGATAAAAATGATAACCGGGATGTTGATGACTATGGCGAGATATGGGCCCAAGCAATGCCCTTGCTTCCCGTGGAAGGGGGCACGCTAAAAGGCTGTGTCAGTGACTTACAGGGCAAAATAAATCTTAATAGTTTTGTCACCTATCGCGGTTCGTCTCTCAATAATGAACTTAATAATTTTGGTACTATGGGTGTGGCTAAAGCTTGGCTAAATCTCATGGACATGCTTCAAATTCCCGCCAGCCCTGATCGAGTAGCCACTATTGTTGATTGGGTAGATTCGGATTCATTTGTTATTAATAGTTGGGGTGCGGAGCAACCGGATTATGAGGGACTTACATTCCCCAGAATGGTCGCTAATGATTTTATTTCTGATGCGTCTGAGCTCGCAGCGATTAAGGGTTATTCTGTGCAGGAAGTGCAAATGCTATTGCCGTGGATGACTGCGCTACCAGGTTCAACTCCCATCAATATTAATACTGCGTCAGAGCAATTAATTCTCGCCTTGGGTGGGGAAAATGGGCAACAGTTTCTAGATCTAGTCAAACAGCTGAGGCCAATGAGTGACATCAATACTTTTTATCAGGAGCTGGAGGCCTATTTCTTGATTCCATTGCTTGATGTCAAAAAACGTTGGCCGCCAACACTCGTCTCAGTCAAGTCTGATTATTTTCAACTTTATCTTGAAGTCACTTTAGGCGAGGCCCGGATTCAAGTTAAAAGCATAATGGATAGGAAAGGTAGGGCCAAACCAGTTATCATTGCGCGTGAGATTACTGTTGTGCCAGCTAGCCTGCCTGACAAAGAAGAGCAGTCTGCGGCTGAGCAATTATTTGCCAAAAAGAGTGACGATGAAGAGTCAAATGAGCAGTTGATACAACAAGGTAATATAGTACAGCCGGCCTGCGTTGCGATGGGTCTAATGGGAGAAATCACTTAGATGAGTGTCGAGCATATTTATAACCTCGATCAACGGGTCGATCGTGTAGATGATCCGCTACAATCTGTGGCGGGCACTAATGCTTCGGCCATGAGTTTGTGGGTTCCAAGCGAAAGAGTTGGCCTACATTCGGTGGATATTCCGTCTGCACCCCAGCGTAAGTGGGCGGAGCTCATTCCGTGGCTATTAGAAGATAGAATTTTGCAACCCATCGAAGAGATGCACTTTGTAATAGAGGGACGCAGTGATGACCAACTGCATATCCTCGCTGTTAGTCGCCAAGATATGCAGGAGTGGAGGCGAATTGCCGATAATGCAGGTGTCACCGCTGTGGCTATGGTCCCTGATTTTATGGCACTGCATTGGGAGCCAGGAATAATTAGTGTTGGTTGGCGAGAGGGAATGTTACTGGTCAGACAGTCATTGAACACCGGCTTTGCAGCCGAATCTAATATAGGCTGGAGGATATTAGAGACTCTTATGCAGGACTCTAAGCACGCACCGCGATTGTCTATTTCCGTGCCTGATGTTGATATAGTGCCTAAACAATTGGCGCAAGGTGCTGATATCAACACCTCCACAGTTGACTGGCATTTTTCACATATTGACCCCAACTTGAATTTGATGACGGGCGAATTTAAGCCAGCTCCAAAGCAAACGGTGGTGTCTTTTTGGTGGCCAGCGGCAGCTACAGCTGGCCTCCTTTTGGCACTATGGGTGGGCTACTTACAGACGGCTAATCATGCTTTGGAGTCTGAGGTTGAGGGATTACAGCAAAATATATTAGCTAATTACACTCGCTTGTTTAGCAGCTCTAATACCAGTATTCAGACCCTCAAAGCGGACGCTGAGAGCCGGATAAATCAATTATTTAAACAGCAACAAAGCCTGCAAGGCCAGCCTATAGCTGGACTCCTAGCTATTGATAATATTATGGCTGGTTGTCAATGTGAGCTTGAGGGCCTATCGTCAAACAAGGACAGTTTAAAACTGACGCTTCTTGGTGGTGCTGGGTTGGCTGAAAGAACGCTGAGAATTCCGGGCTACCAACTTAGCCTTAATCAGGATAAAGCTGCCGGCCCTGAGATTTTTTTGTTATCAGTCACCGAGATAACAAAACAGGGGTCTGACCGATGAAAAAATTCATGGATAGTTTAAGATATCGCTTAAGTGATCTTCAGTCTCGAGAACGGCAGCTGTTGCTGGCGGGGATAGTTATGCTGTTTTTTACCGTTATTTATGTGGCTTTGTCACCGATAATGGAGAAACATGATCAATTGGTTGATCAATCAAATCAGCTTAAAACCGATCTGCAGTGGTTGCAGCAACAGAGTGCCGTGGTGTCAAAATTGTCCAATGGCTGCGGTAATCGCGAGATTCAGCAAGGATTCGGTCGCGACAACCTAACTAAATTAGTCAGGCGTAACCAGTTGCGCTTGGGTCAGATTAGAGACCTGAATAATGGCTTTGAGTTAAGATTTAGTGGTGCTGATGGTAATCGTATATTGCGTTTGAGTCACCAGATAGCCTGTGCGGGATTTAACGTGCAGTCTCTTAAGGTTGAGCGATCTTCACTAGAGTTGCTTGAGGGATCCATGGAGATAACCTATGTTGAAGATTGAACTAAAAAACACCCAACAGTTGTCTCGCTTGGCGGTAGTTGTAGTGATGGCCTTACTTTCTCTTTACCTTGTTGTCTTGATAGGTCTTCAGTTGCAGACAGCTAAGGCAGCTTCATCGGTCGTTACTAGAGTAGCGCCTGGAAAAATGGTAGCTTGGACTTGGTTCGGTCGCCAAAGGGTTATAGCGCCAGTAAAGACACAGACAGATCTGGTCAATGCGCAAATTAATGCAGAGCTACTTGGCGTTATGTTGTCCGGCGCCTCTTCGTCGGCAACGCTTAAATTTAAGGGGAAGCCAGAACAGGTTTACCAGATGGGTGACAAGCTTAACGGAAAGATGGAGCTAGTTGATATTGAAGCTTATCGTATTGTGGTCAGAGATAATGGCATCAATAAACAATTATTAATGAAAAAGCCAGATGTGATTATGGAGTCACAAGAAAGCGACGAGGATATCGATACCCAGACGCAGGGGTTTGCGCTGGCCAACATGTTTGGTGCCGTGCCGGTTAATATAGGGGGTAGTACGGGCTTTAAGATTAACAATCTATCGGCGGATGTTCAGGCTATGGCAGGCATACGCGATGGTGATGTGGTGGTCCAGATTGACGGTCTTTCGGTGCAAGATTTAATGTCTGACCCCGTTAAGTGGATGAGCTATAGTAGCTCAAGTAGTCTTCCTGTGACTCTGATGCGCGAAGGCCGTGAAGAAATTATTTATGTCAATGCCGCTAGTCTCTCGGCTAAAATATTACCAACACTAGGATTAAAGCGCCAAAGATGATTATTTCAATAATACAGTGGGAAAAAGCAATGATCGTGACTTTGTGTCGGCTAGTGAGGAGAATGGATCGTCTCAGTAAATTGGGCGCTGTGTTTTGTTTGAGTTGGTGCCTAGCGGCTGAGGGCATGGCAACAGAAACTGTGCAGATAAATTTTCGTGACGCAGATATCCGCAGTGTTATTGAAAGTGTTGCCGAAATCACCGGTAAATCCTTTGTGCTAGATCCGCGGGTTAAGGGCAAGGTGACCATTATCTCGCCGCAGCCAATTGATTCCGATTTACTCTATCAAGCAATTTTGTCCGCGATTCAGGTGCAAGGATTTCAAGCCGTCGAAGATGGTGCCGTGACTCGAATTATTCCGTTCACTCAGTCTTTCAATTTTGCCGGTGGCAATGGTGACAACACCTTGGAGACTGAGATTATCAAGGTTAAATATGTACAGGCAGCCACTTTGGTACCTGTATTAAAGCCTCTACTGAGTAATGGAGCAAGATTGCTAGCGTTTGCCCAAAGCAACTATTTGGTTATTTCTGATATCCGCAGTAACGTGAATGAAGTAAAACGAATTTTGCGAAAACTGGATGATGCTAATCAAACTGCGGTTGAGGTTATTAACCTTAAGTATATTTCAGCCGGAGAGGCGGTACATATTGCTGGGCAACTCAAACAATTACAAAAGCAAGAATTATCACTGGTAGAGGACGGGCTCAATAATCGTATTATTGTCAGTGGCCCGGGTATTGCCCGTACATCCTTTAAAAACATGCTCAAGCTGCTTGATCTGCCATCAGCCAAAAAAGGTAGTGTTGAAGTTATCTATCTCGATTATTCACGTGCAGCGGAAATTAAACCTATTATCGATGGCATGCTTAGCTCAGATGTATTTTTGCGTCTAGCGGGGGAGTCTGTAGGTGATGGAAAAGCTAAAGCCGCAACCAGCTATAAAATTGAAATTGATGAGCTTAACAATGCGTTGGTGATGGCAGCGCCTTCGGCGGTTATCCGTGAGATAAGAAGTGTCATTGCCAAGTTGGATATCGCTCGCCCTCAAGTCCTCATTGAGGCGGTCATTGCTGAATTATCTGAGAGTCAGGCAAGAAGCCTTAGCTCTCAATTAGTTATTACGGGTAGAGATCGCGGTGGATACTTAACCAATTTCGACGGCGTTTTAGCAGGCCTGCTGGGGAGCGCTTTTGGGAGTAGCGGCACTGATAATGCAAATTCAACAGCAATTGCATCTGCATTACCTAAGTCTGTTATTGGTGTGGTTGGTGATTTTGACCGTGAAACAAATAGAGGTATAGGTTTATTGGTTCAGGCATTGAAAACCGATGGGCGAACTAAAATACTATCAACACCTTCAGTGATTACCCTAGATAATGAGGAGGCTACCCTTTCGGTGGGTGAGCAGGTTCCCTTTCCCTCGGGGAGCTATGCTAGTACCAATAATTCTAACAGTGTTAATCCTTTTACGACTGTTAATCGTGAAGACGTCGGAGTGATGCTTAAGGTCAAGCCCCAAATTAGCAAGGGTAACGCAGTAAGGTTGGAGATAGAGCAGGAATCATCAAAGGTTAAAGCGGGCAGTGCTGACTCCCAGTTTGGCGCTACTACCACCAAAAGTACGATGCAAACTAACGTCATGATTCAAGATGGCGAGCTATTGATTCTGGGGGGTCTAATCGAGGGGCAAACGGATAATAGCGCCTCCAAAGTGCCCTTTTTGGGTGATATTCCCTTAATCGGTAATCTGTTTAAATCCTCCAGTAAAGGTAACAGCGAAAAAGTTCTGATGATGTTTATTAGGCCGACCATTATCCGTACGCCGGAAGATGCTAGGGCCCTGTCAAAATCTAAGTTTGAGCATTTAATTACGAGAGACTTTGATGGTGAAAGTGAGGGTACTGTGACTAAGCAACTAAGAGAGTTTATAAACCAAGGACGGGATTTAGAAATTACAGAGTAACGGCAGACTATGAGTATTTACTTACAGCATTTTGCCCTAAAGCGAGAGCCGTTCTCGATTGTGCCTGATCCTGACTTTTTATATCCGAGCCAGCAACATCGTCAAGCAGTTGCCCATCTAAAATACGGCCTCGACCGGGAAGGCGGATTTATACTGCTAACCGGTGAGGTTGGTACCGGAAAGACCACCCTTACCCGTACTATTCTACAGCGTATTCCTGCCCATGTCCGGGTGGCTTATGTGTTAAACAGCAAGCTCAATGAGACTGATCTCTTAGCCAGTATATGCGATGAGCTGGCCATTAAACTCCAAAAAAGTAAGAATCTATCATTTTCTAAAATTTGCATTGATGCCTTAAACCAAGATTTGCTTGCCAGTCATGCTAAAGGTCAAAAGACCTTGATTGTTATTGAAGAGGCTCAGAACCTGAGTGCGGATGTACTGGAAACACTTCGTTTACTCAGCAACCTTGAGACTAACACCCATAAATTATTGCATATTCTTCTTGTCGGTCAGCCCGAATTGCTGGAGATACTCGGACAAAAGCAGCTACGCCAACTCAATCAACGCGTGGTGTCGCGTTTTCACCTTTTACCGCTAGAACAGTCTGAGTTGTCCAACTACATTAATCACCGGTTACATCATGCGGGTGCGACGGGTCCAATTTTTGATCAAAGCTGTATTAAGGTGTTATTCAGACTGACTAAAGGCGTACCTCGGCTGATCAATCTCATTTGCCACCAATCATTGTTAGCGGCGTACTCTCTAGGGGCCAAGAGTGTCTCGCCAGCCTTAGTGAAGGATGCCTCAGTAGAAATTTTAAGCGGTCTTGATAATGGTAAGCCAAACACTCCAAATAAACCCATGATAGCGGGGCTTTTGTTGGCTTTAATGATGGTTTCGGTTTTTATGTTTCTACCGCGAAGTACTCTAGATTCATTGGGGTTGTTAGTCGCTATCGATAAGCTGAACGCAGAGATAGTGACGCCCAAAGCGGAAAATATTGCGCCGGAGGGAACCGGTCCGACTGCAGAAGATGTAATGGAAAAGCATAATGAATTATTAGTGGTTGATGATCTAGTTGCTGACTCGGTTGAACAGAGCGCCACACTATCGTTTATCGTTGAAGAGAGCATGATTGACTCAGGCTTCACTGAGACATCTAACCCTTTGGTTAATTTACTGGCTGCTTGGTCTATAGCAAGTTCTGAGGTGTACTCTCCTGAAGCCTTTGCTAGAATTGCAGCAACATTCGGTTTGCAGCCAGAAAAGGTAACCCAATCAGCTCCGTGGATGTTAAACGCTGTAGATAGGCCAGGAATCGTGGTATTAAATGAGAATGATGGATTATTAAAAAGCTACTTGTTAACGTACATTGATGAAGATTCAGTGACCCTCACAATGAAGGATGGTGAGATAGATCTTGACCTTGATCAGTTTAAAGATCGCTGGACTGGGAGCTTTCTGTATCTGTGGCGACCCCATAAAGAGTTTGAACTTCTTATGCAGGGCGATACTGATAAGTTAGCAATGAGTTGGCTACAAGAGAAACTGAGCATGGGTGATGAGGGTATAGAGAAAGTTATTACTGGTGGCCGCTATACCGAAGCGGTGAAAGATCAAGTAGTAGAATTTCAGCGCCGGCATGGTCTCAAAGCTGATGGTATTGTTGGTAGACAAACCCTGATGCGACTAAATGAACTTTTCGATGATGAAATACCTAGACTAAGAGGTAGTGTCCACTAATGTCCTTCATTCTCGATGCCCTACAAAAAGCGGAACGAGATCGGTTGCGAGAAGACCCCAAAAATTTAGATGATTTTGCTAGTGCGCATTGGGATCCATATGAAAAAGCGTCTTCAATCCTAGCTCCGCGGAATTGGTTGCTGGGTTTTCTGGTGATAATCATTGTTTTGGGGGTGGTGTTGTATATCCAGGGCTGGACGATTAATCCCGCAACTGATGTTATCTCAGTTGCGACTCTACAGCCGGCGCAAACTGAGGTTTTATTACCTTCCGCAGTCGATGTTAAACCTGAGCTGTCTCTGTCGCCAGCGGTAGAACAACCCATTACTGTGGCTACCTCATCGCTGCCAGAACTTATCGTTGCTGGACATATGTTTATTGCAGAGGGCTCAAGTTCCAATAGGTTATTTATTGGGCAGAGCAGTTATCGAGAGGGGGATAAGATAACTCAGGAATGGACGTTAGTGTCTATTAAGCCAGACTATTTCATCATCAGCGCCGGTGAAAGCACAGAAATATTACCTTATCGTTAGTCAGCAAAGACTTCTAGCAATGAACCCTTGCCGCGATTAAATCGTTTGGCGCGTCTATAGGGAAATACGTCAACGACATACCCATCACGTATCTGAGCTTGTAAATTCTGCCAGAAGCTCATGTCATAGAGATCGCTGTGCATCCCCTCAAATATTTTTCTAGCCTTTATGTTGCCAGAGAAAAAGAGTCTAAATTCTTCTGGAAAAATATCATCAGGGCCCACGGTATACCAGGTACCCGACTGCATTTCTTCTTGTTCAGTTCTGGGTTCGGGAATTTTGCGAAAGTTACATTTTGTTAGTGTGGCAATTTCGTCATAATCGTAGAACACCACTCTACCATGACGAGTAACGCCAAAGTTTTTAAGTGGCATGTCGCCGGGAAAAATATTGGCCGCCGCCAATTGTTTAATACAGTTGCCATATTCCTCCATAGCACTTTGCATTTCTTCTTGATTGGCAGTTTTCAAGTAGATATTAAGTGGCGTCATGTAACGCTCTGTATAAAGATGCCTAATCAATAATTTATCACCGCGTATTTCTATTTGGGACCCTGCAACGTCTTGTAGTTCCTTTATCAGAGCATCTGAAAAACGATTCAAGGGGAAAATTAGGTCGTCAAATTCCTGGGTGTCTGCCATTCGGCCGATGCGATCGCTGCGAGATACTAAGCGATATTTTTCTCTCACGATTTGATGAGTTACTTCCTTAGGTGGAGCAAACTTATCTTTTATAATTTTAAATACAATATTGTAGGACGGAAGGGTGAATACAGTCATGACCATGCCTTTAATGCCTGGCGCGATAATAAATTGGTCTTCAGAGGTATTTAGGTGACTGACCAACTGACGATAAAATTCTGTTTTGGCGTGTTTAGGAAACCCCATGGCATTATATATTTCATAATCTAGCTTATTCGGCATTAAGCTTTTCAGAAAGTGAGCGTATTGGTATGGCAGTGGCGCATCGACCATAAAATGATTATGTGTAAAACTAAACACCACACTGAGTTCGTCGACAGCGAATAAGGCAGTATCGACATATAAGCCGCCCTCTTCATTGTTTAGAATGACGAGCACCATAGGAAACGTATTATCACCGTCGACCACTCGTCCGACCATATAGGCGGCTTTACCTCGATAGAATGTTGATTCTAAAAGATCAAATTTTACAGCGCTATGAGGCCCTTGGATGTAAGGGACTACTTCTTGGTTAAAGACTCCCATAATGCAATCAAGATCTAGAGTTAAGTCTTCTTTGGGTAGCGAGAATTCAGATTCTTCAATAATTCGTTGAAAGGTTTTTCGGAAGTCTTCTCCTTCATAGCGCACAAAAATACTGTACTCCGCTTCAGGAGCTTCGATCAACTGCGAAGATAGAACATAGATAATATCGTCGCTAATTTTATCGTGATCGTGAATGTCACTGAACACAGAATTAAAAAAGGTCTCTGCGATTTCAAAGTTAGGAAAATTGAAGACGAGTTGGGTGTAGGCTGTCTTAGCTTCACTCCAAAGAGAGAGGTTGGCGATATCTTTATTAGTCACCATCTCTAAATACTGCACAGTTTGTGTGATTTTATCTTTGTACAGTTCTAGCCGTTCAACGTTAGCTTGGCGTACGCCGTGCCAGTCGGCTTTCTCATAACGTGCTTTGGCGCTCAATGTTGAATTCAGGTAGTCCGCAAAATAGCTACGAAAGCCGTTCAAAATGGTTTTCGCCATTCGCCGTGCAGTAGAATTGTGAATTAAAGGCTGAAGTGCCATAAAACAGTTCTCGCTGACCCTTAGTCGAGTAATTTCTTTAAATTTTTTAATTGCTGTTGATTGTGTTTTTTAGTGGCCGGTACCTGCGAGACTTCGGGCAATGCTGGGGGTAGGTCAACTGCTAGCTTTTCACCCGCTACTATACGGTCACAATACTGTTGGTAGATTTCACTAAATGCCGGCAGTGCTTTGGTTTCGATAGCATTAGCCAACATATGCCAACCGGTATCCCGGCCTGCCAGGTAAACGGCTGGATGAGACCAAGATTGCTCAACTTTTGGGCTACGCTTATTGCACGCTTCTTGATAAGCCTTTCTGGTGGTCGGCAGTCCCGCCGGCATACCTACATAACGACAGGCATTGAGCATCTTATGTAAGGTTGGTAGGTATTCGCTGTCTGCGATAATTTTTTCTGCCGCCGCGCAAATGATATCAGGAGCAAAGTCATTGAGTTTACTCAACCACAATTTCTTAGCGAGCCCAACAGATTCATTTTTATCACCAAAAGCGCTGTAATATTGATTATGATAATTAGCTCTAAAAAGGGCAAACACCTGATTAATGGCATCAATTAGTTCGGGGCTAGCAGCGGGTGTTGACTTAGGACGCCCAGCTGCGGTCGGTGAGATCTTCGACGAAGCTGCGATCCCGGATGCGACCTTTTGAATATCCTTGCTGTTTGCCATTTGAAGTTTCCGTTAACAATTTACTTTGATGCGCCCATTGACGCTTCACATATTGTAAGAATTTAGTGCTCCAGGAGCATTGAGGCGTTCCATTTTCTTGCCAGTATAAAACAAACTCGGGGATTATTTTTTCGGCAAATGGACGCTCTATATTTGCCATTTGCAAGACATCATACACTGCTTCTTTAGGTTTCCATTGCGCTGTGATTAGTCGTGGCATTGAGTCTTGTTCCATCATGCCGTTAAAAAATTGCCATTGTCGTCTTATATGCTGGATGAATTTTGAATCCCAAGTGCTTGATAGATCACCACGATCTCGCCAATAGAGAATAAATTCTGGGATGGCGTCCTCAATAAAGTTAGTGTTGATGCCGCCTTTAGTCACCAAGATATCAAGAGCATCTGCCGAAGGTCGCCACTCCCCAGTCACTGAGATTTCTTTCCTCCGCCGATTTTGAGTGGTTTCAGCTTGCTGCCATTGGCGCCAAACTTCTTTAATATATTTTGATTCCCAACTGTGTCGGGGCACATTTCGTTCACGCCAGTAAGCGACAAATTGTGGTATTTGCTGCTGAGCAAACTCTCGAGTCACACCGAGTTGTGCAAGTTGCCGCAGCGCATCTCCGCTCGGCTGCCAACTGCCACCAATCGTTTTTGCTGAATGAGGATTACTTGTTGCTGGCGGGGGTACAAGGTTAGTAGATCCTGGCGTCATCCCTAGCGATACGGAAATGGAATTTTCGTTAAAGGCAAAACGGAAATCATGGTGGGTGGTAAAAGGACCTCCACCAATTAATAATAACCCTTTCTCATGCAGGCTTGCCGACAATCGACGAAAGTCATCTTGACCCCAAAAGGGTGCCAACTCGAGAAGTTTATCGGAGGGTAATGTAATCCAGTCAAAACCGCTGCTGCTGACAGGGTTGCCGTGGCTGATGCACTCCTGGAGAAGTTGCAGCAATACGGTCTCCTCTAGGCCAATGGTTGCGGCCAAGGTTGGAGAAATAACAATAGGTTTTTCAGGAATTAACGACATCATATTACTCTATCAGAAAGCCACTGCTTGGACGAGATAAAGATGGCGTCAGTTACGCTGTATTTTTTATTTTCGGATCCTTGGGCAACTATCGGACACTCGGGGGGTGTTGTTTCGACTGGTATTAGTACTGTACATAACACCAGTAATAAGATTAAATAACCCTTAGTAGATGCAGGAGATGTTCAGTGGTCAGCAAAACCAAAACAGCATATGTGTGCAATGATTGCGGTGCAGATTATCGCAAATGGCAGGGTCAGTGCTCTGAGTGTAATGCTTGGAATACGCTCTCTGAGGTGCGCTTAGGTAGTCCGGCTCGAGCGGGTAAAGTCTTGCGTCCCGGCTTCGCTGGCGCCGTCGATAGCACGGTAAAAACACTTGCAGATATCGCTCTTGATGAAATTCCTCGCATAAGTTCGGGCGCCGGCGAATTAGACCTAGTACTAGGGGGAGGCTTTGTGCCTGGTTCCTGCGTATTATTGGGTGGCGAGCCTGGAGCTGGTAAAAGTACTGTGCTGTTGCAAACATTGTGCGCCATGGCTGAGAGTAATAGCGCGCTCTATGTTACTGGTGAAGAGTCTCCCCAGCAGGTTGCGATGCGCGCCAACCGTCTTGGACTACCCACGGAAAAACTTGAAATAATGGCAGAGACCTCAGTTGAAACTGTCTGTGCTATTGCTGAGCAAAAGCGGCCAAAAATACTCGTCGTAGACTCTATTCAAGTCATGCATATTGAGGAAGTATCCTCTGCTCCAGGAAGTGTTTCCCAGGTGAGAGAGAGCGCCGCAATGTTGGTGCGTTTCGCCAAGCAAACGGGAACAGTGCTGATCTTAGTAGGGCATGTGACCAAAGACGGGTCATTGGCAGGCCCAAAGGTTCTTGAACATATGATAGATTGCTCTTTGATGCTGGAGGGCTCTAGTGATAGCCACTTTAGAACACTGCGTAGCAATAAAAATCGTTTTGGCGCGGTGAATGAATTAGGCGTTTTCGCCATGACCGATAAGGGCTTACGCGAAGTACCGAACCCATCCGCCATATTCTTGCAGCGTGGGGAGGAGGTTTCCTCTGGTAGTGTGGTAATGGTGGTATGGGAGGGTACGCGGCCATTACTAGTGGAATTGCAGGCCTTGGTTGATGACAGCCATTTAGGTAATCCACGCCGCGTAACCGTTGGTTTGGATCATAATCGTTTGTCGATGTTATTGGCCGTTTTGCATAGGCATGGTGGTATTATGGTGGGTGATCAAGATGTGTTTGTTAATGTGGTTGGCGGTGTAAAAGTACTAGAGACCAGTGCCGATTTGGCATTAATACTATCGGTTATGTCCAGCTTCCGTGACAGTCCGCTACCCAAAGATTTGGTTGTGTTTGGGGAGGTTGGCTTGTCCGGTGAAATTAGACCTGTGACTAATGGTCAGGAGCGATTGCGGGAGGCGGTTAAGCACGGTTTTACCCGAGCGATTGTTCCGACAGGAAATATGCCTAAACAACCGATTAAAGGGATGAGGGTTGTTCCGGTTCGCAAGATCACAGAGGCCTTAGAGGCACTTTAGGCGTTACGCTGTGGTTAAAATGGAGATATGTTCCGGCTCTTTCAGAAGCGGTTGTATTTGTGTCAGAGCCGCATGCCTTTCGTCAGATTGATACCAAGCCTTCCAGTCCGCCAAACATTCCATTTGAATGAGCGTATAGCGTATCTTGGTATCTTTTAAATCCTTAAAAGCCTTGCTTGAAATAAATCCCTGAGCGGGAACGGCGGCCTGAATGATTTTCCTTGAAAACTCTTCATAGGTCGCTTCCATTTCCGATGCTAATGTTCGTTTTATCAATACCGCTAGCATTTTCAATACCTTCTTTTATACCAAGGGGTGCATCATGCTCAAAGCTGCTTTATTAGTAAAGGTGTTTGACATCGGCGCATCTCAAGCGTAAATTGCCGGTTCTTGCTTCGGCAACAGGTTCTCAATGCTGAAATGTCTTTTTTGACGTTTTAGCAGAGAGTTAAACGGGAAATCGGTGCACTACAACGACAATGGTCGACGCTATTCCGATACTGCCCCCGCAACGGTAAATAAGAATATTTGATAGAAGTACCACTGTGCATTTGTATGGGAAGGTTATCAAATAGAGCGCTAGCTCACTTATGAGTCCGGAGACCGACCTGTCGCTACGCAGACAAACCGCGGGGTGCGGTCTTGTGCTGATTGACAGTTTCTGTCCCTCTGCTTTTACGCCCCCGTATATTTAAAATCCATACGCTCGGGTGAGAGTGTCAGAGGAAACCATGAGAAAAATATCCCTTTTGTCTTTAGTATTAACGTTGTCCGCTACATCATTACAGGCGCAGACTGTTGCCGCCGATACAGAAATTCAGGAAGTGCTGGTGAGTGCTTCACTTGTTCCTATTGCAGTCAGTCGGTCTGCTAATGCTATTACTGTTATTGATAGAGAACAGATAAATAATCGTGCGGCTCTAAGTGTTAGCGAGCTTCTTCGCGATGTTCCCGGATTTGCTGTTAGTCGCAGCGGTGTTCAGGGTTCACAAACACAGATTCGTGTTCGTGGAGCAGAGGCTAACCATTTACTCGTTATGATTGATGGGGTTGAAGCCAATGATCCATCCCAGAGCGATGAGCTTAATTGGGGCACTTTGGTCGCTGATGATATTGAGCGTATCGAAATTATTCGTGGCCCGCAAAGCTCACTGCGCGGCAGTGACGCGATGTCTGGCGTGGTCAATATTATTACTCGTAGTGCCAACCAACCTTTCAGCGCCAAGGTGTTTGCCGAAGCGGGTAGTTTTTCAACTCAGCGCAGTGGTTTTAGTGTTGGACATAAGCGTGGTGATTTTGATATCCGGTTAGGTGTTAGTGACACAGAAACGGAAGGCGTTAACATCTCACGATCAGGCGATGAAAAAGATGGTTATGAAAATACCAGTATCACTTTCAAATCCGGTTTTAAGGTGAGTGACGAATTAACATTTTCAGTTGCCGCTCGTCAGTCTGATGGTATGAATGAATTTGATGCCGACAATGACTTCGATGGTTTTGTTGAAGATCAGGATCGCGCTTCTGAATTCCGAAATCGCACCATGAGGGTGCAGGGCGACTACATGTCTGCTGATGGAATCTGGCAGCATAAGTTGCTAATAGCTCAGTCAAGCAATGATAACGAAGCCTTTGCTGATGGTATTTTAGGTAATGTTACTGCCTCGACCAAAGATCAGTATCAATATATTGGATCCATGTTTTGGGATGGTTCAGCGCAAAGAGTGTCTTTCTTGGCTGAGCTTGAAGAGGAAGACTTTAAGCAAAGAGGTCCTCTCAATTGGGGTCTAGATCCAAATCAAGATCGCGAGCGTGATACCAATAGCTTTGCGATTGAGTATCGCACCGATATTTCCGAAAGCCTGACCTTAGCCGCCAGCGCCCGATATGATAATAACTCCGAATTTGAAAGTGCTAATACTTATAGAGTAGAAGCCGTTTTCCAGCTAAATGATAGCGCACGTCTGCGTAGTGCCTATGGTACAGCGGTTAAGAATCCAACTTTCGCTGAGCGCTTTGGTTTTTATACCAATTTTATTGGTAACCCTAGTCTTGAGCCTGAAGAGTCCACTAGCTGGGAGTTGGGTATAGACAAACAACTGGGTCAACTAAGCTTATCCGCCACACTCTTTGATTCAGAGTTAGACAATGAAATTGATGGTTTCGTCTATGAACCCGTTATTTTTGGTTATACCGCAGGTAATAAAGAAGGAACTAGCAAGCGCCAGGGTGCAGAGCTAACGGCAATTGGGGCCTTGGGGAATAATCTATCTCTTAATGCGACCTACACCTATACCGATTCAGTTGAGTCAGATGGCGCTGGCGGTTACAAAGATGAGGTACGTCGTGCTCGCCATACAGCTAGCCTGAATTTGGCTTGGCAGGTCATGGCTAATCTTCACATCAATACTAATGCACAGTACAACGGCAGTCAGACTGATGTATTTTTCCCACCTTGGCCAACGCCATCGGAGACAGTTGTTCTAAGTGAATACACTCTGCTGAATGTGAGCGCTCACTTCAATGCTACAGAGAGCTTAGATATTTATCTGCGACTGGATAACCTGCTTGATGATAATTACGAAGAAGTATTTGGCTATCAGACGCTGGGTTTTGGTGCTAGTGTAGGGTTGCGCTTTAGTCTCTAAGGGTCAATTAAAGAGCTATTTTTAATGAGAAATTTCAGCTTAGGTAAAAACACTCAATAATTAAGGTTGTTAATATTATGGTGGAAGAACAGGACATTAAAGAGCAGCGGCACAAGAAGAAGATGGAGAAACAAAAAGAGAAGATTGATACCAATATTGCAGCGGCTAGTGAAGAGCGGGGCGTTTCCATTTTGCTGACGGGTGATGGCAAGGGTAAAACCAGTTCGGCATTTGGTATGGTATTGCGGGCGTTGGGCTATGGGTATCGGGTTGGAGTCGTTCAATTTATCAAAGGTGAGCAACTTTCCGGTGAAGAGCTTTACCTCAAAAAGAATTTACCTGAGGTGGATTTTTATCAAATGGGTACAGGTTTTACCTGGGACACTCAAGATAGATCTGGCGATATAGTCGCTGCCGAAAGAACATGGGCGGTTGTAGAGCCAATGCTCAGAGATGATAGCTATCATCTTGTGGTGATGGATGAACTGACTTATATGCTAAGTTTTAAATATCTCGACGAAGAAAAAGTACTCTCTGCGATTAAAAATAGACCAAAGAATCAAAGTGTTGTGGTCACAGGAAGAGGCGGTGGCGGTGCTATTAGAGATCTTGTTGATACAGTCTCTGAAGTCAAAGACATTAAACACGCATATCACTCAGGTGTCATGGCTCGTAAGGGCGTGGATTATTAATTGCGCCATTTTCCTGCAGGAAGGCTAATTGGGGTACTGGCAATGTTATTGCCAGTGGCCGCGCTTTTATCCCTGACTGTGGGTACTGTCAGTATTTCTTGGATTGAAGCGCTGCGTGCTGTTGTTGGAAGCTCCTCTACGACTCAAATAGATACCATTTTGTTTGATATTCGATTACCGCGAATTCTTTTAGCCATTTTTGTGGGTGCTGTATTGGCAAGTACAGGTGCAGTGATGCAGGGATTATTTCGTAATCCCTTAGCTGATCCCTCATTAATCGGTGTTTCCAGCGGCGCATCTGTAGGTGCTAGCTTGATGATTGTGACTGCTGGCGGATTTATTCAAGGCGATGCTTTGGTCGGGCTTTCGCTAGTGTCGATAGGTGCTTTTGTTGGCGGCTTTGCGTCTACCTTGCTGGTCTACCGCCTGGCTACGTCAGGAATGGGCACATCTGTTACTACTATGTTGTTAGCCGGAATTGCCATAGGTGCCTTGGCCGGCGCCTTAAACAGTTTACTCAGTTATTTTTCTAATAATGATATGTTACGTCAGATTAGCCTTTGGCAAATGGGCAATCTCAGCGGAGCTAGTTGGTTAAAAGTCAGCATTATGGGTGTGGTTGCTATCCTTTTGATGGGCTTATTCCCCCGTGATAGCAGGGCGCTAAATGCGCTATTGTTGGGCGAGTCTGAGGCCCGTCATTTAGGTATTAATGTACAGCGGGTAAAGCGGAGATTAATTGTTTTGACGGCCTTGGGCGTAGGGGTGTCGGTAGCGGTTGCTGGGTTGGTAGGGTTTGTTGGTTTAATTATGCCGCACATTATACGGTTAATGATTGGGCCTGATCATCGTTGGCTGATCCCTGCTTCTGGATTAGCAGGCGCAATATTACTTGTGGTTGCCGACAGCTTGGCGCGTGTCGTGGTAATTCCTGCCGAATTACCGACAGGTATTCTCACGGCTATTTTAGGGGCTCCCTTCTTTGTCGCGCTGCTATTGCAGCAACGTAAGGATGTGTAGCCGATGACTATGTCAGCTAGGGATATTTCTCTGCATCTATCGGGTTTCGATCTGCTGCGTAATATCACCCTTGAGGTTGAAGCAGGGAAGGTCACTACGATTGTCGGACCAAATGGTGCAGGTAAGTCGAGTTTACTGAAGGTGCTGACTGGAGAGATGCCACCCACCAAAGGAGATGTTTACCTTAATAGTCGCTTGTTAAATCAATGGTCTCTATTAGAAAAGGCACAAATGTTGGCGGTGCTTCCGCAACATACATTACTTAACTTCTCATTTACCGCCGATGAAGTAGTTGGCTTGGGACGCATCCCTCATCAAACCGGCAGCGCTAAAGATGTGGAGATTGTCGCCGAGGCACTTGAGTTGGTAGACGCAAGCTATCTTCAACGTCGTTTTTATACGCAGATGTCTGGCGGTGAAAAGCAACGGGTGCAATTGGCGCGGGTACTTGCGCAAATCTGGCAGCCCAGTTGTTTGGGTGAGCAGTTTTTGGTACTTGACGAGCCGACCTCGGCCTTTGACCTTTCTCATCAAAAACTCACCTTGGATATTGTTCGTCAACTTGCGCAAAAAGGTGTTGGGGTCGTAATGGTGGTGCATGATCTAAATCTAGCGGCACGTTGTGCTGATAATCTAGTGGTCATTGATGGGGGCGTTATAGCGGCTCAAGGCAGCCCAGAAATGGTTTTAACAGAGACTCTAATCGATAAGGTGTTTGGTGTGAAATCCATAATCTCTGAGCACCCAATTACAAAGCGTCCTTTGGTGATTACTTAATGCGTGTACTAATGAGTATTTTAGCTTGGTTGTCTTTAGCCGTTGCTGCTGAGGTTGTCGTAGTTGATGACAATGGTCAGAAGCTCCACCTTGTGGAGCCAGCAAAGCGGATTATTAGCCTTGCTCCTAATATTACCGAAGTCCTTTTTCATATAGGTGCTGGTGAGCAAATAATAGGTGCCGATGAATACAGTAATTATCCTGAAGCGGCCAAAGATATTTTGCGGGTGAGTAATTATGCAGCTGCTAACTACGAGTTAATACTGTCATTAAAGCCTGATCTAGTGATTGCCTGGCAGTCAGGCAATGGCGATAAAATCATTAATCCATTGCGCAAGTTAGGTATTCCTGTGTTCGTAGTGGAAACCCAAAAGATTGATGGGATTCCAAGTCTGTTTAGGAGGTTCGGTGAGCTCAGTGGTCATAAAGGACAAGCCGAGCAGCTATCTGCGGCATTTGCTAAGCGCTTAAAAGATCTGCGTGCAGCCCAAGCCAACAAGTCAGTAGTTAGAACATTTTATCAAATATGGGACGAGCCTCTGATTACGTTAAACGGCGAACATATGGTCAGTGACATCATCGATCTTTGTGGTGGAGTGAATATCTTTGCTGATGCTATTCCACTGGTCCCTTATGTGAACATCGAATCGATTGTGGCGGCCGACCCTCAGCTGATAATCGCGGGCGGCAGCCAAGAAGAGAAGCCTACGTGGTTTGAGAGTTGGCAGCAATGGGGTGGTGTATCTGCGGTTATTAACAAGCAGATTTATCTAATTCCATCAGATCTTATGCAACGTCATTCAGTACGTATTCTTGAGGGGGCGGAGTTGATGTGTGGCCATCTGGATAGTGCTAGATTAAGCGGTTAGATACAGTCAGACAAAAGCTCAAGCGACCAAAGACAAGCGCACAATAAAAAAGCCGCTGACATTGTCAGCGGCTTAGTGCCTTGGTCACTCTACAGATTATTTTATTTAAAGCAGTAGTGAGCCAGCTTTTTCCTACATAACACTTATATTATAACTATAGATCGTAGCCCCTCTCATCATGCTCAACGAGATCTAGACCTCTCATCTCGCCTTCTTCGTCTACTCGCAATGTTAACATTTTATCCACGAGTTTCAAGAGCAGATAAGTCACGACTGCAGTATAAGCAAAGGTAGCAACAATTCCGGTTAATTGAACGGAGACCTGACTAACCATATCCATTCCTTCGTTATAGCCTTGGCCGCTGAAAATACCAAGCGCATCTGAAGCGAAAACACCTGCCAGAAGCGTGCCGAGCATTCCGCCAACACCATGAACTGGAAAAACGTCGAGAGAGTCATCAATCTGAAAACGCTGTTTTATCGCTTGAGTGGCGTAGTAGCAAATAATGCCGGCGCTGAAACCAATGGCTAATGCGCCTGCTGGCCCAACGAATCCTGATGCGGGAGTGATGGTGCCAAGACCTGCTACCATACCCGTAACAATGCCGAGGACTGATGGTTTGCCGTGCCTTGTCCATTCCATCATCATCCATGCCAATGAACCCGCTGCCGCTGAAATGTGGGTCACTAGCATTGCCATACCGGCATCGCCATTTGCGGCTAGTGCTGAACCGCCATTAAAGCCAAACCAGCCAACCCATAGCATGCCGGCACCGGTGACAGTCATCGTTAGATTATGAGGAGGCATTGCTTGCCGTGGGAAACCTTTTCGGTTGCCCAGTACCAGCGCGGCGACCAAAGCGCCGACTCCGGCGGTAATGTGTACGACAGTCCCGCCAGCAAAATCTAGCAGCCCCATTTCTCCTAACCAACCTCCGCCCCACACCCAATGGGTGATCGGAGCATAAACAAGGACTAGCCATAGACCACTGAAAAGTAGCATTGCGCTAAAGCGTATGCGCTCAGCGAAAGCGCCAACGATAAGTGCCGGCGTAATAATAGCGAATGTCATTTGAAACATAGCAAAAACCGATTCAGGGATATCGCCAGCCATACTGTCCTCGGTCAAATTACCAAGGAAGATATTATCCAGATTACCTATATAGGCATTCATGGAGCCGCCATTACCAAAGGCGAGACTGTAACCAAAAGCGAACCAAATAATCGAAGCTAAACAGGTTATGGCAAAACACTGCATTAACACAGAAAGAACATTTTTAGATCGAACCAAGCCACCATAGAAAAGTGATAAGCCGGGAATGGTCATAAACAGCACGAGGGCTGTGGATGTCAGGATCCACGACGTGTTTGCCGCATGTAAATCATCGGCAAATGCTTGTGTGGACTGAAGAGTAGCTATTACTGCAAGCGTGGCTACTCTGAGCCATCGGTTGTTTGAATCCATAATTTTCCCCTAAAATGTCAGCACCAAAACGGTGCGACTTATCGTCGTCGTTGAATTTTTCGCACCATAACATGGCTGTTATATCCAGATCTAGTGCTTGAATCCGCCTTGAGATAAAAATAAGGCAATGTTTGTACCGTTATTGATTACACGCACTAAATTAATGCATTAGCGCCAGTTTCTGACCTAATGTAATCATCACTACTAGCTATCTGAAGGGCTAAACATTTATCAAGTTCGATATTGTCTGATTAACAATAATCACTTTAATGATAGTGAGAACAGGCCTTTTATTTT
>DUBX01000045.1:79928-135395 GCA_012960115.1 Porticoccaceae bacterium
TCTTCTATAAATAACTTGAAATGATGTAGCAGTTAACATCATAGATGTCTTGTTTTGCTTTTATTTTGAAGTTGAGGTAATATAGATTTCGGCTAACCCTCTTATGGCATCTGGTTAATATGGAGTTCACCCATGCGAAGACAATCAATTTTTGTCACAATATTGCTAATATTCTATGCGTCAGAGGTTTTGTCGGCCGATATTGCTTGGGCTTGTCAACGAGAGTCAGAAGATAAAGTTATTTGGAGTTGTGTTGCTGACAGTTCGCAATCGGTTGAGCCTAAAGCGGCATCCAAAGAGCCAGCACTAAGTTTAGAGGAACCATTATTGGCAATTGATTTTGGGGGGACAGGTCAAGATTACCCACCTGTATCTAAACCATCAGCAAGAAATATCACCTTATCAGTATGGTTGGACAATATCCCTAGGCAGAACCACCTTATCCAATTTGGTGCTTTTCAGAGTTTGGCTAATGCTACTTTGTTAGTAGAGGACTCTCCTTTAAGTCAGGATCTGAGAATTGTTCCTTTGCGATCTAAAGGAACGGTTACCTATATTGTGATCAGTGAGGCATCCTTTATGTACGAAGAGGGTATGGCGGTAGCGAAAAGCTTTTTTTATAATGATACTGAGGTTAGCTTTTGGCTACGCACACCGCAGTCGTTAGCTACACTCGTGATTCTTGATTGAATCAATGCAAGTCAATTCGTTTAATCGGCCAGAAACAAAAGTATTGGTTATGACATAGGAAAAGTTACTCCGATGAGTGTTTCTCAGATTAATTATGAGCGTCTTAATCAGCAACTTTCCGGTTTGATTAGTGGCGAGGACGATCAAATTGCTAACTTAGCAAATTGCGCTGCTTTATTGTGGTTGGAAATACATGACATAAATTGGATTGGATTCTATTTAGTGAAAGATGGCCAATTGGTTCTGGGTCCTTTTCAAGGAAAACCGGCTTGTACCAGAATACCCCTGGGCCAGGGCGTCTGTGGCACCGCAGCGGTGATGAGAGAGACAATGATAGTCGCTGATGTCCATCTGTTTCCGGGGCATATCGCGTGTGACCAAGCGTCTAATTCGGAAATAGTGGTGCCGATGATCGTCGCTGGTGAGCTAATCGGTGTTTTAGACATAGATAGTCCTCAGTTAGATCGCTTTACTTATCATGACAAGGAAGGGTTAGATGGTTTAGTTGAAATCTTAGTTTCGCATAGGTAATCGGTTGCTACACTACCGGCCAACACCTTCAATTTTACACAAAAATACGGGGCTGAGAATGGCATCTACTAATTCCTTAAAGACGGCGATGCTATACAGCTGTTTTAAGTACACTGTTTATGCGCTGCTAGCGTTTAACATCGTTTTATTTTTTCAAGAAGAAATGCTCGCCACGGCGCAGACTTTTAGTCAGGGTATAAGAGCTGCTGACATTATTCAGGGCTTTGCCGCCACGATTGATACCGCTGCTTGGGTTTTGTTGTTGCTGTTGTTCGAACTGGAAACCTCTCTGCTGACCGCTAACACATTAGGTAAAACCCGTATTAGAGTGAGTTTTATCCTTGTTCGAATCTTTAGTTATGGATTTATTGGGTACGCATTCTATGGCTACCTCATTAAGATGCTGCTTATTAATGGTATTGCACAGTTCTATGATGGAGATGCCTGCTCTTTAATTGGACAGGGTTTTTCGATAATTGATAATTTAGACCAATACCCACGGCTAAGTGCTGAAAACTGTGTGCCATTAAACGGCCTAGAGCTATTTAAACTGAATGGCCAATCTATTATTGGTAGTGCTCAACAATGGTCAGCTATTCAATGGCTAACTTGGGCAGATGTGATTAATTCAATCACCTGGATAGTTGTGGTCATAGTATTGGAGTTTGATATTTGGCTGCAAAAAAAGGATCGTTTTAAGGGCAGAGTAGTTTCGACCAGTAAGTTCACTAAGATTATGCTTTACGCCGTTCTATTTGCTGCCGCCGCATACTGGGGCGTTTTGGGTGATTTCTTAGATTTTTGGGATGCCTTTATGTGGCTGATAGCTTTTTTCTTTATTGAAATGAATCTGTTTAAGGTTGATAACGTAGATGTGGTGCCCGAATAATCTTAGTGATCTTTGGGCACAATCGCTAAGATTAATTTAACAATACAGGTCAACTTACCTTGATCATTAGTCAGGCGGATTTCCCACACATGGGACCGTCTACCTAAATGAATTGGCCGTGCAGTGCCGGTGACTAAACCAGATGAAACCGGACGTAAGTGGGTTGCGCTGACTTCTTGACCCATGCACCGGATGGCGGTCATGTCAATAACATGGGCGCCAGCAATACTGCCAAGAGTTTCCGCTAAGACTACGTTAGCCCCACCATGAACAATACCATAGGGCTGAAAGGTACGAGGATCAGCAGGCATCGTACCAGTGATGTAATCATCACCAATATCTGTAATTTTGATACCTAGGTGTTCATCAATGGTGCCCTTACTCATTTGATCAATTAACGTCGGGTCAGGCCTGCGATGCCAAATACTAGTCATGGTTCATCCTTAAATATTAACGATCTAGGTTTTCAGCCGTTTGTGCTTAACTCTGGTTGGTTGCGCATCGCCACCGTTACGTTTAACAAAATCTTCGTGGTACTCGCTGTAACATCCTTCGAAGAGTACTACGTCGCTATTGTCTTCATAAGCCAAAGTATGGGTAGCAATGCGATCTAAGAACCAGCGGTCGTGTGAAATAACCAGTACACAACCGGGGAAAGACAGAATTGCTTCTTCTAGCGCACGCAAAGTTTCAATATCAAGATCATTCGATGGCTCATCTAGAAGCAAGACGTTGGCGCCTTGTTTTAGGGTGTTAGCCAGATGCAAACGGCCTCGCTCGCCGCCGGATAATTGGCCAACACGCTTTTGCTGATCGGAGCCTCTGAAATTAAAGCGACCAGCGTAGGCTCTTGAGGAAACCTCATAGTTTCCAATCTTTAAAATATCGTGCCCGCCTGATATAGCCTCCCACACGGTGTGACTATCATCAAGAGAATCCCTGCTCTGTTCTACGTAGGCTACTTTTACAGACTCTCCCAGGGTGATAGAGCCGCTATCAGGCTTCTCAGTACCAGCAATCATCCTAAATAAGGTTGATTTACCTGCTCCATTACCACCGATAATACCGACGACTGCGCCTTTAGGAATCGACAAGGAAAGTTGATCGATTAGCAGCTCCTGACCAAACCCTTTACTGACCTTATCCAAGACAATGACCTTGTCACCTAGACGTTCGCCTGGAGCGATATAAATTTCATTGGTTTCATTGCGTGCTTGAAATTCTTGTGAGTTCAGTTCATCAAATCGCGCGATTCGCGCTTTGTTCTTCGCCTGCCGCCCTTTTGGGTTTTGTCTAACCCACTCCAATTCTTGCTTGATTGCTTTTTGACGTGAAATTTCTTGCTTCGACTCTGCCTGTAAACGTCGATTTTTACCCTCCAGCCAAGCCGAGTAATTGCCTTCGTAAGGTATCCCATGGCCACGGTCAAGTTCCAAAATCCATCCTGCGACATTATCTAAAAAGTACCGATCGTGCGTTACGGCAACCACCGTACCGGAATATTCCTCTAAAAACTTTTCCAGCCAAAACACCGATTCCGCATCGAGGTGGTTAGTCGGCTCATCAAGCAACAACATATCAGGGCGAGAAAGTAGCAGCCTGCAGAGGGCGACTCTTCGTTTTTCACCACCTGATAGGGAGGTAACATCAGCATCCCAGGGGGGTAGTCGCAGAGCATCTGCGGCTATGTCAAGAGAGTGGTCCAGGTTGTGTGCGTCCCAAGATTCAATGATTGCCTCTAATTGACCTTGTTTTTTGGCTAAAGCATCGAAATCGGCATCCGGTTCCGCATAATCTAGGTAAACCTGATCGAGGTCCTTTAGGGCGTCAACGGCTTCTCTTATGCCGTCTTCGACGTTTCCTCGCACATCTTTCTCTGGATCAAGAAAAGGTTCTTGCGCGAGGTACCCGATTTTAATGCCAGGCATGGGCCGTGCTTCACCTTGTATATCAGTGTCGAGCGCCGCCATAATTTTTAGTAAGGTCGATTTCCCTGAGCCATTAAGTCCCAATACGCCTATTTTGGCGCCTGGAAAGAAAGACAAAGAAATATCTTTAAGAATTTCTCGCTTGGGCGGAACGATTTTGCTCACGCGATTCATTGTAAAAACGTACTGTGCCATGGGATTTTATTTGACTCATAGTAGGAGAGTAGAGCCTAACAGTAAGACATAATCTGTTAAAGCGATGACCGTACATTCTAACTGAAACTGGGACATCTGAGAATCAGATCTTACGATAAAAGAGGCAATAAACCGTTAAAAATTATGTGAATCTGAATAGAAAACAGTGGTTTGCGGGGTTTTATTTCCTGCGCGTAACGTGCTATGTTCCATATGTTTGCTGGTAAACACACCATGCAATATGTAGTCTACTTTAATAAAATCAAAGAAAAGGGGTACAAAAAATGGATAAACTAAATGCTGTAATAGCACAATTAACTGGTCTTGCGATATCACTGATTGTTCTAGGTGTGGCTGTCGGCATAGTCTTTGGCGATGCGCCGTTCGTTGGAGCAGTTCTTGACAACGTTCTCGGATTTGTCAACACTCTTGGTGATGCAGGTCTAGTAGGACTTCTAGTTGCCGGATACTTGATGGCTAAGTTGGACTAGATTTTTTAGTTATTAAGTTAAGGGGACTCTTAGAGTCCCCTTTTCCCTAAAGTTTAAAAGGGGCGCACCATGTTAAAGATGTTCAAAAAGATAAAAAAACAATTGTGGGACGTAGCTGAGATTTTAGCTGCTGTGCTTGCTGTTTCGGTGCTGATATCTGGTTTGTTTGGCTCCGATGTTCCTTTTTTCGGTGGCATAATGGCAAACGTCCAAGGCGTTATTGACTCGTTAGGTTCAGCAGGACTAGGTGTAATCGTAGCCGTAATGCTACTAACGAATATTTGGAAGCGTTAACAGTTGAGGTGTCTGAAAAGATGCCTTTTTTGCTTAAAGTACAATCCTCCCCGAGTTCACATCAACTCATCGTCCAGATTTTCTGTAAAGCTCACTGTCTGTACTAATGGTGTAATATAAGTAGTCCTAGAAAAACCTCTCGTTACCTCAAAAACCACCTGCCAATGGTCCTTTTTGGTATTTTAAAGACCACTTTAATTTAAAGTCGATGACCTTTATTCCTTATAAACACTCTGCTATGTTTATAAGGTGTCCTTATTGCAAAGGGACCGTTTAGATCTAATATAATATTAAACTAAAAAAATAGAGGGTATTAAAATGAGTCCATTAAAAATAATAAGACTATTAGTATTAGCCGTAGCTGTTATCGGAGCCTTTGCGACAATTCCAGAAGTAGGGTTGGTACACGTGATCCTTGGGCTGGCTATGGGAGTAATGAGTGATCAGGCGGACAAAGATAACAGAATGTTCTTTTTAGTGTTTGCTGTAGCGCTCACGGCCGTATCTGGTGCAGCTGGAGGCCTTCCGGTCATTGGCGGACATGTCAGCGCGATTATGGGTAATGTCAGTGTAATGGTTAATGCCGCTGCTCTGGGGATAGTCCTAATGGTGATTAAGGATCGTATTACTGAGTGATAAAGAGTCACTGCTAATCAAAAGGTCCGATCAATAGTCGGGCCTTTTTTGTGGGGATTCGGTTTGATTTAATTTCCTACTCAACCTCAAAGGTCATGCCCGCATGCTTCGTTAGGCGGTCTATGAGCTTGTCACCCATTGCCGTTGCTGGAGTCCAAAACCCGCCTAGTTTTTCTTCCTCAGTGAAATCGAACGCTAAGGATAAACCTGCTTGGCCCAGCATTTTGGCTGTGCACCCATATCCAGGGTCTCTATCGCCGGTTACCTTTACCTGTAAGGTTTCCCCCTTAATATTTTTTCCTAGCAGGCTGACATCAAAGTAACCGGCTAGTTGGGCTTCTGGGCTGGGCCCCTCACCTGGTTTAGGTAACACAAAGCGCTGCATCAATTTACGTATCGGTGAAACCACAACACTGAATGCAAAGAGACCAAGACCAAGAGTCAAACCTAACGCCGTAAGCCGACCCTTGAGTCCGGCCCCGGAGACCATTTGTTCTCGATACATAAAGTTCTCCCCATAGGGTAGGTCGAGCAGCATATTAGAGCGCAAAACGACCCGAGCGTTGATCGCTTCCATAATAAAGGGTGCGACCCAGTGCTGGATGTCTTGGTCGAAAAATGGACCTTTAATACTGATTTGAGAATATTTAAGATCAGGGTTCTCTGGGCAGAGGGCGTAGGGATTATTCATTTCTTTGCGCAGAGTCGGATCCTTCATGGCCGCTTTTACCGCTTCAATCATGCTTGCGAGCGTGCCTCCGGATGCACCGCCCTTCATAGCGTTAACGGAAAGTTTCACATCATTGAAAAATAAACCAAAACGTTGCTTGGCTTTTTGCTGCAAAAAATGGACACCTAGATCGGAGGGAATTGAATCAAACCCACAGCAGCTGACCAGTCGAGCACCAGATTGTGTTGCCGATTCAGCATATTTAACAATCATTTTCTTTATCCAGTAGGCTTCTCCACAGAGATCACAGTAGTCAGTGCCATTTTCTGCACAGGCTTTAATCAGGGGTTCGCCATAGAGAGCATAGGGCCCCACCGTAGTGACAACGACGCGGGTGGATTGACACATACTGGCTAGGGCATCTCCGTCGGCCGCATCGGCAATAATCATGGGTAGATCTGCGCCCACGGCGCCAAGCGATTCTTTTAGCTGTTGGAGTTTTGATGAAGATCGGCCGGCAATAGCCCAGCGTACGTCTTTATTAACACCTATGTGCTCAACTAGATAGTGAGTGAGTATCTGCCCAACAAAGCTACTAGCGCCGTAAATAATTAGATCAAACGATTTTGTCATCATTGTTAGTATGTTTTCCCAATGTGCTGTTTTATAGTTAGCATCTTACTACGGAATGTGCGTACTCCAATGCAACTTAATGACTTACCAGTTTTTTACTCATTTCGCCGCTGTCCTTATGCAATTCGAGCTAGAATGGTCATCAACTACTGTGGTATAGCTGTGGAGTTGCGAGAAGTCTTATTATCAAATAAACCCAACGCTATGTTGGCAGCATCCTTAAAGGGCACAGTCCCAGTTCTGGTGTTGCCAGGTGGCACAGTATTGGATGAAAGTTTAGATATCATCAGGTGGGCGTTTGATCAGGCACCTAGTGATTTAAATAAATTGGATATTAGGCTCTGTGGTCATCTTTCTCAGCCTGGCACAAATTTAATTGAGCTTAATGATGGCATGTTTAAACAGGCGTTGGACGGGTATAAATACTGGCAGAGATCCCCGGAGAAACCTCAACAGCAGCATCGTTCTGAGGCTGAACAGTTTTTACAGCGGCTAGAAGTCTTACTGGGAGCAAATCAATTTTTGCTGTCCGACCAACTAAGTTTGGTTGATATCGCAATCTTTCCTTTTATCAGGCAGTTCGCGTTTGTTGACAAAGACTGGTTTGATCAAAGCTGTTATCCCTTACTACAAAATTGGTTACAGTACTTCCTTGAGTCTGAGCTCTTTCTAAATGCCATGGCTAAGTATCCAGTGTGGGATGGGAGCAAGGACACTAGAAACTTTATCAATCTTTAGCCAATAGGCAATCTATTTCTCTAGCTTTGAGAGTTTAGTTGTTATCATGGCAACCATTCGCAATAGCACCCATCCATGAGCCCAAAAGGCTCCCCAAGGATATTAGATGTTTGGTTTTTTTGAGCGGTTAGTCGACCCCTTTCCGCAACAGTTAGCTCAGCGTCCACCTCGGGGCGTCTATCAATTTTGCCGTCATTACACCCAAGGAATGGAGCCTTGGCTATTGTTAATGGCGGGATTAACTGCGATCACCGCCATTTCCGAAGCTCTTTTGTTTGGCATTTTGGGTCAGGTGGTTGATTGGCTATCGTCAAGAGATCCAGAAAACTTTATGCAGCAGTCTGGCGGTTACCTGGTGGCGATGGCTGTTTTTATGCTAGTGCTAATTCCAGTAGCGAACGGGTTGCGCTCTTTAGTTGTTCACCAGACGTTGATGGGTAATTTTCCGATGACTGTGCGTTGGATGGCTCATCGATATTTATTGAATCAAAGTTATGGTTTTTTTCAGAATGAATTTAGTGGACGTATTGCTACTAAAGTAATGCAGACATCGCTTGCCGTCCGTGACACGGTGATGAAGCTACTTGATGTGATGTTGTTTGTGGTTATTTATATAGCCACAGCATTGGTATTGGTAGCAAATGCCGACCCGCGCCTTTGTGCGCCTCTGGTCATATGGTTGGGCTTATATGTTTGCATACAGCGATACTTTGTGCCGAAAATGAAAAAAATAGCCATGGTTCAAGCAGATGCTCGTTCCCTGATGACCGGAAGAATTGTTGATAGCTACACTAATATTGTTACGCTGAAACTATTCTCCCACAACACTAGGGAGTCTGAGTATGTTCGTGATGGCATGAGCGAATTTCTTGACACAGTGCATCCGCAGATGCGCTTGGTAACCAACCTTAATATCGCCCTATGGACACTTAACATGCTGTTGGTGTTCTCTACTGTGGCACTCGGGATTTATCTCTGGATTGAGGGTGACATTACCCCTGGTGCTATAGCAATTGTAATGAGTTTAGCCATTCGATTAACGGGAATGTCGCACTGGATACTTTGGGAAATTAGCAGTCTTTTTGAAAATATAGGAACGGTTCAAGATGGTATTAACACGCTCTCAGTTCCCAGCGCGGTGGTAGATAGCGATGAGGCCACCACTTTGGATGTGACTGATGGTAAAATTCATTTTGACAATATTGGCTTTGAATATAATCCTGAGGAGACTGTATTTGATGGGTTAAATTTAGTTATTCCAGCAGGCCAAAAGGTTGGCATTGTCGGGCGCAGTGGTGCTGGAAAATCTAGTTTGGTGAGTTTGCTATTACGTTTCTATGATATCCAATGTGGCACCATATCGATTGATGAACAAGATATTAGCCAGGTTAAACAAGAGAGTTTGCGCTCTAATATCGCGATGGTCATTCAGGACAATTCCCTGTTACATCGTTCGGTCAGAGAAAACATCATGTTTGGTAGGCCTGAAGCCACCGAAAAGCAAATGGTTAATGCGGCAATGAAAGCTCAAGCCCATCAATTTATTCTCAAATTAAGAGATAGTGAAGGCCGTCGTGGTTACGATGCTCACGTTGGCGAGCGCGGCATTACACTATCGGGAGGACAGCGTCAGCGCATCGCTATTGCGCGAGTATTGTTGAAAGATGCGCCTATTTTAGTACTAGACGAGGCAACCTCAGCCCTTGATTCAGAGGTCGAAGCGACGATACAGCAGAGCCTCTATCAATTAATGGAGGGTAAGACGGTTATTGCTATTGCACATCGGCTTTCAACTATCGCTGCAATGGATCGTTTGATTGTGTTTGATGAGGGTAAGATAGTTGAGGAGGGGACTCATCAGCAATTGATTGAGCAAAATGGCGTATACACTAAATTATGGGGTCATCAATCTGGCGGCTTTCTTGGATTTGAGTAGAGAGTGGTTAAACGAAAAATATGATTTCATTAACAGATATTGAAATGCGTCGCGGTACAAAAGTATTACTTAGTGAGGCCGAACTGACGGTTCATCCGGGCCAACATATTGGTATTATTGGTGCTAATGGCAGTGGTAAGTCTAGTTTGTTTAAACTCCTTCTTGGAGAGGTAACCCCTGATTCAGGCAATTTTGCTATTCCGTCTCAATGGCGTATTGCCCATATGGCTCAAGAGCTTGCTACATCGGAGCGCAATGTTCTAGATTTCGTGCTCGACGGTGACCCGGTATTACGGAAAATTGAACAGAGGGTTGAACAGGCTCTAGCCAGTGGGGATGACCACAAATTAGCAGATGCCTATGAAAAAATGGACGGTATTAATGGGTTTGATGCCCACTATCGTGCAGAGCAACTACTTCACGGGTTAGGTTTTCATCAATCTGAGGTTGGTCGACCGGTGAACAGTTTTTCTGGTGGTTGGCGTATTCGTTTGAATTTAGCCCAATCCCTAATGAGCCCATCTGATTTACTTTTACTTGATGAACCGACCAATCATCTCGATCTAGATGCGACCCTGTGGCTTGAAAGCTGGCTAAAGAGTTACAGCGGCACTCTGCTGATCATTTCCCATGACCGCGACTTTTTAGATAATGTTGTGTCACGTATTGTGCATATTGAACATCAAAAATCTATTACCTATAAAGGTAATTACTCGGCTTTTGAGCGAGTTAGAAGCGAACGTTTGGCATTGCAACAAGCGAGTTATGAAAAGCAGCAAAAACGTAAAAAAGATGTCGAGTCTTTTGTCGCTCGTTTTCGGTACAAGGCATCTAAAGCCAAACAGGCTCAGAGCCGGTTAAAAGAGTTGCAACGCATGGAAGATATCGCACCTGCTCACGTCGACTCGCCGTTCTACTTCAATTTCTCGTCTCCAAAAGAAGCCTATAGTGCTCTGGTCAACCTCAGCATGGCAACTCTGGGACACCAAGGCAAAAAGGTACTGAGTAATGTTAATCTTGATTTACAACCCGGCACACGCATTGGATTGCTAGGGCCCAATGGGGCAGGCAAGTCGACTTTAATTAGCAGCCTTACTGGTGATCTTGACCTGATCGCAGGCGTGCGTGTTTATGGCGATAATGTGCGTATTGGCTATTTTGCCCAACACCAATTAGAAGTGTTGGATCTCCAGGCAAGCCCTTTACTGCACATTCAGCGAATCAGTCCCACTGCGACTGATCAGGCGGTCAGAAACTTTCTGGGTGGTTTTGACTTTCATAATGATAAAGCCCTAGATCCCATTAAGGATTTTTCCGGGGGTGAAAAAGCGCGCTTAGCATTAGCTTTGATCGTTTGGCAAAAACCCAATCTATTGCTCCTCGATGAGCCGACTAACCACCTCGATATTGAAATGCGTCATGCCTTAACGATGGCTCTTCAAGATTATGAGGGAGCACTGTTAGTGATATCTCACGATCGCCACTTGTTACGTAATACCGTTGATGAATTTTATTTAGTTGCCGATGGGACATTGTGCGAATTTGAGGGAGACCTAACAGATTATCAGGTTTGGTTAAAAAACTTTGTGCGAGATATCAATGCAGAACCTTCGCCGGTACTTGAGCCAGCAGAAGATAAAAAGGTAGCTCGCCAAAAAGCAGCGCAAAACCGAGAAAGAATAGCGCCAATTACCAAAAAGATTCGTCAGCTTGAAACTTTAATGACTCAATTACAGTCTGAACTGGCTCAAATAGAGAATCAGTTGGCGGACGAGGACATTTACAAAAAGGAGAAAAAGACGGAACTTAACAGCTGCCTCTCGGGCCAGATAGAGATAAAACGAAAGCTGTCTAACTGTGAGGAGCAGTGGTTGGAGTATCAAGAGGAGTTAGAGCCGGAAAACAGTTAATTGCAAAAAATATATGAAACTACATAGAAAGCTGTGTTTAGATCAGGCCTCAGATGTGAAAACCATGAAATAGCCGAAGAGCCATTTAATAGGTAAATGTGATGTTTTATAATAAATATAAGAAATTAATAGCACAAGCTTTAGCGACAAATAAATCTAAATCAGCACCGGAAAATACGGATGTTATGAGTGCAGGGGCATCATCTCAATCGCCACCTCTAGCTATCATTGGCGCTGGTGTGAAGATGCAGGGTCAGATTGTAAGTAGCGAAAATATTGTCGTTGACGGCTTGATTGAGGGTAGCATAACCGCGGAAAACCATCAGGTTAGAGTCAGTGATTCAGGGGTAGTCAAAGGCGATATCCATGCTAGCGTGATTTTGGTAGAAGGGTCAGTTAGCGGTGATATTAGCGCCAACCAAAATGTTGTTATTTCAGCTTCGGCAAACGTTATCGGTAATATTGAATCACCTAGGGTCACATTGGAAGACGGCGCTAAGTTCAAAGGCAGTATCGAAATGGATCCTGGTCAGCCCGCGCAAGTCGAATTACCGTCTAGCGCTAACGTACGTCGCCTTAAGGCCCAATCGAGCTAGGCTGAAAAAAAGCGCCCTAACAATTAATTCTTCCAGAGTGTTTAACACTCCCAAGCGCAGCAGAGTAGTCATAGGCGATGTCAGTTTTACAAAGTAATTTATTGCCAGTAGCATTTAAGCGATTAGACCTTGAGAAACGTCTTGTTATCCTTGATATGGGACATGCAGCATCTTCTACGGTTAGTTTTTTTAGTCATTTCAGGTGCAAACTCAGTTTTATTGATCTGTACAATGAAACGTTTATCACCTGTCCAAATTCGGATTTAAGCCATAAAGAATTAGTAGGTCAGATGACTAAGGCATTAGATTTAGATGTAAATATCAAGGTTGATATCTGTTTATTTTGGGATCTTTTTAATTATCTTAATGACGCTATGATTAAGGCGCTAATAGAAGCTCTAGAGCCGCACATTAATCATTCAACCAGTGGTTATGTGATTGGTACGCGTGATTCACGTAATCAACTCCCGTTTAGACGATATGGTATTGTTGATAAAAATACCTTAACTGAAAATGAAGGATCAGGCACCCAAGGCACTATTTACCCTCGGTCTCAGCGAGACCTTAATAAGTTAATAAACTACTTTGAGATAGACAGAGGCCAGCTGCTGTCTAAAGGCAGGGCAGAATACTTATTGTTTGAAAATAGAGATTCGGATAAAAGCGACAAAAGCATTATTTAAACCCATGACCACCTCAATCGACTCAAAGAGTGGTGAATAGGTTCTTTCCTGTTACGTTCCTAGTCGCTAGACTGCATGCTATAAAAAAAGGAAAGATCTATGAAACGAGCAATTATTATTGGCGCTAGTTCAGGCATTGGTTATGAACTTGCCCTTCAGTTGGCCGGTTTGGATTATCAATTAGGGTTAATGGCGCGAAGAGAAGCTTGTTTGATTGAACTTAGCCATTTATTACCAGGCGATCATTTTGTTCAGGCAACCGACCTAACCGATGCAGATACCGCGCGAACTCATTTAGCCGACTTAATTGCGCAGATGGGCGATGTAGAGTTGATCGTTGTTAATTCTGGTGTGGGTGCCTCCGAGAAGAAACTGGATTGGAATGTTGAGAGCGAAATGATAGACGTCAATGTACGTGGATTCACCGCTATGTCGATGGACGCAATGAATTATTTTGTCCAACGCGGTGGCGGTCACCTAGTGGGGGTTTCATCGGTAGCAGCACATTTTTCGGGTGGTCTAGCGCTTACTTATCATGCTACCAAAGCCTTTGTCTCGAGTTATCTCAATGGTATGCGGTCACGAGCGGCCCGTTCTGGGTTGCCCATCACTATTACGACGGTTGAGCCCGGCTTTATCGACACACCTATGCTAGAGACCAAACCTGCCTGGGCAGCACCAGTTGAAAAGGCAGTGGCCCAAATGGTAAAGGCGATTATCAACAAAAAAGATCACGTGTACATAACGAAACGTTGGATTGTTGTTGCAGGGCTGTTTTATATTCTTCCTAGCTGGCTGATTCGTAAGTTTGTTTAGCCGCTCCTTGTCTAACGCATAATGTCAGGATTCAAAAATCCAATGATTGGTCGCCGTAAATCGCTTCTTATCGCGGCGGGCAAAGGCGCCGTTGACATGCTGCCATTAAGTCTGGCGGTATTACCTTGGGCCGTACTTTTCGGTTCTCTCGCTATACAGCGAGGCTTTAGTTGGATCGAAGCCCAGATGTTTAGTGCGATTATTTATGGTGGCGCGGTTCAGATAGTCACTGTCGAGTTGATGGCGGACGGTGCGCCGCTCTTTACCATTTTAGTTAGCGCCTTAGTGATCAGCTCGCGACATTTTTTGTATGGTCTAACCCTGCGCGAAAAACTCAAAGTTAAGCCTCTTCGGTGGCGTTTGGGACTTGGCTTTTTACTAACAGACGAACTCTTTTCTCTGTCGGGCCATCGCCGCGCTTACAAAAATCGCTTTCGTCTGTATTATGCCCTCGGTGCAGGAGGCAGCTTCTATCTGGCGTGGAACATTTGGACAGCGCTGGGTATTTTCGCTGGCTCTGCACTGCCAGATTTAACGAACCTTGGCCTTGACTTTGCTATAGCCGCAACCTTTATCGCTCTGGTTGTGCCTGAGATAAAAAATCTTCCAACTTTCGTTTGTGTCCTAGTGTCAGCGTGTAGCTCTTTAGTTTTCTCTGTGTATCAATTCGACCTAGGGTTAGTCAGCGCCGCTTTGTTGGGTATGGTTGCGGGCTTTGTTACTCAAAAATGGCGGTTAGGGAAATGACGTTTATCACGATATTGCTGTTGGCAGCCATCACTTTCACCACGCGCTATTTATTTCTCGAGGGCAGGCTGCCAGTGCGCCTTGGGCCCAACATAAAACAATTACTGAGCTATAGCGCCCCAGCGGTCTTAAGTGCTATCTGTCTACCTATTATTTTTATTCACGACCAGCAACTTAACTGGGCTATATCTAACCCTTACCTCTGGGGTGGTTTGGCCGCTACGATCGCCGCCTATAAAACTAGTAACGTCTATTGGACGGTAGGTTTTGGAGTTTGCGGTTTTGTTTTAAGCGGTAGTTATTTTTAACGACTCAGCGGCTATTCAGAATGTTGGTGGCTACGGCGCAGAACTCTCTAGTTGTCTGGTGTCACTGTAAATTATCGACATTCAGTCGAGTAAATGCACTGAGTTGGATCCTGAATCGTGCCAGTTTTTCTATAGAGATAGCATTTTTAAGCAATCATTGAAAGATAAACGCATTATTAATCAGCTGACATTGCGTTTATCAACTGAGCCTAATATAAAGATTGATTACCCTGCATTGGATGTCTATTTTGTATCGCTAGATAAGGACCCTACACCCCTCCGGTTTATCTAGAACGCCATAGTCACTAAAGTTTCAGTGTTGAGTCACTTAGCTTGTTAGACTTTCGAACAAATTAACTAGAGTAAAAATTATGATCCCACGACAGCTATATGATTCTGATCACCAGATGTTCCGTGACTCTGTGCGTAAGTTTCTTGAAACCGAAGCTATGCCACACCATGAGCAATGGGAACAAGACGGCATGGTCAGCGACGATATTTGGCTAAAAGCGGGCGAGCAGGGCTTTTTGTGTCCAATGGTGCCGGAGGAGTATGGGGGCGTTGGCACAGATTTCCGCTACAACTGCATCGTTAATGAAGAGATTGGCCGCTCTGGTTGCACTGGTTTAGGCTGGACATTGCACAACGATATTTCAGTGCCCTATATAGTCCGTTACGGTAATGAAGATCAGAAGAAAAAGTATCTGCCGCGCTGTGTCTCAGGTGAACTGATTACAGCGATTGCGATGACAGAACCGGGAACAGGTTCTGATCTGCAGGGCATTAAAACTACAGCAGTGCTTGAGGGTGATCATTATATTCTTAATGGCTCTAAAACCTTTATTACTAATGGCCAAAAAGCTGGCCTAGTGATTGTGGTAGCAAAAACAGATACCGGCGCAGGTTCTAAAGGTATTAGTTTGTTTTTGGTAGAGGCGGATCTGCCTGGATATAGCAAAGGTAAAAATCTTCAAAAGTTGGGTTTAAAAGCGCAGGATACTTCAGAGCTGTTTTTCCAAGACGTGAAAGTACCTAAAGGGAATTTACTTGGTGAAGAAGGTCGTGGCTTTATTTACCTGATGCAGGATTTGCCTCAAGAACGCCTGTCCATTGCAGTAGGTGCCGTTGCGAATGCTCAGGCGATAATGGAAGTTACCGTTAATTACACTAAAGAGCGCAAGGCTTTTGGCACTACTGTGGCATCCTTTCAAAATACTCAGTTTAAACTGGCTGAATTGGCTGCAGAGGTCACCTGTGCTGAAGTCTTTTCTGATCGCTGCACCGAACTATTGTTAGAGGGTAAGCTAGATACGGTAACTGCCTCTAAACTTAAATTGCTGACGACTGATCTGCAATGCAAGGTCGCTGATGAATGTTTGCAGCTTCATGGTGGTTGGGGTTACATGTGGGAATACCCAGTTTGTCGTGCCTTTGCTGATTCGCGAGTACAACGCATTTATGGCGGTAGCAACGAAATTATGAAGCTCATTATTTCAAGAGATTTAATGGAATAAATTATTAGTAATCACGATAAAACGCCCCTGATAAGGGGCGTTTTATGTTGGGCTAGATTAGTCTTTGTATGTGGGGTCGATCTTGTCGATGATGCGTACCAAAGCGTCAAATTCTAATTGTCCCGCCGGCCCGCCCAAGGACTGCATAGCCATGAGCTGCTCGGCTTTGGCAATAATCTTAACTCCCACAGGAATAATCGCTTTGCCCGATGAGTCACTGGCTAGTTGAACCTCACATGACCGCTGTAGCGCCCACATATTATGAAATGCCTCTGCGATTGATCTGCCGCAGGTCAGCAAACCGTGGTTGCGTAGTATCAACATGCTTTTGTCGCCAAGGTTAGCGATTAACCGAGGTTTCTCATCGTCCATGACGGTAATGCCTTCAAAGTCATGGTAGGCCACTCGGTTGTGTAATAGCGCGGAGTAGAAATTATCATTGCGCAGCCCTTCTTGAGAGCAGGCCACCGCCATGCCTGCGTCTGTATGGGTGTGGGTGATACACTTTACATCGTGTCTGACGCTGTGAATGGCAGTGTGAATAATTATTCCTGCTGGGTTTACGGCGTAATCTGTTTCTTCGACTATATTGCCTTGGATATCTACCTTAACCAGATTAGATGCTTTGACCTCGCTATAGTGGAGCCCATAGGGATTGATCAAAAAATGTTGTTCATCGCCGGGTAGCTTGACAGTGATATGGTTATAGATCAGTTCGGTCCAACCCATGTAATCAAAAATACGATAACAGGCCGCCAGTTCCACGCGAAGTTGTTGTTCTGTTTTATCCATTTAGTTAGCCCTCTTTACGAATTCAGTGAGTATCACAATTTGTGTGCCGTTGACTCGGCCTTCTAGCTGATTGGAATTGTCTGGCACTAAAGAAATGTTACGCACTGCGGTGCCGCGTTTGGCGGTAAAGCCCGCTCCTTTCACGGTTAAATCTTTTGTTAGTGTCACTGTATCACCTGCGGTGAGGAATGTGCCATTGCTGTCTTTGTGCGTGATAGAGGATTCATCAGAGTCACCCAAGACCAATTTTGCCCAGACCATAACCTCATCTTCCATGTACATTATGTCGAGTAGGTCTTGGGGCCAACCTTCGGCTCTAAGTTGGTTGAGCATACGCCAGGCCACAACCTGAACCGCTGGCACCTGGCTCCACATACTATCGTTTAAACAGCGCCAATGATTTGCATCGGTTTTAGCTGAGTCAGTTAGTTGATCGTTACAGGTATGACAGACCACAATGTTATGGTCTATCGACTCGTCGTCATAGGGTGCTACGGGGTAACCACTCAGTTGGTCTGTGGCAGCGCAAAGCTCGCACTTTGAATTACTGCGAGTCTGTAGTTCGGAGTTTATGATCATCAAAAGAGGGCATTTATTGTAAATGTGATTGTCTATTATAATCGATAATATCAGTATGTTGTCTAGTTGTTTTTCTTGAGTTAGCACTTTACTAGAGCCTCTGCAGCGGCCCAGCCTGATAAGACAGCTCCTTCGACTCGCGGACCAGCGAAGGCATCTCCTGCAAATGCAAGAGGGGGTAGACGGGTATTCTCACTGGCTAACATGTAGCGATGCTCATCCATGATCACTGGCTTGCTATAACGCCAGCCGTGAACTTGATGGTCGATTACATTAGCGCCTATTAGCGGTTGAGCTGCGTCTAATAATTGTTTGGCCACAGTTTGATGATTATTCATAAAGTGTTTTGCGCTAAATTCACCACTACTATGAATAGTCACCGCTGGAATGCTAGAAACCCCTTTTTGCTGATTATCTCCAATCCAAGCAATGGGTCCGTCCGTCAGCATTAAGGCACCTGGTGGTGGAATTTTACTCGGGCTATCTAAAACAGCCATCACCGCGATACAGCTTTCGTACACAATATGATTTAGACGGTCACACTTATCTTTGGGCAGTTGGATATTACCTGCCGCGAGTAACTCAATAGTTTGGGGGACTGGCGAGGTGATCAGCATAGCTTCAGCAGAGATAGTCGCACCATTATCAAGTGTTGCTATCCAGGTTTTATCTGATTGGGCAACATGAGTAACTCTAACGGCCCTGAGAATGTCCATGCCCTCGGCCATATTTTTGGCAATGGCGGTCATGGTGGGTATACCCCTGTACCTTACGTGACTGCTGGATTGCCCTAGGACACTCGAGTACCATTCTTCGGCCACCCCGGCATCTACCCATCGATTAACCTGTTCGACAAACCTAGAGTGGCGGGCGGTCATAAATTGCGCGCCATGATCAAAGGTAGCATTGCCTATTCTGCGGCCTGCGAGACGCCCACCTAAACCTCGACCTTTATCGGCCACTAGTACTTTATAACCTGAGCGTTGGAGGTCATTTGCGGCGCTTAAACCAGCAAGACCGGCACCAATAATTAGAATATTTGTGTTGTGAGTAGATGAAGTCATAGTTCGTGTCTTATATTGATTTTTTGTGAGACGTTGCTTTGCAGCGTATCGAGCAAAATCGAACCTCGTCCTAACAGCGTTCCCATTTCTTACGCCAGGTAAAAGAGCGTTCGCAAGTGGGGCAAATTTTGGTAGGTAGGTTGGCCTTTTTACGCATAGCAGGCATAAGTAGATTTAGGCTGCAGTTAAGGCAGATCCTGCCAGCGTAATACGATGCATCAGTCGCGCCTGACCTTGGTAGTCATTGTTGGCCTGGTGCCACGTGCATCGATTATCCCAAAAGGTAACCGAACCGGGCAACCAGTTAAAGCTGCAGGTAAATTGGGGTTGAATGACATGTTCATAGAGTTCATCCAGTAGGGCGCGGCTTTCAGTAAAGTCCCAGCCTTCAAACTGAATAGTATGGCCAGGATTGACATAGAGCACCTTGCGACCACTCTCCGGATGAATTATCACAACAGGATGGGTCGCATCGCCAACACGATCCACACCACCCAATTGTTCAGATAGGTCAGTCAGTCGGTATAGTCCATTTTCACCATAGAGGTGAGTATTTGAATGCACCGCACGTAAGTTTTCGATACGCTTTTTAAGGTTTTTAGGCAGAGCATCGTAGGCCGCCGCGAGATTAGCAAACTGAGTGTCACCCCCTGTCTTTGGCAGGGTGCGAGCCACTAAAATTGACCCCATAGCAGGAATAGCATCATAAGAATGGTCTGTATGCCACCCGCCACCAATGTTAGTTTGCTGGGTTTTCTCTTTGCGCACTTCGGCTATCTGTGGAAATTCAGTCGTGGTCTTAAAGAACTTGTTGATGACAATGCGGCCAAAGCGTTCGGCAAATTCCAAGTGTTGGTCTGGCGTTAAATCTTGGTTACGAAAAAATAGAAGGCCATATTCCGCAAAAACCCCACGCAGTTCGACCAACGCATCATTGGTTAAGTTAGCTAACTGCAGGTCAGTTACGACGGCACCGCAACCTTCGGAAAATGCGGTGATCTTCATGGGTAAAGACGCTTAAGGCTATAAAAGTTCATTAAGCTTCTGCAACAATATTTGATTAACCTGTTGCGGATTGGCCTGGCCTTTTGAAGCCTTCATAATCTGACCCATAAAGCCGCCCAGTTTTTTCTTGCGTTTATTTTCATCGCTATTGACAAAATCTTCAACCATGGCTGGGTTTGCGTCTAAAACATCAGTAACAATCTTTTCTAAAGCGCCACTGTCAGAGACTTGCTTTAGACCTTTAGCGTCGATAATTTCATCGGCATTACCTTCGCCTTGCCACATAGCCTCGAACACTTGCTTGGCCATTTTCCCGGAAATACTGTTATCGGCAATGCGCGCTACCATTCCTGCGAGTTGATCGGCAGAAACGGGGCTGTCAGCAAAGCCGAGGCCTGCATTATTGAGCGCTGCGCTCAGTTCTCCCATTATCCAGTTGGCGGCTAGTTTTGGATTTCCGCAATTGGTGGCTACGGTTTCGAAAAAACTTGCTGTACTGGCGTCACTACTAAGAACACCTGCATCGTATGTGGATAGAGCATATTGCTCTACAAAGCGCTCTTGCCTTGCATCGGGCAGTTCAGGGAGCGCGCGGCGCAATGCCTCGATAGTTTCGTCGCTAACAATCACCGGCAAAAGATCTGGACAGGGGAAGTAGCGATAATCATTCGCTTCTTCCTTGCTGCGCATGGCCTTGGCTACCTTAGTATCACCATTGTACAAGCGTGTCTCTTGTCTTATTGTGCCGCCATCTTCAATCACGTCAATTTGTCGTTCTACTTCTTTTTCGATAGCTTCTTCCATGAACTTAAACGAGTTTAGATTTTTCGTTTCGGTTCGAGTTCCCAGTTTGGTAGTACCCATTGGGCGGACCGATACATTGACATCAAAACGCATGCTGCCCTGAGACATTTCCCCATCACAGATACCAATTGATGTAACAATACTGTGTAGTTTTTTAGCGAAGGCAACGGCCTCTTCGATACTACGCATGTCGGGTTCAGAGACTATTTCAATCAATGGCGTTCCGGCGCGGTTAAGGTCAACGCCGGATGAACCATGAGGTAATTCACCTTCATGTATTGATTTTCCGGCATCTTCTTCGAGATGGGCATGGTGGATACGAATAGATTTTGTGCTGCCATCTGCCAATTGAATCGCTACAGCACCTCGTCCCACGATAGGCTTCTCGAGCTGCGTAGTCTGATAACCCTTTGGTAGGTCAGGGTAAAAGTAATTCTTTCTCTCGAATACAGAAGTTTGTCCGATCTCAGCATCGATAGCCAACCCGAACATGACCGCGTAATGCACAGCTTGCTCGTTTAGTACTGGCAGGGTGCCCGGCATTGCTAAGTCAATAGCACAGGCTTGAGTATTTGGCTCTGCGCCAAAACGGGTGCTTGCGGCAGAAAATATTTTAGTTTTAGTCGCAAGTTGCACATGGACTTCAAGGCCGATGACGGTTTCCCAGTTCATGAAATCCCCTCCGGTGCCTGTGTGTGCCAGTCGGTGACTTGCTGGAATTGGTGAGCAAGGTTTAGCATGCGCGCTTCGTCAAAATAATTCCCTATAATCTGCAACCCAACTGGCTTTCCTTCAACCATTCCACATGGTACTGACATGCCTGGCAGCCCAGCTAAGTTAGTTGCAATGGTATAAATATCTTCTAGATACATCGCTACCGGATCATCGCCTTTAGATCCAAATTTAAAGGCTGGCGAGGGACAGGTGGGCCCCACGATAAGGTCGACGTCTTTAAATGCATTCACAAAGTCTTGTTCGATAAGCTTACGCACCTGCTGTGCCTTACCATAGTAGGCATCGTAGTAACCGGCAGAAAGGCAATAGGTGCCAATCAATATACGCCGTTGCACCTCTTCACCGAAACCTTCAGAGCGAGTTCGGCAATACATATCCTGCAAATCTTTTGGATTCTCGCAGCGGTAGCCATATTTCACACCATCAAAACGAGATAAGTTGGCTGATGCTTCGGCTGGGGCAATGACATAATATGCAGGCACAGAAAGGTCAGAGTTGGGTAGACTTATTTCAACTAATTCAGCACCTTGGGCTTCCAGATCAGCCAAGGCTTTCTTTACGGCCGCCTCAGTCCCTGGGTGCAAACCCTCTGAAAAGTATTCTTTAGGAACACCAATACGCAAGCCTTTTACTGTTTTATTCAATGAGGCACTGTAGTCGGGAACGTCACGGTCAACGCAGGTGGAATCCTTATCATCAAAGCTAGCCATGCAGTTTAGAAGTAATGCGCAGTCTTCCGCTGTGCGGGCCATAGGGCCTGCCTGATCTAAGCTCGAAGCAAAGGCAATCATGCCCCAGCGGGATACTCGGCCATAGGTTGGTTTTAACCCGCTAATACCGCAAAGCGCCGCCGGTTGGCGAATAGAGCCGCCGGTATCGGTCGCTGTTGCTCCGGGTGCTAGTCTTCCAGCAACGGCTGCAGCTGAACCTCCTGATGACCCTCCGGGCACGCAATCAGTGGCCCAAGGATTTTTGACTGGCCCATAAAAGCTAGTTTCATTGGAGGAGCCCATAGCAAACTCGTCCATATTCGTTTTTCCCAGCATCACAACGCCGGCTTGCTCAAAATTTTCCACAACGGTAGCGTTATAGGGAGGTATAAAGTTGTCCAGCATTTTTGAGCCGCAACTTGTCCGTACACCCTTAGTGCAAAAGATATCTTTGTGTAGAAGAGGTACACCACACAATGCGGGTGCAGAACCCATAGCCAGTCTTTGATCCGCTAATTGCGCTGCTTGCAGAGCTTGGTCTGCGGTAACAGTAATGACGGCATTGTATTGGTCATTAAACTGGCTGATTCGGGATAAAAAATGTTGAGTTAATTCAACACTTGAGAATTGCTTACTTTGAAGCCCTTTAACCAACTCGGCGATAGTGTAATTGTGCATTAGCGACTCATTTAATCGATCATTTTAGGGACGGTGAATAGACCATTGTCCGTCGCCGGAGCTATTGCTTGGAATTTATCACGGTGATTACTTTCAGTGACTTCGTCTGCGCGCAGGCGTTGTGACACTTGAAATGGTCGGGATATACCCTGTACCGAATCAGTGTTAGCAGTTTTTAGTTGGTCAACTAAATCCAATACGCTGCTCAATCGCTCTGTAACATCAGTGATGGTTTTTTCGTCAATTGAAATGCGCGATAAAGTCGCTAGCTTTTCAATTTCTTCTCGTTTGATAATCATCTTTTCTGCCTGCGAATTACAATTGTTGAGTCTATCTTGTGTCGCCTAGCCAATACGCTATTAGTTAGGTGCGATAAGTTACCATAATGGTGATATTAGGTTAAGGCGTTCACCCCATAAAAGCTTTATTTTATCAGCATCTACGCAAAATTGAGTAAATTAAATATAGTTATAGGTAGTTTCTCACAAGATCAGCTAAACTCACTTATTAGATAGCATGTTTGGCCGTTTCTCCAAAGCGGCTAAACAACGAAAAATAACAAGTTTTCTGCAAAGCTTATTGCAGTAAAAGTAACTGAGGAAGTCCTCTAAATGTTAAAAAAAATTCGTGGCTTGTTTTCCAGTGACCTGTCAATCGATCTTGGCACCGCAAATACGCTAATTTATGTTCGTGACAAGGGTATTGTGCTTAATGAGCCGTCAGTGGTGGCGATTCGTAACCATCTTGGGCAAAAGGTTGTTGAAGCTGTTGGCGTTGATGCTAAACGTATGCTGGGTAGAACTCCGGGCAATATTACAGCGATTCGACCCCTTAAAGATGGCGTTATCGCAGACTTCCAAGTGACCGAAAAAATGTTGCAGCATTTCATTAAGAAAGTGCACATCAAAAGTTTCATTCCCCCTAGCCCAAGAGTTCTTATCTGCGTGCCCTGTATGGCCACGGAAGTCGAAACTCGAGCGATCAAAGAGTCGGCATATAGTGCTGGTGCTCGAGAGGTATTTTTGATCGAAGAACCTATGGCAGCTGCGATTGGTGCCGGATTGCCCGTTGATGAGGCGATTGGCTCCATGGTTGTAGATATCGGTGGTGGTACGACTGAAATCGCTATTCTATCGCTGAGTGGTGTCGTGTTTTCTGATTCTGTTCGCATCGGTGGTGATCGTTTTGATGAAGCGATTGTTAACTTTGTGCGCCGTGAGTATGGCAGTGTCATCGGTGATACCACTGCAGAGCGAATTAAGATGGAAATAGGCGGAGCCTATTTAGCCAAAGAAGTTCGAGAGATCGAGGTTCGAGGTCGCAATCTTGCTGAGGGAATACCTAAGCGATTTACGCTTACTAGCGATGAGATTCTGGGAGCTTTGCAAGAGCCATTAGTTGGAATTGTTCAAGCGGTGAAGCGAGTACTTGAGCAGTCTCCTCCTGAACTTGCTTCTGATATCGCAGAAGCCGGCATTGTCTTAACTGGCGGCGGAGCTTTATTAACAGACCTTGATCGTTTGCTGTCTCACGAAACTGGACTTCCGGTTATTTTGGCCGAAGAGCCGCTTACTTGCGTTGCGCGAGGTGGTGGTGAGTTTTTAGATATGATGGACAATGAAAGGCTAGATCACTTAACTATTTAGGCTGATGACTAGGTAATTAGTTTTTTGTGGGTCTTTGAAGTATTGGGAGTAGAACAATTAACAAGGTGTTCGCAAAACCATCTACCACCATTCGTAAAGTGGTTATTTTGTTTTTAATCGCGCTCGGCATGATGACGATACACTCGTACACAAACTGGTTTCGTTCGATCGAAAAGTTTGCTGACTGGTCGATTAGACCAGTCTACTGGATTGCTAATATTCCCCCGCGTATTGGAGAGTGGGCGGATTTAAGGTCTACTGATCGATCTGTGATTGAAAAAGAAAACCTGCGTTTAAAACAAGAAAGCCTTATTTATCGCGGACAGTTACAGCGTATGGCTGAGTTAGCTGCCGAAAATCTGCGGCTACGTCTTTTGCTTAATGCCACTGAACTGCTAACCGACAGCATATTGGTGACAGCGGTCATTGGGGTTTCACCCAGTCCAAAAAGCCATACTTTGAGTATTGATAGGGGCCTTGAAGATGGAGTCTATGTTGGGCAACCAATCTTAGATGCTGAGGGCTTGATGGGGCAAATCATATCGGTTTTTGACAACCATAGCGTAGCGCTGCTGCTCACGGATAACACGCATGCGATTCCTGTGCAGGTTTTACGAAATGGAATGCGGTCTATCGCTGAGGGCACTTCGGACTACAACAATATGCAGTTACAGTTTTTATCACTGACTGCGGACATACGAGAGGGAGACGAGCTTGTGAGTTCAGGTTTGGGGGGTCGTTTTCCTCCGGGTTACCCTGTTGGTTCGGTACTGAGTATTGAGAAAATATCAGGTGATGAATTCCTTGAAGTCAACGTGCGGCCAGCGGCAAAGATTGATCGAAGTAAGCATCTTTTGTTAGTTTTCACCTCGCAAGATGGCAAGAGAAATGGAAACGTCCAGTGACGTCAATGCGTTACTACTTTATTGTCATTTTCTCGCTGATGCTGGCGTTGGTCCTGCAACTTATCCCCGCCTCTGCTGTTTGGTTGCCTTGGAAGCCTAATTTTTTACTTTTAACGGTTATTGGATGGGTTATTTTCCAACCTAACCATTGGGGCATTGGGTTTGCCGCATTTATTGGCTTGCTGGCTGATTTAGTGTTTAGATCGCCTCTAGGACTTCATGTTTTTCTATTTGTTTTTATCGGTGCAGTGCCCTATTTACTCAGTGGGTGGTTAATGTATTTCAGTGTTATTCACCGTTCTGTTTTGGTATTTATGCTCATTATTTTTTCCGAACTTTTACGTAACTTTATGTATTCTGTTTGGGGCGTGCCCGTGGACTATGGTGACGTTCCCTTGGGAGCGATTAGTTCGGCTTTGATATGGCCTTTAATCGACAGATTTTTGGTCAAGGTGCACAAAAAGCAGCGTTAGTCTCTAGCTAGAAGTCCAGTAATACCATTATATATCCGAAATTAACTTAGGGATTTTTCATGTCGTCTAAAGGGAGTAATCATGATGAGGGTTTTGACCTTATATTGGCGTCAGCATCTCCAAGGCGAGTCGACATTCTCAATCAGATTGGGGTTCGATTTAGCGTTGCGCCTGCAGATATTGATGAGAGTCAATTGATTAATGAATCATCGGCTGAATTCGTTTGCCGGCTAGCATCTCAGAAGGCGAAGACCGGATATAATTCTCGAATAGGAAACCAGTCCGCGCTGGGTGCGGATACAATCGTCCTATGCGATGAGCAAATATTTGGTAAACCAAAAGACTATTCAGATTCAAAGCGAATGCTCAGTCAGCTCTCAGGAAGGGCTCATAAAGTTATCTCTGCGGTCGCGATCAATAATGGTGTTGAGTCTGCAGTATTAATGTCTGAAACAGTGGTGATTTTTCGCACTATCTCTGAGCAAGAGTGTCTCAACTACTGGAGTACTGGCGAGCCAGCTGGAAAGGCGGGCAGTTATGCGATACAGGGCTTTGGATCAATTTTCGTAGAATCTATCGAAGGTAGTTATAGTGGTGTTGTTGGATTGCCTATCGCTGAGACTTGTAGGCTTCTACGTCGCTTTGAAGTCCCTATCTGGCAGTCACTGTCAGTATAAAAACACCATCACTTAAAAGTACTTAAAGAATGGATAATGAAATTCTGATCACAGTTGGGCCAGGTGAAACCCGTGTTGCCTTGTTGCATAGCGGGGTTGTTCAGGAAGTTCATATCGAGCGATCTCAGAATAATACTTTGGTTGGTAATATATATATGGGCAAGGTTGTTCGTATACTTCCTGGGCTTCAAGCAGCATTTATCAATATTGGTCTGGAGCGTAACGGATTTTTACATTTTAGCGATGTTATCAAACAACCTTCCAGCCGAGGGAAGAGCGACAGTCTTGGAGCTACTGATATTCGTCATGTACTGCATGAGGGTCAGATAATTATGGTTCAGGTGACAAAAACCCCCATAAATGATAAAGGTGCTCGATTAACGGCAGAGATTTCTGTGGTGTCTAGATACTTCGCTTATTTGCCTGCAGGTTTTGGCAATAAGGTCTCGCATCGGATCAGGAAGCGAGATGAACGGCAGCGCCTGCAGGACAGTCTAGAGACAATATTATCTAACTATGTGGCAGAAGGAACCTCCCAAATGTCAGCGGGAGGCTATATTGTACGCACTGCTGCAGAGGGGGTTGCTCTTCAATATTTACAATCTGATCTAAGCTTTTTACAACGCTGTTGGAGTGGTGTGGAGTCGGAAAAGGCGACGACAAAAAAAATTGGCAGAGTGTTTCAAGAAATGACTCTTCAAATGCGAGTGATGCGTGATTTAGTCGACGATAAGACCTCTCGTATATTAGTCGACTGTGACGTTGCTTTTGAGGAACTCAGTCAAATAATGGAAAAGCATCATCCGAATGCTACCAAACTGCTCGTCAATTATGATGGCGAAAAACCACTTTTTCATCACTATAAGGTCGATGATGAGGTCACTATGGCTCTTCAGCGAAGAGTTAGTCTTGAGTCCGGAGGTTATGTCGTTTTTGATCAGACTGAGGCGATGACGACTGTCGATGTGAATACGGGGGGCGATATTGGTCATCGTGATTTAGAGAAAACCGTCTTTAACACCAATATGCAGGCAAGTAAGATTATTGCGCGCCAAATAAGACTGCGTAACTTAGGCGGCATAATTGTCATTGATTTTATAGATATGGATGATGATAGCCATCAAAAACAGGTATTAGGCAGTTTGAAAAAAGCGTTGCTCGTCGACAAAGTCGCCACATTTATTTCCGACTTTACTGAGTTAGGCTTAGTGCAAGTTAATAGAAAACGTACTAATAAAAGTCTAAAGGAGTTACTGAGTGATAATTGTCCGACCTGTGAAGGCAAGGGTTCAATTAAATCTTTGAGCACTATCAGTTGTGAGATCTGGAGAGAGATTTTACGTACTACAAAAACCTATAGTTGCCAGAACATCAGAATTCAAGCAAGTCCCGAAGTGACTGGATATTTATCAACTGAAGAAAGGCCTGCTCTGAGCGAGATTGAAAAGTCAATTGACTGTACAATCGAACTTCGCGACGATGAACAATATTCTCGTGAACAGTTTGATATTATCCCGGTTTGAGACCGCAGAATGGTAATTAAAGCAATAAATACAATGACGTCAATTGGGCGATGGTTTCTTTGGACCACTGCTTTGTTGATTATTGGTACCCTCTTTCTGGTATTGGTGGGTAGGCAAACGATTAGCGCGGTTGATGGATTGAGACCCTCTATTGTCAATTTTCTTAATCAGAGCACGGGTATGAAGGTTAACCTCGGCAAGTTGCGGGGTGAATGGCCGAGATTGTTGCCCGTTATCGAGATTGAAAATCTCGATATTATGGATGCTAATCAGGTGTCCGCGATCGTGGTACGTCAAGTAAGAGCTGAACTCGACCTGTTTCAGACGATTTGGCATGGAAATGCGATTTGGCATGAATTAGTGGCTGATAATTTAACGATTAAGCTATCTGAAGACGATGCAGGTCGTTGGAGTTTGAAGGGCATTCCTGGCCATGATAATACTGACTTAAGGGTACTTCTAGAACCACTTATTTATAGTCGCTTGATACATTTAGAAAGCGTTCAGTTAGAGTTTGAGTTTTTTTCTGGTAAATCAATTAAAGTTCATGGAAGTTCAGTCAAACTTGAAAATGATCGAGATTTTCATCGCGGCGAGATGACGGTCTATCAGTCTGATCAAGATATGCCTTCTTATCTGGTTCTTGAGGGGGAGGGAGATCCCTTAGATCTTAAGTCCTTTAACGCGGAGGGCTATCTGCAGTTACGAAATCTCTCAGTTCCTCAGCCCTTAATAGAGTTGGGCAAAATGCTAATGCCAGAATTGCTGGCCGATGTTTCACAATTTACCGCCGATGCCAGTGGTGATTTGTGGTTTGATATTCATCAAGGTGGAGGGGTGGATTTTGAGGGTTCTGTCTCTGTGACTGAGGTGCCCCTCGATTGGGTGGCGGATGTGCCCGCTATCAGAGATGTAACCACCGAAATAACAGGTTGGTATACCCCTGAGTTAGATTGGGGAATACGTTTTCAGGGGCTTGATTTTACTTGGTCTGACACTGAAATCGAACCCTTAGATCTTGTATTCAATCAACGCCTTGGTTCTCAATGGCAAGATTTTGACGTATCAGTCAGTCATTTAAACTTGACACTTTTATCTGACTTACTCAAAGAGGCGGAAGTTTTAAATGATCAGTTGCTAAAGACGATAGATGACTTAAGCCCCCGTGGACAGCTAAATGTACTTACGTTTGGGCGTACACAGGCAGGTTATTATGCATCAGCTAATCTAACTAATATTGATGTCTCGCCTTATAAGGGCGTTCCTGGAATTAAAGGGTTAAGTGGTTATCTCGAAATTAAACATAATGAAGGGCTGTTCCATCTAAGTGACCTTGATGGGTTTCAAGTATTCTTTCCTACCGTCTACAAAGATTATATTAAGGTTCTTGAAGCCCAGGGTACTGTGTATTTAGGTGTTAATCCCCAGAATCAAGATCATAGGGTGTACAGCTCTGTCATTGAGGCCGAAGTTGAAGCAGGCCTTGCTAATATCATTTTTTCGGTCGAGCAAAATAGAGCAGTGAAAGGATCTAAGCCAGAGGTCAACCTTATTATTGGGGGGCGAAATCTCGACGCAACCTACAAGGACGAACTTCTACCTTACAAAATGCCGGAAAATCTTTCAAATTGGCTGAAAAACTCTATTTTAAAAGCCGATATCAAGCAATTTGGCATGGTTTATCGATCAGCAACATTGTCTAACAAGCCCATTCGAACAAACCAGTTATTGATGGAGATGGAAAGTGGCGATATTAACTTTGATCCACAGTGGCTAGGGCTAAGTGATGTTAATGCAACTTTTTTAATTGATGATGCCCATGTTGAAGGTACTGTCAGCTCAGCAACGATGGCTGGCGCTAAGATTGAAGAGGTCAAAGTGGCTTATGGTATTCACCCGAAGGGACATTCAAAAGCAAAAATACTCTTTTTAGATGGCACCCTAAAATCTGAGGTGTCACAAGTAATCAATATTATTGCCAAGTCTCCGCTCCACAAAAATATTGGACCTTTAGCTGATTGGAAATACAGTGGCCAAGCAAAGACCCACTTGGCTCTTGAGATTCCTTTGGTAAAAGCGGGCGGTAATGCGTCTAAAGGAGATTACCGAGTCCATAGTCGGCTAACAGATGCTAGTTTATCGATTACCGATACGTCAATTAAACTGACTGATATGGTTGGGGACATCCACTATTCTGTCGAAAAAGGTCTCTACTCAGATGATATTAGTGGTCAGCTATGGGGGCAGCCATTTGATGCACAGATTTTCAAGCGTGGCGATGAGCAACAAATAGCTCTTAGCACAGCAGTGGAGCCAATCAGTCTGAGTCAGTTGGTGGACTTTCCTTGGACAAAGGTTATTAAAGGCATTATACCTCTTGAAGGATTATTAACGATCAACGCGAGGGATTCTGTCGCACAAGACAAAGCCACCCAACTAAATGAAAGTGCGGTTACCTTGTACTTGACCAGCCAGCTAACAGAAAATGAAATTCTTTTACCTGCGCCCTTAGGTAAGACGGCAGAGGTAGGTAATGATCTCGCGTTGAAGTTTCATTTTGACTCTGGTTTGGTAAGACTGGAGGGCACTTTGGGACAAGAGTTAGTCACAGATCTCCGCTTTAGCGACCAAGGGTTATCAAGAGGCTTAGTAAGTTTCGATCGCACGGTGTCTCTTCCTTCTGCAAATGAAGTTTTGATCGCGGCGCACTTAGCTACCACCGAGATTGATTGGTGGCCACCGGTTATGAACTTATTTGAAGGGCGATCAAGTCCAGATGATGCTAGTTGGAGTCCCATTTTTGATTTTACATTCGATAACCTTGAGTTGGCATCGGTCGAATTGAAAGATCTGACAGCGGTGATCAAATTGTCTGATAAAGCGACTAATATCGAATTTTCTAGTCACCTTGCTGATGGATATTTGTCCCTGCCTACTGACGAAAAGTTGGTTCCCAAAATGAATTTGGTCCGTTTAGCATTAGTCGATGACCTACTTGATGAGAAAATAGGGAAGCGGGACCTTGATCCAAGGCATTTCTTAGCAGTTGATCTTTCGGTTGAAAACTTATTTATCGGAGATAAGCTCTGGGGTTCTCTGGCTTTTCAGTTGCGACCTGACGACTTAGGGGCCGCGTTTCAGCACATTAAAGGTAATTTTTTCGGACTAAAACCAAGCCAGTTTGACGATCAAGAGCCAACGGAGTTTTTCTGGGGATTCGATGGTGTCACCTACAGTAGCAGCCTGACTGGGCCTGTTGGCGTTGACAATCTCTATGATGTCTTCAGTGGATTTGATCTTGCTCCTGTTGCTGATAGTGAGTCAGGAAAGTTTGTGTTTGACCTAGCCTGGCAAGATCAGCCATGGAATGTTAGTAAGGAAAATATTACTGGAAATTTTCAAATAGAGCTCAATAATGGCTATTTTTATAGGTCTCCAGGGGGTGCCGGCGCAGCTTTAAAGTTGGTTAGTTTGTTTAACTTTGCGAATTGGCTGAAGAGGCTTCAGTTGGACTTTTCTGACGTGGTTGGACAAAACTTAGCCTATAACAATTTACAGGGTACTATTTATTTTGATCAAGGCAACGCTATTTTTCTTGATCCCTTAAAAATGAAAATGCCTTCTGGTCGTATGAGTATGGCAGGAACATTCAATTTAATTGATGAAACTGCAGAAGCTCAGCTTGTTGCGACTCTTCCTGTGGCAACCAATTTACCGTGGGTGGTTGCTTTACTCGGAGGCGTACCTGCCGCCGCCGGCGTGTACATAACTAGCAAAATTGTTCAGAAACAGGTAGATCGTTTGTCGAGTATTAGTTATGAATTAACGGGACCATGGGATGACATCAATATTACTGTGGACGAGATATTCGCGAGTGAATTAGAGAGTCAACCGTTGCCTGAAGCACTACCCAATGATCAATAAGACAGAATCATATAGCAATGAAGACACGCTCACAGCGGCTGCCATTCAATTAAAGCCTGCGGGCTCGGTTGCGAAGAATCTAGATAATGCCAAATCCTTACTAAGGGAAGCAGTTGACCGGGGGGCTAACCTTGCTGTTCTGCCTGAGAACTTTGCTTATTATGGGCAAACCAATATTAGTGCGGCCATAAAAGATGAGAACGGTGAAACGGGTTTGGTGAGTGAATTCTTGAGAACTCAGGCTCAAGAGCTAAATATTTGGCTTGTTGGGGGGACTATTCCTGTTTTGGGTTGTATTGAACCGGTTGATGTAAATAGGCCCTATGCGCGTTCTTTTTTACTTAATCCTGAGGGTAAGAGGGAGGCTTATTACGATAAAATTCATCTCTTTGACGCCGATATATCACTGTCTCAGGATCAGCATAGACAGTATAGAGAATCAGACCGTTATTCTGCGGGAATTAGCATCTGTGCAGTGCCTACTCGTACTGCAAATATAGGTTTGACGGTTTGTTATGATCTGAGATTCCCTGAGTTATATCGGCATCTAGCGGACCAGGGAGCCGAAATTATTACAGTTCCATCGGCTTTTACAGCCAATACCGGTGAAGCTCATTGGGAGGTTTTGTTGCGAGCCCGTGCTATTGAGAATCAATTGTTTATTGTTGGAGCCAATTTAGTAGACCGTCGCCACTCGAAGCGCGGGCTGTGGGGTGGAAGTGCCATTATTGACCCCTGGGGGACGATCCTTGATTCAGTCGTAGGCGACCAGCCAGGCATCGCAATTGCTAATATCAACCTGGCGTTAATTCGCAACCAACGCCGCAATATGCCAGTGCAGCAACATCGTAAGTTGTAGCTTTTTACCTCTGAATCTATTCGGTCAAAGATCTGATATAAGAGAAAAGTTTACGGCTGGCCACGGGTGATTTTTTAAGTTCCAATTCTCGATTAGCCTGGCGTTGCAGATTACGAAGTTTCTGTCGCTCCGCCTCTGGATAGGACCCTAAAAACTCATCGATGCCGGCTTGCCCTTCATTGATTAAGCGGTCGCGCCAGTCTTCCAGTGACTTAAAATGTTGACGGTAAGTTTGAGACTGATGATCCATTTTTTCTAGTGTAATTTGAATGTCATCGATATCAGAAATTCGCATTAGCTTGCCAATATATTGTAAATGGCGGCGTTTCGCCTCTCGGCTTTTTAGTCTACGCGCTTCGTAAATCGCCTCTTTTAGAGACTCGGGAAGTGTAAATTTTTGTAGCTTACCTTCCGGCATTTCCACCAATTGCTTACCCATTTCCTGGAGAGCATGACTGTCTCGTTTGAGTTGTGATTTACTTGGCCCGTCATAGCCATTATCGTTCATAGAGTCTTCCATTAGATGAGAAATACTGCGGCTAAGCCTAGAAATGAAACAAAGCCAACCACATCGGTAATGGTTGTTAAAATAACAGATCCCGCCAGCGCAGGATCTATTTTTAGAGATCGCAGTAATACAGGCAAAATTGTCCCTGCAAGCGCAGCTGCCATTAGATTAATGGCCATGGCCAGTCCAATAATTATGCCCATATCCCAATCGTGAAACCAGAGCGAGACTACACATCCGACTATGACTGCGTAAAGTAAGCCATTTAAAACGCCTACAGCGAATTCTTTGCTCAATAACCAGTTGAGATTGCTCTGCTCTACTTGGCCTAAGGCCATCCCTCGAATGACCACGGTGAGAGTTTGACTTCCCGCGACGCCGCCCATGCTAGCGACTATAGGCATTAGTATTGCTAGTGTCACCAGCTTATCTAGAGTTGCCTCAAATTGACTGATGGCTAATGAGGCGAGAATGGCTGTGATTAAATTAACCCCTAACCAAATAGCGCGCCGCGGGGCCGTTCGGGCGACAGAAGAGAATGTGTCTTCAGTGTCACTAAGTCCCGCCATAGCTAAAAGGGAATGGTCCGCGTCTTCAACTATCACATCCACAACATCATCAATCGTGATTCGGCCTAATAATCTGCCGTGCTCATCAATAACGGGAGCAGAGACAAGATCGTATCGCTGGAATCGATGCGCAACTTCTGAATCAGTTAGATTGACATCGATAGCTTGAACTTCACTGTTCATGACCTCTCGAACGGTCGTAGCAGGTGACGAGGTTAGCAATTTGCCAATGGATAGATTACCCATAAACGTGTCGCTGCGGCTCACAACAAAAAGGTTGTCTGTGGTATCAGGAATTTCTTCGAATCGTCTCAGATACCGAAGTACTACATCGACGGTAATATCTGGACGCACTGTGATCACTTCTGTGTCCATGAGTCCACCGGCGGTGTCCTCATCATAGGTCAGGATAGTCTCAACTCTCAGTCGATCCTGCGCTGACATAGCTTTAAGCACCTCGGGAATAACTCGATCAGGCAGCTGCTGAAGAATATCAACGATATCGTCAACGTTTAATCCTTCGGTTATAGAGGCAACTTCAGCGCCATCCATTTTTTTCAGGAACTCTAATTGGATTTCATCAGACAGATCCTGCAACACCTCGCCGGAAACATCTGGATCAACGAGCTGCCATAAGATGTGCCGATATTTGGGTGGTGCGACTTCGAGTTGGTGGGCAATATCTGGCGGTGATAGATTGTTAAGGGTATGCCTAACCTGATTCAAAGTAATTGAATCAATCGCGTTATCAAGCTGAGCCAGTAAGTTGTTTTCGATCTTCATACATTGCTTTCCTAGTCGAGCAGCTACGTACTGGACGGATCTCTATTCTAGCTTTGTCTGCTTGAGTTCGATAGGGGGATAGTCAAAATAGGGTAAAATTTAGGTTAAGATTATTCGCCTTCGCCAAAACAATCAGCAAACAATGCACTGATTGCATCGTAGGCAAGCTGTTCTTCTGGCCCCTTAAACTCGAAGATAAGGTTTGTATCTTTTGAGGCTGCCAGTAACATCAATGACATGATGCTTTTAGCATCCACAAGGGGTTCTTGTATGCCAGTGGTGACAGAGCACTTGTAGCGTCCAGCGGTAGTGGCTAGTTTCGTCGCCGCACGGGCATGTAATCCCAGTTGATTGATAACAGTAATGTTTTGGCGAATCATATAGGCTTAATAATCGGTTTCATACGGACAGCTCTTTATGCACAACGTGTACTAAAGAATGTTCTTTTGAAAAATACTCGTGTAATCGGTTGGCGATATAAACTGAACGATGCTGACCGCCCGTACAACCGATAGAAATAGTTAAATAGCTCCGATTATTAGCTTGAAATTTTGGTATCCAGCGGGTCAAAAAACTGATTATGTCTGACAGCATTGCAGCTACGTCAACCTGATTTTCTAAAAACTCAATAACATTCTGGTCATAGCCTGTTAGGCTACGCAATTCTTGTTTCCAATAGGGATTCGGTAGACAGCGGGCATCGAAAATAAAATCAGAGGCGTCCGGTAGGCCTTTTTTGAAGCCAAAGGATTCAAACAGTATCGCCATGTGTTCTGGACTGTTAGGGACGATAGTGTTTTTTACAAGATCCCTTAATTGGTGCAGTGATAGACCGGATGTATCAATGTTGCGATCTGAAATATTTAGTATTGGAGATAGGATCTTTGCCTCTAGATCGATTGCTTCAGGTAGGCTGACAGTTGCGTTACTAAGAGGGTGTTTACGCCTAGTCTCACTATAACGACGAATTAAATCACTGCGCCGTGCCTGCAGAAAAATAACGCTCACTTCAATACCACTGGCTTCTAGCCCTACGAGGATATCCGGCAATTTATTAAGGTCGCCAACTAGATTCCTAGCATCGATTCCTACGGCTAATCTCAGATCTTCATTGATCCCTTCTGAATTCAACTGCTTAATCAGATCAGGCAGCAAGCTCGGTGGTAGGTTGTCAATACAGTCAAATCCGACATCCTCGAGAATATTGAGTGCTGAGGTTTTACCTGAGCCAGATCTTCCGCTAACAACAACTAGGCGAGGCATTAGTTTGAGCGCTCCAATCTGACTGCTGTGTTGTAAAGATCTTCATTATTTTTGCATGCCCGCAACAATTGCCTAGAAGAATCTTTCTGCATTAACGCCGCTATTCTTGCCAAGGTAGCTAAATGCTCGTCATTTTTCTCCTCAGGGACGACTAGGGCAAAGATGAGATCAACAGGCTGATCGTCATAGGCATTGAAATTTATAGGGTTTTCAAGAGTTATCAAACAGCCGTGAATGCGCTTAAAGCCCGCTGCGCGACAATGAGGGATCGCGACGCCATCACCTATCGAAGTACTGCCTAGTTTTTCTCGAGCGACAAAGCTATGAAAGAGGCTATCCGCTTGTTCTGCATCACCGCCTAAATGTTCGCTGACTAATGAAGATAGGTTCTGGAGTACGCGCTTTTTACTGGGCCAGGCCAGATCACACCGGGTCATCGCAGGGATTAGTACATCGGTGATCTTCATTAGAAAAGCTAGTGCCCTCGACTTTTTTCTTTATGCTTAATGAGTTGTCTGTCTAGTTTGTCAGCCAAAGCGTCTATCGCTGCATACATATCTAAATGTTCTGATATGGCAAATAATTCTGCTCCGCTGACGTGTACCGTTGCTTCGGCTTTATGCTGCAGTTTCTCGACAGTGAGAATAACGGTAGTGCTAGTTATCTGCTCGTAATGCCGCTCTAGTTTAGATAGTTTATTAGTAACGTAGTCTCTCATAGGGTCGGTGATGTCTAAATGATGACCACTTATCGTCATTTGCATACATTACTCCTTGGCTAGTTAACATTTTCGAATCGTTTTCTTTGGTTCGACGATGGTATACCCATGCCTTCTCTATATTTGGCAACAGTCCTTCGTGCCACGTGGATACCTTGTTCTTCAAGAAGAACCATTAACTTATTATCACTTAATGGTTTCGATGTTTTTTCGGTGCTAATAAGAATCTTCAGGATAGCGCAAACCGCTGTCGATGAACACTCTCCTCCTCCGACTGTACTTACGTGACTGGAAAAAAAATACTTTAGTTCAAAAATTCCCCGCGGCGTTGCTAGATACTTATTGGTAGTGACTCGTGAAATAGTTGACTCGTGGAGATCTAGTTTGATGGCGATATCTGATAGAACCATCGGTTTCATGCCTATTGCGCCATGGTCTAAAAACCCTTGCTGTAACTCAACAATGGAAATAGAAACTCGCATTAAGGTGTCATTTCTGCTCTCTAGGCTGCGCAGAAACCATTTTGCTTCGGCAAGGTTATCTTTTAGAAATTGGTTTTGTTTACTATCGTCCGACCGTTTTATTAAGTTGGAATAAAGGTCATTGATTTTTAGGCGAGGCGCATTGCCATCGTTAAGCTTGACTCGCCAGCGGCCGGAGATTTTTTCTACGTAGGCATCGGGTACAATATATTCAGCCTGGTTAACGGTTAAGGCCTCACCAGGCCTAGGATTAAGGCTGCGAATTAGCTTTAATCCCCCTTGAAGGTCTTCTTGGCTATAGCGTGTTTTCTTGGCAAGATTGGTTAAATCAATCGACGCAATATCTTGTAAAAACTCAGAGGCTAGTCTAATAGCCTGATTTCTGTAGGGTGTGTCTAAGGATAGTTGTTGAAGCTGGATGATTAAACATTCACATATGTCTCGTGCAAACACCCCCGGAGGATCAAACTGCTGTAAACGATGCAGTACAGCCACCAACTCATCTTCCTCGACAGAATCTTGTGCGTTTCCACTTATAGTAGAAGAGGCGATATCAGCAAGGTCTTCACTAATGAACCCAGAGGGACTAATAGAGTCGATATAAGCTTCAGCAATCTCTCGGTCACGGTCTGAGAAGGGAGTAAGGTTGAGTTGCCACGCTAAGTGGTCTTGGAGTGACTCGGTTACCGTGTAAACCTGCTCCCAATCACCTCCAGAGGCACCACTGGAGACCTGCATGGTAGGGCTGTAGACTTCGTCCCAATTAGCGTCGACGGGCAAATCTTGAGGTCTTTCAGCCTGCCAAGTGTCATCTAACTCAGTTTCGGTAACAGCTTTGTCGGTGGCATCAACTGCAGTTTGACGCAGATTGCCGTCGTCTGCGTTCAAGTCAACGGCAACAGTATCATTTGGGGCTGATGAATCCTGGTGTTGCTCAGTATTAGTAGCGCTAGTATTGTCGTCGTCTATTTCAAGCAAAGGATTGCTATAGACCTGTTCAATGATTTCTTGATGCAATTCAATTGTGGATAGTTGCAGTAGCTTGATGGCCTGTTGCAGTTGCGGGGTCATAGTCAGCTGCTGACTAATCTTTAATTGCAGGCCTGGACGCATAGAAAGGTTATCTAAAATATATTCTGAGATGCAATTTTAGTGCCGAAAGACATTGTCTGGCAATCACTTAACCCTAAAAATACTGCCTTTACAGTGTAAAATGTTCTCCAAGATAGGTTTTTCTTACTTTTTCGTCATTTAATATGTGATCAGTGGTACCTTCTGCAATGATATTACCTTCACCGACGATATAAGCATGCTCACAAATATCAAGTGTTTCCCTAACATTATGGTCGGTTATTAGCACACCAATACCTTTATCCCGGAGATGACGAATGATGTTTTTAATATCATTTACAGAAATAGGGTCAACACCGGCAAAGGGCTCATCGAGTAGAATAAATTGGGGGTCAGCTGCTAAAGCTCTGGCAATCTCAACCCTTCGACGCTCGCCACCAGACAAGCTCATGCCGGTATGATCAGAAAGGTGTGAAATGTGGAACTCATTAAGTAATTCTTCGAGAATATTGTTGCGCTGATGACGTGTGAGTGTTTTGCGGGTTTCCAGAATTGCCAAGATATTGTCTTTGACGCTTAAGGTTCTAAAAATTGATGGTTCCTGGGGTAGATATCCTAAGCCCTTTCGCGCCCGACCGTGCATGGGCAGATTTGTAATATCTTGCTGATCGATGCTGATTGTCCCTCCATCTTGGGATACTAACCCTATAATCATATAAAAACAGGTAGTCTTGCCCGCACCGTTTGGTCCAAGTAGCCCCACTATTTCACCTTGCTTTACTGATAACGAAATATCTTTAACCACGGGCCTTTTAGCGTAAAATTTGGCTAAATTTCGAGCTTCTAAAACAGCCATTATTAAACTTCCTCCAACTGTTGTCCTGTCTTCCCTTGAGGCTCGAAAGCGGGAGGCTCGGGCCGAGTGCTTTGGGTGAACGGAGGGATCACCAGCTGAATACGTTTTTGTCCACCTAAATCATCACCTTTGGCTTTCCATGTCCCATCTTTCAGGTCATAGTTAATGGAATCACCCTTGATAAATGTACCATTGCGCGTTAGCGAGGCATTAGTTTTTAAGTTAATGATATCTTCAGCAAGCTGATATTCAATGGTCTCGGCGCGCGCAAACATGCTGGTTTGATCCGTAGCGGATTCCTGTGTATAGCTTGCAGGTAAACCTGTGCAAAAAATTCGACTTACCTTGTTGTTTTGGTAATAAATAGTGACTTCGTCGGCAGCAATGATGATGGAGCCCTGCTTAATGATCACATTCCCTCGATACTTTGTTAGCCCCGATGCTTCAATGAATTCGGCAGAATCGGCATCAATTTCGATGGGTTCGTTATGATCAGGCGAAATGGCGAGTGATAGGCAGCAATGTGCAAATAACAGCGCCGCACACAGTCTTTTAAATAGCATCGTGAACTCCATGCACCTTAGATTTAATGGTAAATAAGTTTTTATTGAGATCGCCCACTAAGCCTTTACCTATGAGGGATGATTGCATAGTTTTGAGGGTAAAGTTATCCTCTGTTGAGATAATCATTTCCGCTGGCTGATATTCTAAGCTGGTTGATGTTAGGGTCTTTTCTTGTTCAGTTCCGGTGATCACCGCCTTTACATTGCCTAGCAAAGATAGCCGGTCTCCAGTGCCAGACAGGGTACCAAAGTCAGCTAGAAAAGCGACACCCTTGCCCTTATTATTTGCCCCCTTAGGCAGGGCAATAAATCGAGGTTGAGTCAATTCAAGTCGAGAGTCGCCTGAGAATAATTGCATTTTTGGCGAGGTAAGTAGAAATAGTTGCTCTCCCGTAGCCGAGAACCGTTGGCTGGTAATGGACGCCATATAGCTGTCCACTTGTCTTTGTTGAACACGATTGGCGTTATTGGTACGCATAAAGGATTCTGGTGGAGAGTCCCAAACGAGTAAAAACCAGCCAATAATTATCAGCAAGGCCGTGCCTATAAAAGATTGGCGAATCATTGAAACTGTTCCAGGAGGCGGGCAAGATTGTTTTGGCAGGACAGTAGCATTTCTGCAACTTCCCGCACCGCTCCTTCACCACCTTTTTTGGTGGTTTGCCAGTCAGCGGCAGATTTTAATATAGCACTACCGTTAGCTACAGTGATGCCTAAACCTACTTTTTTGATAACCGCAAGATCTGGTAGATCATCTCCCACAAAAGCAATTTCATCCAAATTCAAGTCTGCAGTAAGCATTAGTTCGTTGAGCGCAGTTAGCTTATCTTCTCTACCCTGTATTACAGGGTTTATACCTAATTCGGTTGCTCGTCGTTGCAGCAGCTCAGATACTCGGCCTGTGATAATGCCCACTTGTATTCCGCCTTGTTGGAGCAGCTTGATACCTAGGCCATCCTGTATATTAAAGGCCTTCATTTCTTCGCCGTTATTACCATAATAGAGCCGCCCATCGGTGAGAACGCCATCTACATCTAGCAGTAATAGTTTTATTTTTTTTGCAGCAGAGCTTATTGATTCAGACGGTAGATTAGACACTAGACGACTCCTGCACGAAGAATGTCATGCATATGCAGCACCCCTGTAGGGCGACCCTTTTCGTCTTCGACGATAAGTGCGGTTATGGAGGTCGACTCCATAATGGTTAGGGCTTCAACAGCCAGCATATCTTTATTGATTGTTTTTGGCTGTGGAGACATTACCGCGGCCATGGTGGTTGTCGATATATTGAATTTTTGGTCAATTGCACGACGCAGATCACCGTCTGTAAAAACGCCTATAAGCGTTTTATCTTTTGAAATAATGGTAGTCATTCCAAACCCTTTTTGAGTCATTTCAATCAGCGCATCTTGTAAAGGTTGATCAATCATGACTTTAGGTACGTCCTCATCCTTGTGCATAATGTCACAGACTCGCAACAATAGTTTTCTCCCCAATGCACCGCCGGGGTGCGAAAATGCAAAATCTTCCGCACTAAATCCTCTGGCTTCCAGGAGAGCTATTGCTAAGGCATCACCCATAACTAAGGTAACTGTAGTGCTCGTCGTTGGTGCCAGATTTAGGGGGCATGCCTCACTAGTGACAGAAACGTCAAGATGCGCGCAGGCCGCTTGGGATAGCTGAGAGTTAACGTCCCCAGTCATGCTAATTAATGGGATGCCTAGACGAATAATTAACGGCAGTAATCTAGTGACTTCGCTGGTGCTGCCAGAGTTTGAAATAGCAATCACAACATCGGCTTTCGTGATCATGCCTAGGTCACCATGGCTGGCTTCTCCAGGATGAACAAAAAACGCAGGCGTGCCGGTACTTGCGAGAGTCGCCGCAATTTTATTGCCAATATGGCCTGACTTGCCCATGCCAGTTACGACCACTCTACCTTGGCAAGTCAAAATAGTTTCACAGGCAAGCACAAAATTTTGATTGATCCGTGGAGTTAATTGACTAACTGCTTTGGCTTCCAGCTCAACAGTGCGAAGGCCTGAGGTAATAAAATCTGTCATCAAAGAGTCCGATAGTTATCGTTTTATTAATCTATGTTACGTCATTATAGGCCGAAACAGCTTCCTCAAGTAAGCATTAGCTAGCGGTCAGTGACGACCATAACACTACATAGTAGAGGGCATAGCTGGTCAATAGGATAACACCAACAAATTTGGACAAGCGCGCAACGCTTTCCACATGACGATTTCTTCGCACTGTCCAACCGACCAAGCCAATCATTAACAGCGTCATCACTAGCAATGACAAATAGTCACGGCTAAATACATCACTGGGAAGTGCTATTGGTGCGATACCTCCAGCAGTTGTCATGACAAGTAGAAGATTAAAAAGATTTGAGCCGAATATATTACCTACGGCGATATCATGATGCCCCTTTGTTGCGCTTACTATTGAGGCTGCCAGTTCTGGCAGGCTAGTGCCGATGGCAACTATCGTCAAACCTACAATTAAATCACTAACACCGAAAAAATGGGCAATAGAAGTTGCCCCCCAAACCGTTACTTCCGCACTTAACAGTAGAATTGCTAACCCTAGCAACAGCCACAAGCCAGATGTTTTCATTGAGACATCAGTTGTAGTGTTAACATTATCTGCCACTGCCCAATCTGGGGTATTTTTTTTGTACTTCACCATAATGGCTATTATAGGTATCACCATTAAACCAAGGGCAATGCTTTCTCCACGATTTAGCTGCCCGTCATAGAGGCATAGTCCCGCTAAGATGGTAATTAATAGCAACACGGGACTCTCTTCTTTGAGCAAATGAGTCTGCACGGGAAGTGGTGCAACCAATGTGGTGATACCCAACACCAGCCCCATATTGGCAAGGTTAGATCCTAAGGCGTTACCCACAGCAAGGCCGCCTGCGTTACTAAGGGCAGCATTAATAGAAACGATAATTTCTGGCGCTGAAGTCCCAATAGAGACCACGGTTAAGCCGATGATCATGGAGGAAATGCCAAAATTACGGGCCACCCCTACACTGCCCGTGACGAATTTGTCAGCACCCCAAACTAAGCCTAAGAGGCCAGCTAAAAGTGCAATTATCGGGAGGTAGATGGTTGACATGGAGTCTCCAAAGGGTACATGCATTGTGTTTATTCAACAGTTGGAGAATGGTATAGTGCGCGACTGTAAAAGTCAGTAACGATTAATAAGAATATTTTTTCATTAAATTTATATAAGGAAGAACCTAGTAAAGGATTATTAAGATGGGCAGCATTATGACGAAATTTAAAAAAATCATAGGCCGGTTGTGGCTGTGCTTGAGCATTTTAGGTGCGAGCCATACTGTAAATGCTGAGAGTATGCAGCAAAGCGCAAACCTAGAGCAAAACCCTTTTGACAATATCGAACAGATGACTACGGAAGTCATAGGTATTATCGCTCAATACAAGGATCAATACCCTAGCAATGAAGCTGTTTATTTTGATGCTTTAGACCGCTTAATGGGAAAGTATGTCGATTTTAATCGGATTGCTGGCAGAGTCATGGGAGATTACCGTAAAAAGTCCTCTGCAGAGCAGCGTGGTCGGTTTATAACATTATTCCGCGAAGGCTTGGTGGAGACTTATGGTCGAGGACTCATGAGTTATGGAGACGAAAAAATTGTGCTGGTTAACCGCAAGGCTTTAAAGCCTAAAGTCAGGGTAATTAAGGTTAGACAGCAAATTCGCAGTGAAGTGGCGGTTTATCCGTTGGAGTATTGGGTGGCTCGCAAAAAGACAGGCGAGTGGAAGGTGATCAATGTGGTTTTAAATGGCATTAATTTGGAATCAATTTTTAAAAGTCAATTTAAAAAGGCGGCGCAAAGGTCATCTGGTAAGCTCGATAAGGTTGTTGATAACTGGCTGAAGAGTGCTGATTAACGCAGTGTCGCTAGGCGCTGTATGTGTTTTATGTGAGTAAAAAAATGAATTCTGAAGACGTTACAACACTATTAGAAAATACGCTCTCTGACTGTCAAATTGAAGTGGATAGCCAAGGCAGTCATTTCAATGTTCTTGTAGTGGGTGATTTATTTGAAGGCAAGCGTGCGGTTCAGCGACAGCAGCTAATTTACGCTGTTTTAAATGAGTGTATTTCCTCTGGCGCGATTCACGCGGTCAATATGAAGTTGTTCACTCCCCAAGAATGGCTGCATCGAACCTAATAGAAACAGGGTGTGATGTAGGCGTTTGTTTTGGTGTAATGTGAGTTCTCTATTTTAAGGTGATTTATGGAAAAATTAATTATTCAAGGCGGTAAGCCGCTTAACGGTGAAATATGGATTTCTGGATCCAAAAATGCTGCGTTGCCTATTTTGTCAGCGTCACTGCTTTGTGATGGCTTGGTTTCGATCGCTAATTTGCCTCACCTGCAAGATGTAACGACCACCATAGAGTTACTCGGTACTCTAGGGGTTACCCTTAGTGTCGATGAGAAGATGTTCGTCGAGATCGATACTTCGACCCTCAATAGTTTGACGGCACCCTATGAATTAGTAAAAACCATGCGAGCCTCTATATTAGTGCTTGGTCCTATGCTGAGTCGTTATGGCGAGGCAAATGTTTCATTCCCTGGTGGTTGTGCCATTGGCAGTCGACCTGTTGATCTGCATTTGCGGGGTCTCGAGGCAATGGGAGCGACCATAGAGATTGAGAATGGTTATATTAAAGCTCGCAGTAGTGGGCGCCTTAAAGGTGCCCGCATTCTTATGGATTTGGTATCGGTTGGAGCTACGGAAAATTTGATGATGGCGGCGGCTCTAGCTGAGGGCACGACTATTATAGAAAATGCTGCCAGAGAGCCAGAAATTGTTGACCTAGCTAACTGCATGAATGGGTGGGGTGCAAAGGTAAAAGGCGCCGGATCAAACACGCTAGTGATTGAGGGTGTTGAAAAAATGCCAGGTGGCTCGTTTCGGGTGATGCCCGACCGAATTGAAACAGGCACTTATCTTGCGGTCGCTGCAGCAACTGGTGGAAAAATAAAGGTAACTAAGACCGATCCCTCAATGCTGGAGGCAGTATTACTTAAATTAGAAGAAACAGGCGGTATTATTACCTTTGGCGATGATTGGATAGAACTTGATATGCAAGGGCGCAGAGCGAAAGGGGTCAACCTCAAAACTGCCCCCTATCCAGCTTTCCCTACAGATATGCAGGCTCAGTTAACAGCAGTCAATGCAGTGGCTGAGGGGTCCAGCATCGTAACGGAAACGATTTTTGAAAACCGACTAATGCAAGTTCAAGAGTTAAACCGCATGGGGGCTAAAATTATTGTGGAAGGTAATTCGGCGATTATTACGGGCGTTGAGACATTAACGGGTGCTCAGGTAATGGCCTCGGATTTGCGCGCATCTGCAGCTCTAGTCATTGCAGGCTTGGCCGCTGAAGGAGAAACTATAGTTGACCGGATATACCATATAGACCGAGGTTACGAGTGCATAGAAGAAAAATTACAACAGGTAGGCGCCGATATAAAACGGGTGCCTAATTAGATAAAAATCGATAAAATTCATTATTTGGTTGAAGAATTATCATGACACAGATCACATTGGCGTTGACTAAGGGGCGCCTTTTAAAGGAAACACTTCCCTTACTAGCTGCGGCGGGAATTGTTCCAGCGGAAGATGTTTTTTCTAGTCGAAAATTAGTCTTTCAGACAAATCGTCAAGGCGTAAGGTTATTAATCTTGCGCGGTTCAGATGTACCCACTTATATTCAATTTGGGGCGGCAGATATTGGGGTCGCAGGGAAAGATATGCTTTTAGAGCATCAGGGTGACGGTTATTACGAGCCCTTAGATCTTGGGATTGCTCGTTGTAAAATTATGACTGCGGTTACGAAAGGCGCTTTTGAGCAAAAGGGTCGACTAAGAGTCGCAACTAAGTATATCAATGTGGCTCGCCAATTTTATGCGGAGCAGGGTAGACAAGCAGATCTTATTAAGCTTTATGGTGCTATGGAGCTCGCGCCTATTCTAGATTTAGCCCATGAAATCGTCGATATAGTAGACACTGGTAATACACTGAAAGCTAATGGTTTAGAGGCTCGAGACGAAATAGCTGATATTAGCGCTCGATTGATTGTGAATAAGGCCGCTATGAAAACTAAGTTTTCTGAGATTCAGGCTATTGTAGATGCCCTTGCAGAGGTCGTTGAAAAATGACTGCACCGCCAGCGTTTTGTCAGATTACGAAGCTAAACGCGAATGACGACGGATTTTTGTCTGCTCTGTCTGCTCTCACGTCGTGGGATGAGGCTAACAATAGCAGTATTGAAAAGATTGTCGCTGACATAGTGAGCGATGTTCGCATTAATGGTGATAAAGCACTCATTGCGTACACCAACCGTTTTGATCGTCGTGAATGTAAGGGCGTGAATGAGTTGTGTGTGACTCCAGATGAGCTCCAGAAAGCCTTAGTTTCAATCGATATAAAGACTCGCCTTGCCTTGGAGCAGGCCGCGCAACGAATCAAAGATTATCATGCTCACCAGTTGCAGGAGTCATGGCAATACCAAGAGCAAAACGGCACCATGCTTGGTCAGCAGGTAACGCCTTTGGAGCGTGTTGGTATCTATGTGCCTGGCGGCAAAGCTAGCTATCCATCATCGGTACTGATGAACGCCATTCCGGCTCGGGTTGCCGGAGTTGAAGAGATAATCATGATGGTCCCAGCTCCTGATGGAGCGCTTAGTCCAATTGTATTAGCGGCAGCAGCGATTGCTAGTGTTGATCGGGTTTATACGGTTGGTGGGGCTCAAGCAATAGCGGCTTTAGCTTATGGTACGGAAACGGTCTCAAAGGTTGATAAAATTGTAGGCCCAGGTAATAGCTATGTGGCGGCCGCTAAGCGTTTTGTTTTTGGGGCAGTGGGGATAGACATGGTCGCGGGGCCCAGTGAAATATTAGTTATCTGTGATGGCAAGACTGACCCTGACTGGATTGCGATGGATCTATTTTCTCAAGCCGAACATGATGAAGAGGCGCAGTCAATCCTCATCGCTTGGGACTCAGACTTTATCGATGTCGTGCATGCGAGTATGAGCAAATTGTTACCGACTATGGAGCGCAGAGATATTATAGCTAAATCTTTGGCAAACCGAGGGGCGCTGATCCAGGTTGCTGATGCGAAACAGGCAGTGGAAATATCCAATCATATTGCACCAGAGCATCTAGAGTTGTCGGTAGAAAACCCAAAATCTTGGTTGTCAGATATCCGCAATGCGGGCGCTATTTTTATGGGCCGTTATACTGCGGAGGCCTTGGGAGATTATTGTGCCGGACCAAATCATGTGCTTCCTACTTCAGTGACATCTCGTTTTTCTTCGCCATTGGGGGTGTATGATTTCCAAAAACGTAGCTCGCTCATTTATTGTTCTAAACAGGGCGCGTCTGAACTGGGAAAGATCGCTTCCACCTTAGCGCGTGGTGAATCATTGAGTGCCCATGCACGATCGGCAGAATATCGTATTAAAGATTGAACTTTTAGTTTAGCGTCATAGAGAGACTAGCTAATGAGTAAGTATTGGAGTGATCTTGTAAGGCAGCTTCAGCCCTATATCCCTGGGGAGCAGCCGGATATCGCCAACATCACTAAATTGAACACTAATGAGAACCCTTACGGTCCTTCGCCGCAAGTAGCGTTAGCTATTCAAGAGCTTTTAAATGAGGACTTGCGCCTCTACCCGCCACCCAATGCGGATGAATTAAGGCAGGTTATTGCCGATTACTATCAGCTCGATCCAAAGCAGGTCTTTCTTGGTAATGGTTCAGACGAAGTTTTGGCTCATATCTTTAACGGATTATTGCAAAAGGCAGAGCCTCTATTATTTCCTGATATCAGTTATAGCTTTTATCCCGTGTTTTGTCAGCTGTATGGAATATCCTTTGAGCAGATTCCTCTAGCTGAAGATTTATCCTTAGCAGTTGAAGATTACAGTCGACCAAATGGCGGAATTATTTTCCCTAACCCTAATGCGCCAACGGGTCGATTGCTCGGATTGGATGCGATTGAACTGTTATTAATAGACAACCCCGATTCGGTTGTCGTGGTAGATGAGGCGTATATAGATTTTGGTGGTGAGACAGCAGTGCCATTAATCGAGTTGTACGCCAATCTTCTCATTGTTCAAACTATGTCTAAATCTCGCTCTCTAGCTGGTATGCGCATTGGTTATGCCATGGGTTCTGTTGATCTAATAGAGGGCTTAGAGCGCATTAAAAATAGCTTTAATTCATATCCACTGGGGCATCTACCTATCGCCGCTGGCATTGCAGCCTTTAAGGACCAAGAATATTTTGAGGACACCTGTCAGCGTGTCATTGATAGCAGGGATAGGCTGACAAATAACTTACATAATCTTGGGTTTGAAGTTGTGCCATCAGCGGGTAATTTTATCTTTGTTCGCCACGTTAAGAGAGCAGCAGAAGAGTTTGCGTTAAGTTTGCGCCAGAATGGCATCATTGTTAGGCATTTCAAACAGTCTCGTATTGAGCAGTTTTTACGCATTACCATCGGCACTGAAGAGCAAAATGAGCGTTTAGTTAGCGTCTTAACCTCCCAGCTAGGGAGCTAGGATTAATTAGTGTAAGGGGCGGTTGCCTGCGATCACGGTGAACTCAATGACCGTGTCTTGGCGAATGATGCTCAGTTTGACAGGTTGCCCTGGGGTGACATTGGTTATTTGGTTGATGCTGGCATGTGGGTCGGTGACAGGGAAACCATCAATTTTAAAAATAATATCCCCCGGTATAAGACCTGCTTTTGCTGTCGGCCCACCCGGTTCTACCGAGGTCACACCAAAAATCTTAGTGATGCCCTGTTCATTCGAAGCTAACCCAAAGTGAGCACTAATACCGAGCCAGCCACGCACAACATGGCCATATTGGGTGATGTCAGTTAAGACTTTTGCAGCAGCATCGGCAGGGATGGCAAAGCTTATACCTGTTGAGCCGACATTGTTAAGCGTGGCGGTGTTAATGCCGAGCAAATTCCCATAGGCATCGATAAGTGCTCCACCGGAGCTACCAGAATTAATGGCGGCATCTGTTTGAATAAAGTTTTCAAAAATATTTAAGCGCAGGCCATTGCGACCTTTGGCGCTAATAATTCCCTGAGTGACCGACTGGCCGATCCCAGATGGGTTTCCAATTGCTAGGACAATATCACCAATTCTTGCTTGCGAAGGTTCTCCCAGAGCGATTGGACTTAAATTGTCGGCCTCGATTTTTAAAACCGCTAGGTCTATCTCGGGATCAGTGCCTACAACAGTTGCCGGCACCTCGCGTCCGTCATAGAGAAGCACCAATATCTTTACGGCACCCTCGATAACGTGATGATTGGTTAATAGCAAGCCATCCGATTGCATGATGACCCCAGACCCGAGCGATATCCTGTTGGAAGCGTCGCTTCTTGATCGGGCTGCTTGAAGAGTATAAATATTAACCACAGACGGAGCGGCTCGAGACACTGCTCTCGCATAGGAAACCGGACCGATCCAATCCGTGCCAAGGTTTGATTGACTAAGTGTCATCAAGTCAGTGACGTCATCATCCGTTTGTGGTCGAAATTGAGGGAAAGCTAAAACAAGAATTGCGGCCACAAGCAAGCCAAGTAGCACTGGTTTAGCGATGTATTCGATGAAAAGCTTTTTGTTTTTGGTGTCCTTCACGCTTACCTCTTAGCTGGTTTGCTAATTATGTCACAACCATGCACCAGAGAAAGGTCATTTTTACCGAAAACATCCAACCTATTGACGGAGTAAATTGGATAATTTTGGATTTGGGTTTTTTGCTTTTTTGTAAATAAGTAAGATATGCCCGATAGATTGCACTAACTGAGCGCTATAAGATGTACAGATTTCATCGCACAGTAACTTTTTAGCGGCTCGGTCACCCACAGAGATCTTGATCTTGATTAGCTCATGCTCATTTAGAGCGCGATCAATCTCGGCACCGACATTTTCTGTCAGGCCTTTACTTGCAATTGTCACTATTGGTTTAAGATTGTGGCCTAAACGACGTAAATGTTTTTTATCTGCATTGGAACTTGTCATAATATAATGCTCAATTTTGAAGGTCGCTATTTTAGCGGAGAATAGGCCATCGTGAAATCTAAAAATCGTAGTTGGATCAAACAACATGTTAACGACCCTTATGTAAAGCAATCTCAGCGTGATGGTTATCGGTCTCGCGCTAGTTACAAATTGCTTGAGATCGTGGAGAAAGATCGGTTAATCCGATCCGGCATGACCGTCGTAGATTTAGGCTCTGCTCCCGGGGGCTGGTCTCAGGTGGCGGCTCGTTTAGTCGGCCACGAAGGCAGGGTGCATGCCCTTGATATACTGCCGATGGACCCGATCGCTGGCGTAGACTTTATTCAGGGTGATTTTACTGAGGAAGCAGTTTTTACTCAGCTGATAGATTTAATAGGAACCCGAGCGGTAGACCTTGTAATTTCGGATATAGCCCCCAATTTAAGTGGTACCAAAGCAGTTGACCAGCCGGCGATGATTTATCTGGCTGAATTAGGCGTGGATCTGGCTAATCGCGTTTTATCGAAAAACGGCGTTTTTATCGCCAAGCTTTTTCAAGGACAAGGATTTGATCCATTTGTGCAACAAGTTAGAACATTGTTTAATGGAGTGTCTATTATTAAACCAGATGCTTCGAGATCTCGATCTAGGGAAGTATATCTGGTCGCCAAAGGCTTAAAAGCCAAAACATGAGGAACAGAACTTGAACGATCTGGCAAAAAATTTAATTGTATGGCTGATTTTAGCAGCCATATTAATGTCTGTATTTAATAGCTTTTCACCCAAGCCTGAAGATAGCAGCATCGACTACTCGGCCTTTGTTAATGAGGTCAGAAATGATCGTGTTAGTGAGGTTTTGATCGCTGATCTTATTATTTATGGTGAGCGTAATGATGGGTCGAAATTTAAATCTGTGCGTCCAAACATTCAAGACCCGAAATTAATGGATGATCTCGTTAACCACAATGTCAAAGTGGCTGGCAAGGAGCGAGAAGAACCAAGTCTGATTTCTCAATTATTTGTCGCAGCTTTCCCTATTCTATTAATTTTAGGCATCTTCGTCTTTTTCATGCGCCAAATGCAGGGTGGCGGCGGTAAAGGTGGCCCAATGAGCTTTGGTAAAAGTAAAGCTAAGTTGTTGACGGGCGATCAGATTAACACCACATTTGCTGACGTTGCAGGTGTAGATGAGGCAAAAGAAGATGTCGCTGAGTTGGTTGAATTTTTAAGTGAACCGAGTAAATTCCAGCGTCTTGGCGGCCGCATTCCTAAGGGTGTGCTGATGGTGGGTCCTCCCGGCACCGGTAAAACGTTGCTGGCTAAAGCTATCTCCGGGGAGGCTAAGGTGCCATTCTTTTCTATCTCCGGTTCAGATTTTGTCGAAATGTTTGTCGGCGTAGGTGCTTCGCGAGTTCGTGATATGTTTGAGCAGGCTAAGAAGCAAGCGCCTTGTATTATATTTATCGATGAGATTGATGCTGTAGGTCGTCATCGTGGCGGTGGCCATGGTGGTGGTAATGATGAGCGTGAGCAAACATTAAACCAGCTGCTTGTTGAGATGGACGGTTTTGAAGGTAACGAGGGTGTTATCGTTATAGCAGCGACTAACCGACCTGATGTTTTGGATAAGGCGCTATTGCGGCCTGGTCGATTTGATCGGCAAGTTTATGTCAGCTTGCCTGATATTCGTGGTCGTGAGCAAATTCTTAAAGTTCATGCTCGCAAGGTACCTCTTGAAGACACTGTAGATTTGTCAATTTTAGCGCGTGGGACGCCTGGTTTCTCTGGCGCTGATTTAGCCAATTTGGTCAATGAGGCAGCCTTATTCTCAGCGCGAGGTAATCGTCGCGCGGTGACTATGGAAGAATTTGAAAAAGCACGAGATAAGATCCTGATGGGTGCTGAACGCCGTTCCATGGTGATGTCTGAGAAAGAAAAAACCAACACGGCTTACCATGAAGCTGGCCACGCCATTATTGGACGGCTGGTGCCAGAGCATGATCCGGTGCACAAGGTTACTATTATCCCTCGTGGTCGTGCCCTAGGGGTCACCCAGTACTTGCCGGAAGAAGATCGTTACAGCATGAGTCGACGGCAACTCTTTAGTCAACTTTGCAGCTTGTTTGGCGGTCGTATTGCAGAGGAACTGATTGGTGGCTTTGACGGCGTTACTACTGGCGCATCGAATGATATAGAGCGTGCCACTCAAATGGCGCGTAATATGGTTACTAAATGGGGTCTTAATGAAAAAATGGGTCCGATTTTATATGGTGAAGATGACTCTCAGGTACCCGGCAGTGGAAATGCTCATTATTCTGAGGATACCTCCCGAGAGATCGACCAGGAGGTCAAGCTAATATTGACCGAGGCCTATGCCAAAGCTACAAAATTGCTTGAAGAACATCGCGATGTTCTTGAGGCGATGAAAGAAGCGTTGATGGAATATGAAACTATCGATGCTGATCAGGTGGATGATCTCATGAACCGTCGACAAGTTCGCCATCCGCGTGATTGGGATAAAAAGGATTCTGATAATCATTCCGATGGTAATACTGAGGATGGCGCCAAGAGTTCAGCCGAGGATGACTCTCCTATTGGCGGGCCTGTTGAGGACGCTTAATTATAATAGATTAGTAAAAACCCTGAGCGTTCTTTTTGGTCTCAGGGTTTTTTGTTTTAGGAGGAAACAAATTTGCCGGGCTTGAGATTGCAGTGCAGAGATAAGGTGTTGGACCTGTCGTGCCCGGCGATCATGGGTATCGTTAATCTGACACCTGACTCTTTTTCTGATGGTGGCCAACTTTATGCAGGTAATAGGTTAAACAAGAGTAAAACGCTGGCTGTGATTGAAAAGATGTTGAATGATGGCGCCGATATCATTGATTTAGGCGGAGAATCAACGCGACCAGGGGCGGCTGAAGTATCAGAGCAACAAGAACTTGAACGTGTTCTGCCAATACTTGAGTTAGTCTCAGATCGTTTTGATGTATTGGTATCAGTAGATACCAGCACAGCTATAGTGATTAGAGAGGCGTCAGTTAAAGGAGCTCACCTAATTAACGATGTGCGCGCCTTGACTCGTGATGGCGCGTTAGAGGCCGCCGCCCAATCTGGACTGCCTGTCTGCTTGATGCACATGCAGAATCAGCCGCAGACCATGCAAATTGAACCGGTTTACCAAGACGTAGCGGCTGAAGTTCTTGCTTTTTTGATGAGTCGTAAACAGGATTGCATCGATGCTGGTATAGCGGCAGAGAAAATAGTACTTGATCCCGGATTTGGATTTGGCAAGAGCTTGACTCATAATCTCACTTTGTTTAACGCAATTGATCAGTTTGTTGCTAGTGGTCATCCGGTATTGGTGGGGGTATCGCGAAAAGCAATGATTGGGCAGATGCTTGGAATAGAGCAGATTGACCAGCGCTTAATTGGCAGTGTGATGATGGCAGTGTTAGCGGCTCAGCGTGGTGCTACGATTTTGCGAGTACATGATGTACTTGAAACTAAGCAAGCCATCGATATATGGCGCGCTATAACGATTAAGGAAGAAGACTAAGCTATGGGCAAAAAATATTTTGGTACAGATGGTATTCGTGGCACGGTTGGTGAGCATCCGATTACTGCAGATTTTATGCTTAAACTTGGTTGGGCAGCTGGCAAGGTTTTAACTCGGCACACAAAGGTAAAAAATCGAGTGTTGATCGGCAAAGATACTCGCGTATCTGGTTATATGTTCGAGTCTGCTCTTGAGGCGGGTTTGATTGCTGCGGGCGTTAATGTCGATATGCTTGGACCAATGCCGACCCCCGCAATTGCCTACTTAACACGTGCATTTCGAGCATCTGCAGGTATTGTTATTAGTGCATCCCATAATCCGGTAGGGGACAACGGAATTAAGTTTTTTTCCGCCGACGGCTACAAGTTGTCGGATGAAATAGAATTAGAAATTGAATCCTTAATGGATCAGCCGTTAGTGACTAACGGCTCCTTCAGTCTTGGTAAAGCACGCCGAATTGACGATGCTGCTGGTCGTTATGTGGAGTTTTGCAAGGGATCGTTGCCAGCAGGGTATAGTTTGGTTGGGTTGAAAATAGTACTAGATTGCGCCAATGGCGCAACCTATAACGTGGCGCCTAAGGTTTTTAAAGAGCTTGGAGTTCAGGTAATTACCATGGCTAATACGCCAAATGGTTTTAATATTAATGAGCAATGCGGATCAACTCATATGGATGCAGTTTGCGCCAAGGTGGTTGAGGAAAAGGCAGATCTTGGCATCGCATTGGATGGCGATGGCGATAGGGTTTTGCTAGTTGACGCTAATGGTGAAATCGTCGATGGCGATGAGATTGTTTATATTATTGCCCGATATCGTAAACAGACCGGCCAGGGTTGTAATGGAGTGGTGGGAACCCAGATGAGCAACCTTGGATTGGAGATTGCACTGCGAGACCTAGGCATTCCTTTCCAGCGCACCAAGGTGGGTGATCGTTACGTTGTCGAAGCTTTAAAAGAAAATGGTTGGACCTTAGGCGGTGAGGCCTCAGGCCATATTCTTTGTAGCGATCTCAATACCACTGGTGATGGCCTAGTGAGTGCGCTTCAAGTGATTCTCGCCTTGCGTGAAAGCGGCATGCTTCTTTCAGAGCTTAAAGCGGGAATGCAAAAATTCCCCCAAACTATGATTAATGTGCGGCTGTCGGAGAAGGTTGCTATTGACGATAACAATGCTATTAATTCGGCAGTAGCTGCGGCTGAGAAAGAGCTGGGCGATCGAGGCCGCGTGTTATTGCGGTCATCGGGGACAGAGCCTTTGATTCGAGTGATGGCAGAAGGTGAAGATCAAGACTTGGTTAGACGGCAGGTGGAAGCGATAGCAAAAATTGTGGAGCAGCAAGTCGGCTGATATATAGTAGAGGAAAAGACTTTTTCTCAGTTGTAAAATAATCGTTTGTCGGGTAGGCTTTGCGCCCTTTTGCAAGGCACCTCAAAAAGGATGTACCGAGATGGCTAAACCGCTCATAGCGGGCAATTGGAAAATGCATGGCACTGCCGCGGAAGCGGCGGCATTAGCGAGGCAGGTGGTTGAAAATGAGCACAGTTGTGCGGGAGTGCAGCTAGCTATTTTCCCTCCAATTTTGCACTTAGGGTTGGTTGCCTTAGAATTATCGGGAAGCTCAATTGCCTTGGGTGCCCAGAATATGTCTGAGCATGGGTCCGGCGCATTCACTGGAGAAGTTTCAGCTGATATGCTGAAAGAGGCTGGTTGTACTTACTCGCTCGTCGGTCATTCAGAAAGACGGACCTTGTTCGGCGAAGTTGATGGTACTGTGGCAGACAAATTTGAAGCTGCGCAGAGATCGGGTTTAGTGCCCATTCTTTGCGTTGGAGAGACGCTGCAACAAAGGCAGCAGGGTTTAACCCTAGAAGTGATTGCCGAGCAGATTAATACAGTAAGAGAAAAAGTAGGTTTAAAGAATATTTGCCGTGGAGTTGTAGCCTATGAACCCGTTTGGGCAATAGGTACTGGTGAGGTGGCTAGTCCAGAGCAGGCTCAATTAGTCCATAGAGCCATTAGAGAGCTGTTGGGCCCTAGTGGCGTAAGTACTTCACTGCTCTATGGTGGTAGCGTAAAGGCAAGTAATGCGGCAGAGTTGTTTGCGCAACCCGATATAGATGGTGGGTTGGTCGGTGGCGCCTCATTAGAGGCTGATGAGTTTTTAAAAATTGCACAGTTAATGACATAAGGGTACGGCAGATCTAATGGAACAATATATTTTATTCTTTCACTTCTTAATCGCAGTGGCGCTAATAGGCCTGATTTTAATTCAACAAGGTAAGGGCGCAGAAGCGGGGGCATCATTTGGTTCTGGTGCTTCTCAAACCGTTTTTGGTAGTGGCGGCAGCTGGAATTTTTTCAGTACGATGACAGCTGTCTTAGCGACTGTATTTTTTGTAACTAGCGTTAGTTTGGCGTTGATAGCAAAAAACAA
>DUBX01000045.1:135493-140330 GCA_012960115.1 Porticoccaceae bacterium
TTGGATGCCGTAAGACGAGATGCTGGTATGAATGATTCTGAAATCCCTCAGTAAATCTATAAATTGTAGTTAAGCCCAAGTGAGATAATTGTTAGATACATTGTCTTGAAGGGCTATAGAGTCTACAAATTAAGTTAGCTAATTAACCTCAATTTTAGCAAGATAACTTAAAAAAATAGAAAAATTAAATTTAGTAATGCGGATGTGGCGGAATTGGTAGACGCGTCAGCTTGAGGGGCTGGTGACTTAGGTCGTGGGGGTTCAAGTCCCCCCATCCGCACCACTGAATTTAGTCTTAATTATATAAAATAGAGCTTTGATGCGTTCATGGTGTCGAGGTTCTTTTATGTATGTCTATTTAAGGCACCAAAAAAAACAAAAAGTAGCCAGTGTTATAGGTGCAGTGCAGAGTGATTGGTGCGCTAATATGTTTTGCTCGTTCCAGGCTATAGCCAAATAAGAGAGAAGGTATAAAGGTTGCTAGAGCCCAGATCGGAGGGTGGTTAATGAGGTGCATTAAAGAAAATACCAGGCTAGTTAAGAGGTTAGCTGAGGTAATCACAGACCAACTATGATTTAAATGTTTTGCCAAGATCGGCTGCAAGTACCCCCTAAAGATAATTTCTTCTAATATTGGGTAGACCAACACTAATGTTAAGAAAATCTTGATTTCGATGCTGTCCAAGAACCCGGTTTGAAAATATAAAAAAATCCATACTGGAACAGGGCACAGCAGCATGAGATGGAATATCGGGTCTAAATAGAAGTGGCGCATGATTAGAATAATTCCATATTATATCTTTTGCAGGTTTTTTTGTGAGACCTATCAGCCTATATAAAATACCCTTTTTCAAAAGACGCATAGGCTTGAATGGCTATATATTAGCGTGAATATCTAATTTCTCCATGCTGACTTTTCACTTCCACGTTTATTAAGCGTCTATATTTTTGATATTACGCGTATTTTATCTGTTTATTTACTTGTCCAAAGCGACTTTTGGTATTAGAATGGCGCTTCATTTGGCCATCTAAACATCTAGACATATGAGCAGTGCACTTTTAAATGCAGGCTTCGCCCCTTTACCAAACTTGGCTGAGCCAAAATGGTGGACAGGAACGCCTGCATTACCGCCCGAATTATTCACGATTGACGGTCACGAATTTCGCGTAGACGGTGCGCCACTTGAGCCTAGTAAAGAGTTGACTGAGCGGATGCAGAAAACCTTTAACGATGTCGGGCTTGTCCATGTCATTAATACAGGTCTAGATAAACTTCAGTCAATGCGTCTTATTGCTACTCAGGTCCTTAAAACTCAGAGGGACTATGAAGGTGGAGCTAACCCGCGAAAAAGTTTAGAGGCTAATGTTTACGAAGTGGGCGCTCCTCTTGAGGCTTGGCTGCATTACCATCATGAAATGGCATATATAGGATCTAGCACGACGATGTTAGGTTTTTTGTGCCATAAAATGCCCAGCGAAGGTGGCTATACGTTTGTTTCAGACAATATTCAGGCTACTAATGCGATATTGGCAACACCCTTTGGTCAAAAACTAAAAGACCTCGGTATTTGTTATCACCGTAACCTGACCGACCGCAGAGAGTTTGTGGGTGTTCCTGAAATTGGTGTGTACAACCATTGGCAACAGTCGATGATGACGGAAGACCCTGATGAGGCTATAGCAGAAGCGCGCAAGCGTGGTTTAGATGCTGAGTGGGGGCATAACGGATTACTAAAAACGCGTTATACCGTTTCAGCTTTTGAGTATTTCCCTCAATTAGATAAAAACCTACTCTATAGTAGTATGGCGGATGATAGTGCTTGGTTTGATACTTGGCCTCTGGTTCAACATCTGCCTGTCGATGAGCGTCCATTAAAGATGACGTTTGGTGATGGTTCCGAAATGACCTACGACGAAAAGCAACAATTCCTTGACGTGTATGATGACTATGGTATTCCCATTGAGTGGAAAGTGGGTGATGTGGCGCTTATTTGTAATTATCGATTCGCTCATGGCCGCCCAGCTGTTCATGTTAAGGAAGGTGAGGATCGTGAATTAGGCGTGCTTATCGGTGACGCTTTTGATAGATTACAAACCTTTAATGATAAGTGGTAACTGGCTGACGGTTATAGATCGTGCCAGCTTTCTAATGAGTTGGTGACGAGACTTGAATGCGTGCTTTAATTGATGAACTTTCTGCCCTTCTTGGTGCATCTTCGCTTTTTCTAGGTGATGACATTAGTGAAAAATACTATGCTGATTGGAGCGGTGCAGAGCCCTGCGCTCCAGCGGCATTAGTTAAGCCAAATACTACTGACCAGTTATCCAAAGTTATCGCCCTGTGCCACCAGTATGATCAGTCTGTGGTTGTTCAAGGCGGGTTAACGGGCTTGGCCGGAGGCGGAACACCCTTAGATGGAGAGCTTGCCATTTCTCTTGAGAGAATGCAGGGTATTGAAGAGATAGATCCCATTGGTATGACCTTAACCGCCCTTGCAGGAACGCCCTTGCAGGTTGTGCAGGATGCTGCTGAGGAGCATAATTTATTCTTTCCTTTAGACTTGGCGGCTCGCGGTAGCTGCCAGATAGGTGGCAATATTTCGACTAATGCAGGTGGAACGGAAGTCATTCGCTATGGCATGACACGATCTTTGGTACTAGGTCTAGAAGCCGTCCTGGCTGATGGCACGGTGATCGACGCAACGAATAAAATGATTAAGAATAACTCTGGTTATGACCTCAAGCATTTATTTATCGGTTCTGAAGGGACCCTAGGGATAGTGACACGGGTTGTTCTTCAGTTGCAGCCCAAAGCAGGCAGTTCCCATACGGCACTCTGTGGACTTAATAGTTATGAATCTGCGACTCAATTGCTCGTTGAGCTAAAGCGAAGTTTTGGATCAGGACTTACAGGTTTTGAGTTGATGTGGGACAACTATTACAACAAGGTGTTGGAAACAATTACTAGCTTGGCTGACCCATTAGAGGGTGCATTTCCCTTTTACCTGTTGGTCGAATATAAAGACAATGATGCTGAGTTGGGAGCAGAGCGTTTTGAGTCGGCTCTCTTTGAGCAGCTGGAGTCAAGGATAATTACAGGTGCGGTGATTGCAAAATCACATCAAGACGCGGCCGTTTTTTGGCAAATACGTGATGGTATAGGTGAGCTTTTCCAGGTTTTGGGTCCCGTATCAAATCAGGATGTTAGTCTGCCCATTAGCGAAATTGGCATTTTTGCTAAGGACTTAAAGGAACGCTTGGTCGCTAAGTATCCTAATATTACCTTATTGTTGTTTGGGCATATTGGCGATAACAATTTGCATGCCGTTGCCTACACCGGACTTGAAGAAGATAAATTTAAAATTAATCATGACATTATGCTCATGATAGGTGAGTATTCTGGCGCTATTACCGCAGAGCATGGGATAGGGGTGTTGAAACGAGATTATTTATCGCAGTCTCGCTCTGAAAGCGAAATTGACCTCATGAAAACACTTAAGTCCGCGATGGATCCCAAGGGAATTTTAAACCCTGGCCGAGTGATTAAGTAAGCAGGCTATTTCTTTGACACCCGCATTAGTAATATTCAAGTTTCTAGGGCAAATCGTACCTAGCGACCCGGCCTAAAATTTCCTACTGATATTGAATGCAATTGACTGAGAACTATTTACAATAGTACTTCAGGCGAAAACACTTTTTAGGATATTTCGATGATGTTAGGAAAACTAATTGCCGCTAGTCTTGGGTTTATGGTGGCGGGACCTTTTGGTGCAGTATTGGGGCTATATGTCGGTCATCGATTTGATCGTGGGCTGGGAGGTTTTGCTCGTCCGGTTTCTGCGGCCGATCAGGCTCGTATTCGTGCTACTTTTTTTGAAACGGTATTTAGCTTATTGGGGCATGTTGCTAAGGCTGATGGCCGCGTTTCAACTATTGAGGTCTCTCAAGCGGAAAGCCTAATGGTTAAAATGAATTTAGACGTGGTTGCTAGGCGTCGGGCCATTGACTTATTTAAGGAAGGAGCCGGTCCGAAATTTTCGGTAGACGATGCCATGCAGCGATTTATGGAGGTCTGTGGTCGAAGCAATAATCTAAAGCAACAACTTCTGAGCTGTCTCATATCTTTGGCTATGGCAGACGGTGATTTACACACAGGTGAGCAGGATGTGCTGCGTAAAGTGGCAAGTCATTTAGGATTCTCTTCGGCATTATTTGATCAATTTATCCAGATGATCAAAGCTCAGTCTCAGTTTGGGGGTGCCGGGTCTGGCGCAGGCGGTCAAAGTCGACCATCACGAAATCAGCTAGCGGATGCCTATCAGGCGCTAGGTGTCTCAGATAAAAGCTCGATGGGGGAGGTCAAAAAGGCTTATCGAAAGCTAATTAGCCAGAATCACCCCGATAAATTAATTGGTCAAGGAATGCCTGAAGATATGATTAGTCTAGCGACTCAGAAGACCCAAGAAATCCAAGGAGCCTATGATTTAATCGTTAAACAGCCCAAAGAATCTTAGTGAAGGGACTATAAGAGGTAAGAGTCTCATTTGAAGAGAAATAAAAAGTACTATTATTAATAATGGTTTGTTGACCTCACTGCAGTGCCTACCTATAATGCTCGACCTCTTAAGGAGGGTGGTTTAATGTTTAAACCACGGTGTCGGTGCGGGATGGAGCAGTCTGGTAGCTCGTCGGGCTCATAACCCGAAGGTCGTTGGTTCAAATCCAGCTCCCGCTACCAATTTTTTATTAAATTGACACCACAAGTAGTGTGCATTTCATGATTTATTGTCTATGCTTGCATTACGTCAGTAGAAAAAGGGGTCTCGCTTGTTAAGCA
>DUBX01000045.1:140340-193090 GCA_012960115.1 Porticoccaceae bacterium
GAACATTGGCGTCAGGTCTGACGCAAATCGAGGAGCCCCATATTGGGGCTTTTCTTTAGCATAAGATAAATGGGCCACGGCCCATTTTTTGTTTGTCAGGAGGGTGCGATGGCTGTGGCCGATGTTAAGATAAAAGAGTTACTGCAGCCAGTGATTGAGGCCTTGGGATGCCAGCTTTGGGGTGTTGAGTTGCAATCTGGTACTAAGACTAAATTGTTAAGAATTTTCATTGATCGACAAGATGACTTAATCGGCATCGAAGATTGCGAGAAAGTCAGTCGTCAATGTAGCAGTACACTTGATGTTGAAGATGTTATTAATGGTGAATATATTTTAGAGGTATCTTCTCCAGGTATGGACCGTCCGTTATACGAGATCGGACATTACCAAAAGTTTGTTGGTGAAGACATTTCACTTAAATTGCGATTCCCCTACGAGGGCAGGCGCAACTTTAAGGGCCGTTTAACTGCAGTTGATGGCGATGAAATTGTTATGGTGGTGACAGATCATGAATTTCTGTTTCCGATTGAAGCGATAGAAAAGGCTAACGTGGTTCCTCGATTTTGAGGCATGTGGAGTTTATTAAATGAGTAAAGAAATTTTAATGGTTGCAGAGGCCGTATCCAATGAAAAGGGTGTGGACCAAGAGATAATTTTTGAAGCGATTGAGCAGGCATTGGCGACAGCAACAAAAAAACGCTACGAAGAGGGCGCTAATGTTCGCGTAGTGATCGATAGAGAGACAGGCGATTATGATTCTTTCCGTTGGTGGGACGTTGTTGCAGACGATGTTATGGCTGAACTCGGGACTCAGTTTACGACTGAAGAGGCGATCGAAAAAGATCCGACTTTGAAAGTAGGTGACACGTTCGAAGAAAGCGTCGAGAACATTGTGTTTGGACGCATAGCGGCACAAACTGCTAAACAAGTTATTGTTCAGCGTGTAAAGGACGCTGAACGTGAGTTGGTTGTCAATCGCTTTAAGCATCGTGTTGGTGAGCTACTTAACGGAACTGTTAAAAAGGTAACACGAGATCATATTGTGGTAGATTTTGGTGAAAATGCCGAAGGTATGCTGCCTCGTGAAGAGCTGGTTGGACGAGAAATATTTCGTATTAATGACCGTACTCGAGTTATTTTGCTAGGTATTAGAGAAGAGACTCGTGGTCCACAGCTTTTAGTGTCTCGCGCTACACCTGAAATGCTAGTTAAATTGTTTGAAATTGAAGTGCCTGAAATTTTAGAAGGAATTATCGAGATCAAGGGCGCGGCTCGAGATCCCGGTCAGCGCGCTAAGATTGCTGTTAAAAGTAAGGATGCGCGGATTGATCCAGTTGGCGCTTGCGTCGGCATGCGTGGAGCTCGGGTCCAGGCGGTTTCAAATGACTTAGACGATGAGCGAGTTGATATTATCTTGTGGGATGATAACCCTGCACAGTTAGTCATTAATGCAATGGCACCAGCAGAAGTTGAGTCATTGATTGTTGAAGAAGACACTCATTCTATGGATGTTGCGGTGCAAGCCGATAACTTAGCTCAGGCTATTGGGAAGGGCGGTCAAAATGTTCGCCTTGCCTCTGAGTTGACTGGTTGGGCCATTAACGTAATGACCGTTGAAGACGCGTTAGAGAAGCAAGAGGCTGAATCATCAAACTTTGTTGAAAGCTTAATGAAGGCACTGGATGTTGATGAAGACGTTGCGGTAGTGCTGGTCGAGGAAGGCTTTACTAGTGTTGAAGAGGTGGCCTATGTACCCCTTGAAGAGATGATTGCTATTGAAGGTTTTGATGAAGATATTGCCGAAGAACTGCGCGCTAGGGCAAAAGACGCTTTACTGACTAGAGCTCTGACCAGCGAAGAAGAGTTGTCGAACTCTGAACCAGCTGATGATTTGTTGGAAATGGAAGGCATGGATAAAGCATTAGCCTATAAATTAGCGGCAAAAAATATTATCACCATGGAAGATCTCGCTGAGCAAGCTGTTGATGAGCTTATGGATGTTGAAGAAATGGACGAAGAAAAAGCCGCAGCATTAATTATGACTGCACGTGCACCTTGGTTTGCTGAAGAGCAAGGTGAGTAATTAATCCGGCGGTAATAGAGGATAACTGATGGCTGAAGTTACAGTAACTGAATTAGCAAAAACAGTGGGCGCATCTGTCGATCGTTTGCTTAAGCAAATGAAAGAGGCGGGACTTAACCATAGTTCTGCAGATGCTAATGTTTCTGATGAAGAAAAGCAGACCTTATTGGTTTACTTAAAAGGGCTTCATGGTGAAGACACAGGTGAGCCTAAGAAGATCACTTTGCGCCGTAAAACTGTTAGTACCCTGAGATCTGCAAATCGCAAGACGGTCAACATCGAAGTCCGTAAAAAGCGTACCTATATTAAACGCAGCGATGAAGAATTGCAGGCACAGGCAGATATAGAACTCGAAGTCAAAGCGCGAGAAGCTGCTGCTGCTGCACAGGCAGCTGTAGCAGAGCCAACAGTGAAGAAGGGCTCTGGAACGGATGATATTGAAGAGCAGCGTCTTGCTGCCATTGCTAATCGACGTAAGACTGAAAGCGATGCCCTAGTAGCTGCAGAGCAAGCGGCTAAAGGAAAGCTTGAAGAGGAGGCCCGCAAAGCTGCAGAAGCTGCGTCAGCTCTTGAAAGTGACGAGGCGAAAAAAGCTGGAAAAACAACTAAGCATGTTACTACGCCAGCCTCTGAGCCTGTTCAAGACAAGGCGCGCAGGCATGGTAAGCCGATAGATGACGATGAAGATAAATTAGCTAAAAGAGCGAAAAAACCTCTTGGTAAGCTTGGTAAAAAGAAAGGTCGTTTGCAGCTAGATGACGGTGGCGACGATAAGAGAAAAGGGAGTCGTCTTAGAACAACAGCCGCGGTGTTAAAAATAGATAACAAGCATACCTTTAAAAGGCCCGTTGACAAAAAGATTCTGGACGTTGCAGTTCCAGAGGAATTAACGGTCTCTGATCTTGCGCTGAGAATGTCGATTAAGGCGAGGTTAGTTATTAAGGAGTTGATGAAATTAGGTGTTATGGCTGATATGGAACAGGTGATTGACCAGGAGACAGCCTTTCTGGTTGTCGAAGAGCTGGGTCATCGTCCGATTTCTGCCATTGAAGATACTGTCGAAGACGAATTAGCCAAACAATTTAATGTCGTTGAGAGTCAAACTAATGGTGAGCCGAGAGCGCCTATCGTTACGGTTATGGGCCATGTTGATCATGGTAAAACATCATTACTAGATCGTATTAAAAAAACCCATGTAGCCTCCGGTGAAGCGGGCGGCATTACGCAGCATATTGGTGCCTACCATGTGAATACACCTAAAGGGATGGTAACTTTCTTAGACACGCCAGGTCACGCAGCCTTTACAGCAATGCGAGCTCGAGGCGCGCAGGCCACTGATGTGGTAATTTTGGTGGTTGCCGCTGATGATGGTGTTATGCCGCAAACTGAAGAAGCTATCCAACATGCGCGTGCTGCTGGAGTACCTCTAGTGGTCGCCATTAATAAAATGGATAAAGAAGGCGCTGATTCAGAGAGGGTTACTAGCGAATTGGGAGCCAAAGACGTAATCCCTGAAGAGTGGGGCGGCGATACTCAGTTTATTAAAGTCTCTGCAGAGACTGGTGACGGCATTGAAGAATTACTTGAAGCGGTCCTCCTGCAAGCGGAGTTACTTGAGTTAACTGCACCTGTTGACGTACCAGCTCGTGGTGTGATTGTTGAAGCTCGGGTGGACAAAGGTAAAGGTGTTGTCGCAACAGCGCTGGTTCAGCAAGGCACTTTGCGTAAGGGTGACTTTATCTTGGCCGGTGAGAGCGTTGGTAAAATTCGAGCGATGACCGATGAAATGAAAAAGCCCATCCGTGATGCTGGCCCGTCTATACCTGTTGAGATATTAGGTTTGGATGAGACCCCTAACGCGGGTGATGAGTTTTTTGTCGTTGAAGATGAGCGCAAAGCAAAAGAAATTGCCGATTTGCGGGTGACTAAGTCTCGCCATGACCGTATGTCTAGGCAGCAGGCCGCTAAACTAGAAAATATGTTTACGGATATGGGCGCTGATCAAGTAAGTAAGTTAAATCTAATTGTAAAAACTGATGTTCGTGGATCTTTGGAAGCGATTAATAGTGCACTGAACGATTTTGCCACAGATGAAGTTGCTGTTGATATCGTCGCGTCGGGTGTAGGTGGTATCACCGAATCGGATATTAATCTCGCGATTACAACGGGGGCCATCGTTTTAGGTTTCAACGTAAGAGCTGGCGGCGCTGCCAGAGGACTGGCAGAAAAAGAAGAAGTGGAAGTGCGCTATTACAGTATTATTTATAACCTTCTAGACGAGGTGAAGTTAGCCCTTTCAGGCATGTTAGCACCAGAGACTCGTGAAGAGATTGTTGGTATAGCTGAGGTTCGCGATGTTTTCCGCTCACCTAAGTTTGGCGCTATTGCTGGTTGCATGGTTATTGAAGGTACAGTGTTCCGAAGCAAACCAATACGTGTTCTACGCGATGACGTGGTCATCTATCAAGGTGAGTTGGAATCCTTGCGTCGATTTAAAGATGAAGCTACTGAAGTCCGTAACGGCATGGAGTGTGGGGTTGGAGTCAAGGACTACAATGATGTTAAGGCTGGCGATCTCATTGAGGTATACGACGTTACTCAAGTGAAGCGCTCTCTTTAAGTGAAGCTTTGCAAACGACATTCAATCAGGTGTAATTAAAGACTGCTATGCCAAGAGAATTTACCCGAGCAGAACGTGTTTCAGACGCCGTCCAACAAGAGTTGGCGGTACTGATTCGCGATGAAGTTCGTGATCCACGAGTGGGCATGGTCAGCGTCACTGATGTTGATGTTAGTCGAGATTTAGCGTATGCCAAGATTCACGTCACCTTTGTAGGCGATCATTCCCAAAAAGAAATAGACGAGGCCATGGCGGCATTGAATGGTGCGTCAGGTTATCTGCGCAAATTGCTTGCTGGCAGTATAAAGTTGCGCATTACGCCCAAGCTCACTTTTTTGTTCGACGAAAGTGGTCGCCGCGGGCAGCATCTATCTGCATTGATTGATTATGCTATATCAACGCAACCTGATGCAGAGCAAGAGGGTTAGTAAGCTTGTCTCGCCGGCGTAATCGTGGTCGTTCGATTAATGGTATATTTTTACTGAATAAACCTCTGGGATTGTCCTCAAACCAAGCTCTGCAAAGAGTAAAAAATTTATTTGACGCGAATAAGGCTGGGCATACTGGCAGTCTTGATCCTTTGGCGACGGGCGTTCTACCTATTTGCTTGGGAGAGGCGACGAAGTTTAGTCAGTTTCTGTTAGATTCAGATAAGCACTACCTCAGCACTTTCACCTTGGGCGTCAGCACCGAAACAGGTGACTCTGATGGTGCGATTCGCGGAGAGCAGGATGCCTCGTTGATCACTCTTAAGAAAATCGAAAAAGGGGTTGAGGCGTTTAGGGGAGACATTAAGCAAATACCTTCCATGTATTCAGCGTTAAAGCATAATGGGCAACCGCTTTATAAACTTGCCCGGCAGGGTATCGTGGTGGAGCGAGAAGCTAGGGCAATAAACGTTTTCAGCTATAAAATACTCGCTTTTCGGCCAGGGAAAATGGCACAAGTTGATGTAGAAGTGCATGTTAGCAAGGGAACCTATGTTCGAAGTTTGGCGGAAGATCTGGGAGAGCTGTTGGGCTGCGGGGCTCACGTTAGCGCGCTACACCGACATATTGCTGGACCTTTTGCCGATGATCAGACGGTAACTCTTGATGAGTTGGAAATGCTAAGGAAGAACATAGAGCCTTGTGGGCTAGATCACCTACTAAAGCCGATGGAAATTGCTGTTGCAGATAGAATGGCGGTTGAATTATCACCAGTTGTGGCCAGCTATTTTCAGTTAGGACAGGCAGTAATGTCGCCACAGGCCTTTCGTAATGGCCAAGAAGGGGATATAGTGCGCGTCTTTCGCGAAGGCGGGGACTTTTTGGGTGTTGGTGAAGTGACGGATGATGGGAAGGTAGCGCCAAAACGTTTGGTGGTTGAGGGAGCTTAGAGCTCTGCGGCAATACTCTTAAAGTTAGTAATGGAAGAATTTAGGTAGTAGTTGAACTATTACCTTATTAAGGCTGACGCAGTAGCGTCAGATATCAAGTTAGGTTGTCTGTAAATATGCGCGGGCAAGCCTGAATTTTTTTAATTCGCATATTGGAGAAAATCATCATGGCACTAAGTGCAGAAGAAAAAGCAGCAATCGTAGCGGAACATGCTACCTGTGAAAATGATACAGGTTCACCTGAAGTTCAGGTTGCATTGCTAACCGTAAATATCAATAAGCTACAGGGCCATTTTGGCGATCATAAGAAAGATCACCATTCACGGCGTGGTTTAATTCGTATGGTTAATCAGCGTCGTAAATTACTCGATTATTTGAAGAGTAAAAATATCGAGCGCTATAGTCAGCTAATTAAGAAGCTAGGTTTACGACGATAAGTGTTCATGGTGCGGCTCCTTCAATCGTCGGGGCCGCACTGTTAATGAGCGCATAATTTAATCGTCTGAACAGGATGTCTGTGTCTATGCTGATCGAGTTACTTATGACTGCCATTTTCTGGTCGTTATAAGTAACCCGAGCAGCGCACTATCAGAACCTCAGTAAGGCGCCATAAGGTAAATAAACAAAGGTAAAATTATGAATCCTTTAATTAAGAAGTTTCAATACGGTAACCATACCGTTACTTTAGAGACTGGCCGCATTGCCCGACAGGCAACTGGTGCAGTGTTATGTTCAATCGATAGTACCTCAGTACTTTGTACTGTTGTTGGTGCAAGAGAAGCTAAAGCGGGTATGGATTTTTTCCCTCTTGGCGTTCATTACGTTGAAAAGGCTTACGCTGCAGGAAAAATTCCTGGTGGTTTCTTTAAGCGCGAAGGCCGTCCAAATGAGAAAGAGACGTTGACCTCACGTCTTATTGATCGGCCTATACGCCCTCTTTTCCCTAACGGCTTTAAGAATGAAGTACAGGTTGTCTGTACTGTAATGTCTGCTGAGAAAAACATTGATCCAGATATTGCGGCAATGATTGGCACCTCAGCTGCACTTTCTATTTCTGGCATTCCTTTTAATGGCCCAATCGGTGGTGCTCGAGTAGGATATACCGAAGAGCAAGGTTATCTGCTCAATCCAACCTATAGCGAACTCGCTGATTCTTCATTGGATATGATTGTAGCTGGCACTAAAGATGCAGTTTTAATGGTTGAGTCTGAAGCTAGCGAGCTATCTGAAGATACAATGTTGGGCGGTGTATTGTTTGCTCATCAAGAGATGCAGACAGTAATCAGTGTCATTGAAGAGTTGGTTGCTGAAGCCGGCAAGCCACGTTGGGATTGGCAAGTAGAAGAAGAGAATGTGGACCTCAAGGCCGCATTGACTGCTACTGTAGGCGCTGAATTGGACGCTGCCTATCAGGTGGTTGATAAGCAGGCTCGCGTGGTTAGCGTGAATGCTCTTCGCGATCGTGCGACAGCTGAATTAGCTTCAGATGAAGGCCATTCAGCTGAAGATTTAAAAGATGCGTTTAAAAAGCTCGAGAAAAATATTGTTCGTGGCCGAATCATTCGTGGTGAGCCACGTATTGATGGACGTGATACTAAAACGGTTCGTGGGATTAACGTTGAGGTTGGTATCCTTGACCGAGTTCATGGTTCGTCACTGTTTACACGTGGCGAGACTCAGGCGATTGTTGCTGCGACACTTGGTTCTACTCGTGATTCTCAGATGATTGATGCTCTTGAGGGTCGTCGCGATGATCCTTTCATGTTGCACTATAACTTCCCTCCTTATTCAGTAGGTGAGTGTGGACGTATCGGTTTTACTAGTCGCCGTGAAGTAGGTCATGGTCGTTTGGCTCGTCGTGGTATTAATGCGGTATTGCCCAACCCTGAAGAGTTTCCTTACGCCATTCGTGTAGTGTCAGAAATTACTGAGTCTAACGGCTCTAGTTCTATGGCTTCTGTGTGTGGTTCAAGTTTGGCATTAATGGATGCTGGTGTACCTTTAAAAGCACCTGTTGCTGGTATTGCTATGGGTCTAGTTAAAGAAGACGCAGGGTTCGCCGTTCTGACTGATATTTTGGGTGATGAAGATCATCTTGGTGATATGGACTTTAAAGTTGCCGGAACCGCTGCCGGCATAACTGCATTGCAGATGGATATCAAAATTGAAGGTATCACTGAAGAGATCATGGAAATTGCTCTTGATCAGGCTAAGGACGCTCGCCTTTATATTCTTGGAGAGATGAACAAAGTACTTAGTTCTGGTCGTGATGAGGTTGCAGAAACTGCGCCACGTATGGGTATGCTGCAGATTGATTCAGATAAGATCCGTGATGTTATTGGTAAGGGTGGCGCGACTATTCGTGGCCTATGTGAAGACCACAATTCCACCATCGATATTAATGACGATGGCGCAGTAAAGATATACTCCGAAGATACTGACAGCCTCAATGCTGCAATGGATGCGATTAAAGCCATTGTTGCAGATCCTGAGCCAGGCACTATCTATGACGGTAAAGTTGTTCGGATCGTAGACTTCGGTGCCTTTGTTAACTTTATGCCGGGTACTGATGGTTTGGTCCATATTTCTCAGATCGCTCAGGAACGTGTTGCTAAGGTGACTGATTATCTGACTGAAGGCCAAGATGTTCGGGTTAAGGTTACAGAAATCGATAATCGTGGTCGCGTCAAGCTGTCCATCAAGGAAGCGCAGATTGAAGAGGGCACAGTGCCTGAAGCAGCACCAGCTGAAACTGCAGAGGCAGAGCAAAAGTCGGACGCATAGGTTTTTGTTATTAAAAAAACCCCAGTGTTTAGCTGGGTTTTTTTTGCTTAAAATTTACCATTTCGACAATTTTATAGAGCTAGGTCGATGCTAAGCTCAGTAATTCCGAAGCATGGGACACCGTTTGATCAGTGACTTTAGCGCCCCCTAGCATGCGTGCTAGCTCTGCCACTCGCTGTTGATGGTCAAGGGGCGACATAAGGGATTCTGCATTATTGTCTTCAATGACTTTGCTCGCTCGATAGTGGTGATGAGCATGTGCTGCCACCTGGGGCTGGTGAGTGACACTGATAACCTGGCCTCGTTCACCTAACTGCTTGAGTAATTGACCAACAATATCTGCCGTACTTCCGCCAATACCGACATCCACCTCATCAAATACGAGAGTAGGGATTTTCGAGTGACTGGCGGCAACCACCTGAATGGCCAGACTTACGCGAGATAGCTCTCCCCCGGAGGCTATTTTTGCCAACATTTTATGCGGTTGACCTGGGTTCGTTGCTAGCAGAAACTCGATTTCTTCCAGGCCACTTGACCGATATTCTTCGCGATTAACTGGGGTAAGTTGTATTAATAACTCAGCGCCTTCCATAGACAGTCGATGCAACTGCTCATTTATCTCTGCCGCCATTGTTGCTGCCGCTTTTGTTCTAGCGGTACTAAGTTTGTTGGCGGTTCGTTCATAGTTGGCGGCTAATTCGGCGAGTTTCTGTTGCAATGATTCAATATTATCACTACCACCCATCAGGCTACTCAGTTCGGTTTCTAGTGTTTTGAGGGTGTCGGCTAATTGGTCAGGATTAACTCTATGCTTGCGGCCTAATTGGAAAATAGCAGATAGCTGATCTTCTACCAGCTGTAGCCGCTGGGGGTTTGCCTCAAATCGATCAATATGATGTTCGATTCCATTGATGGCCTCTTCAACTTGTATAAGACCGTTCTGTAGTAATGCTTCAGCACCCATTAATGCTTCAGGCTTGTGCTTGAGCCCCGTTAAAATAGAGATGGCTCTGTTAAGTCCATCACGTATGTTAAAACCTTCAGTTTGGTCGCAGATTGCCAATAGACTATGGCTGTCTTGCAGTATTTGTTCGGCATTTGCCAGAGTTTGCTGCTCGGTTTCTAGCTTTTTCAATGCCATAGGGTCGAGATCGAGCTGTTGCAGTTCATTGACCTGAAAGCTAAGTAAATCTTTACGTGCGAGTAATTCATCGGAGCGATTCATTAATTCTGATAGCTTTCTTTCTACTTTGTGCCATTCACGAAAATGGTTGCTGACTTGTGAGGCAAGATCTCCAGCAGAAGCATACTCATCGACTAGCTTGCGGTGAGTCTCTTTGCGCAATAGCGACTGATGCTCGTGTTGGCTGTGAATATCCGCGACCATATCGCCCAATTGTTGGAGCTGCTGCATGGTGCAAGGCTGACCATTGATATAACCCTTTGATCGGCCTTCTGAGGTGTAAATACGGCGTAAAATACAGCTTTCATCGATCTCAAAGTCGTGCAACTCCATCCACTGGTGAGCATCCTCTATAGAACTGATATCAAAGGTTGCTGAGATCTCTGCACGTTTTTTGCCGTGGCGAATGGTGCCACTGTCTGCGCGATCTCCCAGTGCCATACCCAATGCGTCAAGCACCAATGACTTTCCAGCACCGGTTTCTCCAGTAATGGCCGTTGTGCCCTTAGAAAACTCTATTTCAAGAGATTCCACAAGGGTGTAGTTACTGATATTAATTGAAAGAAGCAAAGTTTTATCACCAAACAGTTAACAGATGCCCCATCAGAGCAGATTAATCATAGGTTATCGCTTGAAACTTGGAAGTTTGTCCCCATATGTAGCCATAGGGTAATGGTAACTAACCATCTAATCAATAATCTTGACCATTAGTGTATTAAGAGGCACTAAAATTGAGGAAGAAAACATGCAAGATGAAGTAAATAGTGGCGAAGAAAATACGGTGGATTCTGCAGAAACTCCTGTTGAGGATACTGCAGCCCAAGCTGAAAAAATTAACGCAGAGATTATTGAAGAACTTCTGGGTGATGATCAGTTGACTGATGCAGAGAATCTGCAGGAGCAAGTTAGTAACGCTAATGATCAGGTATTACGGATTCAGGCCGAGATGCAGAACATGAGACGTAGAGCCGAGCGTGATGTAGAGAATGCGCACAAATTTGCATTGGATAAATTCAGCGCTGAGCTGCTGCCAGTGGTCGATAACCTAGAGCGTGCTCTCGGTACGATTGATGCTTCCGATGAGGCTCAGCAACCAGTTTCTAAAGGTTTAGAGTTAACGCTCAAGTCATTTTGCGATGTCCTTGCTCGTTTTGAAATTGAAGCAATAGACCCTGCCGGGCAGCCATTTGATGCGGACCTTCACCAAGCGGTGAGTATGGTTCCTAATGCTGATTTGGAGCCTAACACGGTGATGGATGTGTTTCAGAAAGGTTATACATTGAACGGTCGGTTAGTTAGACCGGCAATGGTGGTGGTATCTAAAGCGAGCTAATTGAATTATTGATTAGGGGCCCTTGAATTTATTAAAAATGCACCCACATAAAGACCAAGAAACAACTTTTTAAAGACAACGCCTTAAATAGGCTTTATGACAAGTAACGGAGAGAGAAGTGATGGGAAAGATTATCGGAATTGATTTGGGAACGACCAACTCATGTGTTGCGGTGCTCGAAGGCGATAAACCCAAGGTAATTGAAAATGCGGAGGGTGCACGCACCACTCCATCTGTGGTTGCCTATGTTGACGATGGAGAAATATTAGTTGGTCAGTCAGCTAAACGACAGGCTGTGACGAATCCAGAGAATACGGTTTACGCGGTCAAGCGTCTTATTGGCCGTCGCTTTGCAGATAAAGTGGTTAAAAAAGATATTAAAATGGTGCCCTATAAAATTGTAAAAGCCGATAACGGTGATGCATGGGTCGAAGTTAAGGGCGATAGCAAAGCTGCACCGCAGATTTCTGCGGAGATTCTCAAGAAGATGAAAAAAACGGCTGAAGACTATTTGGGCGAAAAGGTAACTGAGGCGGTCATTACCGTTCCTGCTTACTTTAATGATTCACAGCGTCAAGCAACTAAAGATGCAGGACGGATAGCGGGATTAGACGTAAAGCGTATTATCAACGAGCCCACAGCTGCAGCACTCGCTTACGGTATTGATAAGAGTACTGGCGACAGCATTGTAGCTGTGTACGATCTTGGAGGTGGTACCTTTGATATTTCGATCATTGAAATTGCAGATGTCGACGGTGAAAAACAATTTGAAGTGTTAGCCACTAATGGCGATACATTCCTTGGCGGTGAAGACTTCGATATGCGTTTGATTGAGTATTTATCGGCAGAATTTAAGCAAGATAGTGGGATTGATTTGCATGGCGACCCACTGGCAATGCAACGTCTAAAAGAGTCTGCCGAGAAAGCAAAAATTGAGCTGTCTTCGAGCCAGCAAACGGAAGTAAATTTGCCTTATATAACGGCTGATGCTACTGGTCCTAAGCATCTTGTTGTGAAATTGACTCGCGCTAAGCTGGAATCACTGGTTGAAGATCTGGTTGAGCGTTCATTAGAGCCACTGAAAGTTGCGTTAAAAGATGCCGGCAAGTCAACTTCTGAAATTGATGAGATTATCTTGGTGGGCGGCCAGACGCGTATGCCGTTGGTACAGGAAAAAGTAACGGCATTCTTTGGTAAAGAGCCACGTAAAGATGTTAATCCAGATGAGGCTGTTGCCGTCGGCGCTGCTCTGCAGGGCGCGGTACTGGCTGGTGATGTAACAGATGTATTGTTGCTTGATGTTACGCCCTTAAGCTTAGGTATTGAGACTATGGGTGGTGTGGCAACTCCGGTGATTGAGAAAAACACTACGATTCCGACGAAGAAGTCTCAAATTTTCTCCACTGCTGATGATAATCAGACAGCGGTGACCATCCACGTAGTGCAGGGAGAGCGCAAGCAAGCGACCGGCAATAAATCACTGGGTCGTTTTGATCTTGCAGATATTCCACCGTCTCCTCGCGGCATGCCTCAGATTGAAGTGACCTTTGATATCGATGCCAACGGTATCTTGCATGTTGGTGCTAAAGATAAGGCTACCGGTAAAGAGCAGTCAATAATTATCAAAGCGTCCTCAGGTCTGTCTGATGAAGAAATTGAAGCAATGGTTAAGGATGCCGAAGCTAATGCCGCTGAAGATCAAAAGTTTGAAGCCTTAGTTCAGGCCCGTAATACTGCAGATGGGTTGGCTCATGCGGCCAAGAAAACACTCGAGGAAGCTGGTGATAAAGCCTCTGATGAAGAGAAAGTTGCTATCGAAGCTGGTATTAAACAGGTTGAAGAAGCTGTGAAAAGTGATGATAAAGATGCTATCGACGAGGCCGCGAAAGTGCTTTCTGAGGCATCGGCGGCTCTTGCTCAGAAGATGTATGCAGAACAGGCTGAAGCGGGCGAGCAAGCACCTGGCGACGAGTCGGCAGGTGATGATGCTATGGATGCTGAGTTTGAAGAAGTTAAAGATGAGAAAGAAGAGGATGTGAAAGAAGAGGATGTGAAAGAAGAGGATGTGAAAGAAGATAGTAAGTAATTACTATTGGTAAGTATTTTTACCCTGTGCTCTTATTAGGCGCGAAAAGAATTTCGAAGAGGGTTTCGAGAGGGCTTTCGCGCTTATTTTTTTAAGGATTTATGGTCAGCTAGTAAGGGTTGGCGATTAAGGTTGGGAAGACGTTTAAATTATGGCAAAACGCGATTATTACGAAGTGCTAGGGGTTGATAAGAGTGCCACTGATCAAGAGGTGAAAAAGGCATTTCGTCGTATAGCGATGAAATTTCATCCCGACCGCAATTCTGAAGACAAAGACTCAGATGAGAAATTCAAAGAGGCACAGGAAGCCTATGAAATTCTAGGTGACGCAGAAAAGAAATCTGCTTATGACCGTTTCGGTCACGCCGGTGTTGATCAAAATGGTGGCGGTCGTGGTGCTGATGGATTTAGCGATGTCTTTGGTGATGTCTTTGGTGATATTTTTGGTGGTGGTGGCGGACGTGGTGGCGGACGTGGTCGCGGCGGGCCTGCTCGCGGGTCAGATCTGCGCTATGACCTTCAGCTAGATCTAGAGGATGCGGTTAAAGGTAAGACTGTCCAGATTGACATTCCAACGATGACTCACTGTGATCCCTGCGGTGGTTCAGGAGCAAGAAAAGGCACTTCACCCATCACCTGTGATACCTGCGGCGGTGCCGGTCAGGTTCGCATGTCCCAGGGATTCTTTTCGGTTCAGCAGGCATGCCCAAAATGTCGGGGCCGCGGAAAGATGATTTCCGACCCTTGTGGAAGTTGTCATGGGCAGGGCGTGAAGGAGGAGCGCAAGACGCTATCTGTCAAAATTCCTGCTGGCGTTGATACCGGTGATCGTATTCGACTTGCTGGGAAGGGTGAGGCTGGACCTCAAGGTGGGCCTGAAGGTGACCTGTATGTTGAGATGCATGTTCGTGAGCATGCTATCTTTGTCCGTGATGGCAGTCATTTACACTGTGAGGTTCCAATTAGCTTTGCTCAGGCTGCTTTGGGTGGGGACCTTGAAGTTCCAACCCTTTCGGGGAAGGTGAAACTAAAGATTCCAACGGAAACCCAAAGTAGCAAATTATTCCGCTTGCGGGGTAAGGGAGTTGCGCCGGTAAGAGGCGGGGCTCAGGGTGATTTATTATGTCGTGTGGTCGTTGAGACGCCAGTCAATTTGAGTGCAGAACAGTGTGAACTCTTGAAAATGTTTAATGACAGTTTAGCTGAAAATAGTAAGCATTCGCCTCGCAGTACCAGTTGGTTCGATGGGGTGAAAAGTTTTTTCGATAATCTAACTAGATGAGGGTAAAGTATTAGAATTGGTAAAAATCTAATGTCTTTTAACATCTCATTGGGAGCTTTGTTGTGAAGAATATCGCCATTACTGGTGCCGGTGGCCGAATGGGTAAAGCCTTAATTGAGGCTATTGCTAGCACCGATGGAATTCAGCTAACTGTTGCTATTGAGCACTCTGGTAGTTCACTCATTGGTACTGACGCGGGTGAAATTGCAGGTCTGGGGCGTAATAATATTGCAGTGGTTAGTTCGTTGGACGAGCTTGCTGATTCGTTTGATACTCTAATAGATTTTAGTGTCCCAGTAGCCACGGTTGAAAATGCTGAGTTTTGCCGGCGGCACGGCAAAAAAATGGTGGTAGGTACTACTGGCCTGACTACTGATCAAGTCCAGGCCGTTCAACACGCTAGTGAATATACGAGCATCTGTATGGCTTCAAATTTCGCCACTGGTGTAAATTTGTGTTTCAAATTAGCTGAATTAGCGGCATCAGTGCTTGGTAATGACGTTGACATTGAAATTAGTGAAGCCCATCACCGGCACAAAGTTGATGCTCCGTCCGGCACAGCATTATCCCTTGGTGAGGCTGTGGCGGGTGCGCTGGGTCGAGATTTGAATGAGGTTGCCGTTTATGACCGTCAAGGTCTAACGGGTGAGCGAGGGAGTGAAGCCATAGGATTTTCAGTTGTTAGAGCTGGAGACATCGTTGGTGATCATACAGTGTTGTTTGCCTCCGAAGGTGAGCGCGTTGAGATTACACATAAAGCGTCGAGTAGAATGGCATTTGCTCTTGGCGCAATTCGCGCATCCAAATGGATAGATAAACAGTCAGTTGGACTCTTTGATATGCAGGACGTCTTGGGTCTTAAATAGAAAAATCGATGTGACAATTTATCTTAATTTAAGCGTGGATTTTTCATACAGATAAATAGACAATATATGTCCCTTTCCCTATACTGTTCGGCTAACACCGTAGCACTAAAAAGCGGTCTCGTTCTGAGAGGTTAGCGTACAGCAGAATATTTTAATTAAGCGAGATGAGACAAATTGTTTCATCTCGCTTTTTTGCAAACCTAGGTATGACTCTGCTGCCACTTTCGGATTTGTTTATATAGCTTTGGCTAAGATAAACGAAACATCTACTATTTAGGAGGTTGTGTGAATTCCCAGACTCGCCGGGAAGCCGTACTTGCGCTTGCAGACGGAACAATTTTTAGAGGCGTAGCTATTGGTGCAGATGGTCTTTCTGTTGGTGAAGTTGTTTTTAATACCGCCCTTACCGGTTACCAAGAAATCCTTACTGACCCCTCTTATGCTCGTCAGATTGTAACCCTTACCTACCCTCATATTGGTAACGTAGGTGTTAACCAAGAAGACCAAGAATCCGACTCTATTTGGGCGGCAGGATTGGTCATTCGTGACCTTCCTCTACTTGCATCAAATTTCCGCAGCGAACAAAGTTTAGATCAATATCTAAAGAGTAAAGGGATTCTAGGTATTGCCGATATTGATACGCGTAAGTTGACCCGCATACTGCGTGAAACTGGCGCTCAGAGCGGCTGTATTATGGCCGGTAATGTCAGTGATGAGCAGGCACAAGTTGCCGCTAAAGAGTTTGCTGGTCTCAAAGGTATGGACTTGGCGAAAGAGGTGACTACCGCGACTAGCTATCAGTGGTCTGAACACAGTTGGGAATTGGGTGTTGGCCACAAAATCCAAGAGCCTAGTAGCACCAAATTTAAGGTTGTTGCTTATGATTATGGTGTTAAGCGCAACATTCTGCGTATGCTCGTTGATCGTGGCTGTGAACTGATTGTTGTGCCTGCACAGACGCCAGCGTCGGATGTTGTAGTGATGAATCCAGATGGTATATTCCTGTCCAATGGCCCTGGTGATCCGGAGCCTTGCGACTATGCTATTCAGGCAATTGGTGAAATCCTTGAAACCAATATTCCAGTCTTTGGCATCTGCCTGGGCCACCAGTTATTAGCGTTGGCCTCGGGCGCCACAACGGTAAAGATGAAATTCGGCCACCATGGCGCCAACCATCCGGTTGAAGACCTTAAAAATAATATGGTTATGATCACCAGTCAAAACCACGGTTTCGCCGTTGATGAAACTAGCTTGCCCGCTAACCTGATTGCTACGCATCGCTCGTTATTTGATGGTTCGCTGCAGGGTATACATCGTGCTGACAAACCAGCCTTTAGCTTTCAGGGGCACCCTGAAGCGAGCCCTGGCCCCCATGAAGCATCAGTACTGTTCGATCACTTTATTGAATTAATGGAAGCTAACCGCTAGAGGCTTTCGGAGAAAACATGCCAAAAAGAACAGACATAAAAAGCATCCTCATACTTGGCGCAGGTCCCATTATTATTGGACAGGCTTGTGAGTTTGACTACTCAGGAGCTCAAGCGTGCAAAGCGTTGCGCGAAGAAGGGTTTAGAGTTGTTTTAGTTAACTCAAATCCCGCAACTATTATGACTGACCCATCAATGGCCGATGCTACTTATATCGAGCCTGTTGAGTGGGAAACTGTGGCTAGAATTATTGAACAGGAGCGGCCTGACGCCTTACTTCCTACTATGGGCGGGCAGACAGCTTTAAATTGTGCTTTAGATCTTGCTAAGCATGGTGTGCTGGATAAATTTGGTGTAGAAATGATTGGCGCCAACGCAGATGCCATCGACAAAGCCGAAGATCGTGAGCGCTTTGACAAGGCTATGAAAGCGATTGATTTGGATACGCCTAATTCCGGTATAGCGCATAGTTTGGAAGAAGCAGTTCAAGTCGCAGATCGGTTTGGCTTTCCGTGTATCATTCGGCCATCCTTTACTATGGGCGGTTCGGGCGGGGGTATTGCCTATAATCGTGAAGAATTCGAATCAATTTGTCGCCGTGGTCTTGATCTGTCTCCAACTAATGAACTGCTCATTGATGAGTCGCTGATTGGCTGGAAAGAGTTCGAAATGGAAGTAGTTCGCGATCGCAAAGATAATTGCATTATTGTATGCGCTATCGAAAACCTAGATCCAATGGGTATTCACACTGGTGACTCAATTACCGTTGCGCCTGCTCAAACACTAACCGACAAAGAATATCAAATAATGCGGAATGCCTCGATTAAGGTATTGCGTGAGATCGGTGTAGAGACGGGTGGCTCTAACGTGCAGTTTGCGGTTAATCCAGACGATGGCCGGTTGATTGTTATCGAAATGAACCCGAGAGTATCTCGTTCATCGGCACTGGCCTCCAAGGCTACTGGTTTCCCAATTGCACGAGTAGCGGCGAAACTAGCTGTGGGTTATACCCTCGATGAATTGCAAAATGAAATCACGGGTGGTGCCACACCTGCTTCATTTGAGCCAAGCATCGACTATGTAGTGACTAAGATTCCACGTTTTGCCTTTGAGAAATTTGATCAGGCAGACCAGAGTTTAACCACACAGATGAAATCTGTGGGTGAGGTTATGGCGATTGGTCGAACCTTCCAAGAATCCATGCAAAAAGCATTGCGTGGTCTCGAAGTGGGTGTTGCTGGATTTGATCCTGTGCTAGATCTAGACGATGAAAACGCCTCTGCAGTGTTGAGAAATCAACTTGCAGTGGCAGGTCCAGATCGCATTTGGTATCTCGCTGACGGCTTCCGTCAGGGTATGAGCGTAGAAGAGATTTTCGCGATCACTAAGGTTGATCGTTGGTTTCTGGTGCAGATTGAAGACATTATTAAAGATGAGATGAGTTTGCAGGGTACAGCACTTGCCGATCTCACCGAGCAGGCCCTTTACCGTCTCAAGCGCAAAGGCTTTGCCGACAGACGTTTGGCTGATATTTTAGGTTGCAGTGAAACGCAAATGCGCGAAGTGCGCTACGGTTTTGATTTACATCCAGTGTATAAGCGGGTTGATACCTGTGCTGCCGAGTTCTCAACAGACACAGCTTATATGTACTCTACCTACGAAGAAGAGTGCGAAGCGCGCCCTAGTGACAAAGATAAAATTTTGATCCTAGGTGGTGGCCCCAACAGAATAGGTCAGGGTATTGAATTTGATTATTGCTGTGTGCATGCGGCTCTGGCCATGCGTGAAGATGGCTATGAAACCATTATGGTCAACTGTAATCCTGAGACCGTATCCACAGATTACGACACCTCAGATCGACTGTTCTTTGAGCCGGTTACGTTGGAAGATGTACTAGAAATTGTACGCGTAGAGAAGCCCAAAGGTGTGATTGTGCAATTTGGTGGTCAGACACCACTTAAGCTGGCGCGAGCACTTGAAGCTGCAGGCGTGCCGATTGTAGGTACGACACCAGACGCTATTGACCGCGCCGAAGACCGAGAGCGCTTCCAGCAGATGATCGATAAGCTCGGTCTTCTACAGCCGCGTAACGCAACTGCCCGTAGCGCAGACCAAGCTGTTGAGTTGGCGAAAGAAATTGGTTATCCACTGGTTGTTCGCCCTTCTTATGTGCTGGGTGGTCGCGCCATGGAAATTGTCTACAAAGAAGACGAGTTGCGTCATTATATGAAGACTGCAGTGCAGGTGTCTGATGATAGCCCAGTACTGCTCGACTTCTTCTTGCCCAATGCCATTGAGATGGATGTCGATGCCGTCAGTGATGGCAAGCAAGTCGTTATTGGCGCCATTATGCAGCATATTGAGCAGGCCGGTATTCACTCCGGTGATTCAGCCTGTTCACTGCCGCCTTATAGCCTCAGCGAAGATGTTCAAAATGATATGCGTGATGTGTGCCGCAAGATGGCTGTTGAACTGGGTGTACGCGGACTGATGAATGTTCAACTGGCACTACAAGATGACAGGATCTATGTGATCGAGGTTAACCCTCGCGCCTCGCGCACAGTGCCATTTGTATCCAAATGTATCGGAGCGTCCTTAGCAAAAGTAGCGGCTCGTTGTATGGTCGGCCAGACCCTTGAATCGCAAAACTTTACCAAAGAAATCATTCCACCTTATTTCAGTGTTAAAGAAGCGGTTTTCCCCTTTAATAAATTCCCCGGCATCGATCCTATTCTTGGGCCAGAGATGAAGTCTACCGGCGAAGTGATGGGTGTTGGCGAAACCTTTGCTGAGGCCTATGGCAAAGCAGAATTGGGGGCTAGCGATGAAATTCCGGCTAAGGGCACGGTCCTGATAAGTGTTCGTGAGCGCGACAAAGAACAGCTCCCGGCGCTGGCTAAAAAGTTCCATGACCTTGGGTTTAAGTTGATTGCAACCAAAGGCTCGGCAGATATTATCGAGCAGTCTGGATGTCCGGTGCAGATAGTTAACAAAGTCGCGGAGGGGCGCCCGCATATTGTCGATATGATCAAAAGTGATAAGATTGATTTGATTGTTAACACTACAGAAGGGCGTCAGGCAATCTCTGACTCCTCGACAATTCGCTCCAGCGCCGAACAGCATCGTGTTTATTACACCACTACCATGGCCGGTGGCAGTGCTGTTTGTGAGGCGCTAGGATTTACCCGAGCGGTTGAAGGTGAAATTAAAGTGCGCAGCTTACAGTCGTTGCACAAGGAAATTATCTAATGCAAAAAAATGCCATGACAATAGAGGGCGAAGCCGCTCTACGAAAAGAGTTAGATCATCTTATTAAAGTGGTGCGTCCAGGTATTATTGAGGCTATCGCCACCGCCCGTGAGCATGGTGATCTTAAAGAAAATGCCGAGTACCATGCCGCGCGTGAGCAGCAGAGTTTTGCTGAAGGTCGTGTTCAAGATATCGAAGGTAAACTATCAAACTCACAGGTTATTGATATATCCGCGATGCCTCAGGGTGATCGTGTGATCTTTGGCGCGCTAGTAACCATCATTAACATTGATACTGACGAAACAGTAAGTTATCGCCTGGTGGGTGATGACGAAGCTGATGTGAAGCAGGGAAAAATATCCTACCAGTCACCGATTGCTCGCGCTCTAATCGGAAAAGAAATCGGTGATGTTGTCGTGGTTAAAGCACCCAGTGGTGATGTCGAATATGAAATCGACGATGTGGTTTACAAATAAGCGCAGTGTTAAGCATTAGCCGAGAGTAAAAACACCATCAGCGCTTTTTGCGCGTGGAGGCGATTCTCGGCTTCATCCCAAACTACCGAAATAGTTTCATCTTCCAGTAGCGCCCCAGACACCTCTTCCTCACGATGCGCAGGCAGGCAATGCATAAAGAGTGCGTCATCGGCAGCATGTGCCATCAGTTCATGGTTGACCTGAAAGCCAGAAAATTTCTCCAGTCTAAGCTGCAACTCAGACTCTTGGCCCATAGAGGCACAGACATCAGTGGTGACTAGATCCGCTCCGTTTGCGGCTTCTACTGGGCTCCGGGTAATAAATACGCGGTCACCAGCCTCTGCCACCAGTTTGGCATTGGGCTCGTAGCCCTCTGGGCAGGCAATGTTTAATTTGAAGTCGAGCACTATTGCGGCATTAATCCAAGAGTGACACATATTATTACCATCACCAATCCAGGCTACAGTTTTGCCCTCAATTGAACCGCGGTGTTCGGTATAGGTTTGAATGTCCGCCAGTAGCTGACAAGGATGATACTGATCAGTGAGAGCGTTAATGACAGGTACTTTTGAGTATTGAGCAAAACGTTCGATGATATCGTGATCAAAAGTTCTAATCATCACGATATCAACCATGCGAGATATCACACGAGCAGAATCTTCAATCGGCTCTCCACGTCCCAATTGCGAATCATTGGGCGACAGATATAAAGCATCGCCGCCTAACTGGGCCATGCCAGCTTCAAATGAAACTCGCGTTCGGGTCGATGACTTTTCAAAAATCATACCTAGCACTTTGCCATCAAAAATCTTCTCTTGCCGACCTTCGCGGCGTGCAGCTTTCATCTCAATAGCTAGCTTGATAATATAATTAAACTCAGTAGCATTAAGATCGCGCAGGGTCAGAAAATGTCTAATAGCCATAAATTAGTCCTTCTTAAAGGCTTTAATAAGTGGAGCTAAAATAGCGACCACCTGATCCGCTTCATCATCAGTCATAATAAATGGTGGCAACAGGCGCACAACAGAATCAGCGGTCACATTAATTATTAGCCCTTTTTCCATGGCTTTGCTAAACAATGATTTACAGGGTTTGTCCAGTTCGATGCCAATCATGCAACCAAGACCGCGAATATCTTTAACGTGATCGAGATCGGCAAGTTCAGAGCGAAGACCGGACATAATACGCTCCCCGAGAACGGTCACCCGATCGAGAAATCCTTCAGTTTGGATTTTATTAATGGTGGCTAGTGCAGCAGCGCAGGCCAGTGGATTACCACCAAAAGTCGAACCATGATGACCAGGTTGTAGAAGTTCAGCCGCCTTTCCTGATGCTAGGCAGGCTCCTATAGGGACACCATTCCCTAAACCCTTAGAGGTAGTGACTACATCTGGGATAATATTGCTGTGCTGATAGCAGAAATATTTACCGGTTCTGCCATTGCCAGTCTGGACTTCATCCAGCATTAGCAGCCAGTCTTTTTCATCACAAAACTGCCGTAATCTTCTTAGGTAGCCCTCTGAGGCAATACGTATTCCACCCTCGCCTTGGATAGGTTCGACAAAAATGGCGCATATATTAGGGTTGTTATCGGAAATTTTGTTTAGACTCTCGATATCGTCAAAAAGTGCTCGGGCAAAGCCGCTCACCAAAGGCTCAAATCCAGCTTGTACCCGGCGACTACCAGAGGCGCTTAGTGTGGCCAGGGTGCGGCCATGAAAAGCATTATCCATCACCAATATGGTGGGTAATTTTAGACCTTTCTTGTTGCCGTAAAGGCGAGCTATCTTAATTGCCGCTTCGTTTGCCTCAGCCCCCGAGTTACCAAAAAACACCCGGGTCATACCGGACACAGCACATACGGTTTCTGCTAACTCTTCTTGATTTGGAATAGCAAAAAAGTTTGAACAATGAGTTAGTGTGCTGGCTTGTTCCGCAACTGCTTTCGCAACAGTTGGATCTGAATGGCCGAGCCCACAAACAGCAATGCCAGAAAGAGCATCGAGGTATTTTTTACCCTTTTCGTCCCATAGCCAAGCGCCCTCACCTTTAATAAGGGTAGCCGCTCTGGCGCCGTATGTGTTCATTAATGCGGGCGTTGCCATAAAATACTTTAACCTTTTTTCTTTAATATCGGAATAAAAAAAGGCAGCTGTGCTGCCCGTTTATTCTTGGTAGTAAATGATAGCTTGCTTTGTTCAGGCTGGCAACACTCACACAGGTCTGCGCTATGGGGTGCCTTTCTACTAAAATGCGCTATATAGGACTAACCATTATTTACTTAAAGCGTGAGATGTAAAATAAATAGCGTCAACAGTGTCACCGAGGATTGAAAAGGTTTAAAATAGTCTACCGGTAGGTAATCACTCATATAGGCAAGACTCAATGGACATAATGGAAACTATCCGCGACCAAGTAGAAAATAACTCAGTACTTCTTTACATGAAAGGCTCTCCCAATCAGCCTCAGTGTGGGTTTTCTGCTCGAACAGTGCAGGCCCTGATGTCATGCGGTCATCGTTTCGCTTATGTAGATATTCTATCTAATCCAGAGATACGGACCAATTTACCACTCTATGGTAATTGGCCTACCTTTCCGCAGTTGTGGGTTGCTGGAGAATTGATCGGCGGCTGCGATATCGTCACGGAGATGCAGGAAAAAGGTGAGTTGAAGTTAGTTATTGACGAAGCTGTGGGTGATGAGGAAAGCACTCAAGACTAATGCTTGCAGGCGCTTCTGACTGTCACTGTTTTAGGGCACTTTCTAAGTGGCATACCATCTATACTGTAAATAAGGCGGCGCCCAGATTAAGTGTTAGTGGCTTGCGAAAAAGTTCGCTATAAGGTTTAACTAGGATTATGACGGCTCTTCCAGGGGCGTCTGATATCCTCGCGTATAACCGCAAACTCGCCAATTGCACGATCCTCTAAATAATGGTCTAGGGTGGCCTCGACCATTGGGAATGCAAGTTCATCCCAGGGAATGTCAGCAGCATCAAATAATGCCACCTCAGAGGACTCAGAGGTGGGTCCAAATGTTGGCTTCTCGAGCTCCGCGCGATAAAAAACATAAACTTGATGAATCTGAGGGATATCAAAAATAGCATAAAGCTTAGGGTTAATGACGTTAGCCAAGGACTCCTCGAAGCATTCTCGCATGGCCCCTTCAAGAGTGGACTCACCATTTTCTAGAAACCCAGCAGGAAGTGTCCAGTAGCCTATTCTAGGCTCAATAGACCGTTTGCACAGGAGAATTTTATCTTTATAGGTGGGTAAAATTCCGGCTATAACACGAGGATTTTGATAGTGAATCTCATCGCAAGACCCACACACATAGCGAGGTCTATTATCGCCTTCTGGTATTTTTTGGGTAACGGAGCTACCGCAGCTGGAACAAAATTTCATTAAACTCTCAGAAATTAACAAGGACTGCGTATAATGCCCAAATGCTCACCTCTATTGCAAACAAGTTAGTTGAATTTCCATTAAAAAGATTGGAGCCAAGATCCAATATAGCCAAAACAACAGCGGCTGTTTTGGTTATTTTACATGGTGATATTGATAATCCTCAACTCGTCCTAACCCAAAGAGCATTGCACTTAAATAGCCACAGTGGAGAGGTCGCGTTCCCTGGGGGCATGTGGGACAAAACTGATAGTGATCTTTTACAGACCGCGCTACGTGAGGCCTACGAAGAAATCGGTCTAGATCCCCACTCAGTCGAGCCCGTGGCGACCTTGCCCACGGCATCACCCAAACGTCGAGATGTTCACGTAACTCCTTATGTAGTGATTGCGAAGGAAAAATTGGCTCTCACGCCGGAGCCTGGTGAAATTGCCGCTATTTTTGATGTGCCCTTAAAGTTATTTATGGATATTACCCAGTACCAGTATTTTGATATGAAAGTTGATAACTCTGAGAGTGGGGCAGTAATACGTTTTCCATTTATAGAGTATAAGAGCTATAGGATTTGGGGTTTTACGTTAAAAGTGATTACCGATATGCTTAATGACACCCTAGAGGCTGGAATTGATCTAGATTACCCTACCCTACCTTTAAACAAGTAGATGAATTACGAAAGAGAGGAAAGTAATGATTTACCGTATTGGTGATGACGCCCCAGAGATCCATGAATCAGTATTTGTTGCCGAAAGTGCTGACGTCATGGGTAAGGTTATTCTGAAAGAACAGTCCAGTGTTTGGTTTAATGCTGTAATTAGGGGCGACTGCGATACTATCGAAGTGGGTAAGCGCAGTAATATCCAAGATGGTGCAGTATTGCATGCTGATCCAGGTCAGCCATTGCGAATTGGAGAAGATGTCACTGTCGGGCACCAAGCTATGATTCATTGCAGATCGATAGGGGATCGAACATTAATTGGTATTCAGGCTGTTATTCTTGATGGCGCAGTCGTGGGTAGTGACTGTTTAATAGCAGCAAATGCGCTAATCAAGGCAGGTGCGGTTATTCCCGATGGCTCTATGGTGGTTGGGTCGCCCGGTAAAGTAATTCGCCAAACTGAGGAGAATATGCGGGCAATGATGCTTGCTGGAGCAAAAGTATATGTGCAAAAAGCTAGACATATGCATACTGACTTAATCAAGGTTAAGCGCTGATGGTAGAGTCGGCTATTGCATCACCCTGCACATCTATATGTACCCTTAACGAAGACGATGTCTGTGTGGGTTGCTTTAGAACAAGCGCAGAGATTCGTGGTTGGAGCTGTCTAGGCAGAGAACAAAAGATAAATGTCCTGCTGTTGTGCAATGAGCGTAGCCGCAAAGTAAAACCGGTTTAGTCCTCAGGTTCTTTTTTAATACGCATGCGAGTAACACAGACCTTTTTGACCATAGTGCCATTAATTTTTTCGGTTTCAAATCGATAATCTTCGACTAAAAAACTAACATTGCCATCAGGAATGCTTTGTAATTGCTCCAAGGCTAGCCCATTCAAGGTTTTTGGCCCATCGGTGGGCAGAGTCCAGCCGGTGGCTTTGTTGATCTCTCGAATAGTTGCGGCACCATCTATTTCATAACTTCCATCACTTCTCGCAATGACGTCTTCCACCTCATCAGCGGTATTCGTGGTGAAGTCCCCAACGATTTCCTCAAGAATATCTTCGAGGGTTACCAGGCCTTGCATTTCGCCATATTCGTCAACGACGACTGCAAATCGATTCTTGGTTTGTCTGAAGTTAAGTAACTGCTTGGTTAGGGTCGTGCTCTCGGGAATAAAGTAGGCTTCCTCGGCAAAGCGTTTGATGGCGTTATGGGTTACTTTTTCCGATCGCAAAAGGTGATTCGCTCTTCGGCCATGGAAAATACCAATTATATTATTAATATCCCCCTCATAGATTGGTTGGCGCGTGTACTCTGAATCAAGGATAGAGTTCATCAGATCATCTATATTCTCTTCTAGGTCTAAACCTTTGACTTCGTTACGAGGGATCATTATGTCTTCGACAGTAGTATTTTCAAGGTCCAGGATTCCCCTTAACATGCCTTGATGGCTGTCTGATAGTTTGTGGCCTGAAATATCGACTAATGACTTTAGTTCCTCTGTGTCTAGTCCGTCATCACGATCCTTGTTTGGGTCGAAGCCTAAAAGTGAAATCATGCCATTGGTTAGCGTATTCACCATCCAGACAAGGGGAGAGAATAACTGTAGGAGGGGCTTGAGAATATGACTGGCTTTAAAAGCAAACCATTCAGGGTTTTGGGCAGCAATTGTTTTTGGGGTGACCTCGGAGAAAACCAGCACTAAGATGGTCAAAGATGCTGTTGCCACCCATGGGGCGGCTTCTTTGCCAACGTAAATAATAGCTAACATGTTGGCGATGATCGCAGCGAGGATATTTACCGAGTTATTGCCTATCAATATCAGGCCAATCAGCTTATCTGGCTTAGCCAGTAATTTTGCCGCTCTACGTGCACCGGCGCTTTTTTTTCTTTGGTGTCTAAGCCTGTAGCGATTTAGAGACATCATTCCGGTTTCTGATCCGGAGAAAAAAGCCGATATAAGCAGCAGGATTATAAGAGCTGCCCACAAGACTAGGGGGTGTGAACCGTCCAAGTATTGGTATCCATTAACATTAGGGTCGGTTATGTTGAATTACTTTTATGGTTTTGGCAACTGGCTTTTTATCTAGATTAGCGATCTGCCTTAAACGAGGACGAACTCTAATGCAATTTTACTGCCTATATAGCCCATTAAAATTGCAATAAACCCGACCAAGCTCAAGCTGATCGCTTTGTTTCCTCGCCAGCCTCGATTGTGGCGGCCCCATAATAGAGCGGCGTATACACTCCAAGCTATCAAGCTTAAGATAACTTTATGAAGGAGCTTTTGATCAAATAGATCTTCGTAGTATAGGAATCCACTAATCAGAGACAGGCTTAGAAAAATTTCTCCAGCCCAAATAAGTTCGAATAAAAATGTTTCCATACTTTGCAGAGGAGGAAACGTTCGCATGAGAAAATTTTGATGTTTGTGCTTGAGTTGCCAGTTTTGATAGCCCGTGAGCAAGGCTTGTAGTGCAGCGATTGCCAGCAGGCTATAAGCTAATATAGATATTAATATGTGACCCTGGATATAGGGTGACATGAAGGCGGCTGTTTTAGTGCTTGGGATAGACAGGGCAGCAATTAGGCTAATAGCAGAAATCGGGAATAGCACCAAATACATAGTGTGAAGCGGTTTTTTCTGCCCACTCACAAAAGCCAAGAGATTAATCACAAAGGCAATAAAGGCGACAGTTTTCAATAAACTTAAATCGAGACCATTGGCTGAAAACAGCAGGCGTGTGGTGGACAGGCCATGTAACGCTAAGGCTATGGTTGTCATCATTTTCAGCAGAGGCAGATTAAAATCCGGCCCTTTAATCAGTTGCCTTAGGAGGTAGATGAATCCTCCTAAATAAATAACTGCTGCGGTAAAGCCACTGAGGGACGTAAGCATGGTTAGAAATCGCAAAAAATATAGCTAGAGTGTGGCATATTCCGCTTACGGGGTGAAGTGCAGCAACTAAATATTGCTATAATATATGCCTGTGAAGAATCAGTAAGGAAAACTTGTATGGCTATGTTTGAAAATTTGAGTGATCGTCTTGCCCAAAGTCTCAAAAAAATATTGGGTAAAGGTACTCTTAGTGAAAAAAACATAGAAGAAACATTGCGCGAAGTGCGGATGGCTCTTCTTGAGGCAGACGTCGCTCTGCCGGTAGTTAAAGATTTTGTGGGGCATGTAAAAGATAGGGCTCTAGGGAAAGAAGTTAATAGTAGCCTTAACCCTGGGCAGCAATTTCTAAAAATTGTGCAAAATGAACTTGAAAATGTCATGGGGGAGAGTAATCAGTCCCTTGATTTAGCCGTTCAACCACCTGCTGTGATCCTAATGGCTGGATTACAGGGTGCAGGTAAAACAACATCGGTAGCTAAATTATCTCGCTATTTACGAGAGCGAGAAAAAAAGAAGGTTATGGTGGTTTCGGCTGATATTTATCGTCCTGCGGCAATAGAGCAGCTTAAAATGTTGGCGGCAGAGGTCAGTGCTGAGTTCTTTCCAAGCCGGCCAGATCAGAAACCTGCAGCTATTGTTAAGGCCGCTATCGCTGCGGCGAAAACTCAATTTATTGATGTATTAATTGTTGATACCGCAGGTCGCTTGCATATCGATGGCGAGATGATGTCAGAGATAAAAGAAATCCATGGTGTTGCTAAGCCTGTAGAAACGTTGTTTGTTATTGATGCCATGATTGGACAGGATGCGGTCAATACAGCACAGGCATTTAATCAGACGCTGCCGCTTACCGGCATTATCTTAACGAAAGTTGATGGTGATGCACGGGGTGGTGCGGCGCTGTCAGTAAGGCATGTTACGGGTAAGCCAATTAAGTTTCTTGGGGTCGGAGAGAAAACAGATGCTTTAGAGCCTTTCCATCCAGAGCGTATTGCCTCTCGAATCCTAGGTATGGGTGATGTACTTTCATTAATAGAGGATGTCGAGCGAAAAGTTGACAAGAAAAAAGCTGAAAAACTTGCCCAAAAAGTGGTTAAGGGTAAGCGGTTTGATTTAGAAGATTTGCGTGATCAATTGCAACAAATGAAAAATATGGGTGGTATGGCGGGGCTGATGGACAAACTGCCGGGCATGGGGAATATGTCGCAAATGGCGCAGCAGGCCAATGCATCTAATCAGTTTGAGCGCATGGAATGCATTATTAACTCAATGACTCCAAAAGAGCGGAGTAACCCGGATATCCTCAATGGCTCTCGGAAGAGGCGTATAACCATGGGTTCGGGAACTAGCATTCAAGATCTTAATCGGCTTCTCAAGCAACACAAGCAAATGGGTAAGATGATGAAGAAAATGAAAGGTAAGGGCATGCAAAATATGATGCGTGGTATGAGCGGAATGATGGGATCAGGAGAAGGAAATCCACCAAGCGGTTTCCCCAGATTTTAATTGATCTCTAGGAGTGTTATTAGGCCTGAGTGTCTAGACAACTAAAGCTAAATTTTTACCTAAAATTAGTTTCATTTTAAACTCTTTTGACGTACCATACCGCGCCTTTCAAGAGAGTCCTTAAGTTAAAGGATTCTCTAGTAAGAGCATCGAGATTGGCGATAGTGCCGCTCGAACACAGGATTTTAGTAAATGGTTACAATTAGATTGGCTCGTGGTGGCGCGAAAAAACGCCCCTTCTATCATATTACGGTTTCCGACTCACGAAATGCTCGTGATGCGCGTTACATTGAACGTATTGGCTTTTTCAACCCAATTGCCCGTGGTGCAGAGGAACGTTTACGCGTTGATCTGGAGCGTGCTAGTTACTGGCAGGGTCAAGGTGCTCAGGTTAGTGATCGCGTATCAGCGCTTCTTAAAGAGGCCGCTAAACAAGCAGCCTAATAAGTGCAGGTGTGTCTATGACTAGCAGCGAACAAGCGTCAGAAATGCTAGTTGTTGGTCGTATAACATCAGTATTTGGTGTTCGAGGGTGGGTGAAAATAGTCTCATACACTGACCAAGTCGAAGGCTTATTAGATTATCAGCCTTGGTGGATTGATACTGATCAGGGTTTGCTGAAGTTAATTGTGGATGATTGGAAGCGTCACGCTGACGGTATTGTTGTTCATTTAAAAGATGTTGATGACCGCGATGTGGCTAAAGCATGGTGCAATCACGACATATTAATAGAGCAAGAACTTCTGCCTAGCTTAGACAACACAGAGTTTTATTGGCATCAGTTAGTTGGTCTATCCGTTGTCAGCTACTTTGAAAATCAGCAATACAGTCTTGGGGTAGTGAAGTCTCTTATGGAGACCGGCGCCAATGACGTGTTACTGGTGAAAGGGGACAGCGGTGCTATTGATCGCGAAGAACGAGCCATTCCCTATACCAAGCAGTTCGTGAGGGACGTGGACTTAGAGGCTAAAAGGATCAATGTGATCTGGGATCCGCAGTTTTAAGTCTGTACCTGTAACAGAGGTAAGATTAATGAAAATTGCATTCATTACCCTGTTTCCAGAAATGTTTGAAGCGGTCACTGCTTATGGAATAAGTGGCCGTTCCGTTAAAAACGGGTTAGTAGAGGTGGCTAGTTTTAACCCGAGAGATTTTGCTGAGGATCGACATCAAACTGTAGATGATCGTCCTTACGGTGGTGGGCCAGGCATGGTAATGCTGGTTGAGCCTTTGCGAAGAGCCATTGCGGAAGCTAAACAATGGATGGATGGGCAGGCATTGGTGATTTATTTATCACCTCAAGGCAAGGTTTTAGACCAACAGGCGATTAACCAATTTGCTGAGAAGAAAAATTTGATTTTAATCGCCGGTCGGTATGAAGGTATCGATGAGCGTTTAGTTGAGCTTGAGGTTGATGAGGAATGGTCTATTGGAGACTATGTTCTCAGTGGTGGAGAGTTACCAGCAATGGTTTTGTTGGATGCTCTGATACGGAAAATTCCTGGAGCGCTCGGCCATGAGGATTCGGCAGAGCAAGATTCCTTTGCCCAGGGGTTGTTAGATTGCCCACATTTCACCCGCCCTGAGTTTTATGAGGGGGAAAGGGTCCCAGAGGTTTTACTCTCAGGTGATCATGAAAGAATTAGACGTTGGAGGCTGCAGCAATCTTTATTGCGGACTCAACAAAGAAGACCCGAATTACTGGATCGCCTGGAGCTTACTAAAGAGCAACAGGCATTACTCAAGGAAGTGAGTGCTGCGCTGACAGATGATGGCAACGGATAATGTTCATCCTCTCTGTACAGAGCTCTAAATCAGGTGGTTTACCACCAACCAATGAAAATTGAGGAGCAAGAAATGACTAATAAAACATCTATTATCGCTGCGATTGAAAAAGAGCAGATGGGTAAAGAAATTCCTGACTTTAGCCCCGGTGACACCGTGGTTGTTCAGGTAAAGGTAAAAGAGGGCACGCGCGAACGTCTTCAGGCATTTGAGGGTGTGGTTCTGGCAAAGCGTAATCGCCAGCTTAATTCAGCCTTCACCGTGCGTAAAATCTCTAATGGCATTGGTGTGGAGCGTACTTTCCAGACCTATAGCCCATTGGTCGACAGCATTGAAGTTAAGCGCCGAGGAGCGGTTCGTAGAGCCAAGCTATACTACTTGCGTGAGCGTTCAGGTCGATCAGCACGTATCAAGGAAAAATTAGGTTAATCCCTGATTATTTTCCAACGAGAAAGGCGACTGATAGGGTCGCCTTTTTTGTGCGCCAATATTCAAGGAAAATATAAATCGGCTCTATGCTTATTGTTCAAAGAATCCTCTGCCTGATGGCTCTTAGTGCTAAGGGTATTGTTAACATGCCGAGCACAATTTCTTTTACTCAAGGGCTGTTAAAGCATAGACTTAGGAAAGATGGAGTGCGATTAGGTCAACGTAACTTCCTGACGTTCACTTTGACCCTACTTTCGATAAACAAATATGCGTAAAAAACCGAATAATCCTGATCCCTTTGCGATGAGAGAGGCTGATAAATATGAAAAGCCTATTCCGAGTAGAGAATTTATAATTGATTACTTAAGCGAAAGTGTTGGTCCTCTTACCCACAAAGAAATTTGTGTTGCTCTGAATCTTGAAGATGAAGAGCAAATTGAGGCAATGCGTCGGCGTTTGAGAGCTATGGAGCGCGACGGTCAAGTGGCGAGAAATCGGCGTGATGGTTACGGGACATTAGATAAGCTTAATTTAGTAAAAGGTAGAGTTATTGGACATCCAGAGGGATATGGTTTCGTTAAGCCAACCCAAGGCGATAGCGAAGATATTTATCTTTCTAGCACACAGATGCGCCGTGTATTTGATGGGGATATCGTACTCGTACGAATCGCCGGCTGGGATCGACGTGGACGGCCTGATGGAAGTTTAGTCGATGTAGTAGAGAGAAATACTCTGCAGCTAGTGGGCCGTTATTTTAGTGAAAGCGGCATTCATTTCGTACGCGCTGATAATCCACGAGTAAGCCAAGACATAATGGTGCCACAGGATAAGCTTAATGGCGCTAAACCCGGTCAGATTGTTGTTGTAGATATTATCGAACCGCCATCTCGTAAAAACCTCCCTGTAGGGTCGATTAATGAGGTTCTCGGTGAGCACCTTGATCCAGGCCTTGAAGTGGAGATGTCAATTCGTAATTACGGCATACCGTATCAGTGGAATGATGAAGTTACTGCCCAAACAGCCAAAATTCCTAAACGTGTAACAGACATCAAAGCTAGGGTCGATTTAAGAGCTACCCCACTAATAACAATTGACGGGGAAGACGCTCGAGATTTTGATGATGCTGTGTTTTGTGAGCCGCAGTCTGGCGGCGGTTGGCGATTAATCGTAGCTATTGCTGATGTTTCCCATTACGTAACTGTTGGCTCGGCGCTTGATATCGAGGCGTCTGAACGCGGTAATTCAGTGTATTTTCCAAATCATGTCGTGCCGATGCTACCTGAGAAGTTATCCAACGGTTTATGTTCGCTTAATCCAGCGGAAGATCGTCTGTGCATGGTGTGTGAGATGAAAATTAACGCTCAAGGGGACATTACTGGATACCAGTTTTCTGAAGCTGTAATGTATTCACATGCGCGGATGACCTATACCCAGGTTGCACAGCTTATTGCCGAACAAGGCAATAGCAACGATTCTGGCATTAGGAAACAATTTGCGGCCATCACTCCGCAGGTAGATGCCTTGCATGACTTGTATCAAATTTTACACAAACGCAGAGCAAAGCGCGGTGCAATAGATTTTGATTCGCAAGAAACTCGAATCCTGTTTGATGGCCAACGAAAAATTAGTCAGATTATCCCGGTTGATCGCACTGCGGCTCATCGTTTAATCGAAGAATGTATGCTTTGCGCCAATGTGTGTTCGGCAAAATTTCTTGAAAAAGTCGATATCCCAGCCCTGTACAGAGTACATGAAGGACCCAGTGAAGATCGTCTGAAGTCAGTGCGAGATTTCTTAGCTGAGTTGGGTATTGGCTTGGGGGGTGGCGAGGATCCGCAACCTGAAGATTATCAACGTGTACTTCGCTCGGCAAAAGGTCGTGATGATGCATCGGTTATTCAGTCGGTGTTGTTGCGGTCAATGAGTCAGGCGGTGTATCAGCCCGACAATTTAGGTCACTTTGGTTTAGCGTTTGAGGCCTATACTCACTTCACTTCGCCGATTAGGCGCTATGCTGATTTATTAGTACATCGTGCTATTCGTTATTTAATCCGTAGTGCAAAAAAACGACCTAACGTTTATCGGGCCGAGGGTGCTAAGCCTCTTGATCAAGCGACTATTTACCCTTACACCACAGAGCGGTTAGACCAAGTGGGAGAGCATTTATCGGTTACTGAACGTCGCGCCGATGAGGCTACTAGAGACGTGGTTAATTGGCTAAAGTGCGAATATCTGATGGAGCGAGTGGGCGAACAGTACACTGGAGTTGTTAGTGCTGTAACCGGGTTTGGTTTGTTCGTGATGTTAGATGATCTCTATGTCGAGGGGTTAATCCATGTGACAGGGTTACCCAAAGATTATTACCATCATGAGGCGGCGCATCATCGGATGGTGGGCGAGCGAACAGGGCGGATATTCCGCCTAGGACAAAAGCTTAGTGTTCGATTGGTTCGGGTGAACCTAGAAGAGAGAAAGATCGATTTTGAATTGGAAGATGCTACAAGCGAGGGTTCTCAACTTTCAGGAAAAAGCAAAAACACGAAAAAGCCAAAAGTCTCTACAAAGACTGATCAACTGGCGGCTGAACATAAAAAGAAGCAAAAAGGACGGAGCAAGTCGGCACGAGGTAAGTTATCTAATAATAATAAGGGAAGTCCTGGTTCATCTAAGAGGCGTAAGTTCGGTGCTAAAAAAATCAGAGCAGGGTCATCTGAAGCTACCCATGCGAAAAAACCGGTTAAAAATAAAGGGCCTAAAAACAGCTGATTATTTCTTTTGTTTGTTCCGCGATTTCAAATACTGAGGGAGCAAGCGGCTGAGTACCTCGGCAAGGTAATCTAGGAATATCGTACCCATGTCGTTTTGGTAAAAATGCGGATCACTGTTACCAAGCGCTAAAATACCTAACTTACTATCTTGGCCCAAAACGACTGTGGCCGCAGAGCCTAAGATATTTCGATGATCACCGAATAGAAAGTTCATCTCAGAGGCCCCCAATTGACCACAGACCGTCCCAGGTAAGGACAATATCGAAGCAATATCCTTATGGGCTTTATCCGGACTTGAGATTCGAGCCATACTCTTAGGTAGATTCACTTCATCGCCAAAAAGAGTCAAACTATAAGCTTCAACACCATAATCTGTGCCTAGACTCTCATATAGAGACTCTATTAATGCTCCAAGAGTATTGGCTTCGAGAAGGCCAGATATTAGGTGATTGGTCTTTTCAAACATCATCTCATTTTCTTGAGCAGCGCTATGCAGACTGTCGAGTTGCTGTTTCATTTCGCTGTTGCGACTGCGCAATACAGCTAGCTGTCTCTCAATGAGAGATACTGCACCCTCAGTGTTATGCGGCACGATCATAGTCTCAAGGATATCTGGATTTTCATCAAAGAAAGAGGGGTTATCTCGAAGGTAACCGCGTACCTGCTTAACACTTATGTCGGTTGGTTTTTTAGTACTCATATTTTAATTCGTCCTTCATAGGTAGTGACCGCTGGCCCTGTCATGATAAGGGGCTGGCCCTCTCCTGGCCAGTTTATACGAAGCTCGCCACCGGTTAACTCAACGCGCACCGGAGAATCCATTAATCCTTGTTGAATTGCAGCGACACCGGCTGCGCAGGCTCCTGTGCCACAGGCTCGAGTCTCACCAACACCACGTTCATACACACGAAGCTTTAAATGTTGACGATTTATGACTTGGGCAAACCCTACATTGACTTGCTTTGGAAACTGGTCATGGCTTTGTAGTTCTTGGCCAATCACACTAACTGGTGCTCTATCGAGATTGTCTACAAAAAGAACCGCATGAGGATTACCCACGGAAATAGCGGCAATGTCGAATTGCTGGTTATTAATATTAATGGCATAGGCGTTCGATCGTGTGGTCTCAATGAAGGGGACATCACTTGGCTCTAAACCCGGTATACCCATGTCAACTGATACCAATTTGTCTTTAGTGATGGTCAGGGAGATAACGCGATTCATGGTTTTGACTCGCACGGTTTCTTTGCCTGATAAACGGCGGTCCCTAATAAAGCGTGCCAAACATCGCGCACCATTGCCACACTGTTCAGCTTCTCCGCCGTCGCTATTAAATATTTTGTAGTCGAAGTCTAGGGTTTTATCTGAAGGTGGCTCGACAATAAGCACCTGATCACAGCCGATGCCTAAATGCCTGTCTGAAAGGCGTCTGGCCATCGCTGCTGTGACGTGTACATTTTGGGTGACAGCATCAATAACAACGAAGTCATTGCCGAGGCCGTGCATCTTCGTGAATTTCATGAGCATAATATTTTCTTTCAACAAATTGACGATCAACTGACCGGCAAAAGTTGCTCTCCTCTAACCAAGTCTCGTAGCGTTTCTCGCTGACGAATAAGATGAACCTGTTCACCGGCAACCATAATTTCTGCTACCCGAGGACGACTATTATAATTAGAACTCATCACAAAACCGTAGGATCCGGCAGAAAAAAGACAGAGGTAGTCACCTTCACTAATCGATAATGTGCGATCTTTACCTAAAAAATCACCGCTTTCACAGACGGGACCTACTACATCATAAACCTTTTCTTCACTATCAGAATGAGTTGAAATTGGTTCGATATCCATCCAAGCTTGATATAAAGATGGACGCAACATATCGTTCATCGCGGCATTAACAATCGCGAAATTTTTGTGGTCATTGGACTTAAGGTATTGCACGCGGGTAAGGAGCACCCCGGCATTTGCCGTTATTGAACGACCCGGCTCCAAAATGAGTGTTTCATTGCGTTGCGCCAAAAGTGGAAGCAATTCGGCCATATAGTCACTCACTGACAGAGTCTGCTCATTCTGATAACGCACACCAAGACCACCACCAATATCTATGTGCGCGAGAGGTATGTCTCGCTCAGTTAGCTGATCAACAAGAATTAACAGCCGTGCCATGGCATCAAGAAATGGCTTCACTTCCGTTAGTTGAGATCCTATATGGCAGTCGACGCCGATTAGGTCGATGTTGTCCATCTGAGCCGCACGTTCATAGACGCCCAAGGCTTGATGTATATCGATACCAAATTTATCTTCTTTTAACCCAGTTGAGATATAGGGGTGCGTTTTCGCATCCACGTCTGGATTAACCCGAATCGAAACAGGCGCATTAACTGATAGGCTTGCGGCTGTGGCATTGAGAAGCACCAGTTCCGACTCCGACTCAACATTAAAACAGTGAATACCAGCTTCCAACGCTCGACTCATTTCGTCAGCGGTTTTCGCAAGGCCAGAAAATACGACTTTGCTTGGGTCCCCACCAGCCATCAATACACGCTCTAGCTCGCCGATTGACACTATATCAAAACCAGCACCCAAGGCGGCCAGGGTTTGCAGTACGGCAATATTTGAGTTCGATTTTACTGCGTAGCAAACCAAATGAGGGTAATCGCCCAGTGCTGCAACGTAGGCACTGTAATTGAGCTCAATTGCTGTTTTGCTATACACATAGCAAGGCGTACCAAACTGATCGGCAATGTCATTGAGAGCGATATTTTCCATGAAAAGATCGCCGTTATTGCGGCTAATAGTACTGTGCATAGTGACTCAGGATTCTGTTTGTGGGACGTCTGATGTGTGTGTTTCCGATGAATCTTCAGGAAGATACAAGTCACCAGTGTTTCCACATCCACCAAGAGCTAACAGCATTAGCGTAAAAAATAGATGTGCAGTGCGCGTGTAGTTCATTAAAAGCCCCCGTTAAAGCGGTTCAGTATAACGGCACTGGCGGATTACACCCAAACAATTATACTGGCGATCTCACTTTTAGAATAAAACCAGCCTGGATTGAGTGTAATGAACGAAGCAGAATTTAATCAAATCGTTGATGAACTAATGTTTGGAATTGAAGAGACTATCGACGATAGTGGTGTTGATATTGATTATGAAAATAGCGGTGGCATGCTCACGCTAACCTGTGACCTGAATGGATCTCAGATTATCTTATCAAGACAACCTTCAATGGCTGAAATATGGCTTGCGGCCAAGTCTGGCGGATTCCACTTTAAGTTACAAGAAGATGATGGCGAAACAAGGTGGAGCAATACTGTCAGTGGTGAACTGCTTTCAGCCATGCTCACTGAAGCCTGTCAGCTGCAATCATCTGAATCTATCCAGTTTAGTTTCTAACTAGCGGTTCGCTACTTTTTTGAGTGCTCGCTGGGCCGCAGCTTTGACTTGCTGTGGGGCTGTGCCTCCAATATGATCGCGCGCGGCAACTGATCCCTCCAGAGTGAGCACCGAGAAAACATCGTCTTTAATGAGTTTTGAGAAGGCGCTTAACTCGCCAATCGTCATATCCGATAAATCTTTATTTTCGGCAATGCCATAGGCGACAGACTTACCCACAATTTCGTGAGCATCACGAAAAGCAATACCTTTGCCCACGAGATAATCAGCCAGATCAGTTGCGGTGGAGAATCCGCGTTTTGCGGCTTCATACATGGCTACTTTATTGGCTTGAATGGCAGGTACCATATCAGCAAATGCACGCAGGCAGTCCCGAACAGTGTCCACGGTATCGAACAAAGGTTCTTTATCTTCTTGATTATCTTTATTGTAGGCTAAAGGCTGCGACTTCATGAGCGTTAGCAGTGCTATCAGATGTCCGTTTACTCTGCCGGTTTTGCCGCGCACCAATTCAGGGACATCGGGGTTTTTCTTCTGCGGCATAATTGATGAGCCGGTGCAAAAACGATCGGGCAGTTCAATAAATTGAAACTGTGCAGAGGTCCAGAGAATAAGTTCCTCTGACATGCGCGACATATGGGTTAGCAGTATGCTGGCGAAAGCACAGAATTCGATGGCAAAGTCGCGGTCACTGACGGAGTCGAGTGAGTTTTCGGTGGCCTTATCAAAAGCTAGCTGTGCTGCAGTGTATTCCCTGTCAATGGGGTAGCTGGTACCGGCTAGCGCAGCGGCACCCAGTGGGCATTGATTGAGTCGTTTTCGGCAATCCTGCAGGCGACCGAAATCGCGCTCCAGCATTTCGTTCCAGGCTAATAGGTGATGGCCAAAGGTGACAGGTTGAGCGGTCTGTAAGTGAGTGAATCCCGGCATAATGGTATCGCTTTCAGTTGAGGCAAGTTCAATCATGCCCTTTTGCAACGCACTTAAAAGAGCATTAATTCCGTCAATTTCATCTCGTAGCCAAAGGCGTATGTCGGTGGCTACCTGATCATTTCTAGATCGACCGGTATGGAGTTTCTTGCCAACACTGCCGATTCTCGCGGTCAATGCCGCCTCAATATTCATGTGCACATCTTCAAGAGCAATCGACCAGTCAAAGTTACCACTTTCAATATCTCTGGCTATAGCGTGCAGGCCAACGACTATCTCCTTTGCCTCGGTGGGGCTTAGCACGCCGACCTCGGCTAGCATAGACGCATGAGCAATTGAACCCTGAATGTCATGTTGATAAAGACGCTGATCGAAATTAACCGAAGCAGTAAAGCGTGCTACGAAATCATCCACAGGTTCATTAAATCGACCACCCCATGCTTGGTTGGTTTTTGCGTTATCAGGTTTATCTGGCAAACCCTTTTTTGATTTACTCATGACCACAATTGCCTAGTTATAAACTGTAAGAGGACAATTATAGCCAAACATTGGGCTAATAAGTTAAAACTTGAAATTATCTGTACTAAAATCTACTTACTTACGGATTATATGGATCTTCATAATCTAATTTCTATGGATCTCTGACAAAAGCGGACAAATCATCGATAATGGGAATTACTCGACTTATGTAGGCCATTTAAGTGACAGATATCCTTCGAATAGCTACGCGAAAAAGCCCATTGGCCCTATGGCAGGCAGAGTTTGTCAAAAGTGAATTACTGAGACATCATCCAGGTCTTCAGGTTGAATTAGTGCCAATGACGACGCGCGGAGATAAGTTGCTTGATACGCCATTGGCCAAGGTTGGAGGAAAAGGTCTTTTCGTGAAGGAGTTGGAGACCGCGATGTTAGATGGTCTTGCGGATATCGCCGTGCACTCAATGAAAGACGTACCTATGGAGTTGCCTCAAGGGCTTGGGTTAGAGAGTATCTGCAAGCGGGAGGATCCTTCCGACGCCTTTGTTTCCAACAGCTTCCATACTTTGGCGCAGATGCCTAATAGTAGTGTTATTGGTACCTCTAGCCTGCGTCGCCAATGTCAGGTTCGTGCAGGATTTCCCCATCTCCAAGTGAGGGAGCTACGCGGCAATGTTAATACTAGGTTGGCTAAGTTAGACTCGGGAGAGTACGACGCAATTATCTTGGCTAGCGCGGGTCTGATCCGTCTTAACATGGGCCATCGAATTACTCAAAAACTTTCCTCTGATACTTCTCTTCCTGCTGGAGGTCAAGGCGCAGTGGGTATTGAGTGCCGGAGTAATGACAGTCAAACTAAGCGATTATTGGCTCCGCTAAACCATATTGATTCTGCGATCTGTGTATTGGCAGAACGAGCCACTAACCGACATCTACAGGGAGGTTGTCAGGTGCCGATAGCTTGTTTTGCTGAGCTTGAGCAGGACAGCACAACCCTTAGCATGAGAGGCTTAGTGGGGAGTGTTTGTGGCAGTCATATTTTGACGGCGCAGGCTCAAGGACATAGAGACAACCCTGAAGAACTTGGTATCCAAGTTGCCAAAGATTTACTGTCTCAGGGAGCAGAAAAAATACTGGCTGAGGTCTATGAAAGTTAGTAGCTTGATGGATAAGAGCGTGCTAGTGGTTAGGCCTCTCCGACGGCAGGACGAATTCTTATTACTGCTTGACGAGGGTTCAGCCAGAGTCATCCATACTCCCATTATGACGATAGAACCGATTCTTGAGAGCCAGCAGGTTAAGCAAAAAATATTAGCTTTCGATCAGTTTGATATAGCTATTTTCGTTAGTGTTAATGCTGCGGAGATAGGGATCAAATGGTTGGATCAGTATTGGCCAATGCTGCCGTTGGGTGTGGAGTATTTTGCCATTGGCGGGCAAACTGCACAGTTGGTTGTCGACTATACTCAAACCGTAAATTACCCGACAGACCAGATCACTAGTGAGGGGTTGCTGACTTCACCGAAACTAAAAAACTTAGAGAATAAGTCCGTGATTATTTTTCGTGGCGGGCGAGGACGTGAAACACTAAAACAGGGTTTGATCTCTCGAGGTGCTACAGTAGAATATTGCGATCTATACCGAAGGGTTGTAGATCAAAAGCAAGTCGAAGTGACTCATCAGCAACTCACGGAAGTCGATTGTTTGGTAGTTCACAGTGCAGAGTTACTAGAGGCTATAGGGCCCATTAGTGAGATTAGATGTGATAACAATATTAACGATTTACCCGTCGTGGTGCCCAGTAACCGGGTAGCGGAGACAGCAAAAAGATTGGGTTACGGTCCTGTGATAGTGGCGGATAGCGCAATGCCAGAATCAATGTATGCTGCTTTGCAAAAAGTGTTTTAAACTAAGTCTATTACATTCAGAGTAGGGTGCGTCTCAAGGTGGGCCTTTATTAAGTTCGAGAGGGGTAGAGGGTGACAGAAACAACTAAGCAACCTAAGGCAGGTGATCAGTCCATGCCTAAATCTAAAATTAAGGCAAACGATAAATCTGAAAAGACGCCCAAAACCGGTGCGGTTGCGGCCGTTAAAAAACCGAGGGATTTCCCGCTACTAAAATGGGCCTGCGTGATAGTGCTGCTGTCTATTCTGGCCGGTTCGGGATGGCTGGGATGGAGTGAGTGGCAGCAACAGCAATTACAACAGCAATCGTATGCCCGTCTGGGCATAGATTTTAATGATCACTTACAACAATCACAACGGCACTACACCGACAGCGATTCTCTTTTAGATGTTCAGTCGAACTATATTAAAACGCTGTCAAAGCAACTGAGTGATCTCCAGCTGCAAGTTAATGGTCAGGGCGCACGCCTCACTGAGTTGGGTTCCACTACACGGAGCGACTGGTATTTGGCCGAAGCTGCATACCTCACTCGTCTAGCCAACCAACGGTTACAAACTGAACGTAGCACCAAAAATCCGCTAGCCCTATTAACTCAGGTGGATGACTTGTTAAGTAATTTAGAACAGTCAGATTTATTTTCCGTGCGCGCCGCTGTGGCTGAGGACATTATGGCACTTCGTTTAGCTGGCGTAATTGATATAGAGGGCGTTATCCTAGAAATTAATGCCCTAGCAAATCAGATTAACCGGCTTGATTTACTTAACTTAGCGATTTCAACAGAGACTTCAGGCATCGAAGAAGAATTGTTGGCAGTACACCCCAAGGAGATATCGACCGATCAAAATGTGCCGTGGATGTCTCGGTTTAATGATTTTATTGACGGCTTCAGTCGCCTAGTTAAGGTAACAGACAGAGATATTCCGATTCAGTCAATACTATCATCATCTGAAGAATCCATAGTGCGCAGTAACCTGCGCTTGCTGCTGCAACAGGCAGCTAATGCCGCGCTTAGAGAGGAACCGGAGGTATATGCCATTAGCCTAGAAAATGCGCAACAATGGATGGCGACGTATTTTCAACTTAACGCTGGATCAAAAGAATTACAGGAGCGTATCTCTAGGCTTAGCGCGGTCAATATTGTGCAGCAGTTACCTAGTGTTGATCGGTCGATGAATGCTCTTGAGGCTTTGATTATTACGAGGCAAGCCCGCCTGTTAGATGGCGTTGATGAGCAGCCAGTGATAAATGATGGGAATAGCCAGCCGTGAGGAGATTATTAGTGACTTTGGTCATGGCGTTGCTACTTGGTGCGGCGAGCATCTGGGTGATGCAAAGCGATAGCGGCTATATTTTATTGAGTTTCAACAATACTACTGTTGAAATGACCGTTTGGGTCGGTATCTTGCTTTACTTAACGGTGACGGTTTTAGGTGCTTGGTTGTTGTTGCTATTGAAATGGCTTGGTGATGTTGGAGGTCTGCGGCGTTGGTGGACACTTAGGCGCAGTAAACAGCATGGAAGTAAAACAGCTCAGGGATTAATTCTATTCGCTGATCATGACTGGAAGCAGGCCTCAACGATGCTTTTATCTGGCGCTGACAGGTCTTCCATGCCCGATGTGAACTTGCTGTTTGCGGCCCGTGCGGCTGCAGAAAATAATCAGATTAATCAGGCTCGCATGTTGTTAGAGCAACTTAAGGTGAGCCATCCCAAGGCTAAATTACTTGCCGATAAGGCTTTGGCTGAAATGCTTATTCTGGAAGAGCAGCTGGATGAGGCTATTCAGTTATTACAACCTATTGCAGCAAGTAAACCCGGGGATCGAGGTGTTCTCCGTTTACTTTCTGATACCTATTATTTGATGGGTGACTGGTCGTCTCTGCAAAAACTCCTGCATGATTTAAATTATTATAAAGCCATAAATCCATCCGATATGAAGGCTTTAGAACAGGATGTATATGCTAATTTATTATCTGATTTCATTCCGAATCCTGAATTTACTCTTCAAGAGCAGAAGGATCAGGCGGACGATCTTTGGGAACTTATACCCAGGCGATTGCGTAACGATGCTGAACTAATCTGTGGTTATTTTGATGCTTTACAACAAGTTAATGACACCGATAGGGTGCAGTTACTTCTGGTCAAAACAATTAATAAGCGGTGGCACCCTGAGTTAGTTGAGAGGTTTGGGCAGCTAGAGACCTCTGCGCCAGAAAAACAGTTGCTTGCCGCTGAAAAATGGCTATCTGATCATCCTGAGGACGCCGTTTTATTGGTTGCTTTGGGACGTATTTGTTGCCAGTTGCGATTTTGGGGAAAAGCGCGAGATTATTTTTCGGTTGCCCTCAGGCTACAACCAAGTGCCGATATCTACCTAAGATTGGCCGACGTCCATGCAGCAATGGGCGATCAGATCGAAAGTCACCATATGTACAAGCAAGGGTTGCGCGTTAGTTTGGGTGTAGAGAACAAGTAACCTCGTCAGGTTTGTGGCGACGAGATTAGGTCGCGTCGCCACAAAATAGGCCTAAGCTCAGTCAATAATTGGGAATCCTCGATCACGCATCAATGGTTTTATATCTGCATCACGTCCGCGAAAAGCCCTATAGGCTTCGCCCGGATCAATAGCATTTCTCGGCGTAAAAAGATGCTTGACTAGACGTTCTGCGACTTCTTGATCGTAGAAGCCGTTGGGGGCTTCGGCAAAAGCTTCGGCGGCATCCGAAGTTAATACATCCGCCCACATATAGCCATAATAGCCAGATGAGTAACCTTCCCCCGAAAATACATGACCAAAATGCGGACTGCGGTGACGCATAACCAATTGCTTGGGCATGTTTAGCTCAGCCAGATTTTTGCGTTCAAATATATCTGGGTCTATACCAGATGGGTCAGTGGTATGAAACTTTAAATCCATGATCGCGCTAGCTAGATATTCGGTGGTAGCGAACCCTTGATTAAAGGTCGCGGCCGCTTTAATTTTTTTCACTAAGGCTTTTGGTATGGGCTCACCGGTTTGATGATGTACGAGATAGTTATTGATAACTTCGTCGGTCATTAACCACCTCTCTAGCAACTGAGATTGAAACTCGGTGTAGTCGCGGACACCCCCATTTTGGCTGGGATACTCAACGCTCGAAGATAGAGAGTGAAGAGCGTGGCCAAATTCATGGAAAAAGGTGGTGGCATCATCCCAAGAAATTAAGACAGGTTGACCGGCCGGAGCCTTAACAAAATTAGAGTTATTTGAGCTGAGGACTGTTTTGTTACCCTCAAAGGTCGTGTGGCTGCGGTACGAGGTGGCCCAGGCACCAGAGCGCTTTCCTTTGCGTGCGAAAGGATCTAAATACCATAATCCAACATGTTCTCCGCTAGTTTTATCGGTTACCTCCCACACTTTCACATCTGGATGAAATACCGGAATACTATTTTCTGCTACGGCAGTGAAGGTGAAATTAAATAGCTCACTGGCAACAAAAAACATTGCTTGATTGAGTTTATCTAATTGCAGGTACTGTTTAACTTCGTCTGAGTCCAGTTGGTAACGGTCTTTTCGGACCTTTTCAGCATAGTAGCGATAATCCCAAGGTTCTATTTTGATGCCAGTATTTTCGGTGTCGGCAATGGCTTGCATATCAGCAACTTCTTCAGATACTCGGGCAATTGCCGAAGGCCACACGGCTTTTAACAGCGCCATGGCGCTTTCAGGGTTTTTGGCCATCCTATCTTCCAAGCGCCACTGCGCATAGTTGTCATAGCCCAGAAGTCCGACTCGTTCATGTCGCAAGTTTAAGATTTCTGCAATGACTTTATTGTTATCGTATTGGTCGCCATTGTCGCCTCGACTATAGTAGTTACTCCAGACTTTTTGGCGCAGTGACCGCTGCTCGGAAAAGGTTAAGAAAGGTGCCATCGATGATCGAGTGTTGGTAATGGCATACATGTTGGACCTGCCTAACTCTTCCGCCGCTGCAGCCGACGCTCTTATTAGCGAACTTGGTAGTCCACCAAGCTGGGATTCACTGACAAAGACAACATAGTTTTCTTCATCAACAAGTACATTATTGCCAAATTGGGTATGAAGCTCAGCTAGACGTTGATTAATTTCTGTGTAGCGCTTTTTATCTTTTGCAGAAAGGGTTGCTCCATTGCGGGCGAAACCATTGTAAGTAAGCTTTACTAGACGCTGTTGGTCCGCTCTGAGGGTGCTTGATTCTAGGTTTTCGTAAACCGCTTTTACACGGTTGAAAAGAGTCTGATTTTGGCTAATCTTTGAAAAGAAGGCGCTCATTATGGGGGCCATTTCCTGCTGAATATTTCGAAATTCAGGGGAAGATAAGTTTGATGACCATATCCCATAGTAGGTGAACACCCTGTCGAGGACTTTACCTGTGCGCTCAAGAGCGACTATCGTGTTGTCGAAACTTGGGCTAGTTGATTGATTAGCAATATTTTCTATTTCGATTAGATTTATTGCCATTGCTTGATTTAAAGCTGGCTTTAAGTCTTCTAGCGTCATTTCATCAAAGGTTGGGACACCATTGTAGGGGCCAGTCCAATCCTTTGTTAACGAGTTATCTGAATCTTGAGGGGCGCCTTCAAGATCTAGGTGAGGGTTCTCGGTACAGCCAACAAAGGACAAAATGCTGGTCAACAGTATGATTCTAGTAGTTGATCGAATTTTAAAATTTAACATGATTCCATTCTCGGCTTTTTAGTTAAGTTATCGATATACGTGCAGTAATCTACACTAGATCAGAGGGTTCTTTAAACTACCCCAATTGGTTAGAGGCGTTTCTTTTTTAGATCGCGAATTAAGAATCTTGCAGGATGCATAGCTTGAATAAGATCTCTCTCCAAAGAGGGGATTTGTTGGCTTATCTGAGTGGCTAGAAGCTCAGCGGTAAAGGGGGCATAGCTAAGTCCTCGAGATCCCATCCCGCAGTTAATATATAAGTTAGGTAAGTAATCACCCATCATCATTGAATCTGCACGTGCATCGCGGCGCAAAAACCCAAAGCTTTCAAGCATTGATGAAAAGTTAGGCACTGGCCCAACGATAGGTAAGTAATCTTTAGTGGTGCAGCGAAAATTTGCTCTACCATCCATATTAGTAGCATCAAGGTTTTCTAAGGCATCACCAAGACCTGAGTCTGTGTGCCTCATTTGCGCTATATTCATCTCATGATCTTGAACACGTAACTCAGTTGAAAAAAGACCTTTGTTATAAGTCGCCCCACAACTGTGATAGTTATCATGAGCGGGAGTGATATAGCCATCACCACAGATTATGGTTTTTAGTGACTTGGTTCTAGTCCTCGCAGGCAACTTACTAATTTGGCCTCTTAGTTGAGTAACGGGTAAGAAATTAGTTTGCTCAAACTTTTCGCAGCCATATGCAGTCGCAACCACGAGGATATCAGTGCTATGAACTAGCTTTCCTGAAGTACCAAAAAGATGCCATCGATTGTCTGATTGTTGGTGATTGAAATGATCAATATTCGTATGTATCAAAGGTATTCCATGCTCTTCCAGCAGTTGCTGACAAATTATTGACGGTGGCAACCAGCCTAGTAGAGGGAAAAATAGACCTATTGAAGACTCTAGCGAAATGCCACTGCGATCGCAGAGTTCGTTATTTTCTAAAAGTTGAACAAAATCTTCACAACCGGAAAAGCGCTGACTAATCTGGATAAAATCTTCAGCAATTTTGGGGTTTCCAGGCAAAGAGATAACCCCGCACTGATTTCCCAAGCCGTCCTTCCAAAACGGTGCATAGTAGCGGCTGGCAAACAGTAAAGCCCGAAGATTAATGCGTGGTAGTACATCATCTCGCGGTGACAGCTTTGGATAGACAATAGCCTGACTATTACCCGATCCCTCCTGGCCGGCTCTAGGATGCCGGTCTATTACTTTAACTTTGAAACCTCGTTTAGCTAAAGCCACAGCGGTGGTGCAACCAGCAATACCAGCGCCAATAATGGTGACCTCCTGATCTCTGGTTGCAATTGGGCGCACGGTCTTATCTAGATGCCATTGGGTTGAACCGGATGAATTATCAGGCTCAAGCTGCTGATATTTTCTACCGGAAAATAACGCTTTTAATCGTAATTTTTGTGAACCATTACTATCAGTTGGCTGAATTAAAAATCCAGCTGACTGTAGGTTTTTAGAGACGGTTAAGATTGTTTTTTGATCAATATTAGCCGTCAGTGCGATGGTGGTTTGATCAGATAGCGAAGCGATAGTTGCCAGTAACTCAGGACTCCACATGGCAGGATTATTTATCGGTGCGAAGCCATCGAGTAGCCATACGTCTACTGGGCGCCTGTTGTAATGGGCTTTCTCTTGGTTAGAGCTTTGGCTAATTGAGCTAAACATTTCATTAGCATCACCAAACATAAGGTGAAGCCTTACCCTACCTTGAAATAATCCGATGCTATGAATACCCGCCACTGGTACTGGGTAATGTTTAATGAACTCGTCCGACAAAATACTCAAATGGGGACGTTGAGATAATATTTTTAATAGTTCAGCTTTATTGATAGGAAACAGTTCAGCAGAAAAAAACTCGAGCACACTACTTTTGGGAGCGATATTTAGCCATAAATCAGAGCACGAAAGGAAATTGAGGCCTGCGCCAAAGCCAGTTTCAGCAATGGTGAATGAGGTGCAATGTTTGCTTAGGCCCTGCCAGCGTCGTTTCAAATCACCAAGTTGTACAAATTCAGACTCATATTGCTCTGTTTCTTTAGAAGGAGAAATATAAAATTCATCAAAAAGAGTAGAGTAGGGAGCCCCTTTTCGCCACTGGATGTCGGCGGCGATAATGGCCACTATTTGAGACCAAATTCATGCATGACTTGTTGGCTCCATTGGCTTATATAGTCATCACTTAGTTCTAGCTGGTTCTCGTCGTCTAGAGGTAGGCCAACGAAATGTTTTTCGTCCGCTGTGAGGGCTTTTGATTCCTCAAAACTGAATCCCTCATTGGGCCATATCCCCACGGTACGAGCACCTTGGGCAATGACTTTCGCCCACAAAAAACCCATCGCATCTTGGAACCATTTTGGATAACCTATCTGATCACCAAGCCCATAAAGCGCGACAGTTATGCCGCTGAGGTCAATTTCGTCAAGATCATCCCAGATTTCTTCCCAGTCTTCTTGCAGTTCACCAAAATCCCAAGTGGGAATGCCGAGAATTAAATATGAGTACTCGCTCATGCGCCGGATTGAGTCTAGAGAAATATCATGAATGCTAACGACTTCTGAACCATAGCTTTCATTTATGGCATCGCGAATCTTTTCGCCAGCCATTTCGGTATAGCATGTTGTGCTACCGTAAAATAAACCAATTTTTATTGTCATCTGTCGTCTGTCTCACGATATAAAGCTATAGGGTTTTGGTTCATAGGCTTACTTTTGAATGGTGTAGTACCCAGTCTATGATACTAGGTGTTTGAAGATTAGAAAAATGATTAAATTAGATCGCTATTTATTGGCTGCCATCAAATCCAAGTTGTCGCCAAGCTTCATAGGTCACAATGGCCACAGTGTTGGATAAATTTAGACTTCGACTCGAAGAGTACATCGGTAAACGTAGTACATTATTTAACCCTACCGAATTTCGGATATCATCGGGAATCCCTCTGGTCTCCGGGCCAAATAGCAGAGTATCATTTGGTTGGTAAGCTACTGACGAATAGCTCACAGTGCCTTTGGTACTTAAGGCGTAAATATTTTTTGGGTTTACAGTGGTTAGATATGATGGCCAGTCAGAATGAATTTGAAGGGTTTGAAATTCGCGATAATCTAGGCCCGCTCGTCGAAGACGTTTGTCATCTAACACAAATCCCAAGGGCTCGATTAGATGCAGGCGAAATCCAGTATTAGCGCAGAGACGAATAATATTGCCCGTATTAGGCGGAATTTCAGGTTGATAAAGGACGATATCAAGCATAGCGGCTCTTTTGAACGTATTATTGCAGTGGCCTGCAATTTTACATTAATTAGCGCGCGCAGTGACGTTATTAAGCCTATTGACGATGGCGGCTTTATGGTCACACAATTTCGACCATCAGGTCGTCCGACAATCCCTCCAGTAAGCCCATCAAATATCTCTCAGATATATTTTTTGGTAATTGCACGCTAGCCCGAGCCTTAAACATCACACCGGCTGACATGGGAGCGCTTTCGCAAAAGGTCTCAAGAGATTCCAGATTAATACCTTTTGTGGCTAGTAATGTGGATATTTCACCGATAATGCCGGGCCGGTCGTTGGCTATAATTTCAATCCAAACATCTTTTTTATAGGGCAAAGACAATGCATTGGTCTGGTCGACGGTAATCTTTATGCCCTGTATGTCCAGCGCTACCAAAGCAGCCTGTAGGGGCTGACATCGACTTTCTGTAACCTCGACGAGAAGTATCCCTGCAAATTTACCCGCTAGGCGATTCATTTTTCCCTCTACCCAACTGCCTTTATGGGACAGTATGATTTTGGCGATTTGCTCAACGATGCCTGGCTGATCTTCCGCTAAGACGGTTAATACTAAGTGTCGCATGAGAGCGTTCCTATCCCTAATGACGTTGTTTATTATGGCACTAGATTAACCGGCGCTGTTATAGTGAACATAGTAGAGTTAAAAACAGGAATAAAATATTTTAAAGGAGTAATTTTCATGAAATTAATAGTAGAGGGTTTAGTAATAAATAATTTTAAACGCTTGCAGCAAATGTGCAGGCTCTGTTCAAAGGCCATATTGCTGGTGTTTATGCTAGTGGGTTCCATGGCTGCCTATGGAGAGCGAGATTCATCTCGAGACCAGTTTCGTCACCCTGTCGAGACTTTGAGTTTCTTTGGTATTACGCCAGAGATGAACGTGGTTGAAATTTCACCGGGTGGTGGTTGGTATACCGAAATTTTGGCCGAATATTTAACTGGCCCTCTTTTTGCGGCTCACTATGATCCCAATGCAGAACGGGCTTATTATCGCAATTCTCAAGGTAAATTTGCCACTAAGATGGCATCTGATCCGGCGCTTTACGGGAATGTTAAAATGCACATTTTTGATGCAACCAACGAGATTTTGAACACAGAGGATAGCAGTGCGGATGCGGTGGTTACTTTTAGAAATGTCCATAATTGGTTAGGTACATCTAGTGAGTCTAAAGCGTTCGCTCTCTTTTTCAAAACATTAAAACCTGGCGGCATTTTAGGGGTTGTAGAGCATCGTGCCCCCGTGGGTACTGATAGAAAGACGATGAAAGAAAGCGGCTATATGACGCAAGACTATGTTATTGAATTAGGCCGTCGAGCAGGGTTTATATTTGAACAGTCCTCTGAAGTTAATGCCAATCCCAAGGATACAGCTGATCATTTGGAAGGTGTCTGGACTCTGCCGCCTAGTCTTGTATTGGGAAAACAAGATCGTGAAAAGTATGTGACGATTGGTGAGAGTGACCGTATGACCCTGAGATTTAGGAAGCCCAAAGAGTGATTGAAATACCTCCTGAACGCCTGCCAGAGGGCACTCTTGTCGCTGTGATTGAGGAGTACATCCTTCGAGAGGGAACCGATTATGGTAATCAGGAAGTTAGCCTTGAAAATAAAATTAGTCAGGTCCGTCGTCAGTTAAATGGCGGCGATATTGTGATTACGTTTGATCCTGTCACGGAAAATTGCACTCTGTTAACTCGACGCCAACTTAATCGTTATCAGCAAGAGCACCTGGCCACTAGCGAGGACAAGAGCTAGTGGCAAAGACAAAGTTGTTACAGTCTGAGCTAGTCTTGGGCCCGATAATGAATGCGCTCGAACAGGCTCCACAGATTTTGGTGGGATTCAGTGGCGGGTTAGACTCAACGGTGTTGTTAGCGCTTCTGGCGGAAGTTATTCCGGTTGAACGTCTTTGTGCGGTTCATGTTAATCATGGCTTGTCACCTAATGCGAATAGTTGGCAGGCCCATGTCGAAGATTTTTGTGGTAGTCGTAATATTGCCTGTCATAGCGAGACGGTAGAGGTTGTTGCCAGTGGGAAAGGTCTAGAGGCTGCTGCTCGTCAAAGTCGATACCGGATTTTTGAGAATGTATTAGACCAAGATGGTATTTTACTTCTTGGGCACCATAGCGATGATCAGGTTGAAACGCTATTGTATCGGCTCATGCGAGGTTCTGGCGCCAAAGGTATGTCAGGCATGCCTGTTTCTCGGAGAGTTGGACCGGGACGTCTAATTAGGCCTTTATTGAATTGGCCTAAATCTGCACTAATAACGTATGCTCATAATAAAAACCTTAAATGGGTTGAAGACGAGAGTAATGGCGTCGACGCTTTTGAGCGCAACTATTTACGTAATCAACTGATTCCAGTGCTCGCTCATCAATGGCCAGATTATCGACAGCGTCTTCGCGCAGTGGCAGAGTTAAGTCGTGAAAGTCACGAGTTGGCAGAGGCTACTGCCATTGAAACTATCGCAATATTGCAGCCTGCAGAGGAAAGAGCGGGTTGGTCTTTGTCTGTTGCTTTATTTGCTAATCTTACTCCGCTTAAGCAGAAGAATATTTTACGTTATTGGCCCGAGATTAAGGGGCTAGATTCTCCCGGGACCAAAGTTATCAATGAGGTGCTGACAGCATTGATTGATGCTCGGAAAGACAGTTCGCCTAAGGTGTCAACAGGCGATGGCCAATACTGCCGGTTTCGAGATCGGCTATACCTACTCAAGGTGTCGAAGGAATTCGATGCTTCTATCAATCAACAAGAAGATTTAATTTGGAACACTGATAATCCGATTAGTCTGTCAGATGGCAGTCACTTAACGGTCGAACAGACTGTTGGTGATGGTCTCCGGGCAGAGTTAGCGGCAGCCCTTAGTGTGACCACCAGAAAAGGTGGAGAGCGCTGCAAGCCGGCGGGCAGAGGACACTCCAATAGTCTTAAAAAACTCCTCCAGGAATTCAATGTAGAGCCCTGGTGGCGCGATCGAGCGCCGTTATTCTTCATTGATCAGCAGCTTGTTGCTGTCGCTGATTTTTGGGTTTGCGATGGATGGCAGGCGCAGCCCGGGGAGAAGAGTATTAAAATCCATTGGCATACCAACTCTTTGTAGAATACCAATTGCCTTTCTGTTAATCTATTACACCATCTTAACTGGGATGGGCATCGGCCAAATTCTTGGCCAATCGAACCCGTAAGATATCTTTTTCTAGACTAACTCTAATGTTTGCAGGGTCACTATGACACGTTTTATTTTTGTTACCGGCGGTGTTGTTTCCTCATTGGGAAAGGGTATTGCAGCAGCTTCTTTGGGTGCAGTACTGGAGGCGAGAGGATTGAACGTCACGATGCTCAAGCTAGACCCTTATTTAAATGTTGATCCAGGCACGATGAGCCCTCATCAGCACGGTGAGGTCTATGTCACTGAAGACGGTGCAGAAACAGACCTCGACCTTGGGCACTATGAGCGATTTTTGGGGGCTAAGATGACCCAAAATAATAATTTTACGACTGGACAGGTCTATGAAACTATTTTACGCCGTGAACGTCGGGGCGACTTTTTAGGCGGGACAGTCCAGGTTATACCTCACGTCACCGATGAAATAAAACGCCGCATAGTCGCTGGAGCCGGTGACCATGATATTGCTGTGGTTGAAATTGGCGGAACCGTAGGAGATATTGAATCTCAGCCATTTTTAGAGGCGGTTCGTCAGATGCGAGGTGAATTAGGCTACCAGAACTCCTTGTTGATACACCTCACTTTGGTGCCGTACATTGCAACAGCAGGAGAGACTAAAACCAAACCAACACAACACTCGGTCAAAGA
>DUBX01000045.1:193298-204877 GCA_012960115.1 Porticoccaceae bacterium
CGTTTTAACATCAAAAAACCAGCCGCAGACTTGCAGCAGTGGGATAAGGTGGTTGAGAATCAAGTGCATGCCGAAGGCGAGGTGACTATCGCCATGGTCGGTAAATATATGGATTTACTGGATGCCTATAAGTCTCTTACTGAGGCTCTTGTGCATGCTGGGATTCATAACAAGACCAAAGTTAAGGTTCGTTATATTGATTCTGAAAAGCTGCATGAAAACCATAATTTGGTGGAGGACGTGGATGCTATTTTGGTGCCGGGTGGATTTGGCGCTAGAGGTATAGAGGGTAAAATTTATGCGGTCAAGACCGCTCGAGAAAAAAACATTCCCTATTTAGGTATTTGTCTGGGAATGCAAATCGCGGTTATTGAATATGCCAGAAATGTATGCGGGCTAGACGGTGCTAATAGCACTGAGTTTGACTCAGATACTAGGTATCCAGTGGTTGGCTTAATCGAAGAGTGGATTGATGAAGAGGGTAATCTTGAGCAACGTAGTGAGGATTCAGATCTTGGCGGCACAATGCGCTTAGGCGCACAAGTTTGCCATCTATTGCCGGGTTCTAATGCACTGTCCATGTATGGCAGTGAGCAGATTAAAGAGCGCCATCGTCACCGGTTCGAAGTGAATAATAACTATCTGCCACAGTTGCAAGAAGCGGGTCTTGTTGTCGGTGGTCTATCCTTTGATAAAACGCTAGTGGAAACGATCGAGCTACCAGAGCATAGATGGTTTTTCGCTAGTCAGTTCCACCCAGAATTTACCTCAACGCCTAGGGATGGCCACCCACTGTTTGAAAATTTCGTCAGTGCTGCAATGGCTTTTCAACAGCAAAAATGAGGGATGAGGAGTAAAGATATGACATCGATAAGGCTCCAAGTAGGAAATATCGACGTGGCTAACGACGCGCCAATGGTAGTTTTCGGAGGCATGAATGTTCTGGAGTCGAGAGATATGGCTATGCAGGTGGCTGAGGCCTATGTCGTGGCCACTGAAAAATTGGGTATTCCTTACATCTTTAAGGCTTCATTCGATAAAGCTAATCGCTCATCTATTCACTCGTTTCGAGGCCCTGGGTTAGACGAAGGATTAAAAATATTCCAAGAAATCAAAGCAACATTTAACGTACCGTTGATTACGGATGTTCACGAAATTGCTCAGGCTAAACCAGTAGCTGAAGTCTGCGATGTCATACAACTGCCTGCATTCTTGGCTCGACAGACCGACCTAGTTGAAGCCATGGCGGTGACTAATGCTGTGATCAATATTAAGAAACCACAGTTTTTAAGTCCAAGTCAGATGGGTAATATTGTTGATAAGTTCCGTGAGTGTGGCAATGACAAAGTTATGCTTTGTGAGCGTGGAGCTTGTATGGGCTATGATAATCTCGTTGTCGACATGCTCGGGTTTAGAACTATGAAAGAAGTCAGCGGCGGCTCACCCTTGATTTTTGATGTCACCCATGCGTTGCAGTGCAGAGATCCGATGGGCTCAGCTTCTGGAGGGCGGCGTCACCAAGTGGCGGAATTAGGGCGCGCAGGTATTTCCGTTGGTATTGCTGGACTATTTCTTGAGGCCCACCCGACCCCTGAAAAGGCATTGTGCGACGGTCCAAGTGCGCTTCCCTTAGATAAATTGGTACCTTTTTTAACTCAAATGAAAGCTTTTGATGATTTAATCAAATCCCAGCCAGATTTAAATATACTGTAAAAGCTTGCTGATAATTAGTAGGCCGCTACATCGACGTCAGACATCAATTTAAAAGACTTCACCCTGGAGTCTAAATATCTATTATGGAGATAGAAACCTATGAGTAATATTGCAGATATCCGTGCCTTTGAAATTTTGGACTCGAGGGGAAATCCCACCGTGCAGGCAGATGTAATATTAGAAAATGGTATTGTCGGAACCGCCTGCTCACCTTCTGGAGCATCTACCGGTTCAAGGGAAGCGTTAGAGTTACGAGATGGCGATAAAGAACGGTATCTTGGTAAGGGTGTTTTGACAGCTGTTAACAATATTAATACCACTATTAAAGACTTACTATTGGGGGCATCTGCAAGTGATCAACGGGCTCTTGACGCTGCAATGATTGCCGCTGATGGGACCGAAAATAAAGCTGTTTTAGGAGCCAATGCGATTCTATCTGTCTCTTTGGCAGCGGCAAAGGCGTCGGCACTAGATAAAAAAATACCGCTTTATGCCCATATTGCTGAATTAAATGGTACTCCCGGGGTTTATAGTATGCCGGTGCCAATGATGAATATTATTAACGGTGGTGAGCACGCTGATAATAATGTCGACATACAGGAGTTCATGGTCCAGCCAGTATCTGCACAGAGTTTCTCTGAAGCGCTACAAGTTGGGGCTGAGATATTCCATTCTTTAAAAAAGGTGCTTAGCGCGAAGGGATTGAACACAGCGGTAGGCGATGAGGGAGGATTTGCGCCTAATTTATCCTCTAACGCTGAAGCGTTAGCCGTCATCAAGGAAGCGACGCAGGCTGCCGGCTACAGTTTGGGGTCTGATGTAACTCTGGCGCTAGATTGTGCAGCTTCAGAGTTTTACCGAAATGGACAATATGATCTTTCTGGTGAAGGTAAGGTATACAGTGCAGAAGGATTTAGTGATTTCTTGGCTGACTTGTGCGATCAGTATCCTATTATTTCTATCGAAGATGGCCAAGATGAATCAGACTGGGATGGTTGGAAGTATCAAACTGAAAAGCTCGGACACCGAGTTCAGTTAGTGGGCGATGATTTATTTGTTACTAACACTGATATTTTAAGCCGTGGTATTGAAATGGGCGTTGCTAATTCTATTTTGATCAAATTCAATCAAATTGGTACTCTGTCAGAGACCTTAGATGCGATTGCTATGGCTAAGCAGGCTGGTTATAGCGTTGTTATTTCACATCGCTCTGGGGAAACTGAAGATACTACTATTGCGGACTTGGCAGTTGGTACTGCCGCGGGACAGATTAAAACTGGATCCTTATGCCGGTCCGACCGGGTGGCTAAATATAATCGATTACTGAGGATTGAGGCTGAGCTGGGAAATAATGTTGCACCTTATAATGGTCGCGCTGAATTTAAAGCATAGGGCCTCTAACTTAGACTTTGCTGAATAGAATAGAATATCAATATGCGTTGGTTACTGATACTACTCTTAGTTCTTTTGCTGGGTTTGCAGACTCGATTATGGGTTGGTGAGGGAAGTCTTGCTCATAAAGCTGAGTTGGATAAGCAGCTGGCGAGTCAAGAAGATGTCAATCAGCAACTGCGAGAGCGCAATGAGTTCATTGCCAAAGAAGTTGGAAGTCTAAAAGAAAACCTTGATTCAATTGAGGCAAAAGCACGAAAAGATCTTGGAATGATTAAGGGTGGCGAAGTGTTTTATTTGGTCACGGATCAAGATCCTAGACCCCCAACACAGATTGCGACTAAAGAGGTTGATTCGCCATGATGAAACCGTCGTCAAATTATTGGGCTATTGTTCCAGCGGCGGGCGTTGGCCGTCGATTTTCAGCAGACATTCCAAAACAGTTTCATCAGTTACATGGAGAGTTAGTGGCGCAGCACACTTTGTCTCGACTTCTCAGTATTACTGGAATAAAACGTATCGTCGCACCCTGCGACCCCAGTTCTGGATATTGGTCCAGAGTAAGGGCAACCAGTAATTCTCGAGTACAGCTGATTCAGGGAGGTGAAACACGTGCCCGATCAGTATTAAATGGTTTGGTGGCTATACAGCAAGATGCCAGTCCTGATGATTGGGTTTTGGTTCACGATATGGCCAGACCGTGCGTAACGCGTATGGATATTAATAAGCTTATTGGTAATTTAGAAGAGCACCCCGTCGGTGGATTTCTTGCGGCGCCAATTAATGAAACATTAAAATTAGTGACTAGCGATAATAAAGTGACTAAAACCGTTGATAGAAATCAGTATAGGATAGCGCAAACGCCACAAATGTTTAGAGCTAGAATGTTACAAGAGGCTATTCAAAGTATGTTCGACAATCAACTAGAGCCAACTGATGAAGCCTCGGCTATTGAATATATAGGTGAGCAAGCTATGGTTATTGATGGTCGGCAAGACAACATAAAAATTACTCGCCGTGAAGATCTGATGATAGCCGAGGCAATTTTACAAGATCAGGAGAAACAAGGATGCGGATAGGGCAGGGTTATGATGTGCATGCCTTTGGAGTAGGTGATCGATTAATTTTGGGTGGCGTCCACATTCCTTTTGATCGCGCATTTGTAGCTCATTCAGATGGTGACGTGCTTGTTCATGCCTTGATGGACTCTCTTCTTGGTGGTCTAGGTCTGGGTGATATTGGTCAGCATTTTCCAGATACGAATGATAAATATAGAGGCTGTGATAGCCTCAATCTATTGAGTGTGGTTGCTGAAATGATGTCAGTGCAAGGTTACTGCTTGGGAAATGCTGATCTTACAATTGTGGCTCAGCGGCCTAAAATGGCACCTTATTTAGACGCGATGAAATTAAAAATTTCGACAGTTTTAGGTTGTGATAAAGGGCAAGTAAACATTAAGGCGACCACGACCGAAAGACTGGGATTTACTGGCCGTGAGGAAGGTATAGCTTGTTATGCTACCGCTCTTCTAATGCCGTTAGACGTTTGATATTACGAGCGATAGTTACTTATTAAAGCCGACGATTTTAATTTCCATAGACTTCCTTATCTGCACGGTAAGCCCTTAGCGTCGGCTTTATTTCGCAGTCGCCCAGAGGATTTCATAGTCGATGAAATTATGGACATCGAGCCCTCCGGCGAGGGTGAGCACTTGTGGCTGCTCATCAGCAAGCGAGATCAAAATACTAGTTGGGTGGCAGGGTTGTTGGCGCAATTAGCCGGCATAAAGCGCGGTGATGTTGGGTTTTGCGGTCTCAAAGACCGGTTTGCTGTGACCAGTCAATGGTTTAGTTTATACCTACCAGGACGCGATCTAGATTTAAGCTGTCTGAGACATGATGATTTCTTGATTACGCGTAGTGCTAGGCATAGTAAAAAGCTGCGAAGGGGTATGCACCAAGGCAATAAATTTGAGATTATCCTGCGCGATTTCTCAGTGGATGCTATTGCTTTGCAAGAGCGTTTGAATGTAATACAAAAACATGGGATGCCTAATTATTTTGGTGAGCAACGGTTCGGTCACCAAGGCAATAATCTTCGTGAGGCTCAAGCATTAATCAGTGCAGATAAGTTAAAAGGCAATAGGCACGGCACTGGCTTATATCTGTCGGCAGCGCGGTCCTGGTTATTTAACTTAGTTATTGAAAAGCGCATCACCGAAAATCAGCTTTATTTGGTTTCAGAGGGCGGTGACACCGGACCTTTGTGGGGTCGGGGGCGATCATCGGTTGGTGGGGCAGTTGGAGAGATTGAAAGTCGGGTTTTAGCGCCTTGGGATAGTTGGTGTTATGCGCTTGAGCATGCTGGTTTAAAACAGCAACGTCGAAGTGTTTTGGTGCTACCTGACGACATAGTCAGCGACTGGATGGCAAAGGATCAATTAAAGTTAAAATTTAGTCTGCCTAATGGTTGTTATGCAACGGTTTTGTTGAGGGAGATCGCTGAATTATACCGCCCAACTGAAGTCTCCATATGATATATTGGCGCTAGATTAGTGGCGCCGCCGCAACGATCTAGTGGTCGTATTTAGAGTTTTTTAAAATAGGAGAGGTAGGTGAATTCGATTGACTTGGCGGGGATTGGAATGACCTCTCAGAGAACTCGAGAACGCTTAATTAATCGATTGATTGAGCAGGGTATTTTAGATCAGCGAGTTTTGGATGTTATTCGCATGACACCTCGACATATATTCCTAGATGAGGCATTGGCGCACCGTGCTTATGAGGACACCGCTCTACCTATCGGGTTTTCACAAACATTATCTCAGCCCTACATTGTCGCGAGAATGACCGAAATTTTACTCTCAGCAGGTCCGCTTAAAAAGGTTTTGGAGGTGGGCACTGGATCAGGTTATCAGGCAACTATTTTAGCTCAATTAGTTGATGAAGTTTATACCGTTGAGCGAATTGAGCCATTGTTGAAGAAAGCTAAGGAGCGGTTTAGAAAGCTCCGGCTTGGCAATATTACAGCTGACCTATCCGATGGTTGTTTTGGCTGGGAAAAGCACGCGCTATATGACGGCATTATTACGACTGCGGCGCCTCAATCTATTCCTCGAGGGTTACTTGAGCAACTTGCTCCGGATGGCGTGTTGATCATACCTGTGGGCATTGGGGATACCCAAGATTTACGTGTCGTGAGACGACTTGGTGATTCGACCGAGTTTGATCAAGAGGTTGTTGAGAAGGTAAAATTTGTGCCGCTATTAAGTGGTTTGGCACGCAGTCTATAAAGGATATGCTATGAATAACTGGCGGCATCATATTGTGTTGTTCTTTAAAGGATTAGCCATGGGCGCTGCCGACGTTGTACCTGGCGTATCTGGAGGAACTATCGCATTTGTTAGCGGCATCTACTCTGAACTGATTAACACTATTAAATCCATTAATATGCAAGCCTTTAAAATTCTCAGGCACCAAGGTATTTTGGCCGCGTGGAAACATATCAATGGCACGTTCATTGTGGTTCTGGTTGGAGGCATACTGACTAGTCTGTTTTCTCTTGCGCGAGTTATGCATTATCTTTTGGATACATACCCGTTGCCTCTGTGGGCATTTTTCACCGGTTTAATCCTGGGTTCGGTGATCTATCTCTTACGCCTACATCCGCTATCTGGGAGTTTAGAGAAAATTTTCTTTGTACTTGGTAGTGTTGTTGCTTATGGGATTTCAACGGCTCCTCCCATGATTTTAGAGGGAAACTTAATCACGATGTTTTTCGCAGGATCTATAGCACTTTGCGCGATGATTCTACCTGGTATCTCAGGATCATTTATCCTCGTGCTACTAGGACTTTATCCTGTTTTTATTGGCGCCATAGCAAATCTCCAACTTGATGTTCTAGTCGTTTTTGCGAGTGGCGGCATCATCGGGTTAATGCTGTTTAGTCGATTACTGTCTTGGCTGCTGGCTCATTTTCAAGGCAGGGTCATTGCGGTCATGTGCGGATTTTTAGTGGGTAGTCTAAATGTAATTTGGCCATGGAAACATGTTTTTACTTCGGGTCAAGGTATAGGGCAGTCCTCCAGTAATCTGTTACCGCATCAGTTTCTTTCAGTTGTAGGCCAAGATCCCCAGACATTAATTTGCCTCACAACATTTGTTCTAGGGCTGGCTCTAGTGCTGCTTTTGGAGTACGCAGCTAAAATTAAACCTGATCCTGCTAGTTAAGGATATTGTTTTGACAAACGTTACCTTATTGTTGTCGCTATTACTTATTATTGCTGGATGTGCTACGTCCCCGGCATCGGTTATTCATCGTGCTCAACCGCCAAGTATTCGAATCAAAACACATCAGGTAGAGGTTGGAGAGACACTTTACTCCATTGCTTGGCGTTACGACTTAAAGGTAGACATGCTGGCTCAAGCCAACAGCCTTGATCGATCCTACCTTATTACGCCGGGCCAAATCTTAACCTTAATTCTAGGCGATCCTAAGTCTAGGGTGAGTGCGCTTAACCAGCATAGGGTTTTAAAAGGAGACACCTTGTTTTCAATTGCCTCAGAGTATGGGGTTGAAGTGCAGTCTTTGGCGCGGGTAAATAACTTGGACTCTCCATTCTTACTCTATCCTGGTCAAATTATTACTCTTGATATAAATAAACTGAAAATAGCGCAGAGGGACGCATCCCAGGCATCTAATAACCGTATACCAGAGCGCCAAAATATAGCAAAAAAACCTGTGTACAGTAAAAATTTACAGTGGAAATGGCCGGTTAAAGGAGAGGTAATAGAGGGTTTTAGTCCTGATAAATTACAAAAGGGGATCAAAATTAAATCTTCGGACTCGATTGTCCATGCTGTAGCCCCGGGGAATGTGGTGTATGCAGGCTCAGGCTTACGTGGCTATGGAAAGTTGATTATCATAAAGCATAGTGATATGTTATTAAGCGCCTATGCTAATAATGAGGAACTATTCGTTGAAGTCGGTCAGACTGTTAAGCATAAGGATGAAATTTCAAAGCTTGGTGTTGATGGAATGATGTACTTTGAGATAAGGAAAGACGGGGATCCTGTCAATCCATTAAAATATATAAAATAGTATCTACATAATGGTATATGGCATTAATAATAGGGTTGGCAGATAGATTAGTAGCTGTAAATAAAAAAAATAGATTGCAACGAGCTGCAAAATAATGGTCGAGGATGTAATTTGGGATGGGCCTAAAACACAGGCCGGTAAAGACCCGAAGGTTAATTCAAATGAAAGTCGAGCCCTTCGAACTATCGATGCTACGACTATTTATCTTAAAGAAATTGGTTATTCACCTTTATTAACTGCTGCTGAAGAAGTGGCGTATACCCGCAAATTAAAGAAGGGCTGCACGGTATCGCGTCATAAAATGATCGAGAGCAACCTGCGCCTAGTCGTCAAAATATCACGCCGTTATCTCAATCGTGGCCTAGAATTACTCGACCTTATTGAGGAGGGCAACTTGGGTTTAATGAGGGCTGTCGAAAAGTTTGATCCCGAATTAGGTTATCGCTTTTCAACCTATGCAACCTGGTGGATTCGGCAAACGATTGAGCGAGGCATTATGAACCAAACACGCACAGTCAGGTTACCTGTCCACGTTGTTAAAGAATTAAATGTTTATCTACGTGCGTCTCGCAAGTTAGTTCAAAAGCTAGATCACAATCCAACGCTCAAGGAAATAGCGGTAGAGGTTGATAAGCCAATCAAAGATGTGATCAAGATCTTAAGCCTTAGTGAACGCACAGCATCTTTAGATACACCGGTAGCTGACCAAGAGAGATCGCTTGTTGATACTGTTGCTGACCACAGTAAATTGGGCCCTCAGGGTAGTGTCGAGACTGATGACTTATCAGCGGTCTTGGTTGGATGGCTAGAGCAATTACCATTGAAACAAAAAGAGGTATTGATACGGCGGTTTGGGCTTCTGAGCCATCAAGAGGCAACCTTGGAGCAGATCGGGTTGGAGATAGGCTTGACGAGGGAGCGAGTTAGGCAGATTCAAGTTGATGGGTTAAGAAAGTTGCGAGACATTTTGCGTCAGCACAATCTAGAGAGTGCCGACTTATTCGAAGATTTAATGAATCATTAAAATGAATCAAGATTACTAAAAACCCCAGAAAATTCTGGGGTTTTTAGTATTAGACTACAGGATAACGGTACTCTCTCTGGGTCAATTCGATTTATAGATACTTAAAAGAATATTCCGTTAAGAGGTAGTAGTCCTGATATAACAAGACTTACCATAGCCATAACATTAATTAAAATATTCATCGCTGGGCCTGAAGTATCCTTGAATGGATCTCCAACGGTATCTCCAACAACAACAGCTGAGTGAGTGTCTGAGCCCTTACCACCTAGGTTGCCTTTTTCGACATACTTTTTGGCGTTGTCCCAAGCTCCACCGGCGTTGGCCATAAACAGGGCCAATGCTACACAGCCCAAAAGACCTCCGGCTAGCATGCCACCTAAGGCTATTGCACCTAAGCCAAATCCAACAACTGCTGGCATAGCAACGGCTATAATTCCCGGTAGCATCATCTTCTTTAGGGCTGCTTCGGTTGCAATTTCAACACATTTTTCAGAATCTGGATCAGCGGTTCCTTCCATTAACCCTGGGATTTCTTTGAATTGTCTTCTAATTTCATTGATCATTTCAAAGGCTGCATCGCCTACCGCTTTCATAGTGATAGAGGATATTAAAAATGGAATACAGATACCAATGAACATGCCTGCAAGGACCATAGGATTCGTCAAAGACAGCGAGAAAGCCTCTCCATACTTCATTGAAATTTGCGCTGAATATGCAGAAATAATCGCAAGGGCTGCTAGAGCTGCGGCACCAATTGCGAAGCCTTTACCGATTGCAGCAGTAGTATTACCTAACTCATCAAGAGAATCTGTAATATCTCGGACTTCTTTACCCATACCTGCCATTTCTGCAATGCCACCAGCATTGTCAGCAACTGGGCCATAAGCATCAATCGCCATCGTTATACCAACAGTAGATAGCATTCCTACTGCCGCTATACCAACACCATATACACCAGGGATGCCAGCCGAGTCTGCTATTGATGTAGAAACAAGAATAATGGTGGCAAGAATCAGAATGGGAATAACCACCGATTGCATTCCAACAGAAAGTCCTGAGATCATGACTGTTGCAGGGCCGGTTTCACCTGATTCGGCAATCTTTCGAACAGGGCTTCCGCCGGTGTAATATTCGGTTATCAAGCCTATGAGTACACCACCTACAGCGCCAGAAACAACGCACCACAAAACGCCCATAGGCACATCACCCATAGATTGAATAAGGAAATAGGCCATCACAATAAAAATTAAGGGTGCTAAGAGAGTTCCAGATCTAAGTGCGCTAGCGGGTGCTTTCGCTGATTGAAGCTTAACAATGAAGATCCCAAGAATAGAGGCTACCAAACCAATAGACGCGAGCCCTAATGGGAGCATCATTAAGTTTTCTGAGTTCGATGCAGTTATCGTATATGCGATGGCTATTGAAGCGATCATTGAACCACAATAGGATTCAAAAATATCCGACCCCATACCAGCCACATCACCTACGTTGTCACCAACATTGTCAGCGATAACCCCTGGATTTCTTGGGTCATCTTCTGGAATTCCTGCCTCAATTTTTCCAACTAGGTCAGCACCAACATCAGCACTTTTAGTAAAGATACCACCACCCACTCGAGAAAATAATGCTACAACGGAAGCGCCCATTCCAAAGCCTTCTAGGGCATGGACATGAGAAGCGCCGTTAGCGGCATAGAAATAATACAAACCACCTAAGCCTATTAATCCTAGTGAGGCAACACAGAGGCCCATGACAGAACCGCCGTAAAAAGATACAGACAGAGCAGCAGCGGCACCATCCTGTTGGGCAGCAGTAGCGGTCCTAACATTTGCTTTTGTTGCGGCATACATTCCAATAAAGCCTGCTAACGATGAGCATGACGCGCCAACCACAACAGCGATAGCCGTTTCTGTGCCTAGGAATATTTGAGAAAGTACAACCAGAACACGAAAAGTACTCACAACCCCCGTTATTTACGTTTGCTGAAGAGTCATAATTACAGGCTTCAGGGTCGGTACAGCCAGAAATACCTCCAGTCAAATTATCCTCATGTAATACTAATACTTTATTTGTTTTTTTTACTGATTTTAAAATTCCCTTCAAATCTAAGGGTAATAAACATCGAAGATCTAACAATTCTATACTATAATTACTATTTTTCAAGTATTCTGTTGCCCATATTACACCCATTCCATATGTAACTATAGTAAGATCAGAGCCTTTATTGACAATTTTAAGTTTGATTTTTACGATTGTGTTAGTGCTAAATCAACCCGACGAAATAATAAAAATTTTTAATGAAAGTTATATCATAGATAGGCTGTCAATTTTTATGAAAGTTCTTACTTTG
>DUBX01000046.1 GCA_012960115.1 Porticoccaceae bacterium
TAACTATAGTTAGTAAAATTACATATATCGCGATTTAAAACAAACTGATCGGACTATAGGGAGGGGCTGAGCAATAGTTTTTCGGCTATAACCCCCTACTTACCCCTCTGAAATCTCTTCAACCATTGAGCCATCCGGCCAAGCGTTAAAAATGGCTTTGACCAACGTCGCTAAGGGGATCGCAAAAAATACGCCCCAGAACCCCCAAATACCACCGAACAGCAGAACCGCCACGATGATAGCGATTGGGTGTAAATTAACCACTTCAGAAAACAAAAGCGGCACAAGTACATTTCCATCCAAAAACTGGATAACGCCATAGGTAAAAAACAACCATAAGAAGTCAGCGGAATAACCCCACTGCATATATCCCACGAGCAATACGGGCAAGGTTACAACAGTCGCCCCTATATAGGGTATTAATACTGACAGCCCCACTAGAAGCGCTAACAACGCTGCGTAATTGAGGCCTAGCAGCAGGAACGCGCCGAAGGATAATGAACCAACAATCAGAATCTCGATCGCCTTACCTCTAACATAGTTAGCAAACTGAACGTTCATCTCAGACCAAATAATGTTCATGACTGTCCGCTTGCGGGGTAAAAGATTTTCTACAAAGGTAAATAATTCCTGCCTATCTTTGAGCATAAAGAAGACCAGCACCGGAACTAAAAGTAAATAGATAGCCACAGCTAGGAGGCTGGGGAAACTACTGATTGAAAATGTCAGTATTTGCTCAGCCATATTAGCAATTTCTTCAGAAATACGCATAGATAACAACTCGAACTGATCCACCGTCAAGTAATCGGAATATCTTTCCGGTAGCGTCACTAAAAAAGCCTGAATCCTACTAATCATATTAGGGACTTCGGCGAGCAGCAGAGACATTTGCCTCCCAACAATAGGCACTAAGCCAACTACGATAGCGATCAACCCTAGCAAGAAAAGCACGTAAGACGTCACCATAGACACGCGAGGTGACGCGCCAGCGCGTTGCAAGGTATTTACAACACCCTGTAAAAGGAATGATAAAACCAGAGCGGTGAAAACAGGTCCTAAAAACCCGCCAACAGTTGCCATTAGTACAAGACACGCCACCAACATCACAGCCAAAAGGACAGCTTCTTCGTTGCCAAAATAACGACCTAACCACCTATTTAACACTTGTTTCATGGACGTTCCTTAAGAAAAACTACTTAATACAGACCAGTTTAAATTACCTAGTTGCTCATAAACCATTATAAGACATGAAACGAGTCGAAGTTTCAACTGTCGAACCTTGAACATATATCAGCTACAAGGGTAGAAATTTTAAATGCCCCGTGTATGCTTGAACTATACAGCCAATCCGACCAAAAAGGGCCTGCACCGGCTATGTTAAGACTTTTAATGACGCTCCTACTCACATACTGGTGTTTTTTGGCTCCGATGAATCTGGCGCTAGCAAAAGACATTGAATTACCACTTCTTGGTGACAGTAGCTCTGGAATTGTGTCTAAACAACAAGAGTACCAACTTGGCCGGACTTGGTTAAAGGTCTTCCGTAGTCGTGTTACAGAGCACGATGATCCTTTGATGCAGCTTTATTTCGAAGAACTGATTTACAATTTGGCCGTCTTCAGCGATCTAGAAAACCCGGAACTCGAACTAGTTATCATAAAAAATCCCACGATGAACGCATTTGCCGTGCCAGGTGGCGTGGTTGGTATACATACGGGGTTATTTGCCTTTGCCGAAAATGAGGATCAAATGGTGTCAGTATTGGCCCATGAACTTGCCCATCTGAGCCAAAGACATTTCGCACGGGGTCTCGAAGCCCGACGATCATCATCAATGGTGACACTTGCAGGGCTATTAGCCGGGCTCGTTGTTGCGGCAACAGTGGGTGGCGATGCCGGAATGGCTGCAATGAGTGCCACCCAGGCTTACGCCGCAGAAAGCCAACTTAGGTACAGTAGGTCTAACGAGCAAGAAGCGGATCGGATTGGACTGCAAACAATGGAAAGGTCAGGTCGAGATCCTGCCGCTGCAGGGGATATGTTTGAAACATTACTCGCCAAAACACGCTATTCAGGAACTCGCATACCTGAGTTTTTATTAACCCACCCTGTCACCGAGAAGCGCATCGCCGATGCCCGAGGTCGAAGTATGGGGTCATCGAGACGCCACTACCTTGAACATCCTGACTATTACCTGATGCAGGCTAGAGCAATTGTGTCGATGGACAGCTCTACAAAAATTAGCATCACAAAATTCCAAACGGAGCTGAAAAATAACACGCTACGGCCTGATGCAGCGAACTATGGATTAGCGCTGGGGTACTTGAACGCGGGTGAATTAATCAAGGCTGAGACACTAATCGCTGCGCTACTGAAAGCGCATCCTCGCCAGATCGCTTACCAATATACCGACATCGAAATAGATCTTGCGCAAGAGAATTATGCGACAGCGCTCTCTAAGCTTAACCGACTATTGGCGCTAACGCCTAACAGCTATCCCCTCATGACGCTAGAGAGTGAGATTCTCTGGCAGGACCATCAGTATGAAAAATCAGCGACAGTATTAACACTTCTTACCCGCAATCGACCTGAAGACCCTATGCTTTGGTATCGGCTTGCCGAGGTACGTGGCCTGGCAGGCAATATTTCAGGGGTTCATGAAGCTCGAGCGGAGTACTTTATATTGGTAGGTGCGTTCGACCTAGCTAGAGAACAACTGGGATTGGCTGCGAAGCTGGTAGGTGCAGACTTCAAGCGTTCAGCCATCGTCAGTCAACGCCTTAGGGATGTGGTTTCAATGGAAGAAAAAGCTAAGCGGCTTTAATCTAAATGACGAGCTTTAAATGTCATCATTCTATCGAGGGACTGCATCGCAAGAGCGGCAACAGCAGGATCGACGAAGACTTCGTTACTGTCTTGCTCCAAGCATGACAGCAAGTTTTGCAAACTATTCATGCCCATCCAAGGGCAGCTAGCACAGCTTCGGCAAGACGCCCCACTGCCGCCTGTAGGAGCTATAAGTAGTTGCTTATCTGGGACAGACTGCTGCATTTTATAAAAAATACCCTGATCTGTAGCCACAATCAGTTGCTTGTTAGGCAACGTTATTGCCGCCCTGATAAGCTGTGACGTAGACCCAGTGACATCGGCAATACTCACAACTGAGTCTGGCGATTCAGGATGGACCAGCACCGCAGCATCTGGATAGATTTGCTTAAGATCTAAAATCCCCTTAGCCTTGAACTCCTCATGGACAATACAGCTCCCATCCCATAGGAGCATATCAGCGCCTGTCTTTTTCTGAACATAACCACCAAGATACTTATCTGGCGCCCAGAGGATTTTTTCACCTAGACTATCAAGATAGTCAACAACCTCAACGGCAATACTTGAAGTTACAACCCAGTCGGCTCGAGCTTTGACCGCTGCTGATGTGTTGGCATACACCACCACCGTTCTATCTGGATGTTCATCGCAAAAGGCAGAGAACTCGTCAGCAGGGCAACCCACGTCTAACGAACAAGTTGCTTCCAGCGTCGGCATAACCACTCGCTTTTGCGGCGTCAAAATCTTCGCAGTCTCACCCATAAATTTAACGCCAGCCACTACCAGTGTCTGTGCATCGTGATTAGCACCAAAGCGTGCCATTTCTAGCGAATCTGAAACTGTACCGCCAGTCTCCTCTGCAAGCTGCTGAATGAGTGGGGCGGTATAATAATGAGCAATAAGCACTGCATTCTTAGACGCCAATTCAGACTTTATTCTCGCTTTGAGGCGCTCGAGATAAGACTTATCGATACTGTTAGCCGAGGGCGCCTTAGTGAGGTACTCTTCAACGATGCGGCGCTGACTTTCTACCGACATTTCTGTGTTTTTCTGCTGTATCAACATTGCTGAGAGGCCTCGATTCTTAAGCCTAAAATCTAGAAAGCCAATAAACAACGGCCGTCACTACGATAAGTAATATTGCAACTGCCGCAAGCGCGTCAGCCTTCGAATCAACACTTTCCTGCGGGGTATGATGGTCAGTCATTGCTAAGAGCCTAATAGTCTTTCGGGACAGCATTTTACCAACCAAACAGCAACCTGTCTCGCTTTCTTGGCGCTTCATTTGAAAATTATAGGTATACCGCTTAATAGGACAAGAATAATAGTCGTAATGTAGACTCCGGCCTTGTGATTGCCTCATCTGCTCTTTAAACTATGGTTTATCTTATTCATTAACGAGCTTGCTCAAAATCGTTAACAAAGAGATTTAGAACTCTAAGTTCTTTATTAGTTCTCGTGAAAATTAACTGACTAGCCACTCTAAACTTACAGCTTTCAATTAAACGATGGACACTATGCATAACGACGTTATACAACTCTTTTTTCTTATCTTCACAGGCGGAGCCGTCGTTGCGTCGATGGCCCTATTCGGTCGGCAACCTCTTTTAGTCGCCTACATCGTACTGGGGGCTGTAATAGGGCCCTATGGATTGGGCTGGGTGACAGACGTCGACCTAATAGGACAAATTGGTAGTATAGGAATAATATTTTTATTGTTTTTGTTGGGTCTGGATATGCAGCCTCAGATTCTATTGAGAGTACTACGTGAGGTCACGCATGTAACACTGATCAGTTCAGCTCTCTTTGCGCTCATAGGCTTTGTGGTAGGCCACCTGTTTGGGTACTCTCACATCGAAAGCATCATTATTGGTATTGCCATGATGTTCTCAAGCACAATTATTGGTATCAAATTACTACCGACCACAGCGTTACATCACAAACATTCTGGTGAGTTAATGGTGGGCATGCTGCTAATGCAGGACTTTCTGGCTATCTTCGTATTGCTGTTACTTATATCAGGGGATCTAAGCAATGGTAATCTTCTGCCGTTAGGTAAAAGCCTTGTCGCCCTGCCCGCTTTAGTTGGGGGTTGTTTCGTTGCCGTAAAAATTGTCCTGCAGCCCCTATTTGCAAGGTTTGATCGAATTGGTGAGTATGTATTCTTGCTAGCATTAGGTTGGTGTTTGGGTATCGCGGAACTGGCAGAGTATTCAGGACTGTCACGTGAAATCGGCGCTTTTGTGGCAGGCATCTCGATCGCAACAAGTCCCATTTCCCAATATATCGCGCTTAACCTAAAACCGCTAAGAGACTTCTTCTTGATTTTGTTTTTCTTTTCGCTGGGAAGCGGCTTTGACCTTTCATTAATTCCAGACATAGCGGTAGCTGCAGGCCTGTTAGCAACGCTGATGCTAACAATCAAGCCTCTGACTTACCACTGGCTACTAAAGTCACAGAGCGAAACCGAGGGCTTAGCCTGGGATATAGGATTTAGATTGGGGCAAAACAGTGAATTCTCTCTAATGATCGCCTACCTCGCCTTTAACACAGGCTTGATAGGCTCCCATACTTCCCATCTAAGCCAAGGAACTGCAATTCTTACTTTCTTGATTTCAAGCTATATTGTTGTTCTAAACTTCCCGACCCCAATTGCAATAAATGACAAGCTGCGTCGGGACTAAATAGACCTAGAGGGGTCTGTTAGAGCCTTGAGTCAATCTCGACCACCATCGCACTAAGAGACGATCAGCGCTCTCCTCGGCGGCTATGCCTAATCGTTCATGCAGTTTTTTCTTGAAGACATAAGCCACCTCGAACACGTCAGCTTCTTCAACCCGAGACATTAGGTACTCATCACTGGTTTGGATGTCATCAACAAGCGACATGGCTAAGGCTCTTGATCCAAACCAAATTTCACCCGTAGCTATTTTGTCAATATCCACCTGAGGCCTGCGCTCTGAGACATAATCTTTGAATAGCTGGTGAGTATCATCCAACTCCTCTACGAATTTTTCACGGCCTTTATCGGTATTCTCTCCAAACATTGTCAACGTCCGCTTGTACTCACCCGCGGTTAATACTTCAAATTCCACATCGTGCTTTCTTAACAGCTTATTGAAATTAGGAATCTGTGCCACCACACCAATCGAGCCGATAATCGCGAAGGGAGCAGCTAGAATTTTATCAGCCACGCAAGCCATCATGTAACCCCCGCTGGCGGCCACTCTGTCAACACATACCGTTAACGGGATGTTTTTCTTGCGCAATCTATCTAGTTGACTGCTGGCAAGGCCATAGCTATGCACCATGCCGCCTGGGCTTTCTAACTTTAATAGGACCTCATCATTGCTGTTCGCCTGGGTCAGGACTGCCGTAATCTCTTCGCGCAGGTGCTCAACCGCCGCCGCCCTGATATTGCCATTAAAATTAAGTACAAAGACTTTACTTTTTGGCTTGCTCGCAGGGCTCTCTTGGGATGCAATCGCGTTCTTAGCGGCCTTTTTGTCTGCAGCAATCTGTTTCTTTTTAGCCTTGTGTAATTTCTTCTCTTGCGCTTTTTGATGCACCTCATCTGTTGTAGCCAGCAACATTGTTTCTTTAAGGTCCTCAAACTGTGGGTTCAGCGGAGTGATCTCAAGATGGCCTTTCCCTGGGCCGACCTTGTTTTTCTGACTAGCACTAACAATCACACTAACAATCACAACAAAGGCGACTAACATCGTCGCGACTTTGGCAAAAAACAACCCATATTCAAATAAAAATTCCAAACCAGACTCCAAATTGTAAATAGTAAATATGTTCTTTATATTAAACGCCCTTATACAAGGCAAGCAATAGTTCTGTTATCAGCCGTACTTAGCTTTCGATTCCATGACAAACTGTTCGATCAAGCGTCCTGCCATGATAGTCGGAGGCGCAAAAACATCGGGTAGCTGGTCATACCTATGCCAGTTTGCCTCTGCTATCTCGACACCATCGATTTTTATTACGTCCGTCTTTGCTTCAGCCATATAGCCCAGCATTAGTTGACCTGGATATGGCCATGCCTGGCTCCCAACATATCGGATATTCTCAATCTCGATACCCACCTCTTCAAATACCTCACGATGCAATGCCTGCTCAGCGCTCTCACCAGCCTCAATAAATCCAGCGAGCGTACTAAATCTGTTGGCTGGCCAGCTGGGATGCCGAGCAAATAGGCATTTATCATCCTTGATAACCGCTACAATGACACAAGGTGAGATCCTCGGATACTGCTGAATATCACATGAATGACATTGGAGTGCGTGGTCTGTCTCTGAAACGAGGTTAGGCTGCCCACAAGATCCACAATACTTATGTTTAACTTCCCAATCCAAAAGCTGTAAAGCCCGACAAATAAGCGAAAACTCTGCATCTGATGAACCTGCCAGTACAGATCTTAATTCAACACGGGTAAAACCATCTATTGCCGCAGCCTCTGGGATCAATTCCCATACTTCACAGTCGCTGTCCTGCCATTGTCCAACACAAATACTGCGCTCACGAAAAAAATTGAGCGAATCGGCCTGACCGATATCAATTGCTATAGGGCCTGCCCCAACAGAGTTATCCGACGCTATCAACAAGTCGCCGTCGATCACTGCCACGACCCACTTATTAGTACTCCCGATTGCTTTTGAAGAAGCATAAAAACCGTTTAGCTGTAAAGGTGCAAGCACAAGAATTAAGCCTCTAAATATGATTCGAATTTACTCTCCAGCCCTTGCAAAAACAGAGGAGGAAAGATAAGGTTTGCCGCTACTAAAAAGTGATGTAAGTCTAGCATGCTTGGCTAGGATGTTTTACTGTACTGACTGGTAAATTGGCTCCACAGTTGCCTCATATAGGTTTACTTTACATGCAACAAAAAAAAGGAATTCATAGATGACACCTACGCTCTCCCAGGCTTTTAAAAAGAACTTTTTAGGTAACTCCCCCGGATGGTATGAAGCCGCGATCATCGCGTTTCTGATTTTAAATCCCATTATGCTTTACATTTTTGGTCCCTTTGTCACAGGCTGGGCACTGATAGCTGAATTTATCTTTACTCTAGCGATGGCTTTAAAATGCTACCCACTTCAACCTGGCGGCCTATTAGCAATTGAAGCTATTATTCTTGGAATGGCGAGCCCAGAAGCGGTCTACCAAGAGGTCGCGGCCAATCTGCAAGTCATTTTGCTGCTGATGTTTATGGTTGCCGGCATTTATTTTATGCGAGATATGCTGCTGTTTGTTTTCACTAAACTTTTACTTAACGTGAAATCAAAAACAACCCTTTCGTTCTTATTTTGCTTTTCAGGGGCTTTTTTATCAGCTTTTTTAGATGCTTTAACCGTTACTGCCGTCTTAATCACAATAGCCGTTGGGTTCTACGCCGTTTACCACAAGGTCGCTTCAGGCAGACAGATTGTTGATGAGGATCACGATCATAGTGATGACGAAAGGCTGCAGGATAATCATCGGAGTAATCTAGAGGATTTTAGAGCTTTTTTACGGAGCCTGATCATGCACGGTGCCGTTGGTACTGCATTGGGTGGCGTTTGCACCACGGTAGGCGAACCACAAAATTTATTAATTGCAGAAAGAGCAGGCTGGGAGTTTGTTGAATTCTTCCTGCGCATGGCACCCGTCACTATGCCAGTACTATTCTGCGGTTTGTTATGCTGTCTTCTGTTAGAAAAGTTCAAGCTATTCGGTTATGGCGCCAAGCTACCCAATGAGGTTCGTGAGGTGCTCCAGCAATCAAGTGATAATGACACTGCTAAGCGGACCCAATATGATAAGGCGGCTCTCATCGTTCAAGTCATTGTTGCGGTTATTCTGGTCCTGGGTCTTGCCTTTCACTGGGCAGCCGTAGGCTTGATCGGTCTTATGGTTATCATTCTTTTAACGTCATTTAACGGAATTACTGAAGAGCATCGCATAGGGCATGCATTCGAAGAGGCGTTGCCCTTTACTGCCCTATTAGTTGTATTTTTCGCTATCGTTGCAGTGATACATGAACAGCATCTATTCTCACCTGTTATCGATTGGGTCTTAGGCCAAGATCCAACGATTCAGCCGGCCGTGTTTTTCTTGGCAAACGGATTGCTATCCGCTATCAGTGATAATGTATTTGTCGCAACCGTTTACATTAATGAGGTTAAGGCCGTGTTTGACGCAGGTGATATAACTCGAGATCATTTTGACAAGCTCGTTGTAGCCATTAATACCGGCACAAATCTCCCTAGTGTTGCAACGCCTAATGGACAGGCGGCTTTCTTATTTTTACTAACGTCTGCCTTGGCACCATTGATAAGACTATCCTATATGCGGATGGTTATTATGGCTCTACCCTATACCATCGTGCTGACCACTGTAGGGTTGCTTGGGGTTCTTTACGCACTCTAATACTTAATATTGCATCCACAGGGATACAAAAAAACCGGGCCTTCAGACCCGGTTTTTTCAATAGAGCATGCTAGCTTAGAGCCCTTTGAGGTCCTTGCGCAGAACCTTGCCCACATTTGTCATCGGCAATTCGTCACGAAATTCTATGAACTTAGGAACCTTGTAACCCGCCATGTGTTTTTGGCAAAACGCAATGACGTTAGACTCAGTCAATGAAGAATTAGATCTTACAATAAACATTTTAACTAATTCACCCGCCTTGTCATCAGGAACACCAACCGCGGCACATTGGGATACATCTTGGTGCGTCGTCAGTACCTGCTCAAGTTCACTTGGATAAACATTAAAGCCCGACACAATAATCATATCTTTGAGCCGATCGACGATTGTAATGTAGCCTTCATTGTCCACTGTCACAATGTCACCCGTATGTAACCAACCGTCAACAACCGTCTCGGCGGTCTGCTCAGGCTGGTTCCAGTAGCCTGCCATGACCTGTGCGCCCCGGATACAAAGCTCGCCAACACCATCAATGGGTTGCTCATTGCCAGCCTCATCAATGACCTTAATCTCTGTCCCCGGGACAGGTATTCCCGCGGTACCAATTCGTTCAAAGCCGGGTGGATTCATTGAGATTACAGGAGAGGATTCAGTCATCCCATAACCCTCACTGACAATACACCCAGTCACTTTTTGCCACTGGTCTGCTACTGATTTCATAAGAGGCATTCCACCAGAAAGTGTCATCTTCAGATCATCAAAACCAAGTCGACGGAAGTCTCTATTTTCTAATAGTGCAACAAACAATGAATTCAACCCGCAAAAAATCTGAATCTTCGACTTCCTGATAGTCTTGACAAATAACGGGATGTTGCGCGGGTCAGGAATCAATACCGAGTGGCCTCGAAGTTCTGGTATCACCCCAAAACATAGTGAGAACGCATATATATGGTAGAGCGGAATCGGTAACGCGGTCACACTATATCTTGCCGACTCACCCGCAACCGATATGATCGCCAATGCCTGAGCGACATTGGCGATCAAACAAGACTGCGTCAGCATAACCCCTTTAGATGCTCCTGTAGTTCCACCCGTGTATTGCAGAGCGCAAATATCATCCACGGAGGTTCGATGAGTACTGTAGTTGGTACCATCAGACAACAAATCCTTAAAATCAATGATATCTTGGCCTTTGATTCTGGGCCTTTTCCCGAGAATCTTCATTAGCGCTCCCAGCAAGTTTTGTTTTGAGGGGGACATGAGATCTAGGGGACGAGTAACGATGATGTGTTCAACGCTTGTTTGAGGTGCAGCCTCAGCAAGGACGTCATAAAACTGATCGAGAACAATCACAGCCTTTACGCCCGCATCATTAAATTGATGGACCAACTCTCGCACTGAATACATCGGATTAGTATTAACAATGACCAACCCCAGCTTCATTGCGGCTATTGCGATGACTGGATACTGGATGAGATTTGGAAGTTGAATGGCGATTCGATCACCCGCCTGTAGCTTGAGGCGCTTCTGTAGATAACTGGCTACTCTCCGCGACAGTTGGTCTATTTCGCCATAGCTAAGGGTTTGTCCCAAGCAGGTGAACGCAGGCTTAGAGCTTGAATCCGATACAGCCTCCGACCACACTTGCAACATTGACTGTGCTCGCAGCGCTGGCTGTGCAGTGGAGAGACCTACTCTATTTTGGGCTTGGGTGACAGCTGATTTAATTAACATTTTTGATCTCAGTCATTTGATCGTACCCAAAGCAACAGAGAGGTATACCTGTTGCTAACGCGATAAAAAAGCCATGCCCTTTTCGAGACCGCCGAGTGTCAAAGGAAACATCTTATCCTCTGTCAATTCTTTCAGCATCGTTATCGATGGCGTGTAATCCCAATATTTTTCTTGTACTGGATTTAGCCAGACTAACTTATCATAAGTCTTGGCCATGCGTTGCATCCAAACGGCCCCAGACTCATCA
>DUBX01000047.1 GCA_012960115.1 Porticoccaceae bacterium
GGCAAACGAGCTTGAAGGCAGGTTTGCTTATTAATTAATCTCAATCGAAAATCCGAACCGGATGGCTCAAGAGTCTGGGGTGGGTGGATTTAACTCACCTTACTTTGTTTTTTGTCTATAGTTGGTAGTCTGATGGTTGTATAACATTTAATAGTACCTTGCCTTTGTGGCTTGGAATTCCTATTCTTTTTTTCTAGGGTAGGCGTTTGCAATGCAAAGGATGCAAGCCTCTTGGGCTTTTGCAAAAATAATATATTTTATGAGGTGATTGAGGATCGTTTTACGCAACCGGGATTGGTTGAAGTAAACCTCATTGAATTCAACTAATTTAGGGAACAAATTATGCTAAGTAAGAAAACTCTCTCAGCAGCAAGCATTGCTTGTTGCATGTCAGTCGCTGCCGTTGAAGCCGAGCCTCGTGAACCGATTGCCTCATGGGTGCAATACACAGCTTCGGGGGTGGAAGCGCGGTCTGTAGTGAATGGTCCGTGCCCACGTATGACTGTGGATGGTGATAGTGTCAAAATGTCAGTCAGGGCATTGCCGATTCCGGATCATGTGAATAAAGTTTGTTCGGCAAAGGTTAAAGAGGGTGCAGAAACCTTAACCATTGCGGGGGAAAACTATCCTGTTCCGAAGAACAACCCAGAAACTATTTTGGTTATTGGTGATACAGGGTGCAGAGTGTCTTCGAGTCATGGCTTATATCAAGCTTGTAATAATTCCAGTGAATGGCCATTTAAACGCTTAGCCAAAAGTGCTGCCAGTCAACATCCAGACCTAATAATCTATACAGGTGATTACATTTATCGTGAGGCACCTTGTCCAGAGGGCAACTCAGGCTGTAAAGATACGCCCTATGGTGATAATAAGGAAACTTGGGAGGCTGATTGGTTAATACCCGCACAATCGCTCCACACGGCTGCACCCATGATTCTTACGAGGGGTAATCATGAAACCTGTTCTAGGGCTGGAAAAGGTTGGTATCGCTATTTAGATGCTCGCCCGTATTATCGAGGTAAATGTATTTTAAATAATCGGCCATGGATAGCTGACTTAGGTAGCCATAGTGTCGCGGTTATGGATACGGCAAATCTGAAAGATGCAGATGGCAATGATTTAACCGGGCGTTTTGAAAATGAATTGATCGAGTTGAATGAGCGTTTGGATGAAGAAAGCTGGATCATGACCCACAGACCTTTTTGGGGTTATGGTGCCGACGATACTGGAGAGTTCTCGGTGCAAGAGCCCATATTACAAGAGGCTGTTAGAGATGTCGGCTTACCTGATACAACCAATCTTTTGATCAGTGCGCATATACATCTTTCTGAAATACTTGAATTTGAAAACAGCCAACGCCCTATCCAAATGATTATTGGCAATGGTGGTACACAGTTAGTTTCTGATGTGGAACCGATCGATGAAATCGATGGAGAAAAAATCGAAGAGCAACGGGTATTGAACCAGTTCGGTTATGCAATTATGAAGAAAAAAGGCAGTCGCATTTGGGAGATTAACTTCCATGACCAAGATGGTTATTTACTTGAGCGTTGTACCCTGAAGAATAAGGCAATGAAGTGCCATTAACTGCGCGTTTATAGTCCCTGTGTTAATTAGGCTCCAAGGCAGCAAGACGAAAGTAAGGAGCTGGCTAAGTTAAAACCAGGACAAGTCAAATACACCCAAAAACCATGGCCAAGCAGATCACTCTGCCTAGCCATGCTTTCATGCGTTTGGTATTGCAGGATGAACAGATACCACGACCTTTGCACGAATAGGCGACAAGGAAGTTCTCAGCGCATGTTTCACAGCGGACGCGAGCAAATCCATACGCCAGAATACCGCATTGCAGAAACTTGCGCAGATCATGCTCAACATAATAGGCAA
>DUBX01000048.1 GCA_012960115.1 Porticoccaceae bacterium
GGCGAATAACTTCATCTACCACGTCAGGATCAACCAAAGGACAATCACCTGTGATGCGTACCACCACATCGGCTTGGTGTTTCTTAGCGGCTTTCACATAGCGATCCAACACATTATTTTCGCTCCCTTGTTCGCAGGCGTAGCCGAGCTTGCTGACATGCTTAACCAAGGCAAGGTTGCGTTCATCAACTGACGTCGCCACAACAATTTGGCTAACTTCTTTAGACCGGGCTAGGCGGGCAAGTAATAGATCAATCATGGGGATACCACCTATAGGCTTCATTACCTTATTAGGTAGGCGGGTTGAACCCATACGTGCTTGTACAAGTGCTACGATTTTCAAAGTTGATTCCAATTTGCTGGATTAATTAGGTTTTCGTGATCACATTGCAGATTTGGCAAGTCTATGTTCGGGCTCCACTGGGCGGCACTTATTATTTGCGTTAGTTGGCTCACACTATCTGCACCTAAAATCACCCGATCAATCGCAGGAAAAGAAAGAGGAAAAGCTAAAGATGCCTGCACGGCTGAAATATCATGGGCTGCGATCCAGCGATGCCATGTCTGCCACAAATCGTCCCATGCTGTAAATTTGACAGGCACGTCGGCTTGGTTCATCAATAACAAGCCTTGCAAAAAAGCGGAACGGGTGTGAATTTCAACATCAGCATCTTTCAAGCGCTGTAGCCAACCGGTACTATAAAGGCGCTGATCAACCAAGTTAAACGGCGCTTGCACCAAGTCAAAACGGTAGTGTGGTATTAACGCATCCAACTCAGTAGGTGAGTAAATTGAAACACCCACCTTTTGCACTTGACCCTTCTCTTTTAACGCTTGTAGCGCCTGATACAGTGCGGCGCCATTTGAGCCAAGCAGTTGCTCAGATTGATGCAGTAACAAGCCATAAATCTTTGTGACACCCAAATGTGATAGCGATGTACTCACCTGCTGGTTAACCCATTTTTTAACCTCTCCGCAATCTTCTGGCAACGCAGGCAATTTAGTGACCACCTTGAACCCTTGCGTACCCACTTCGCCCAAGCATGCTTCACTGTCACCATAGGCAATCGCGGTATCCAGCGTATCAATACCATTAGCTAATGCCAACTGCAACATTGCTTTAGCTTCCGAACGAGAGACTTGTCCAGTTTGGTTGGCTATGCCATAAGGCAGACCGAATTGTACGGTGCCAAGGGCGAGACGATTCACGCAGTGATATCCTTCTGGTGTTTGCGCAAGATTGAGACGGCGATCCATTCATCTTGCTCGTCGGTATAACCCAGTTCACTATGGTGTCGTACCTTATGAGTCATACACTCGTAGTCTGGGTGCCAATTAAACAAGGTCCGGTAGTCCATTTTGTAACTGAGAACACCTGGCCTGTGGTGATATAGGTTAGCACACGGTACTGGACTAAAAAAATCCAACAACATCAACCATCCCGGCGCCCGCAACACTCTATTTGCTTCGCTGGCGATGCTAAACAAGTCTTCACGGTCACACAGATAAAGGCAGAAGCCAAAGATTACTATATCAAAACTATGATCTTCAAAGGGCAATCGCTCAGCCGTCCCCTGCTTTACATTAATTCCTTTAGCACAAGCCTCATCTACAGCAAGTTTAGAGGGTTCAATGCCGTAACAATCAGCATTCATATTATTTTTAAGCCAAGCAAGTCGGGTACCATCCCCGCAGCCAATTTCAAGCACCTTCCCCCCCCCCGTGGAGTTTGAATCTTAATAATTTCACGCAACAAGGTGTCATCATCAGGCAATTTACGAGCTGCAACACCTTCTTGATTTCTGACAAACCATGCATCAGCTTCGGACTGCAAAAATATTTCTTTTTGTTTCATTCTCACTTCCCCACTACCTTAAAAACCG
>DUBX01000049.1 GCA_012960115.1 Porticoccaceae bacterium
ATGAAAAAGCGAAAAACTTTAAGATTAGAGGCTCATCGGGCAAGGTCAATATAGCGCTATCTGGCTTACCTAAATTTAATAATGTGGCGGATAATCGATATATTAACCGTGGTGGACAGGGTTTCGTAGGTTCAATGGAAACCATGGAGCGCGCCTATGACTGTTGGAAGCACGGCCGTTGGTCTGAAGATCCTTTTATCGAGTCAGTCATACCCTCAGCTTGGGATCCTACAGTGGCGCCGCCGGGTCAGCATTGGATGTCTACTTTTGTGCAATATTGCCCGCCACAGTTGGCTGATGGACCCTGGACACCCGAAAAACGAGATGCCTTTGGCCAGACCGTTATAAATAAGATAGAACGCTACAGCCCCGGCTTTAAAGATTTGATTGTCCATATGGAAGTGCGTACTCCTCATGATATAGAAGCAGAAGTGGGGCTCACTGAGGGCAATATTTTTCAGGGTGAGTTAACCATTGATCAGTTGCTGTTCAATCGTCCTTTTCCTGGATATGCCCAGTACCGTATGCCCATTAAAAATATGTATATGTGCGGTTCTTCTACTCATCCGGGGGGTGGCGTTTCCTCTGCCTGTGGTGCCAATGCAGCACGGGAAATACTCATCGATCTAAAACGACCCAACACCGTGCCAGAGGATGATTTTTACGATGAATAGCAAGGCAGAATTTAACGACCCCTTTGCCGGTGAGCGACTAAAGGAAAGCCCTTTCCACCCTCGCCAGGCGGCATTGAATCTTCGTGATGCTTGGTCCAGCTGGAATGGTTATAAGTTCGCTGACTACTATTACGACGAGGAGTATGAGTACTTCTGCGTACGCAATAGCTGCGCCACCTACGACATTTGCCCAATGCAAAAATACATCATCAGTGGCGTGCATGCCGAAGGGATGCTAGACCGAATGGTCACTCGAGATATCACCAAGCTCAAAGAAAATAGAGTGACCTACGTATGCTGGTGCACAGACGAAGGTCGTCTTATCGACGATGGGACTATATTTAAACTGTGTGCTGATCGATTCTTGCTAACCTGCGGCAGTCCTTCACTGGCCTGGCTACGCAAGAGTGTCTTTGGGTTTGATGACGTACAGATTATTGATGTGTCAGATGATTTTGCTGCACTCTCATTCCAAGGACCCACTAGCTGCGAAGTACTCAAGAAAATGGGTTTGGTCGGTATCGAAAATCTAAAACCATTCTGTATAGCCCACTTTCCCTTTGCCGGCAGCGAAGATACGCCATTGATGGTCTCGCGAACAGGTTTTACCGGTGATTTAGGTTATGAACTTTGGGTTTCTCCTGACTTAGCCTTGGCTTTATGGGATGATCTTTACGCCGCAGGAGAGAATTACGGCATCCAACCCTATGGTGAGGCCGCCACTAATATGGCGCGCTTGGAGGCCGGCTTTATTATGCCCGGCATGGAGTTTAATGAAGCGCTTAAAACCATTCATTTTCAGTATGACCAAACCCCGTTTGAGTTAAATTTAGACTGGTTAGTGGACTTTAAAAAACCACACTTCAATGGCAGAAAGGCGCTCTTAAAAGCGCGTGATCAGGGGGCTGAATATACCTTGGTAAAACTGGACATAGAGGGCAACAAACCGGCAGAGGAATCATTTTTGTACAATGATCAGGATTGCAGTAAAGAAATTGGTTATGTCACTTCGGCAATGTGGTCGCCGGTGGTTAAGGCTAATATAGCACTGGCAATGGTTGAGACAGTAGCCCTTAAAGGCAGTATCTGGGCAGAGATTTACTATTCTAAAGAACTTCGTCATCACAGCAAGGTGGCAAAATGTACTGTTCAAGAGAAACCATTTTGGGCGCCGGAGCGCGCCAAAAAAACGCCGCCAGCGGCTTTTTAAAATTAAGGGATAGGTATGAAACGATCCATTGCTCAGGTTGATTCGGTTTGTTTGGGTATGTCTGAGCATGATCTTGACAAGGATGCTTGCCAATCTCTGGACGCGCAGTTGTCTGGTTTTATTGGGGATCGTCATGGCTCTTTTGAGAGGGAGACTTGGTCTGGCGGTGATAAGCAGGTGGAAGGCACCATCAGACGAAATGAACGTCAGTGGTCTGCAGTGTCCACTGAAGAATTAGCAGAAATTACTTTAGCTATGGACTTAAAAGAACCTCTTACTGCTGGAAGCTTAGGTGCGAATCTTTGTTTCTCCGGGGCACCCAATCTCTCTCATCTTCCTAAAGGCAGTATCCTTCGATTTCCCTCTGGTGCTGAGTTAATGGTTGAAGAATATAATCCACCGTGCCTTGCTATGGGCGAGAAATTGGCTGCCATACATAGGACTAACAGTGGCATAAAACTGCTGGACAGAGCGTTTTCTATGGCTGCTAAATGCCGAAGAGGTGTTGTCGGCGTGATAGAGGTGCCTGGCATTATAAATGCTGGCGATGAGGTTGCAGTGATACCCTATAGGTCACCGACATGGCTGGGTAAGGTTTAGTTATTGTACCGAAAATCCATAGAATAGGCGCTCTGCTCATACATATGGGAAGTGTCCAAGGCCATGCGCAAGACTTGTCATAGGCACCTTATTCGATGAGGGTTGGTGAGGTGTTCAGATTGAATTTGTAAGCGCTTAACTTCGATATCGCTTTTAGACTTATCAAGCACAGCTTCGTATAATGCACGACCCTTATCGGGTGTAATTTTAGCCTAGATTTAAGGTTTATAATTCAGCTATACTCAGAAACCTAGGAGCAACAACCTTAGTCTGGAGTGACGAGAGATGCGGGCCACAGATTTTGTTGACAGCTACATTGATGCTTGGAATCACTGTGATGCCGAAGGTGTTGCCGAACATCTTGTCAAAAATGGCATGTACTGTGATATTCCGCAGCATCAACAGTTCGCCCGCGACGAACTTGTGGCAAATCTGGATGATTTTTTCGCCTCTGAGAAACACCTCTACGAGCTTGCCGGCGAGGTTCTCTCCAGTGACAGTTCAATTGCCTTTCAGTATAAAATGTCCTCAGCTAACCCCAAGTCCCGGGACTGGTGGGGCGCAGAATTTATAACCTTTAATGGTAATGGGGCCTTGCGAATTACCGATTATTATGACCCGGCTCAGTCAGTCAGTTCACTAGTGACTGCTATCAACGGCATAACAACACCTAAATACGCTAAATCTGGCCTTAATAAACAGCAGATAAAAAGTTACAAACACCAGTTAGTCGAGTTGATGGACAAGCAAAAGATCTATCTTGATCCAGATATAACCTTGCCAAAGTTAGCTGTGATGGTCGACTGTTCGGTTAATCATTTGTCTCAGGCGGTGAATTCCGGCTTCGATATGAGTTTCTTTGATTTTGTAAATAGTTACAGAATTCAAGAGGCAAAGTCGATTTTGCTGAGTCGCCATGTAATGGCACAATCGATATTGGATGTGTCACTTGCGGTCGGATTTAATTCCAACTCGGCATTCTACGCGGCCTTTAAAAAGACCACAGGCCAGACCCCGGCACAATTCCGTCGAGCTTCAGATTCACTGGTCAAATAATCACTGGCACCGGTCGGATACTGTTTTGGCATACGGTCTACCTCTGCCGATAGGGTAGGATGTTTATTGCAGGGTTATTTGGGATAACAGCGATAGTCGGTCGGCAAAAAGTACCGTCATATGCTGGAGAATTATGATCTTACCCCAACAACATACAAGTTCTTACTACGCTGCGAGCGTTAATCAACATACCGATTATGCGCCGCTTCAGGGCGACGTAAGGGCCGACGTCTGTGTTATTGGTGCTGGATTTACCGGGATATCGACGGCTCTACACCTTGCTGAACGCGGCTATAAGGTCCATGTTATTGAGGCGAATAAAGTTGGCTGGGGTGCTTCTGGGCGCAACGGCGGACAAATGATTGGTGGTATTTCCGGCGACAGTAAAATGGCATCTGCTCTGGGTGTGGAGGGCGAGCGCATACTTTGGGATATGGGCTGGGCTGGACATGAGATTATTCGCCAACGGGTTGAAACCTACGATATAGACTGTGATTTAAAGTCTGGTTATGTTGATGTGGCCATCAAACCTCGTCATATAAGAGATTTAGAAGCCTATTATCAGTTACTACAAAAATACGATTTCCCGCATACCTACAAAATGCTTTCTAAGCATGAGACTCAAGATATTATAGGTACAGAAGCCTACATTGGGGCTTTGAGAAATGATGGTAATGGACATGTGCATCCATTGAATCTATGCCTTGGCGAGGCCGCCGCCACCGTGTCCTTGGGCGCAACCATCTGTGAGCAGTCACCGGTGCTTGAAATCAAGCGTGGCGAAAAGGCCACGGTGATCACTGGGAAGGGCTCAGTCACTGCCGATTTTGTGGTTCTTGCTGGTAATGCATATCACTTTCTAGAGCCAAAACTGCGCGGCATATTATTTCCGGTCAATAGCTTTATTATCGGTTCTGAACCTCTCTCTAGTGCACTGGTCAATCAGATAAACCCGCAAGATTTAGCGGTTTGTGACCCTAATTATATCTTGGAGTACTTTCGTCTCAGTGCAGACAAGCGATTGCTGTTTGGTGGGCGTTTTACCTACTTTGGCAGTGACCCAGAGGTTATTAAACAAAATTTAATTCCAAGAATGCTGAAAATATATCCTCAGTTGGCCAATACTAAATTTGATTATGGTTGGGGTGGGACCATCGGCGTCTCGGCTAATCGGGTGCCTCAGATGGGCAAGTTAGCCCCCAATATTATTTACTCTCAGGGCTACTCAGGACATGGTGTAAATGTTACCCATTTAGCCGGACAAATTATGGCAGATACCGTTTGCGGAACCCTTGAGCGTTTCGATGTGTTTGCTAAGATCAAACCCTTATGGATTCCCGGTCTACCTCTGTTTCGCAACCAAATAGTTGCCCTTGGTATGATGTACTACAAGTTAATTGATCGGCTTTAGGCGAGCAATTATAAGACTAAAATGGAGTTATAACCGTGGCTATAGATTTGCAAACATTGTTCAATAATCCATACCTTAATCAGTGGAGGTTGTTCTTTATTGGCTCAGCCATTATCAGCTTGAGCACTCTGCTGACCATGGTGCAGATAGAGCTTTCTTCTGCTGAGGCCATTTCCTACATGATTAAGTACACGGTGCGCTGGGCGGTACCCTTTTTGTTCCTTGTATTTATGGCGTCCTCACTGCAGGTCGTTCGCCCTAGCCTTTTTAGTCGGTGGTTAGCTAAAAACCGCAAGTTTTTGGGGCTTTGCTTTGCCTCAGCTATGGCTTGGCAGGGCTTATTTATTCTGTGGCTTGCTAATATGCACAGCCACTACTACGCCGAAGAGGTCTATAACCTGAGCGATACCATCGAAGGTGTGGGTGGCTACTTTTTTTTGTTGGCCATGATATTCACGTCCTTTAAGTTTGGGCGCAGCCTCTTAACCGTAAAGCAGTGGCGGAATCTACATAAGGCTGGTATCTATTATCTTTGGGCGTACGCCTGGAGTGTCTATTGGTATGAGCTTTATTACTACGGGACTCTTGATCCTATTGACTATGTATTTTACTGGGTTGGTTTTGGTGCCTGGGGTGTGCGGATGTTGGCTTGGAATAAGAAAGAGCAAAAAAATCGGTCAATAAGGTCGAGACTAAATTGAAACCTTGGGCGTAACAGGCGTTAATCGATGAAAAAGTCTGATGATTATTTGGGCATGGATCGGCCTATCACCCGACGAGATATTCTTAATGGATTGGCGGGGTTAACCGCGATCGGGTTAATGCCACAGCTAAGTTGGGCTGAGCGGGCTAGCGCACCGAAGCCTGAAGACTTGATTGATGCGACCTACTATCCGCCTAGACTGAGCGGTTTACGCGGCAACCATCATGGTTCCTTCGAGGTTAGTCATGGATTGGCGCGCAAAGGACAGACTGACTGGGGGTTAGTGCAGCCAGGGGCGAATTTTGTTTATGATTTAGTAGTCGTTGGCGGTGGTATTAGTGGACTGTCAGCAGCCTATTTTTACCGCAAAAAATATCCTAATGCGCGGGTTCTTATTCTCGATAATCACGATGATTTCGGTGGACACGCTAAACGCAATGAATTTGAGGTCAATGGTCGAACATTGATCGGCTATGGTGGTGCTCAGACCATGCAAGAGCCCTCAGGCTATAGTCGCATTGTCAAAGATTTACTAGGCGATCTTGGCGTCGATCCTAAGGTGTTTAACACCGCCTATGACCAAAACTTTTTTAAACAACATAAACTGGGTGCGGGCATTCACTTTGATCGTGAGGTATGGAGTGAGAGCGCAATGGTACCTTATGACTTGGGTGCATTTGATGACTATATAGCAGTCATGCCATCACCACTATCAGCTAAGCAGGCGGTAGATAAAATGCCGATCTCTGCCGAAGCTAAGACGCAATTTGTAGACTTGCTGACTACTAAAGATGATCGGCTTTCTATAATACCCAAGGCTGATAGGTGGGGCTATCTTTACAATATCAGCTATCGCAATTTCCTCATTAAACATCTCGGTATCAGTCAGGCCGAGGTGCTAGCAGTCTTGCAGGATCTGACGATTGACTCAGGGGTTGGCATTGACTCGATTAACGCCCTCAGCGCTATGTCTTATGGTGGCTTACCGGGATGGAGCGCAACAGGATTGCCTGAGTTAGAATCAGACGAGCCATACATTCACCACTTCCCTGATGGTAATGCGTCTATTGCTCGCCAGTTAGTGCGCAAGATGATTCCGGCAGTGTCGCCTGGTGACAGTATAGAGAGCCTTATCACGGCGCGCTTTGATTACTCACAACTTGATCAAGCAGACGCCAAAGTTCAACTGCGTTTGAATAGCACAGTGACCAATGTACAAAACAGCAACGTTCGAAAAGATACTAAGGAGGTAACAGTGTCCTATGTGCAAAATGGTCAGGCTTATCAGGTTAAAGCAAGAGGCTCTGTGCTTGCGTGCTACAGCAGTATGATCCCGTATCTGTGCCCTGAGCTACCCGAGGCGCAGCGAGAGGCATTGGCTTTTCAAGTAAAAATCCCCATTCTTTACACCACAGTGGCACTGCGTAACTGGAAGGCGTGGAAGAAACTAGGTATTGGCGCCACGGTTTGTCCTGGTAGTTATCACATAAATGCCATGCTCGACTTTCCCGTGAGTCTTGGTGATTATCGTTTTTCAGAAAATGAAGATCAGCCGGTGGTGGTTCACATGGAGAGATTTCCTCATCGTTATGGTGAGGGCTTAACTGCGCAGCAGCAGTATCGGTTGGGTCGTTATGAATTACTGACCACCCCGTTCGACATTATCGAACGCAATGTGCGCAGTCAGTTGCAGAGTATGCTTGGTGAGGGAGGATTTAATGCCGCGGAGGATATCGTTGGTATTACGGTTAATCGCTGGTCTCACGGCTATTCCTATTGGTATAACCCACTGTTTGACACGGTTTATGATGATGAAGAAGATCCCCGCTACCCGCACATGATTGGTCGCAAGCCCTTCGGACGTATCACCATTGCCAATGCAGATTCTGCCGCCAATGCAATGATGGAATCAGCGATCGAACAGGCCTATAGGGCGGTAGCCGAGTTAGGTTAACGGGTGTAAAATATAAAAAAGGAATTCTAGTATGCAAGCAAAATATGACGCATTAACGCACACTTTTTGGATGAGATGGATAGGGAGAACGCTTGTCCTACTCGGTCTAATCGCAAGTATTGGCTCATTATGGAGTGAGACCGCGTGGGATCTATATGAGCCTGTTTATCAGTCTCATGAAGTCATGAGGCTTGTCGAAACGCTGGTTCCATACTATCCTTTTGTGCCGTTTTTGCCGATGTTTATTATCTCTGTGGGGGGCTATTTAATCGCGAAAGCTAGAGCGTAGACCTTTTAGGAATTGCGCTAGTTGGCTGCTTACAAGATTTAACTACTAACTAAAGGGTACAAGAGGATTTAGTCATGGATATTGGCGTACCGATAAGAGATTTGGGTGAGATCGATACTTCGCCGCTGAGAGAGGCCATATTAGGGGTAGATGATGATGCTTGGTTACAGAATCGCCATCGCCAGACTACTTATGATGTTCATGATCAGACTCAATCGCTAGTAATGTTATTTATAGATACTGAGCAATGGCCTAAGCTAGAGGTTTCTCGAGAAGCAGCTTGGGCTTTGTTGTCAGAGGCGGCGACACCGATTATTGATTCTATTTTGAGTCAGTTTTATCCTCCTGGAGGTACTATCGTACGCGCCATGGCTGCCAAACTGGTTTCCGGTGGTGTCATAATACCACATTTTGATAAGCACCCATCTTTCCATGCAGGACATCGCATCCATATACCCATCACCACTAATTCACGAGTAAGATTTATGATCGATGGCAGACCTTACAAGTTTGAAGTTGGCAAGGCCTATGAAATTAATAATCAAAAACAACATAGCGTTATGAATAAAGGATCAGAAGACCGCATCAACTTTATTTTTGATTATATCCCTCCAGAGGCTATGGCCTCTTTAAGCACCTCGTAGACATTAGGTTATGTGGTTGGGTAATACACTTAGTCACAGGTGTCTATTTCCAGATCCGTTCAAATTGTTGAGGTGCCACTTTCTCTCATCCCTCTTGGCAGCTTCGACCGAGAGTGGGCCGAGATTGCCGGTGAAGCGAATGATGAAGAAAAAGAGGCCTTAGAGATGCTTGATGGATGCAAAGAGACTAGTCGGCTGAGTTGTCAAGTTCAGGTCACGGATGAAATGGATGGTATGGTAGTGCGCTTGCCCGAATCTCAGTATTGAAAATAACAATTGATCACATAACGGCTAATAGACTACAGTGCTGAATAGTCTTACTTAAATTATTAAAATGAGATAAATGCCGTCTAAGATTAGACAGTAGCTTATTTATAACAATAGGGATGATTATGATAACCAGACTAATTTCAGCCACCCTAGTAGCCTTATTGCTCGTTTCCTGCAATGAGCCAGTGACCTCCATAACGCCTTCAGGTGAGGTAGATCGCGGTCCTGTCGCATTTGAACAGGGCAGTTGTGAGGCCTTCGATGAGAATCGCACCGCGTTATTTGGTGATTTGCATATTCACACCAGTTATTCCTTTGATGCTGCAGCTAATAGCACCGGCGCAACTCCCGAAGACGCTCACCGCTATGCTCGCGGTGAGGAAATACCTATTTTCCCCATTAACGATAAGGGCGTTGCGGTTGGGCGAACAAAAATAGATCGTCCACTAGACTTTTTGGCAGTGACCGACCATGGAGAATTTCTTGGCGAACGAGCCCTTTGTCGCACAGCTGGTTCTCCCGTTTACGATTCAGAATTTTGTTCGGGCTACAGGTCTAACGAACGCCAAGGCATGATCATGTTGGGTACGGTTATTACTACAGAAACACCGACCAGAATTCCAGAGATCTGCGGTGAAGATGGTGGTCTTTGTCGCGATTATGCTCTGTCTCCGTGGCAAGATATTCAGGCTACTTCTAATAAAGCCAATACTCCCTGCGAATTTACTAGCTTTGTGGCTTATGAATACACGGGTACCCCAGGCACCTCTAACTATCACCGCAATGTGATTTTCAGGAATGATTCGGTTCCAGAACTACCCGTAAGTTACATAGATGCGCCCATCGATAGTAAATTATGGTCCGCCTTAGATGCTGTTTGTGACGCTGAGAACGGTTGTGATTATTTAACCATTCCACATAACTCCAATTTGGCTAACGGGCGTATGGCGCCTTATATGCAATTGGAGGACACTACGGTGGCAAAGCGCGTCTACGCACAAAGTCGTCTGAAGCGCGAACCGATCATGGAGATTTTTCAGCATAAAGGTGGTTCCGAGTGTATTAATGGCTTGAGTTCAGTATTTGGCGCGCCAGATGAGCTTTGCGATATTGAAGCAGTCAGGCGTATGGGTGAAGATAAAACTTATCTGACTAGTGATTTCAGCTCCACTGAGCTTGTCATTGTAGAGGCATCTAAAGTGACGGTGGAATGCCAAGAGGGCACCATTGGCACCTACGGAATGCTTGGCGCTGGTTGTGTTCATCCGACAGATTTCCAAAGGTCGGCCTTGTTAGTGGGTCTTAAAGAAGAGCAAGCCATAGGGCTCAATCCGGTTAAGCTGGGTATTATTGCGGCTACAGATACCCATTCAGCGACCTCTGGTGGTGTTAAAGAATCAGCCTGGGTAGGCGCTGTTTCAGGCGAAGCTAACCCAGCACAGCGGCTACAGCCAGGATTATTGACCAGTGGCATTGACGGTAACCCTGGCGGTTTAGCCGGCATCTGGGCGCCTGAAAATACCCGCGACGCGATCTTTGATGCAATGTTACGAAAAGAAGTCTTTGGCACCTCAGGCCCAAGAATCAGACCGCGGTTGTTTGCCGGGTGGGGGTTCGATAGCAACATGTGTGAGAGCAACGACATGATCACTCAGGCTTATGCCGGTGGCGTGCCCATGGGAGCTGATTTAATTGCTTCTGACAAACTCAGTAAGCCGACATTTTTAGCCTATGCAGCTAAAGATCCTGACGGCCAAAAGCTTCAAGAACTACATCTCGTTAAGGGTTGGATAGACACTTTGGGTAAAATGAATACTCAGGTAATACCCATAGCAAACGAAGAAGCCGGTGCGGATAGTCTATGTAAGGTTTATACCGATGACAGCTTTGATTCTGCTCAATCAGCCTATTATTATCTGCGGGCAGTAGAGCCAGAAACGCCTCGCTGGCACACCTATGATTGTGCAGCCATCGCAGAAGTCGATCGCCCAGAGGTTTGTACTAATGGAGAATATCCAGACATGATTCGAGAAATGGCATGGACGTCACCCATATGGTATCAGGGACAGTAGAAGGGTGTTCTAGCAGCAAAGGTTAAATGATGACTTCATAAAGTGGGACCTTATCTGCTTGATGTTAGGCAGATCATTAAGATCATTGTTTATTCACTGCTGCTGATTAATTTTATACTTTATATCCGTGACGATTGGGTTATCGCTGGGCACACATTGCAC
>DUBX01000050.1 GCA_012960115.1 Porticoccaceae bacterium
CTTTACTCGCTTTCTCAAGGGTTCTTCCGGTACCGATAACATGTGCGCCCCGCAGCGCTAACACCCGCATGGTCTCGAGGCCCAAGCCAGAATTACAGCCAGTGACCATGGCTGTCTTTCCTGTTAAGTCCAACTCCAGGGTCACCTCCTCAGCTGTCGATGTAGCACCGAAGCGACCCACAGGGTAACTATCGTCAACGCTTACAACCGGCCAATCTTCACCGCAGCCCCCTAGCAGGGGCATTGCAGCCGCCGCCGTTGCCCCATACAAAAACTGTCGCCTGTTCATTTTTACCCTCTCATTCGCATCACCCTAAAACCACAGGTTATTTTGCGATATAAATAAATATCATAACAGCAAGATTAGCTTAGATAATAGTTTTCAACGCCTCGATTAAGCGGTTAACTTCCTCTTTACTCGTATAATGCACAAAGGAAACACGCACAACCCCCTGATCTGGAGGTATACCCAGAGCATCCATCAGCCTATAGGCATAGCAGTTTCCATTGGCTATACCAATTCGTTGCTCTGCTAGTTTCGCCGCGACGTCCGCAGGGTCGGCACCGTCGACCGTAAAGGAGAGCGTAGGTGCGCGTTCTTTTGCGACGGTTTTCCCTATTAGATGGACACCTTTTCGCTGCTTGAGAAAACCTAACAATGGCTCCAAATTCCCAATCTCTGCCCTGTGAAGCAAAGCGCCCACACGGTTCGTTTTCGATGATGATTCGTCGCTATCACCAAAATGATGGGCATCTATTGTTTCAAAATAATCAATCACACCATTAACAGAGGCAATTTGTGCATGATCTGGCCCGGCGGGTGTGAATCGGCTAGTAGCAGATTCAACATTGAAAAAATGTCCTTGGTTAGGTAGAGCTTTATTGAGCGCCTCACGCATAACCATAACGCCAAGATGTGGCCCGTAGACCTTATAGAGGGAGAAAAAGTAAATATCAACGCCCAGTGCGTCCACATCGGGAAGACCATGCCCGGCATAGGAAACGCCGTCAACAAAAACCAGAGCGCCCACAGCATGAATTTTATCTGCCCACTTACGTACTGGGTTGATACTACCCACAATATTTGAACAATGGGTAAAGGCCACGACGCGAGTCTTTTCGTTTAGTAGGGCGTCTAACCCTTCGTCCTCTAACTCCGCGGTTTCAGGATTAACTTGCCACTCCCTAATAACAATACCCGCGGCTTCTAATCGCCTCCAAACCCCAATGTTCGCCTCATGATCCTGGTCGGTAACAATAACTTCATCCCCGACTTCAAGGTGCTCTCTGAGTGCTTGTGACACCACATAACTATTCTGAGAGGTTGAGGCACCAAAATGGACCTCATCGGCTGCCACATTAAGCCATGACGCCATGCGTTCCCGAGCATTGGTCATTTGCATACCAGCACCCACAGATGGCTCAAAGCCATAATAAGGCTGAACTTTGGTGGCGGTGTAGTAGTGATGCAATGCATTAATCATTTGACCACAGGCATATGAACCACCAGCGTTTTCAAAATGTGCAAAATCTTTTAGAGTTGGCTCGCTAAACGCTGGAAATTGCTTTTTTACAAAATCTATATCTAAGTCGGTCATCAGTTATCTCTTTATTAAAACGTGATACATAGTCCCATCAAAGACCTCGAGATGGCAACCTCCATGCATCCTCCATGCATCCTCCATTTGGTCTAACGGTTTATCCGCATATCCTTAGTCACGCGCGTTACGTCCCTAACGATAATAATATAATCGTTTTTCCAGCGACGGCTATTTTGAGGTTCCATCCATCATTTAGCATTTATTTGAAATAAATAGAAATAGGGTGAAGCGCGGTCAGAAAGAGGGTTAGGAACTTAAGGCTCGGCTGACCGGCAAGGGCCAGCGAGACACGAGTTGTCGCTCCTGTGATCCAACGTGTATATTGTCAGTGCTAAACTCGATTGCTTTATTTCTCCAGTAGACCCTATTTTCGAGGATCCATATGCAACGTTGGCTGACTTTGACTATTCTCTGCCTGTCTGGCGCTACTATTTTCATGTTGCCTTTCCTTCGAGAAGTTTATTATATTCCTATACAGGAGGCCTTCTCGTTCAATCATACTCAGATGGGTGTGTTGAGTAGTGTCTTTGGCACCGCATCCTTACTAGCCTATTTCCCCGGAGGTTGGTTAGCCGATCATTTTTCTTCACGAAAATTAATGAGCAGCGGTTTATTGGGCGTTGCATTAGCCGGCGTTTATTATTCTACGTTTCCTTCTTACTCGATCAGTATTGTTATTCATGCGTTTTGGGGCATCTGTACTTCTTTAGTATTTTGGGGTGCCATGATAAAGGCCACGCGTAACTGGGGGGGCGCAAATGAACAGGGTCGGGCGTTTGGTTTATTGGAAAGCGGGCGAGGTGTTTTTGAACTAGTCAGCTCATCGATATTGTTGGCTTTCTTCGCCTGGATGGGCAGTCAAGCAGAGGCCTTATCTCAGGTCATTATATTATTTTCTTTATGCAACGCGTCTCTTGCGTTATTGGTGTGGTTGTTTTTAAGGGACACGGTAGGGGACAAAACTGGAGAGGGCAACAAGACAAAGTTGGGTCTCAAAGAAGTAATATCGGTGCTACGAATGCCGGCTGTATGGCTCATTTCTATTATAGTACTCACCTCCTATAGCGCGTATTGGGGCGCCTATTACTTTGCTCCTTATGCAACCGACATTTTTGGCCTCAGCGTTGTTATAGGCGCATCTCTGGCAGTCGGAAAAATGTGGCTTAAACCCGTTGTTGCCGTCTGTGCTGGTTTGGCTGCCGATAAATTGGGTGTGGCGAATACCGTTTTCTATTGCCTGTTAGCCATGACGCTTTGTTTTGGTGTGTTCTCCGTTTTACCGGGGGGCGATGCGTATTTGGTGGTTATGTTGATAAACGTGGTGATTATTTCCATCGGGGTTTTTGCGCTCCGGGGTCTATACTTTGCTCTTCTCACTGAAGGGGGGATATCATCAGCGGCAACTGGTACGGCTGTGGGCATAATTTCGGCGATTGGCTTCACCCCAGATGTTTTCATGCCCTTGCTTGGCGGTATCTTGTTAGATGCTTATCCGGGCTCTGATGGTTACCGCTATTATTATGGTGCGATTGCGATACTTTGCTTGATAGGTACCTTTTGTGCCTATTTAATGAAGCGAATAGTGCAAAAGAAGCCCATTCAATCAGCCGTAGAAACTATTGCAGAGGAAATAACCAATGACTGAGTTCCTAGATTCAATGGAAAATTCGGCCATGACATTGACCCTCCCAAGTGATTGGTACCTGTCCAATGATATTTTTGCTCTTGAGAGAGAGCACATCTTTCTTAATGAGTGGATATGCGTTGGTCGCGAAGAAGAGATTCCGAAGCCGGGTGACCATAAGGTACTTGCCCTATACGGTGAGAGTATTTTAATGTTGCGTAATAGCGAGTGTGAACTGCGAGCTTTCTATAACGTCTGCCGTCATCGAGGTGCCCAACTGTGCCCATCCAGAGACCAAGAGAACTCCGATGACCGTGTACCCTTAAAAGGGGGCGTAGTGGGTGGCAAAGCAATTATGTGCCCCTATCATGCGTGGAGTTATGATCTAAATGGTCAACTTATCCGTGCTCCGCATCTGACACCTGAGATGGGATTGAATCTGGACGACATCCGGTTGCACCCAGTAGCCTGTGAATCTTGGGCCGGTTTTATCTTCTTACACCTTAGTCCAGAGTTGGCTAAGCCATTTTCAGAGCACCTCGGTGAGAGCGTTGAGCGATTAAAACGATATCCATTAGCTGACCTCGTGGTGGCTAAAACCTTGAGCTACAACGTAAACGCCAACTGGAAGGTGCTTTGCGAGAACTACAATGAGTGTTATCACTGTGGTCCTGTGCACCCGGAATTGTGTCAGTTAGTCCCGGCCTTTAAAGAAAACGGTGGCGCAGATCTCGACTGGGATAACGGTGTCCCTCATCGAGAGGGCGCTACGAGTTTCACCATGACAGGGACGACAAATCGTAAACCCTTTCCTAATCTAGATGAGTTTGAACAGGAGCGTCACAAAGGAGATTTAATCTACCCAAATTTATTTTTAAGCTTAGCCTCCGATCATGTCGCCGCTTTTATCCTGCATGCCGAAGGTCCGGCAAAAACGCGTATTGACTGTCATTTTTTATTTTCTCAAGACGAAATTCACCAGAACAATTTCGACCCATCTGATGCTGTGGACTTCTGGCACCTTGTAAACAGGCAAGACTGGTCAATCTGTGAGCGGGTCCAGGCCGGCATGAGTTCTCGAGTCCATACCCAGGGGGTATTCTCGCCTATGGAAGACTGGAGTTTGGATATCCGCCAATACGTTAAGGACCGCATTGGGCTCTATGTAGAGGCTTAAATGACAGGACCAGGTGGGTACTCAGCGATGGGTATATCACGAAGGTATAACTCGTTGGTTTGACGATCTAATTCCCGCGAAAATGAGTGACCGCTATGCACAGCATGAACCAAAGCCCCCGGCGCCAGAACATCACCAATCCGTTCGACCGACTTAATATCTGCCTTAGTAAACTCCTCTGATCGAGCCTGAAGTGACTGGTATAAGGCATCGTTGGGGAGCCTTAAACCCACCAGTACTACGGACTTTGCAGCTACTCGCTCAATATTCTTGGTAAATATATTGCTAAGTATTGCCTCCCCAGTATCGAAATCACTGAGTAATTTTTGGGTATGTACCTTCACATTACAGTTATCCAGTGCTTGGTGCACATAGGGCTGTTCATTGGTCATTATGGTCCACGCTGAAGCATGGCCTGCGGGTGTTGCATAGGTAACCTCAAGACCCTGCTGAGCTAGAGATTCAGCAATCACACCACCCAAATAATAGTTATCAAAATCATAAACTAAAACAGGAGATTCTGGAGTGACGCCTCTTGCCAAGTCGTCTGGTGTGTAAACATTAGGTTTATCTAGCTTGCCTAGGGGGATTTCTAGAGGTGAGTAGAGGGCTTTGGTCCAATAGGCGCCAGTTGCTATAGCGACACGTTGATGTTCCGAATTAAGAACATCCTCGGCGTCCAATTCACTGTCCAAATATAGCTCGACATTAGACATCTGTTTGAGCGCGTAAAGCCTGTACTCGTTCACTCTGGCCCACGTGTTCAGACCTGGCAGTTTAGTTTCAAATAACAAGCGCCCACCCATCTCATTGGACTTCTCAGCAATAGTCACATCATAACCGCGGCGAGCGGCTATTAAACCAGCCTCGAGGCCAGCCGGTCCCGCGCCAACAATTAATATTTTGTCATTACTACCAATGGGTGCAAACTTCTCAGGATGCCAGCCTTTGCGCCACTCTTCGCCAGCGGTTGCGTTCTGAGTGCAGCGCACAGGAACTCCATCATGCCAACTGGCTATGCAAATATTACAGCCAATGCATTCACGTATCTCATCTTCACGACCCTCTCTGATCTTGTTGGGTAGAAAAGGGTCTGCTATAGACGGGCGAGCGCCACCAATCAAGTCAAGGACGCCACGTTTTATCTGTGACACCATTGTGTCAGGAGACGTAAAACGGCCAACGCCTACTACAGGCTTATTTGTTACCTTTTTAACAAAATCAATAATCGGCTCATGGGCACCTTCAGGACGAAAGCGAGACGCACCGCAATCAGTAGGGCTAGAGTCCATTTTTACATCCCAGAGGTCTGGCAAGTCTGAAAGCAGTGATACCACTTCGTGCGCTTCCGAGGCATAGTGCTCGTTAGGCTTTGCGCGGAGCTCTTCTAAGCTGATACGCAATGCCACGCCGCACATGTCGCCTACCGCATCTTTGGTAGCTTCAATTAATTCCCGAACAAATCGCACTCGGTTACTTACCGAACCCCCATAGGCATCGGTTCGGTGATTGTATTCCTCCAGTAAAAACTCGTACCCTAGGTAACCCATACCTCCGTAGATGTAGACAATGTCAAAACCGGCGCGTTGCGCTCTTTTAGCCGCAGCCACCTGCCAACTGATCACATCACGAATGTCGTTATGGTCCATAATGCGGGACCGTAACTGTCCCATAAAGCCAACATGAGTAGGTGCCCAAGAGATACCTGATGGAGAATATGGCGCAATTCTAGAGGTGCGATTCATACAAGCGGCGCCACCGTGCCACAACTCGACTGCGGCGAGAGCGCCATGCTCATGAATGGCGTCGCAGCTAAGCGCGTGAGAGCGAACGTCGTTATCATCCCATAATCGTGCGAAGGGCAATGGACTGTCATCAGAGGAGGGGTGTGTAGATACAGCACCAGTTGATACTACACCCCAACCACCCTCAGCCTTCATGCCTCTAAAAGCAGCCCTGACTCTCGGATTGGCTTCTGTCATGCCGCTGGCATGTGGCACTTGGTAAAAACGATTAGGGGCCGTTACAGGCCCTATTTGGACCGGTTCAAACAAAATATCGTAACGAGAAGAGGTGCTCATGGATTGGTTCCCTCGAAATAATTTTGATGCCGATTAAGTCTGGTATTTCCTATTCATAGCAAAGGTAGCTAAGTTAATCGTCTTTTTCAATACTAAGTAGCCTAAGAGTATGATTTGTAAGCTTTAGTGCGGTCGGTTCGGTTCTCGGCCGGCGGCATCAACGAGTGTGTTCCCGAACGGCAAACTCACTTAACCATTCTTACCGGCTTCAAAGTCTTTCAACAACTGTTTTCCCACGACACCAATTATTGATGCTACCAAGAAAGGGATCCAACTGTCATGGTAAAAGAAAGCTTGGATAAAGAAATAAACTGCTGAAAAAGTACCTATTATCCACGACCAACCGAACAGATTGCCCATGGACTCACGATTCATTAGTTCTGCTATCTTCATGTAGTTCTCCTTTTTAGATCAATAATAACCGAATAGGCAATCTAATCAACTTCGGAATAGATCGAGGTTACCAATGGATCAAGGTCGCTTTTATAACGGTGATAATTATGCGGGCAAGACAACACAAAAAAACATCAGAGCCGCTTAACTCGGTTGCAGGTTCATCTGAGCCCCTCAATCAGTTGAGTGCAACCCTAGCACGCTGCGTTTCGGTTTCGGCACGGATCGCTCTAAATTCAGAGCTCTCCTTCAACTGTGGCCATCGGGTTGAATCACCCAAATCTCGCAGAATTGTATGAAACAATTCGATGTCTTCGACCGCGCCGCGTAAATCCCAGTCGGCGCTCCAGGCGTCACAGGTCTGGTGGTAGCAATTACCGGTGTAATCAGCAATCCACTGATCACCAGCGGCACGTCCACCTTCAACCAAATCTGCTCCGCCAGCGATACCCATTAGCAACAACACTGGCACACCCTGTCTTGCAAGAGAAAAATGGTCGGCACGGAAAAATAGACCATTCTCAGGCAGGTTTTCTGGCGTGACCACACGTGACTGCAGTGCTGCGGCTCGGATCAGATCACCTTCCAGGTCGCTCTGGCCTTCACCAACTAAAATGACATCTCGCGATGGGCCAGCAGTCTGCAGAATATCCAGAGTAAAATTAGCCACGGTTGAATGCAGTGGGTAAATAGGTTTCATGGCATAGGCCGCTGAGCCCAGCAGACCACTTTCTTCTGCGGTCCAGACCGCGAACACAACGCTGCGCGCCATGGGTGGTCCAGCCTTTAACACGCGTGCCAGCTCGATCACGCCAGCGGTGCCGAGAGCATCGTCGTTTGCGCCAGGTCGGACGGTGCGGCCCTGCAAGTCTGGCTCACCTTGACCATAGGCGTCCCAGTGCGACGACACCATCAAGGTTTCATCTGCTTGCGTACTACCAGACAGGCGCGCCAGCACGTTTTGGGACTGTATTTTCTCGAGGTCAACATTGAAGCTTGCGTTCAGGGACACTTGAGGTAACTCAAACGCAGTGAAATCATCGCTTCGGGCAAGACGACGCTGCTCGACAAGATCTAGACCGGCTGCCTCAAACAATGCATTGGCCGCATCATAATGAAGCCAGCCCTGTAATAGAGGTGGCAATGGACCGCTAGTCTCCGCCAGTGCAAATTGATCCCCTGGGGACGATGACGCTACGCTCCATCCGTAACCGGCGGCCTTGTCTTCATGGATCACTAGCGCAGCAAGCGCTCCGCGGCGTGCAGCTTCCTCATACTTATAGGCCCAGCGGCCATAATAGGTCATGCGTTTATTGCCGAAGCGTCCCGCTACTGGCTCGTCATCTTTCGCTGAAAAATCCGGATCATTGACCAAAAATATAGCGACCTTTCCGTTTAGATCAATATCACCGTAATCATCCCAGTCTCGTTCAGGTGCATTGGCACCAAAACCAACAAAGACTATCGGGACAGTATCAATTTCAACGGTCTTTACGGCGCGTACTGTACTCACCGCAACGTCAATCCCCTGTTGCAAAATTTGACTGTCATCGCCTGCCGAAACGCTCACATTACCATCACGCGCTAGTTGGGTGTGGATTAAGGGCACGGCGTGCGTCCAGGTGCCATCGGTACCGCCAGGCTCAAGACCCAGGGACTGAAACTGGTCGACCAAAAAGGCGATGGTTTTCGCCTCTCCGGGCCCACCGGGGGCTCGGCCTTCGAACTCATCCGAAGCAAGGATTTTAACAGTGTCCGACAGACGCTGACTGTCAATGGTCGTTGATTTGGGTACTGTAGAGATTTCGATTTGGTTATCGACAACCAGCTTGGTTGCTTCGGTGCAGGCGCTGATGCCAATGCCAATGCCAATGCCAATGCCAATGCCAAGGAGAAGGAGAAGGAGAAGGAGAAGGGTAAGCGTAAGGCAAGAGAAATTAAAGCGGTTCATAACAAGGTTTCCCAGCAAAGTTAAGTACTTGGCACAATCCTAGTCAGCACAGACACATGCTAACTCATAATGAATTATACAGGGGGACTTTAAATTCGTTTAGGCGTGACGGCAGTTCATTTCTTGATACATGTGGTGACAATCCGTTAACTGCTTCTGATGTCGCCCAAGGGCCGCGCTATTACGGAGATATGGTTTAGGCTAGCTTACAGCTCAGTTATCAAATCTCTTAGAGGGGAAAATAATGGGGTGGCCGACGGGGATGGAATCCGTTGTTCTTGACTCTCACTAATGGTTAATGACGACTGAAACGCACGTCATTGCTAGATTCTTGTCATTCTCAACCTTCCCTCGGAATCATTAACCGCATATCTACTGTTAAAAATACTGTCAAATTTCCTATAGAGCTGAAAGCGTTCTTCTTTGATTTCAAGTACTCTCAATTTTTGCTTGCGGAAGGATAGATCAGTGCCATTTTTTAAAGTTAGGAATAAAAAGATACTACTCATCACCAACTTCAAGGTGATGTTCAGCTCGTTCAAAAGAACCGAAAACTTTATTAAATTGAAGCGGGCCGAGGCATTTTTGCGCATTGCCTACACTAAGTCTTTAGTTTATTTCACAGGGCGTGATCCCTATGAAAGGATTGCGTCCTTTTATAGAAATAAATTTCAGTAACATCCCACAAAGTATTCGTTAGATTCATCTTTTAAATGGGAAACACCGCAAAAAATATTCTTTCCACTGTTAGGATTGAACAATAAGAATAGTAACGAGGAGATTAGAGAGGCTTAATTAGGCACCTCTTTTGAGATGTTTATAGATATGCTTGCTCAATGTTATCACCTTGATGAACATGTAAACCCACAACATTGGATACTTAATCACCCTCAATACAAGTTTTTCAAAAGCTTAAATATCCATGAAAAATAGTTGTCAGTTTTTAAGATTGAAAACCTATCCGATATGAGTCAGTTTTTACATTTGACAGGATTTGATTCCAACGTGAGCATGAATAGCACAAAGCAGCTAAATATGGACTGCTCAATGAATAATGAAATGCTAAAAAAGATCAATAGTATTTATGCCAATGATTTCAAGTACTATGGATACAAGATGAGAATGCCAGAGCCGCAAACCATACCTTTGACTAATCAGGTCTAGTGGCATCTTGATGTTGTATCATGTTATCTTAATACTCAACATTTTTCGATGCTGAGGTTACATTATGAATAAATTTAGCGCCATCTTCTGTCTATTAATTTTGCTTATTCCCATTTCTGGATGGGCAAATTCTGAAGAGTCTGATATAGGATTTTGGAAGAGTGAAGACTGTAAAAAAGTTAGTGAAGCCGCAGGATTTTTCATTTATACGTCTGGAGAATTATTAAAAACCGCAGACAAAGAGAGAAGAGCAGGAAACGAGAAAGAATCTGAAAAGTCATACGCTGCAGCATTGTTTTTTTCGGAGTTATCTGAGAATGCGGCAAAGAATTTTGAGGCATTCTGCAAGAAATAATAACAAATAAAATGAGTCAATCCAAATTCTTTAAGATAAGTGAATTTAACTGTAGCGAGACAGGTGAGAATGCTATGGAAGAGTCTTTTATAACGGCGTTGTCGCAACTCCGGGCAGCGTGTAATTTTCCATTTGTTGTTACGTCAGGGTTCCGATCAACAAAGCATAGCGTAGAAATTATTAAGCCCAATGGTGGTGGAATGCATACGAAGGGAATTGCCGCTGATATTAAAATTTCAGGAGGCAGTCAACGAGCAAAAATAACAAAACATGCTTTAGCTTTGGGTATGTCTGTTGGCGTTGCCAAAACCTTTGTTCACGTTGATACCAGGAAGACAGAACAGATGTGCTGGTGTTACTAAATATTGCCACTAGATCGAGGTGGTTTTACACCCATAAAAATATGAATACCGGTCTAACACCGGTCAAAACCAGCATTTTTAGCATCATACCTATCTAAGTCATTGATTTTAAACAAGATTAATGGGGTGGACGACGGGGATTGAACCCGCGACCACCGGAATCACAATCCGGGGCTCTACCAACTGAGCTACGTCCACCATTAAGAGAGATAAGGTAACACCGCTAAT
>DUBX01000051.1 GCA_012960115.1 Porticoccaceae bacterium
ACAAAAGAGGGAGCTGGGGATAGTTGACATTCCAGCCCGGCCCCGTTGAATTAATTGCTTCCGTCTTGGCTGTGGCGGTGGTGATTTCCAAAACGGAAATTGTGCCCCGTTTATCCACTAAATAGAACCACCGCCGCAGCGCTGCCAGCTACTTTGTAAGCATTACGCAAAGAAAGATCCAAGGTCTAATTGGAGTGCTGCTGAGCTTGCGACGGCTAGCGGGACTGGGCCTGCTACTATCCGGCGATATGAGATGCAGGAAGGAATCCCTGCAGGTAATACGTTAACGTTGGTGAGTATTAAGTTTGCCTTAGAGTCAGCTGGCATTGAATTCACCGGCGATCCGTTGGTTAATCCTGGTGTGACCCTACGTATCAAGCGCGACGACTAAATTCTAACTGTTTTATCTTTTAGCTTATGCTTTATAATATTCACTTCAGTATTGATGTGGATATTTTTATGCCTGTTGATCATAAAGTCAGTTCGCTTTTACCCTTCCTATCAAGCCCCAAGCTTTTGCCCGATGAATCTGGGGCTGAGTTTGAATCTGGTTTGCAAAGTCTCTTATCCGAACTAGACAATCCCTCACCCTTGGCGGTTGCGCTGATCAGTCAGCTGAATGAGAGCCTCTGGTGGATTAAGAGGCACACCGTGGATAAGGAGCTATTACTCCACGAGGCGATGGCGAGGCTTTTATCCAAGGCGGGTAGCTACACTGAGACTTATGACAACCGGAAAGTCTCAGAGGCCCTTGAGCACTATTTGGATGGCAGCGCGGGCAAGGATGAAGTGGAATGGGTTGAGGGCATTCTCACTGAGTCGAAGCTTACTCTTCCCGATCTTCGCATTAGGGCCTTTAAGGATGCGGCCAAGCACATCAAGATGGTGGATGATCTGATTCACCGTCAGCACCAAACGATTAGACATCTTCAGCGGAGTATCGATTCCATAGACTATAAGTCACGCCTGATTAAGCGTATGGATCTTGAGCTGGCAGCACTTGAGTCAAAGCAGTCTGTGAAGGGGGCGCTGACCCTTGACGCCAAACCATCGTAGGAACCTTGCAAATCGGTGCAATGCACTTAAATCAACCGGTCCGCGGTCGGTGGCGGGTAAGCGGGTTAGCAGCCAAAATTCCCGTAAGCATGGTTTAAATAGTGCCCCCGACTTTGAATCGTCCCTTGAGTATCAGGCGCTTGTGAATCTGATCGCGGAGGAGGGGTTTTCTGCCTTTGTTTGTGCCGATATTGCCGCGGGACTTCTTAATTATCGGCGGGTGATGGATGCCTATTACGATACCTATACCCGTCCCGAGCCGGTCAATGACTTTATACGAGATATGAGCGTGAAGGGTTCGATGCCCATCTTTAGAGAGATGCTCAGCGCGTCGGGCAGTGAGCCTGATGATGTGCGTGACATGGCCGCTTTTTTTGCCGGTATGCAAAGACAAGAGCGGCGTAAAGGTGGGCCAGTATCTCGTCGCACCACGGACACCCACAAACTAATACGCTACCAGCGCAATGGTATCGCTCGGTTATCGAGGGCGGTTCGGCAGGACTAGATTATAAAAGTAACAAAACGAAGCCAACGTAGAGAGCTGTGATTTGTGTGGCGTTGCGAGATGCGACTGCTTTGCCTTGATCTGTCGTTGGTCCGCCTTTAGGGGAGTTCATAGTGTTGAGATCCTTAGCTGTATGTTACAGATAGCATTATGCGGTGTGCGAGTGAAAACGTCAGGTTAATTGATGGCCAAAGCAAGGCTTATAACCCCTAGCTATGTTTATTACCATTTTGTCTTTATAATGCCGGAAAATTGACGAGTATAACGGTTAAAAATTCATGGCACTCGACCCTAAAATCGCGTTTAAAACCTTTGAAAGCAATAGCTATCGCCCACTGCCTCGGTATCTTACGATCAAAGATAGCGGCATTGACGGCTTAGGCCTTTTTGCCAGTGAGGATATCGCCGCCGGAACCTATGCCGGCGAGACCCACGTTAAAATTGATGAGCATCAAGATTGGTTGAGGACACCCTTAGGTGGTTTTATTAATCACTCCGAACAGCCCAACGCCAAAATTAACTTAATCACAGACGGCGTAAGAGCTTTGACCATTGAGAAGGCAGTCAAGAAGGGTGAAGAAATCACCGTGTTCTACGCTCTTTATTAGCGATTACATGTATCTGATTAAACGGTCTTCGAAAATCAGACAGTCTTTTCATGCCATTCCTTTTTAGTACAGCCGAAATTACCTAAGCACCTCATTACGTCCCTTTTATATGGATCCTTGAAATACTGAAGCGGTCTCTAGGCTTCGGTAATCTGCAGAGCCTAAAATCGATAGGAAAGTCAGTGTTTTTACAAAACGAACTATTGGAGTAGAGCGACTGGATCTAGAGCTCTTTCTGACACCTGATAAATGCACTTATCAGTTACTGAAGCTTTCCCTTTATCACTTCACCGCAGTATTAAAATTAAAGAACTCCCTCCAGGACCTCTATCAATCGGCTCACTTCCTTAAATTTCACCTTTCCGCACCGTCAAGCAATTCTCTCGCCGGTCTTTAAATGCGATTTTAGTTGATAAAACTTGAGGTCAGCGAACCGAATTCCAAGCACGCTCATGGCCATAATACAAAATAAATTTTAGGACGAACTCAAGACCGCCAATTATCGCTGCTGTGCTAAGTTCTCCTGTCACAATGTATGCTATCACGGCGGTGGTTAATGTTGCAGTGATGCGCCAAGTGAGGGCCTTTGCTAGGCTGCGCGTCCGGGCATTCTGGTCTTTTAACGTGTTGATGAGTGACATGAACTATCCTTATAAAGCGTTTGACGGTTGTTCGACATATCTATTCATCCTGCGCGCGTGTTGCAATCAGCTCGACAAGTACTTTTGCGGATTCTGCGACCGTATGGCCTTCCGTCTCAAGGGTCAAGCTGGGGTTTGTGGGTGGCTCGTAGTCGCTGTCGATACCGGTGAAGTTGGGTAGTTCTCCCCTTCGAGCCTTTTTATACAGGCCCTTTGGGTCGCGCTCTTCGGCAACAGTCAGTGGCGTGTCAATAAACACTTCAAGGAAATCGTCAGGCTCAAATAAGCTCTTCGCCATGTCCCGCTCGGCACGAAAGGGTGAAATGAATGCGGTGAGTACAATTACGCCAGCATCCATCATCAGCTTCGCTACCTCTGCAATTCTGCGAATATTTTCCACTCTGTCTGCCACGGTAAATCCTAGATCTTTTGAAAGACCATGACGCACGTTATCGCCATCCAAGATATAGGTTCGGAAACCTTGCTTGTGAAGGATTTGTTCTGCGGCGCTAGCAATCGTTGATTTTCCAGAACCTGAGAGTCCGGTCAGCCATGCCACTCGCCCCCGATGCCCCGCTAGCTTTTCTCGAGCGGGTCGATCTACCGAAAGTGCCTGTCGATGCACGTTGGATGCACGGCGCAGAGCGAATCGAATCATCCCTGCTGCAACTGTTGCATTACTATAGCGATCAATTAATACAAAGGCACCAAGACCTGGGCAATCTGCATAAGCTTCAAAAGGAATTTCGGCATCTAGGTTGATCTGAACAGTGGCGATTTCATTGAGGGCAAGGTCTCTGCCTGGTAATTGTTCAAAGGTGTTGATGTCATATTTAAATCTGATGTCGGACAGACTGGCATTCACCTGACTGGTGCCTAGTTGTAAAGCGTATCGTCGTCCAATATAACCGGGCTCGTTGTCCATCCATACCAGTTCTGCCTCAAATTGATCTGAGACTTCGCAGGGAGTGTCTGCCGAAACGATCAGATCTCCGCGAGAAAGGTCGATTTCTCGATCCAGTGTCAAAGTCACCGCTTGATCGGTGACGGCTCGGTCTAATTCTTGAGATGAGAGAATAATCTTATCAACTGCGGCAAGCTGACCTGAAGGTAAGGCTCGGATCGAATCGCCAGGTCGAATGCTGCCCGCCAATACGGTACCTGAAAAGCCTCTGAAATCAGCGTTGGGTCGATTTACCCACTGCACGGGAAGTCTAAATGCGTGTTGGTTCAGTCTCTCTCTAATATTCACTGTTTCTAAAAAGCCTAGGAGAGTGGGCCCTTGATACCAATCCGTTTTTCCAGATCGTTGGATAACGTTGTCCCCTTTGAGCGCGGATAGCGGAATAGGAGTGACTGACTTAAAGGCCAAATGCTTGCGCAAGGCGTTGTATTCCTCACAAATCTCATTAAATCTATTTTCAGAATAATCCACCAAGTCCATTTTATTGACCGCTAAAACGACATGCTCTATCCCTAGCAGAGAGGCAATAAAGGAGTGGCGCCGCGTTTGGGTGAGTACCCCTTGGCTTGCATCAATTAAAATAATGGCAACGTCCGCGGTTGAGGCACCAGTGACCATATTGCGGGTATATTGCTCGTGCCCAGGGGTGTCTGCAACAATGAACTTACGGCGGTCGGTATTAAAGAACCGATAGGCAACGTCAATAGTAATGCCTTGCTCTCGCTCTGCCGCTAAGCCATCTACTAACAGTGCGAAATCGATGTCACCACCCTGGGTGCCCATTTTCTTAGAGTCGTTTTGCAGGGAGGTAACCTGATCTTCAAAGATCAACTGTGCTTCATACAGCATTCGCCCTATTAAGGTACTTTTGCCATCATCCACTGACCCGCAGGTGATAAAACGCAGCAGGTCGAGTTGAGCTTGGGTGTCAACATAGGCATCCACGCGCGTTTGAATATCGGTCTGATTGCTAGAACTAGGTTGATGTGCCATTAGAAATAGCCCTCTTGTTTTTTCTTTTCCATCGAGGCGCTACTATCTGAATCGATGGCTCTGCCTTGCCGCTCGCTGGTTCGACTCTGCAGTAGCTCTAGCATGATTTGAGATAAATCTGTGGCCGATGATTCCACTGCGCCCGTCAAGGGGTAGCACCCCAAGGTCCTAAAGCGGACCCTCTTAAGTTTGATCGATTCTCCTGGAAGCAATTTCATTCTGTCATCATCCACCATAATGAGCATGCCGTTGCGCTCAACCACTGGCCGCTCGGCTGCGAAGTAAAGTGGCACGATGGGGATGTTCTCTCGATAGATGTACTGCCAGATATCCAGTTCGGTCCAGTTTGATAGGGGAAATACCCGCACACTCTCGCCTGGCGATTTACGACAATTATAGAGATTCCACAGTTCTGGCCGCTGGTTCTTTGGATCCCAGCGGTGACTGCTGCTGCGGAAGGAAAAAATACGCTCTTTGGCTCTGCTTTTTTCTTCATCGCGCCGTGCGCCGCCAAAGGCAACGTCAAATTTGTGTAGGTCCAGCGCTTGTTTGAGGCCCTGGGTTTTCATGATGTCTGTATGCAACGCACTACCGTGGTCAAAAGGGTTGATGTCTTTTTCAATCCCTTCTGGGTTGGTATGGACAATAAGCTCCATGTTCGAGGCCTTGGCCATGGCATCACGAAAGTCATACATAGCCTGAAACTTCCATCGCGTGTCCACATGCATAAGGGGAAACGGCGGTGGGCTTGGGTAAAAGGCTTTTCGAGTCAAGTGGAGCATGACAGCAGAGTCCTTGCCCATGGAGTACAGCATTACTGGGTTCTCTGCATGAGCCATAACTTCTCTAATGATATACAGGCTCTCGGCTTCAAGGCGATCCAAGTGAGAAAGTTTGGTTGGTTGGACTCGCTCTGTAGCGTTAGTTGTCGATAGGTCATCATCATTAGAGGTGAAGGCCTCAGAAAACTGGCCAGTCGCGATATCAATGCCGGCGTCAGGATCCTGTTCTCGTCGCTTGAGTTCGCGGCAAGTCACTACTAGGCTCCCTGAGGGAAAGAATATGGTGGGTTTGTTGGCGGCTAAAAGCGTCAAGCCGGCTAACAATGATGGCATTTCTGTGTCGCTCAAAAGGCACCAACGTTTGGCTCCTTTGCCATCTTCTGCAACTAAAATGTTAGGTTCTTGTGACTGCTGATCCTCATCCGCAATAGGAAGACGATGCAGTTGCACAAACAAGGCGGCTTTGCGTTTCTTTCGAGCGCCCGATACGAGGGTGTCGAGCACAAGTTGAGTGGCAGGTCGGTTTAAGTCATCTAGCTGATCATTAGCTTGATGGGAGCTCTTAAGCCATGGAATCGCGGATATCCAGCGTTCTAGTGTGCGCTTGGTCGGGCTCTCGTCTGTACCTTCTATTGAGAGCCTTAGATCTTCAAGGCACCACATTTTAACTGTACCACCGGCGAGAAGATCGATTTTATGCTGTGACTCAAACTGTTTTTGGCTCATAATATTGACGCAAAGTGAAATAATGTATAAATATTACATTAATTAAATTTATTTAGCTAATAAATTAAAATAAATTAACGACAATACATTTTGCGACATAAAAGGTTCCTTTGATGCTTTTAATCGGATTTCTGTCATAACAGGTAAGTAGAGTATCGGCGTTCAGAGTAATCTAACGCCTATTAGGGCGTAACGGTTTCGTTGCTTATAGGCGCCAAAAGCCATGGTTGTCAGGGCTGAAAAATAGACACTTCACTAAGTTATCACGTTATATAATTATGATAAGCTGAAAAATATGTGGTGTGAATTATTAACGGCGAATGGTTCGCGCGGTTCGACGACAGTATCTGTGAAAACGGCGTATTCAAGAGGCTCTGGACTTAAGTCAGAGATCTATTGTTGTAAAACCGCTACAGGCGCCTTTAGAGGCAGCTAAAAAGGGATGTGAGGATGCAAGTTTTAGTCACAGGTGGTGCGGGGTATATCGGTTCTCATAGCTTAGTGTGTCTTTTAGACCTAGGTTATGAGGTGGTTGTTTATGACAACCTCATTAATGCCAGTGCTGAGGCGTTGAGCCGTGTTGAAAAATTAACAGGAAAAACTATTGATTTTGTTCAGGGCGATGTTCGGGATACAGGTTCTTTGGATCATTTGTTTGCAACACGCTCTATCGATATGGTTATCCATTTCGCAGCGTTAAAGGCAGTAGGGGAATCGGCACGATGTCCGCTGGAATACTATCAGAACAATGTGCACGGATCCCTGTGCCTTCTTGAAGCGATGGCAAAGGCGGGTGTGAATAATTTTGTCTATAGCTCATCAGCGACCGTTTACGGTGAAGCTAATCCTAGCCCATATGTCGAGACCATGAATTTAGGATCACCCTCAAGCCCTTATGGGGCAGGCAAGGTGATGGTTGAGCGTATTCTTTTAGATAAAGCTCGGGCAAACCCAAATTTTCGTGCGGTTTCTCTGCGCTATTTCAATCCTATTGGCGCTCACCCAAGTGGTGATATTGGTGAAGACCCTACGGGAATTCCCAATAATTTATTGCCTTTTATTACTCAGGTGGCGGTGGGCAAGCGTGACAAACTTAGTGTCTTTGGCGGTGATTACCCAACGTCTGATGGTACCTGCGTGCGTGATTATCTGCATGTTATGGATCTTGCCGAAGGCCATGTGGCCGCCATTGATTGGCTGGCCACACAGGCCTCTTTTCGCGGTGTCGAGGCTTTTAATCTGGGCACAGGCAATGGCATTTCTGTGTTGGAAATTATTGCTAGCTTTGAGGCAGCGACAACACTCAAGATTGCTTACCAAACTGTTGAACCCCGAGCAGGTGATCTCCCTGCATTTTGGGCAAATGCAGAAAAGGCCAGCAACGTTCTGAATTGGCGAGCGAAGCGCTCACTTACCGAGATGATGAAAGATGCTTGGCGTTGGCAATCAAAAAACCCTAATGGTTATAGTTGATCTGCATTGGCGATACAGATGAACGACCGATTAAAAATTGTCACATTTATCAATCAATAAGGCGTATTAAGGCACATCTTATTCATGATTATGCGAAAGTGGATGATTTTTGTATGTTTATGGCTGGATTAACGTCTACTATGAATAAGTACATAGACAAATCCTATTGTAGCCTTTTTGAGATGGATGGATAGCCTTTATCTTTAATCATCAATTAAATAACCATACCGGGACTATTATGAAAAGATTTATAGCAACCCTAACAATTGTTTTATCAAGCTTTGTTTTCACCACAGCTATCTTTGCTGATGGCCATGCTGAACCACGCACTAGTGCATTAGAGACATACTTTTGTAGTTACAACGACCGTAAAGGACCTGCCGACCTATTAAAAGTCGCAAGTGAGTGGGATGATTGGGCGCAGGATAATACCTCTCAGAACTATGCAGGTTATCTACTATCGCCTGTTGTCACTAATGGGTCAGACTTTCCTTTTGATTCATTATGGTTGGGTGCTACCGAAGATCATGAGTCTCTAGGTATTAGCGTTGATGAATGGCTTGCTAAAGGTACTAAGTTACAGAAGAAATTTGATTCGGTTTGGACGTGTGATTCTCACGGCTTTATGACGAGTATTGAAGCGCGACCATATCCTAAGTTAGGCCAGGCAGGGTTTTTACAAATTTCTGCCTGCCAGTTTAATGAGGGTTATTCATTGTCTGACCTTATGGCGGCTGATGCTAAGTGGACGTCTTGGATGGATGAAAATGGAATGCCCGGAGGTATTTATCGTTGGATTCCCGGTATTGGTGCGCCAAGAGCGGATAAGACCGATTACTATAATGTTTACGTCACTGAATCGCTGGCAGAACGTGGCTTTGCCCATGATATGATGATTAAGGGCGCTTTTGGAGTCGCACAAACAATGTATGCAGGTATGAGTGAGTGTGACAACCCTCGAATTTGGCATGCTCAACCAGCAGGCGGTAAGTCCGAAAGTTAATTCCTTATGTGTATAAGTAAAAAAGGGCTGCACAATGTGCAGCCCTTTTTTATGACCCCGCCTGCTTTATTGCTAAGCTCTTTAAGGGCACTGTACCTAATTTACTAACAAGAAAAACAAAAACGGGGCCTTGAAGGCCCCGTTTTTGTTTGCTATTTGGCTCCACCTCTTGGATTCGAACCAAGGACCCAATGATTAACAGTCATTTGCTCTACCAACTGAGCTAAGGCGGAATTGTAAATCGTCTTGAAGTCGCGCATTTTAGCACCCCGCATAAAGGAGTCAACAATTTCCTTCGTTGTTCTTATGCTACTCGTTTTTCGACAATGTCATGCTTACAGCAACAATTAAAAAGACTAGAATAGATCGGTTAAGGGCGTCAGTAATTTACACGTGACTATTTGATGAGAAGACTAGCTTTTCTCGGGGTGTCGATGTCCATTAACGACGGCGACTTATCAACTGCAAAAGACAAGGGTATGGGATGAAGAATTGGGGTTTAGGGCGACTATTCATCGCAGCAATGATGAGCTTGGTGATGTTGCCGTTGTTTGCAGCTCAAGAGGACTCTGTGCCTGCGCCAGAAGATGCTAAAGCAATAGTCCATACTCAATTTGATGCATTATTTAGATCGGTCACTAATCAGCTGACGAATAATCAAGAAATGTATCTAAGCAACCCCGTTGCTTATTACGACTTTTTAACATCAACGGTGATTAACCACTGGGATAGTTCATCGACGACGCGGGCACTAGTGGGCAAGTCGCACTATACAAACTTTAGTGACCAACAACGACTCTCTTTGATTGCAACGGTGGATCAAACCCTAATTCGCTATGCGTTTGAAGGTCTTGAAAGTTATGGCGGGCAAGATTTTAGAGTTGCCGATGTGGTAGTCAACGAAAAGCAAGGTATGGGTTGGGTTCAGGTATTAATGGAATCCCCGATTATTCCAGATATTAATCTAGATATACTCATCAAGCGTACTAATGCTAATGTTTGGCAGGCGGTGGATATTCGCGTTAAAGGGATTACCTATGTCGCGATAAAAAAACATAAATATCGAGAAGTTCTCGAAGAGCAGGGCTTTAACGCATTGATGGATAATCTCACCGATAAGAATACTGACTTTTTTGAGG
>DUBX01000052.1:0-29695 GCA_012960115.1 Porticoccaceae bacterium
CAGAACCGTAATAAAAACCAGCAGATACTTGTATTCAGTTTTCATAAAAGCAAGTGCGCCGCTATGAATTTGATCACCGATTTTCTTTACCTTATCTTCGCCATCGGGATATTTCATCACCAATGTGTAAACAAAAAATGCGGCCAACATGCCAAAAAGACCCAGTAAGGGTGGAAGTAGTGGAATATTCATTAAAAAAACCTATTTATTTTTGAACGCGCATTCTAACAAAAAAAACTTTAAAATAACCTATTTTTCAGCCCTATATTGAATATTAAAGGGCTGAAAAGGAGCTTAATAAACGATAGGTAGTAAAATTTAAATATAGATATGGAGCTCTCAGGTTGTGGATGCCCGTATAAGTAATTTTCCGGTGACCATTGTAAGTATTAAGATGAGCCTTAATGGGCGGTTTCGTTGTCATAGAGATGTTTTTTTGATTGCCCATCATAGCTAGAGATGTAAGCCGAATTACTGCATTGACCGTACAATGGTGACGCGCCCCCAAGAAGGAGCTTGTCACTGATACTGGTTAGTCGAGAGCTATCCTTGTGTATAAAGATGGCGGCACAGATAATGGTTTATTGAAAGGGTTAAGTGGGTAATTGAAACGACCTTGATTGTGAGAAATTGACCCCAATATTATAGTGATGATTTAATGCATCTTAAGCGCTATATATCTTGATTGAATAGCAGAGGAATTACCTTGAATAACAATGTTCGGCTAGCAGGATTTTTTGTTGTATCTCTTGTGGTGTGGTTTGCGAGTGGGTTTTTAACTTTCCCTAAGTCTGCCGAAGATCTACAGTTGCCTTCGGCACCGCTGACTGTCGTTCAGGTAACGCAATATTCTGAACAGTTTTTCCGGCCGAAACTATCGTTGAGAGCCCACACTGAGTCAAATCGAACGGTCAATGTTTTGGCGCAGGTTGCCGGCCAGGTTTCTAAGATATTGGTAGAGGAGGGAGCTTCGGTCACCAAAGGCGATGCGATATGCCAAATAAACGCAGAGGATCGATATTTACGTTTAGATCAGGCAAAGGCAAATCTAGAACAGTCAGATATCGCCTATAGGGGTGCGGTAAAGCTTAAAACAGGAGGTTATCAATCTGACCTGGCAATTTCCCAGGCGAAGGCAAATCTTGCAACAGCTAGAGCTGGTCTTAAACGCGCTCAGCTCAATGTAAATAATTTGCAGGTGACTGCGCCATTTGCTGGAATTGTCGAAAATAGACCAGTAGAGGTGGGTGATTATGTTGTTCCTGGCAGTCTATGTGCTTCTGTGATCGAGTTACACCCCATTAAAATAAAGGCTTTGGTGAGTGAACATGACATCAACAGAATCGATATGGGTAGTTTAGCGACTGTCACTCTAAGTGACGGTCAAACAGTCTCCGCCACGGTGACGTATTTAGCTCATGAAGCGAATTCAACGACTCGCAGCTATCGTTTGGAGGCAACTGCTAGCAATATTGATCGATCGATAAGGTCTGGTATTTCGTCTCGTCTAGACATACTTATCCAAGGTGTCAGCGCCCACAAGATTCCCGCGAGCACTGTGTTACTTAATGACCTTGGACAGACTGTTGTAAGAGTATTGCTGGAAGGGAATGTCATCGAGTCAGTAAAAGTGTCGACCTTAGGAGAGGCAACTGACGGAATTTGGGTTTCAGGACTGCCCTCCGATGTTTCGGTGATTACTGTTGGGCAAAACTATGTGATTGATGGCGAAAGTGTTGATCCTAGTGTCACCTCAGCCAAAGCCAACTAATAGAGCGGAATCTCAAGTTAATGAATTTTCTTAGACTTATAGTGAATCACACTAGAGCAACTCTTTCTATCATGTTGCTTATTCTTGTCGCGGGGACTATGTCGCGCGTGTCTATGCCGGTGGAGATGAACCCTAATGTGACACTGCCTGTGGTTATGATAACGGTTAGACATGATGGCATTTCGCCTGAAGACGGTGCTAGGTTGCTGATAAGGCCTATAGAAAAAGAGTTAAAAACACTTGATGGAATAGATGAAATTAAAGCTACCGCTCGAGAAAGTGTGGTGATTGTCACCGCTGAATTTGAAGTTGGTGAAGATATTAAAGATACGGTAGCTGATGTTCGTGAGGCTGTAGATCGCGCGAAAGCCGAGTTTCCTTTAGACACGAAAGAACCGATTGTTAATGAGCTCAGTCCCAGCCCTGAGCCCACTATCATTGTTACTTTTTCGGGGGAAAAGGTAACTGAGCGAGAGTTATATTCAGCAGCAAAATACTATCAGCGACAGTTGGAAATGCTCCCTGATGTCCTAACGGCAGATATATCAGGGCATAGTGACGAGGTTGTCGATGTTGTTATCGATCCCTCTCGGCTGGAGCAATATGGTTTAAGAATTGATGAAATAGTTCAGGCGGTAAGGGTCAATAACTTATTGATTCCTGCGGGAGAGATGGATGCTGCACAGGGCAGATTCGGCATTAAGGTGCCCGCGTTGATTGAAACGGCAGCCGATATTCGCGCGTTACCTATCCGTAATAATTCAGATGGAGCTGTGACTTTAGGCGATGTAGCTGATGTTCGCCGTACCTTTAAAGATCCTTCTGGCTATAGTGTGCTTAATGGCAAAAAAACGATTGCCATTGATGTTCGCAAGCGACTTAACGCTAACCTTATTAGGACAGTGGCGGCCGCTAGAGAAACCGTGGCGCGGTCGCGTGACCGATTTTCAGCTGATATGGATATAGGTTATACCTTTGACAGTTCTGCGATGACCAATCAAATGGTTAGTGAGTTGCAGGGTAATATCATCACAGCGATGTGTTTAGTGCTGATATTGGTCGTCGCTACTTTGGGCGTCAAGTCTGGCTTGTTGGTAGGGTTTGGTATTCCATTTTGCCTCTTGGGTGCACTAATTATCATCCATTCGTTAGGCTACAGCTTCAATTTTATGGTTATGTTTGGACTATTACTGTCTCTGGGTATGTTGATTGATGGAGCTATTGTGGTGGTAGAATTTGCTAGTACCAAAGCAGCAGCGGGGCTTTCGACTCGCGAGGCTTATATTGCCGCGGTGCAACGCATGGCGATTCCTGTGATCGCTTCAACGGGTACTACCTTAGCAGCATTTCTACCCCTATTATTCTGGCCAGGCGTTTCTGGCGACTTCATGTCTTATTTGCCTATTACGGTGTTTGCTGTTTTGGGCTGGTCTTTAATGTATGCGCTAATTTTCGCGCCTACTCTGGGTATTGCACTTTCTCGACGTCGCGGTAAGCGGAAAAAACTACCCGAAGACCACCAGTCAGAAGAATCAGCAAAAACCTTATTTCAGCCGCTGCTAGATGTTTATTTGAAGGCTTTAAATCCAATTATCAATGCTCCGATTAAATTTATTCTAGCGACAATGCTAGTGATTGTTGGGATCTTTTTTAGCTACGGAAAATTTAACGCTGGCCAAGAATTCTTTGCTCAGATAGAAAGCCAATACGGCATGTTAGAGGTGCGAGCACAGGGGAATTTATCTATTGATGAACAGCGAGAGATTACGCTCAAGGTTCATGATATTGTCTCAGAGATTGAAGGTGTAAAAAATCTATATGGTTACAGTAGTACCGATAGCTATGTTCTGTATGGTACAGATGTAAGTAGGGATCAAATAAGTTCTTTTTTGGTAGAGCTGTTCCCTAGGGAACAGCGTGACAGGGGTAGTGATGTAGTATTTTCGGAAATTAGAGAACGGGTGAGTGGCTTGCCAGGCATTTATGCCACTGGGAAAGAAATGGAAACTGGGCCCCCTACAGGTAAAGACATTCAAATTCAGGTGTCGTCATCAGATCGTCAGGCTCTGTATAAAACCGTTACTCAAATAAGACAGTGGATTAATGGCAACGTCGAGGGAATCAGAAACCTGCAAGACACTCTGCCATTAGCGGGTATTCAGTGGGAGATTGAGGTTGATCGCGCCCGAGCTGCCATGCTGGGCGTCAACGTTGCTGACGTAGGTAATATGGTGCAGATGGTTACCAGCGGTATTATCATTGGTGAGTTCCGCCCAGATGATGCGGATGGTGAAATTGAAATTAGATTACGTTACCCAGAACAGGATCGTCAGTTAGCGACTATAGATAACTTAAAAGTTAATACTCCCAGAGGGCCAGTGTCCATAAGTAACTTCAGCCAACGGGTAGCGAAACCTCGTGTTGATGCAATTCAGCGATACGATATGCTTGAAACGGTACTAATTTTGGGCAATTCAGAAGATGGTTATTTGGCAGACAATCAAACTAAGGCAATTGGTGACTGGATAGCGACGCAAAATATTGACTCTTCGGTAAAAGTACGCTTCCGTGGCGCTAATGAAGAGCAGGCTAACGCCGCCGCTTTTTTGTCTACAGCGTTCTCATTAGCCATGTCGGTAATGCTGATAATGTTGGTGATGCAATTTAATAGTTTTTATCAGGCGGGATTGATTCTTTTCTCTGTGGTGCTATCGACCGCTGGTGTTTTACTCGGGTTAACTATTTCTCAAGCAACCTTTAGCACAGTTCTGACCGGTGTCGGTATAGTAGCCCTGGCAGGTATTGTGGTTAACAATAATATCGTATTGATTGATACCTATAACTATCTTCGTCGGAATAATAATTTATTGACAGCATCAGAAGCTGTTTTGGTCGCGGCAAAATCCCGCTTTAGACCAGTCATGCTGACGACGGTTACCACTATTGTTGGATTACTGCCGCTTGCAAACGGCATTAGTATCGACATTGTGAATCGCACTTATACTGTTGGTGGTATGGTGGCCTCTTGGTGGCAGCCATTGGCAAGTGCCATTGTAAATGGACTCGCTTTTTCGACTATTCTGACGCTATTGCTAACCCCTGCAATGCTGTTAATACCAAGTATTATATCTAAACGTTTTGGTTTTCGTGTTGCTGATCATCAGTTTGAAGATGAAGTGCCCTGATCAACCATGTGTGTGTATTGTCATGTTTTTTTATGGATAGGAAAAGATAACAAAGGCCATGTAAGTGAAAAAAATCATTCACTGTGACTGTGATTGTTTTTATGCTGCTATCGAGATGCGCGATGACCCCTCCTTGCTGAACTTACCTGTAGCGGTAGGTGGAAAATCGGATAGACGTGGAGTGGTTGCGACCTGTAATTATAAAGCTCGGCAGTTTGGTGTGAGGTCGGCGATGCCCACTGCGCATGCCCTCAGGTTATGCCCTGATCTTGTCGTTATCCCTGGAACTATGGCTAAGTACCGTCAAGCAGCCCAGCAAATACGCCAAATTTTCTATCAATTCACCGATAAAGTTGAGCCATTATCTCTAGATGAGGCTTATTTGGATGTTAGCGATTGCAGCGATTTTCAAGGTAGCGCTACTTTGATTGCTGAGGAAATACGAAGAATTATAGCTGAAGAAGTGGGGGTTACAGCTTCTGCAGGGGTGGCACCCAATAAATTCCTGGCAAAAGTAGCCAGTGACTTAAATAAGCCAAATGGCCAATTTGTTATTACCCCCGATAATGTTGACGGCTTTGTGAAAACACTACCTGTTAAGCGAATATTTGGTGTGGGCAAGGTGACAAATGAAAAACTTGATCGGTTAGGCATTAAAACCTGCTGGGATTTACAGCAGAAATCTCTTATTGAGTTGGTGGATAAATTTGGCACCTTTGGTAAACGTCTCCATGACTTAAGTTTTGGTATAGATAACCGTCAGGTTAACTCGAATAATCGACGCAAATCACTCAGTGTTGAGCATACGTATACTGACGATTTACCCAGTCAATCTATTTGCGTTCCGAAAATTGCTGATCTATTAATAGAGTTACGCAGTCGCCTACGCCGTGTCGACAGTGATTATTTAGTGACTAAACAATTCATTAAGGTGAAATTTAATGACTTCACCAGCACCACGGTTGAACGTCAGATGATCAAAGGCTTGCCTGTCGAGAGCTTTGAAGATTTGTTTTATCAGGCGTGGGAGCGAGGCAAGCGGCCGGTAAGATTGATTGGTTTGGGGGTGCGATTTATCGACACGAGTCAGCAAGATTTAGTATTACAACTGGATTTATTCGACTAAATGACCAGATTATCCTTTTGCTTGTGTGATTGGATAAGGTCTTTTGTTAGACTAGCAAGTTAATTTTACCTTGAAATAAAATTGTGACTTCACGATCCAGTAAAAATGCTATTCGCAGAGAGCTTCGCCGAAAGACGGCGGAGTTCTTGTCGCTGGGTGGTGAAATCAAAAAACATGGTGCCGGTGAAACGGGTGAACCCGCCGACAAACCTCGGGCCCGATCAGCATTTGTGAGCAGTGAGCCACCAAAAACTAGAACTTATATTAATGATGTAGTCTTAGCTCTAGATAGCCGGAAAACCAAAAAGAGCCCTCCAAAGGTGATCAAGGCCTCCAAGCAGCCAACAAAAAAAATTATTTATGATGATTTTGGTGAGCCAATTCGTGAAATTTGGTCAACTGAGTAACTATATCTAAAAGGGTGTTTATATTACGGGGTAATATTCGGCTGCGTAAAAATATTTAAATTAGCTAATATCTTCGCCTCTAGCTTGCTTATCTGCATGATAGCTAGAGCGCACTAGGGGACCACAGGCGGCCTGCTTGAATCCAATACTTTCTGCGTAAGCAGTATATTCTGCGAATTCGTCTGGATGAACAAAGCGATCTATCGGGAAATGGTTGACTGATGGTTGTAGGTATTGGCCAACCGTAAGCATATCAACATCGTGTTCACGGAGATCATCCAATGTTCTCAGTAGCTCATCTTTAGTTTCGCCAAGCCCTACCATCAAGCCGGACTTGGTTTTTACCGGTGGATTTAGTGCCTTGTATTCTTTGAGTAGTTTAAGAGACCAAGCATAGTTCGCGCCCGGGCGAGCCTCTCTATATAGCCGCGACACAGTTTCCATATTGTGATTAAAAATGTCCGGCGGTGTCGTGGATAGTATGTCTAAGGCAGGAACCATACGGCCACGAAAATCTGGTACCAACACCTCGACCTGTAAGCCAGGCGATAAAATTTTGGCCTCACGTATACAGTCTGCAAAGTGCTGTGCGCCACCATCGCGAAGATCATCTCGATCCACCGAGGTAATAACGACATATTTCAATCCCATCTCTTGAATAGCAGCGGCTAAGTTTCTAGGTTCATCAACATCAAGGTCATGTGGTTTGCCGTGTCCTACATCACAAAAAGGACAGCGCCGTGTGCATATTTCACCCATGATCATAAATGTCGCTGTGCCACCGCTAAAGCATTCGTGAAGATTGGGGCAGGCTGCTTCCTCACATACTGTGGACATCTTATGGCGTCTTAGAATGTTTTTAATTTCCTGAACTTTAGGTGAGGATGTAAGACGGATACGCATCCATTCTGGTTTGCGCTGAATAATATTTGTCGGGATCACTTTTACTGGAATCCGCTCAACCTTGTCAGCACTGCGAAGCTTTTCGCCTTTCTGTAATCGTCGCGTGCGTTGTGGAGGTACAGTGTCAAATGACATGGCTAGGTTTCTTCCTTAATCGCTAACATGAGGTAATGGTAGTCCTATCGAACACTCATTATAACCGAGTCCGATCGTTAAATAATCCGCTAATTTCTCACTTACCACCTTGATATCTGGAGAAGGATTAACTAAATCAGCGACTTGAGTCATAACAACACCCAGGCCGCAGGGATTAATGCGTTGCCAAGGACTCATATCCATATTAATGTTGAAATTGAGGCCGTGATAGCTACAGCCTTTACGGATACGCAATCCTAAAGAGGCAATTTTCTCCCCGTTATCGACATAAACTCCTGGGGCTTCACGTCGAGGTGAAGCTGAAATATTCCAGCAGTTTAGCGTATCAACAAGAGCTTTCTCAATGAGAGACACTAGCTGTCGAACACCGATATTTAAGCGCCGCAAGTCAATAAGCAAATAAGCGGTGATTTGTCCGGGACCATGATAGGTGACATGCCCACCACGATCACTTTTTACAACAGGTATGTCACCAGGTACTAAAATATATTCTTCTTTGCCCGCCTGACCTTGAGTGAAGACCGGATAATGTTCAACAAACCAAATTTCATCTGCGGTTGCTTCGTTCCGTTCTTCATTGAATTGTTTCATCGCCGTAAAGGTGTGATTGTATTGCTGGACACCTAAATGGCGAATAATTAAAGGCGTTTCAGGCACCATTGTTATAACACCATCTTAACTCGCGGGCTTGTTTTTAATGCCGCAAATATACTGTCTAATTGAGATTTTCCAGTGGCCTTTATAACAACGGTCATAGCTTGCCAGCTACCTTTGCTACTGTCTCGGATCGATATCTTCTGGCGGTCAAAACCCGGTGCGTGTTTATCCATTACGGCAAGGACGTGCTCGTTAAAGCTAGCATGTGCTTCTCCTAAAACCTTAATGGGATAGTCACAGGGGAACTCTATCTTTGGCTGCTTTTTATCAGTCATGGGCATAGTCTCACGACAATAACCGAGTGAATAAAAGAATTATCCAGTCAAATAATTGGGAAAAGATACCTGCCTTGGGAATACTTTTCTCCGCGACTAGAGGGATATCTACTAGGGCTTCCCCATCTAAGCTAACGTGTAGCTGCCCGAGTTCTTGCCCTACTGATATTGGAGCTTTGATTAAGTCGCTAATTAGAATGTTGGCTTTAAGATTTTTTTCAGAACCACGAGGGACGGTTAGAGTCACATCTTCTGCAATGGTTAAATTTAAAAACTCTTCTGCGCCGTACCACACCTTGGCTCCGGTTTTTAATATTTCGCCAGCTGAGTAGATTACTTTTGTATCATAATAGCGGAATCCATATGACAGCAATTTTTGGGATTCTCGAGCTCGGGATTCATCGTTACTAGCACCCATGACCACGGCGATAAGTCTCATTCCACGGCGCTTGGCGGAAGAAACCAGGCAATACCCCGCTTCACTGGTATGCCCCGTCTTTAAACCGTCAACGCTATTATCACGCCACAGTAGACGATTGCGGTTCGGTTGATTGATATTGTTATGCTCGAAGTATTTTTTAGCATAAATCGCATAGTATTCCGGATGATCGCGAATAATTGCGCTTGCCATAATCCCTAAATCACGTGCTGAAGTAACCATTCCCTCTGCAGGCAGTCCGGTAGCGTTCAAATACTCGGTATTACGCATCCCTAATATTTCTGCTTGCTGATTCATCATGTCGGCAAACGCATATTCACTGCCGGCAATATGTTCTGCTAGCGCAATGGCAGCATCATTGCCTGACTGGATAATTACCCCGTGCATGAGGTCAAGCACGGATACTTTAGTACGAGGGCTAAGAAACATTGTTGAACCATCAGTTTTCGCGCCACCTAGAATCCAAGCGTTGTCGCTAATAAGAACCTCGCTATCCTCCTGAAGGTGTTGTGCAGCGATCTCGTTAGATACAATATAGGTGGTCATCATCTTGGCGAGACTGGCCGGGGGTAATTTTTCGTCTGCATTTCTTTCTAGTAACACCTTACCGGTAGTTGCATCGATCAATATCCATGCCTTAGCGGCAATTTCTGGTTCAGCTGGCCTCAATATTTGGCTATAAGCTGGAGGAACGAGAGAGATCGCTATTGCAATTAGTAGAGCAGAGAAGAGCCATTTCTTGGCCATAGCTGGGACACCATGTTGTCAGTAAAAGTAAGCACTAAGTTTAGCACTCCATAGTCATTCATGGGCACTTGAAAAAGTTATTTATGGGGGTTAAGACAAAAAAATTTCAACACGGCAGCAGAGCACAAAAAAACTATGAGCAGTCTTCTGCTAATTTACACTGGCTGGTTCGAATTTGCTGGCTTAATTGATGAACGGCCATGGCATATTTGGCTCTAGGGTTGTAACGGCCGATAACATAAAAATTATGCAGGCCCAGCCAATATTCTTGACCATACTTGGCTTCAAAGCTCAGTGGGAATGCGGTGAGGTCTTTAGCAACCTGATCAGTTGGCGTATAGCCCTGAGTAATAAGTTCGGCAATCGTGGTTTTTGGACGCTTCATTTTGTTGAGCGTAGCTGAATCGGGGATATCCTTAACATGCGCCCGTGTAGCCACTGGCAAGCCAGTTTTCCAACCATGCTTTTTAAAGTAATTAGCTACACTTCCTATAGCATCGGTAGGATTGGTCCAGATGTCTGCGAATTCATCTCCATCGTAATCGATCGCGTAGTTACGATAGCTGTTCGGCATAAACTGGCCCCAACCCATTGCGCCAGCGTAAGACCCTTTGAGTGTTAAAGGGTCCTTTCCTTGCTCGCGGGCTAGGAGTAATAAATGTTCGAGCTGAGTGGTAAAGAAGCTCTTTCTAGACTCGCGTTTCTCAGTATAGGTGTAGTAGTCAAATGCCAAGGTGGTCAAAGCATCAATGACTCTATAGCTTCCTACATTGCGCCCGTAATTAGTTTCAACTCCGATAATGCTCACGATAATAGCAGGATCAACCCCAAATTCTATTTCCGCACGCTTAAGAGTTTCGTGATTTTCTTGCCAAAATTGAACACCCCTTGATACTCTTAAATTAGAGATAAAGTGCTTCCGATATTTATACCATGGCTTAACCTTCTCTGCTGGGCGACTCATGGCTTTTACGATACTTTTTTGGTGCGTTGCACTTGCTAGCCACGTCTCAATTTGGGATTTTTCGAAATCATGCTTATTGACCATGGTACTTATAAAATCTGATGCTTCAGGGTGTTTCGAATAGTCTGCTAAGACAGTTACAGATGCAGATAAAAGCACTCCCAAAATTACTAATTTAAGTGTCGACATCAAAGGTTTGTCCCCATACGGTTGGGCTCTGTGCTGATAGCCATGAGCAAACCAAATCCAATAAATAGCGTTAAAATAGCCGTGCCACCATAGCTGATCATTGGAAGTGGAGCTCCTACTACAGGTAATATACCCGATACCATACCCATATTCACGAAAACATAGATAAAAAAGATTAAACCTAAACTGCCGGCGAGTAATCGACCAAATTGAGATTGAGCGTTAAGCGCGATAAATAAGCACCTAGCAATGACTAATGTATATAGCGCGAGAAGAGTAAGGACGCCAATCAAACCGAATTCTTCGGCTAGTACCGCTATGATAAAGTCAGTATGGCTCTCAGGGAGAAAATTCAATTGTGATTGAGTGCCTTCGGTCCAACCTTTGCCATTTAGACCTCCAGATCCTATAGCCGTTTTAGATTGAACGATATTCCACCCGCTACCCAGTTTGTCTTTTTCAGGCGAAAGTAACGTTAGTATTCTTTGTTTTTGATAATCTAAAAGGACAAAATTCCACACAATAGGAACAGCAGCAATACCGGTTAAGAATGTGCCTATTAAATAACGTACGCCTAAGCCCGCCAAGAACAACGTAAAAAACCCCGACAGGAAGACCAATAACGCCGTTCCTAAGTCAGGTTGCCTCATAATTAGAGCGGCTGGAATGATTGTCATTACCATCGCGCAACTTATATGTTTGAACGTTGGTGGAATAAAACGTTTGCTCAAGTAGGACGCTAACATCAAAGGCACAGCTATCTTCATAAATTCTGCAGGCTGCAGCCGAGAAAAGCCAATATCCAGCCATCGCTGCGCTCCTTTTGCGCCAACACCAAAGAAGAATACGGCAATGAGCAACAACAACCCTAGACTATAAACTACAAACGCCCATTTCTTCCAATAGCGAACTTCGAATTGGGCCACTACAAACATGATGATAAATCCAAGCACCATGAAAATTGCCTGACGCTTTAGGTAAGTAAGATTTTGATCGCCGGCACTGTAGAGCACCATCAATCCGAGGGCACATAACGCAAGCAGTAATGTTAATAATGGAAAATCTATATGAGTTGATCCACTCTTTTTCCGATCGCCGCCCGGGCTTTGCATCCTTCTAACAAAATCACTGTTCTCCATAAACGTTATAACCTTGCAAAGAATTTAAGTAAGAAGCGTTAGTTGCTGTTAGGTTTTGAGCGTCATTTTCGCTCATTGCAGATTTGATGTATGTATCTATCACAGTTCTGGCAATAGGAGCAGCTGCAGAGCTACCGTGCTCGCCATTTTCAACAATTAAGGCTACGGCTATCTTTGGATCTTCAGCGGGAGCGAAAGCGACGAACAGCGCATGATCCCACTGTCGCTCGCTAATCTTTGACCGATCATACTCGTCGCTGGCATTAATGCTGATGACTTGGGCTGTGCCAGTTTTTCCCGCTATGCTGTAGGTCAAATCCTTGTTGATACCTCTTGCCGTGCCTCGATTCGAGTGCACAACATCACGCATCGAATCGTGGATATAATTCCAATATTTATCACTAATCTTAGAGTTTTCGGCAACTTTAATCGTAGGATTTTCCACACCATTAATAGATTTAACTATTTGTGGCTGAATCAGGTCACCTCTTGAGGCGATGCTAGCGGTCATAACGGCAAGTTGCAATGGTGTGGTGAGCATAAAACCTTGACCAATACTCACATTAATAGTATCGCCGTCAAACCAGGATGCTCCGCGAGCACTTTTCTTCCATATTCTAGAGGGCATTATGCCCGAGCGCTCTCCCGGTAAATCGATATCAGTTTTTTTACCTAGGCCAAATGCTTGGCTACTGGCTGCCAGAGTGTCTATGCCAATTTTTACGCCCATCTTGTAAAAGAACACGTCGCAGGATTCGATGATTGCCTTTGCTAAATCAACGCCCTTCCCATGGCCGCCCCGTTCTGAATTATGATCTCGCCAGGGGCGCTCAATACCTTCCATAAGAAAATAGCCCGGATCTTCTATCTTAGTCTCCGTTGTAATACTTTGACTTTGAAGACCGATTAACCCGAACAAAGGTTTAATGGTTGAACCTGGAGGATATTGGCCCTTAATAGAGCGGTTAAACATAGGTTTATCTGCTGAGTTAAGGAGAGCATCATAAGCCTTTTGGCTAATGCCTGAGACAAATGGATTGGCGTCATAGCTTGGCGCGCTAACCATGGCGAGAACACCGCCGGTTTCTATTTCTATTGCGACTAGCGCCCCACGTTCGCCCGAAAATGCCTCATAGGCTACCTGTTGTAAACGGCTGTCAAGATGCAGTTGAAGATCGTTACCAGCAACAGGACTTACATGATCAATAACCCGCATCACTCGACCCCTGGCATTAGTTTCTACATGATCACTACCCACCTCTCCAAGCAGAGATTCCTCGTAAAATTTCTCGATACCAATTTTGCCAATGGAGTCGGTACCGCTGTAGTTGATAGGATCAATTATTTTACTTTCACGTTCGTTAATCCGGCCAACATAGCCTACGACATGAGTAAAAAGATCGCGCTTGGGATAAAACCGAGTCAATTTGGCACTGACCTTGGTGCCGCCTAGGATGTGCTGGTTGACAGCTAAAATCGCCTGTTCTTTTTCAGTTAAATTAAACTTTAGTGGCGTCGGTTCAAAGGGCCTTCTTCTTTTTAATTGACTATAAAAACGCGTGATGTCGTTGTCGGTAAGAGTTATTAATGAGCCAACTTTATTGATTAACTGGTCTAGGTCGTCAGCGCGCTCTCGAATAATAGAGAGATTGGATGAGGACCTGTTGTCGGCGAGAATCTCCCCGTTTCGATCATAGATAACACCTCGAGTGGGCGCCATCGGTCGCACATGCACACGGTTATTATCTGAGTGGGTTGCAAAATCTTGAAACTGATTGACCTGCAAGTCAACGTACCTAGAAATAATGGTCAGCCCCATGACCAACATGATAAACATAGACAATATAAGCCGCCTAGTAAATATTATTCTTTCGCGAGCGGGGTCTGAGAAAGCTTCCTTATGTATCATTATTGTCTATCCAAACACCTAATTACGATGGTATGGGTGGTTAGCATTAATCGTCCATGCCCTATAAAGCTGCTCCATTAGCACAATGCGCACTAGAGGGTGGGGAAGCGTTAAATCCGATAGAGACCAACGCATATTAGCCCTAGCTATACAATCAGGCGAGAGACCATCTGGGCCACCAATCAGTAAGTTAACATCTCGACCATCCATTTGCCAGCTGGCTAAATTGCTGGCTAATCTTTCGGTAGTCATGGTTTTGCCCAGCACATCAAGCGCAATAACAAAATCCTTATCGGATAGAGCCTTTAAAATCGATTGGCCTTCGATTTCTGTTGCTTTGATTGATGACTGACTTTTACCTCGCGGGCCAAGCGATATTTCAGTGGTTTGGATGCGCAGTTCAGGCGGCATACGTTTACTATATTCAAGACATCCCGTTTCTACCCATGCAGGCATTCGCGTACCGACAGCCAGAATGCGGAGTTTCAAATTAATCCTGACCAATAGGCGGCGCACCCAACATTGCGGCCTCGGCCTCCGCATCTGTGTTTAAAGGGCGATCATCTGGGCGCAAAGACCATAATTTCTCTAAATCATAGAATGCCCGAGTTGTGGGTAACATTACATGCACAATAACATCTCCAAAATCGACCAATATCCATTCTGAAACGTCATCACCCTCCATTCCAATCACCCTGAATCCAGCCTTTTTGGCGTCGACAGCTACATTATTGGCCAGAGATTTTACTTGGCGGCTAGAGTTGCCGCTTGCGACTACCATGGTGTCCATAATGCCGGTTAATTTTGTAACATCAATGCTTACAATATCTTGGGCTTTAACGTCTTCAAGGGCAGAGATAATTATTTCGTGGAGATCTTTTTTCATAGTACAAGGTTACTCATATAAACGGTTTTTTTGGATATAGCTAATTACAGAGTCAGGCAGCATAAGGCGGACATCATCCCCTTTACCCATCTTTACTCTAATGTTGGTAGATGAAATATCTAACATGGATAAGTCGCAAAAATAGATGCATCCATTTGGCTTCCTCTGTATTTCACTCAAATCGCCGCTGCGGTGACAGGCAATCCATTCAGTTAGAGGGCCTACTTCAGGCTGCTCGTAACCGGGCCGTGACGAAACAGCAATGTGGCAAAAATCTAAAATGTTCTGCCACTGATGCCAGCTGTCAAGTTTACCCAGTGCGTCCATGCCAATACACATAAACAAAGGAGCGTCGGCCCCAATTTCATTACGCAGCAGTTTAACAGTATCAATACTATAACTTGGCGCTGATCGTCGTAATTCAACGTCATCAATGATCAGCGGCGAGTCAGTATGACTCAAGGCAGTTGCCAGCATTTCTCGCCGATGCTCCGTTGACACATTTGGCTCGCCGCGATGAGGCGGGTAAGCGCATGGTACCATTCTTACTTCACTAACATCGAGCAACTGAACTAGATCGCTAGCAATGGTTAAATGGCCATTATGAATAGGGTCGAAGGTCCCACCAAATATAGCCACTGCCATGCTATTGTCGGATTTGCCCATCGCCAAACACCACCCATTTTTGACAGGTAAGACCCTCTAAGCCTACAGGGCCTCGGGCATGAATTTTATCGGTCGAAATACCTATTTCAGCGCCCAAACCATATTCGAAGCCGTCAGCAAACCGTGTCGATGCGTTAATGATCACTGAACTTGAATCAATTTCAGCTAAAAACCTGCGACTGTTCTGATCGTCTTCAGTGACGATAGATTCGGTATGCTTAGAGCTGTAGTGATTGATATGTTTGATAGCCTCGTCGAGGCCGTCTACGATTTTAATCGCCAAAATAGGTGCCAGAAATTCTTCGCCCCAGTCTTCTTCGATGGCCTCATTTATGGTGGCTACGATAGCTCGTGATTTTTCACAACCCCGTAATTCAACTTGTTTTTCCGTATACATAGCTGCGAGTTTAGGTAATATTTCGTCAGCAACAGACTTGGCGATAACCAGTGATTCCATGGCATTGCACACGCCGTAGCGATGTGTTTTGGAGTTAATAGCAATATCTACCGCCTTTTTTAAATCGGCATGATCATCAATGTAGACGTGACAGTTACCATCTAAATGTTTAATGATAGGTACTCGGGCGTCAGTTATAAGTTTTTTTATCAGACCCTTACCGCCTCGAGGAATAATCACATCCAAATAATCGGTCATGGTTATTAACTCTGCTACCGCATCGCGGTCAGGCGTGCTGATAACCTGAACTACAGTTTGAGGTAAGTCTGCATCAGCTAGACCCTTTTTAATGCAGGCAGCAATAGCTTGATTAGAGTGAATAGCCTCACTTCCGCCGCGTAAAATAGTCGCGTTTCCAGCTTTTAAGCATAGACTAGCAGCATCAATAGTGACATTGGGCCGTGATTCGTAAATGATACCGATGACACCGATAGGCACGCGCATTTTTCCCAACCTGATCCCGCTCGGACGGACACCTAAGTCTGTCATTTCACCGACAGGATCGGGTAGCGCCGCAACTTGATGCAAGCCTTCGATCATAGCTTCAATGCGTTCATTGTTAAGTGCTAGCCGGTCTAATAGAGAGGGATCTAGTCCATTGGTAAGACCGTTCTCCATATCGAGAAGATTTGCCGACAACACTATTTGACGGTCATCACTAAGACGCGCTGCAATAGCGGTTAGGGCGTGATTCTTCGTCTCTGTGGGCGCGCGGGCTATGACTATTGACGACTCAAGAGCGGCAACTCCAACGGTTTCCATATAGGCTTTGATGTTAGTTTTTTTCAATGTTTTGCACGGCGCTTGATTAGAAAACTGGGTGTATTCATTTTCAGCATTATACGTCTAGCGCGACTATAATTCCCGATTTTCCGCGGAGGTGAGGGATAAAGTCATTATTTTCAGGAAAAAATGGCTTTTTGGCTTCTACCTGCAGAATATCCCTTAAATGTTGAGATGTTGATTAACAATATGGGCTAGGGCTTCTATATGTTCTGGGTCGTCATTGAGGCAAGGAATATAATGAAACTCCTTTCCGCCAGCGTTCGAGAAAATTTCACGGGCTTCGATGTTGATTTCTTCGATAGTTTCTAGGCAATCTGATGAAAAACCGGGGCAGATAACAGCCACATGGTTAATCCCTGTGTTTGGCAGAGTCCCCAGCGTTTTATCAGTGTAGGGTTGCAACCAAGGCTCGCGGCCGAAGCGTGACTGAAAGGTGGTCATAATATTATCTTCAGCCAAGTTCATTTTCTCAGCAACCATGCGAGTGGTCTGGTGACATAGGCAATGATAGGGGTCACCCTTTTTGAGGTATCGTTCAGGGGTGCCATGATAAGAAAATATAAGTTTATCTGGATGACCATGCGCGTTGATATGCCGGCTAATACTCGAGCATAGAGCATTAATAAATGCCTCTGATTGATGATAGCCGCCAACAAAATGCAATTCGGGGACCCACCGCGTTCGTTTGAAAACCTCAGCGACAGCGTCAAAGGTTGAGCCCGTGGTTGCCCCAGAATATTGGGGGTAAAGCGGTAGCACGGTAATATTCCGTACATTCTGGGCGCTAAGCTCATTAATGGCCGACTCAATTGAGGGGTTGCCGTAGCGCATTCCCAGAACTACCGGCACTTCCTTGCCGTGCTTTTCCGTCAACAGTTTTCTAACGCCATCGACTTGGGCTTGCGTATTGACCAGCAATGGAGACCCCTTCTCTGTCCACACGCTACGATAGAGCTTGGCTGAACGCCGAGGTCGAAGCCGCAAGATTACCAAATTAAGGATTAGCCACCAAAGTAATCGAGGAACTTCTACAACCCGTGGGTCGCTTAAAAATTGTTTTAAATAACGGCGCAGGTCAGATGTTTGTGGTGCATCTGGCGTCCCTAAGTTGCAAAGTATCACGCCTTGCTTTGGTGAGGGGCCTTTGTGATCGTAGTCTGTTTGACCTTTATACTGCATTTGATTTGCGGCCTTTGATGTCTTTACACATTAATAATGTTAAATGGGGTGGGTAAAGCGCTATCTTGCGTTAACGGTGTGTAGGTGGTTCATTCTGTATTATACGCGACATCAAATAGATGAGATTGATTTTAATCCTAGGCTATTAGTAGCTGACCCAAGTCGCTGACAAAGCTATAATGCCGCACTTTTATAGATACGTAAAAAAGCCCATGAGTCACCACGTTTCAGATAGGCGCACATTCGCTATTATTTCGCACCCCGATGCAGGTAAAACCACCATTACCGAAAAACTATTGTTGCTCGGCAATCTTATTCAGGTGGCGGGCACGGTCAAAGGGCGTAAAAGCGACCGCCATGCTACTTCCGATTGGATGGCAATGGAAAAAGAGCGTGGTATTTCTGTGACATCATCGGTCATGCAATTTCCCTATCAAGGCTGCATGGTTAATTTACTGGATACTCCTGGGCACGAAGACTTCTCTGAAGATACCTATCGCACACTCACCGCGGTAGATTCATCCCTCATGGTTATCGATGGGGCCAAAGGTGTAGAGACCCGCACCATTAAACTAATGGACGTTTGTCGTTTGCGTGACACGCCGATCTTAACCTTTGTTAATAAAATGGATCGTGATATTCGAGACCCCATTGATTTATTGGACGAAATTGAAGCGGTACTTAAGATTAAAGCTGCGCCGATTAATTGGCCGATTGGCATGGGCCGTGAATTCCGCGGTGTCTACAATTTTTACACCGACACTATTCATGTTTATGTGCAGGGTAAAGGTCATACATTGACCGACGACGTTCAGGTCCATGGGCTGGATTCCCCTGAGGCGCGCGAGGCCTTGGGCGACTATGCTGATGACGTTTTGGAAGAGCTAGAGCTGGTGAAAGGCGCGACTAACCTTTTCGATATGGATGAATTCTTGTCTGGTCGGCTCGCGCCGGTGTTCTTTGGCACTGCCCTGGGTAACTTCGGTATTCGAGAAATGCTTGATTATTTTGTGCGTTGGGCACCTTCCCCCCAGCCGCGGCAGGCAACAGAGCGCGAGGTTGTGGCAGATGAAGCGAAATTCAGTGGTTTTGTGTTTAAAATTCAGGCCAATATGGATCCGAAACACCGAGATCGAATCGCTTTCTTACGAATCTGCTCAGGTAAATATACTAAAGGTATGAAAATGAAACATGTTCGTACTGGTAAAGATGTGCGTATCGCTGATGCCTTTAGCTTTAAAGCGGGCGAGCGAATTTCTGTTGACGAAGCAGTAGCAGGGGACATTATCGGGTTACATAATCATGGGTCAATACAGATTGGTGACACTTTTACTGAAGGGGAAACGCTCAAATTCAGTGGCATTCCCAATTTTGCGCCCGAATTATTTAAGCGCATTCGTCTTAGAGATCCATTAAGAGCTAAGCAGTTGCAAAATGGCATTCGGCAATTATCGGAAGAGGGCAGCACTCAGGTTTTCTTTCCCTTTCGCAATAATGATGTCATCGTTGGGGTCGTTGGCCAGCTACAATTTGACGTTGTAGCTTACCGGCTTCGCGAGGAATACGGCGTAGAAGCAATCTATGAATCAGTCAATGTTCATGCAGCTCGATGGGCTGAATCCGATGATCATAAGACTCTAGAGGCCTTTCGTAACAAAGCAGAAGATAACCTAGCTGTTGATGGAGGTGGGCATCTGACTTATTTGGCGCCCACCAGGGTTAATCTAGCTCTTGCAGAAGAGCGTCATCCAGATATTGCATTTCGGGCCACTCGCGAACACTAGCCTGATTTACGTGTGAATTTGTCGTAGCTAGTTGAGGTTATTTATGGGTATTAACAAACCTACTGTTCACCAAGACCAAACGCCAGTGCATTTGCGAGCTAATCGTGGCGCAGTGTCCCGTTGGTTGGGTCGTACCGTTCTAAGAATTTTGGGTTGGAGGGTTCAGGGTCAGATACCAGACTTGAAGCGATTGTTAGTGATCGGAGCGCCTCATACCTCAAACTGGGATTTTGTCTTAGCTATGGCAACCATCTTGGGCCTTAACCTGCGAATGCGTTGGTTGGCCAAGCATACTATTTTCAAGCGAGGTGTCGTTTGGTTCATGGAGTGGTTGGGTGGAATTCCAACTGATCGGACCCAGCCTCAAACAATAGTTGAAAGTGTTGCGCGGCTGGCAAGAAAAGGCAAAGGTGTTGTCATTGGTATAACGCCGGAGGGGACTCGTAGAAAAGCGCCTAAATGGAAGACAGGCTTTCTGAGGCTTGCTAAGGCGTTAGATTGTCCTATTCTTATGGTGGCTGTTAACTTTCCTACCAAGACAATTGTGATCGGCGATCTTTATCATCCCAGTGGGAACAATAATTTCGACTTAGTGGCTATTAAGCAATACTATGATCAATTTCAAGGGATACATAAGGATCAGTTTTAACCATTAGAGCAAAAGCCTCAAAATGAGAGTAAGCGTTCACTTACATAATTAAATAAAAAGTCCCTTTCTGACGAAAAATGTGAAAATTCTTGGTCAGCGAGAATGGAATTGCTAATTAGATTTAACTTTAGGTCTTGGTGGAATAGTCTGCTTTTATTTTCATCCGTACAAAACTCGATAAGATACGCTAAGCTAATAACAATAGTCAAAAATCAAAGGTTAGCATAATGAAGCAACACCAATACCCAGTTCATCCAGATCAAATACCTGAGCATCTTCGTGGAAACCGAAGTCTTTTTAGTCGCTGGTTTGGTCGGACCGTCCTCGGTCTTTTTGGTTGGCGTGTTGAGGGTGTTATTCCCGATGTTAAGCGTGTTTTGATTATCGCAGCTCCTCATACATCCAACTGGGATTTTGTCTTCGCTATGGCTGCAGTTTTGGGCCTGAACTTGCGTATACGCTGGCTTGGTAAGCACACTATCTTTAAACCTGGCGTTGTCTGGTTTATGGAGTGGCTGGGCGGTATACCTATAAATCGCGCCGACCCAAAGGGTATTATTGAGAACGTTGTAGCCTTGTCAAAAAAAGAAGGTGGAGTCGCCATCGGGTTGGCGCCTGAAGGAACGCGTAAGAAGATAGTTAAATGGAAAACAGGCTTCTTACGTTTAGCTCATGACCTAGATTGTGAGATCTTGCTGTTTGGCTTTGATTTTGCCGGCAAGCGACTGGTTATTGGTGATCTCTTTCAGCCAACGGGCGATAATGAGGCAGATTTGGCATTTATTAGAGCGTACTATAAGCAATATATCGGCAAGCACCCCAGCAAAGCCTAGCTAGTAATATAAGTGTAAGTAAGTGTTCACTTTACAATGAGATTTCAATGGAGTTAAGTTTATTGACGCAGATGGCATTAGTCGCTGTTGCCTTTTTTGCTGGGTTGATTTCTTCTATTGCAGGTTCTGGTGGAATACTCACATTGCCTGCCTTGTTGTGGGCAGGCTTACCCCCTTTAACAGCGTTGGCGACAAACAAGGTCCAAAGTTCAGTTGGCACTCTGTCATCAGCGTGGAATTTTTTTCGCAAAGGACATCTCAAGATAAAACCACTCCTAGTTTCTGTTTTGATGGCGGTTTTGGGTTCAATAGTGGGGACCTTAACGGTTCAAGCGCTTGATGGGGGAACACTGAACCGATTAATCCCCCTCTTGTTGCTGGGTATTGGTATTTATTTCCTGTTATCACCGAAGGTTAACCCAGTTGATAGAGTACCAATACTAGGATTTAACTGGTTCGCTTGTACGGCGGCCCTTGGTATGGGGTTCTACGGTGGCTTTTTTGGCCCAGGAATGGGGTCAATTATGCCATTTTTATTCGTATGGCTGCTCGGTCATAATTTAGTTAAGGCCACCGCTGAGACTAAGTTGATGATTTTAGCTGTCAATGGTACGTCTGCCGCTATCTTTATTTTCAATGGCTTTGTGTTGTGGGAACTGGCATTGCCTATGGCGCTAGCGCAGATAGTAGGTGCCAGGCTTGGGTCTAATTTAGTTATGACACGAGGGTCTGGATTAGTACAGCCAATCATAACGGTAGTGACGGTATTGGTGGCACTCAAGCTACTATTCTTTCCGTAGTACCTCTGTTACTTCAGTCGTTAAGCCACTACCATTTTGAAGACCTTGATTAGCTGATATTACTCAGGGCTTCTAATGTGTTTGCGCAAGCCTGTGCTACCTCTTGCCCCTTTTCGATGAAATGATTTTTAAAATAAGCGGTGTGTTCTTCGCCTGCATCAAAGTTCTGGGGTGTTAAAACCGCAGAAAACACCGGCATCGCCGTATCCATCTGAACTCGCATAAGATTATCTATGACAGCGGATGCAACAAATTCGTGCCGATAAATACCTCCATCCACAACCAGACCAGCGGCTACAACAGCCGCGTATTTTCCAGTTTCAGCGAGTGCTTTTGCAAAAATGGGAATTTCGTATGCGCCAGGTACTTCGAAGAACGTGATCTTCTTATCGCTTAGTGTGGAAAATTCGTGTCTAAACGAATCTCGCAGCTGATCCACGATGTCTTTGTGCCAGGTGGCTTGAACGAACGCAATGTGGCCGCGAGCTACTATTTCTTGACTAGTTTTATTCATAAAAGGCTCAAATCAATTTTAATTTAGGGGCTATCAAGGCCACCAATAAATTGGGTTGAGGGCAAACAAGGGAAGACGCGCATTATCCAGCCAAAGCTAAGACGAATTGCTCTAAAGATCCGAGTGGTTACTCGACTAAAGTCTATACCTCATTCTCATAACCAGACTTTAACTGTCGGCTTTGGAATCGCACCAAATCTGCTTGTCCTTCAAGTACAAAGAGTACCTAAAGCGCCCGCGGGCTACCTTAACGTCAAGGATTACCGCCGGTGGGGACTTGCACCCCGCCCTGAGAATTTCCATCTAACAATGGAGGCGCGGAGTATAGTCAAAACCTAGATTACTGTATACATAACGCCAGTAGAAAGATCTAGCCGTGATGTATTGAATAACTCAAACTCGATACTGGATATCAATTACCGAGATTTATAATCAAGATTGACGTTATGATTATACAAAGCCAATGGTTGGTAATGTTATAGTCGCAAATGAATACTGGTTGTAACGCTTGAATTTTTTTTATTAGCTGGAGTTGCCTGATGGATGAAAAGACACCCCCGTTTTCCCGATTTCTAGTCGTTGCCGCTGCTTTTGTCATAGTAGTGTCGGGACTGAAGATGGCAGGGCCCCTTTTAGTGCCGTTCTTATTGGCGGTGTTCATTGCCATGATCGTGTCGCCTGTTTTAGGCTGGCTGAAGAGCTTCCGTATCCCCTCAGGCATAGCGATTTTCTTGGTTATTAGTTTAGTGTTAGCCGTGGGCCTTATCTTAGCCGCGGTGATAGGGTCATCAGTTGACAACTTTCGCCAAGATAGCCCTGTATACGCCGCTAAACTATCTGTGATGAGTGAGGATATTCAGCAATGGCTGAGTGCGCGCGGGATCACCATTGGCGCAGAACAATGGAGCAGTAGTTTCGATCCTGGTGCGGTGATGGGTATAGTCGGGAGCACGCTGGCATCCTTTGGCAATGTCATGACCAACACTCTTATGATCCTATTAACAGTGATCTTCATTCTTGCTGAAAATGTTAGTTTTGGTGAAAAACTTCGCAGTGCCAGGGGCAGTGCTGATTCTCATGAATGGTTGAGCAAATTTTCAGACAGCGTGCACAGCTACCTAGCGATCAAAGCTGCCATCAGCTTTTTAACAGGTCTCATCATCTTTATCTGGTTGAGTATACTGGGCGTCGATTACGCTGTGCTATGGGGCCTTATAGCCTTTTTACTGAACTTCATACCCACCGTTGGATCCTTTATTGCCGCAGTGCCAGCTGTGTTACTTGCTTTGGTTCAGCTTGGACTGTTTGAGGCAGGACTAACCTTGATAGGTTTTGTAACGGTGAACCTTATTATGGGTAATGTGGTTGAACCGCGCTGGATGGGTCGAGGTCTTAACCTTTCGCCTCTAGTGGTGTTTGTCTCATTGGTACTTTGGGGTTGGGTGCTGGGTCCAGTGGGTATGCTACTGTCTATTCCGCTCACTATTATGTTGAAAATCGCCTTAGAGAATCAGGCTGAGACCCGTTGGATAGGTGTTATGCTTGGCGCGGGCAAGCGCATAGAGGCAGACCCAGTTGCAGAGACACAAGCAACATCAGAGCTTGATGTTTGAGTAAGAAAACATAAGAAATACTAAAGGAACGAGCTCATGAAGAGTGTGGGTTTAAGGTGTAAATCACAGCTTTTGTTTTGCTTGGCCTCTGTTCTTTGGTTGGTCGGTTGTGACAGCCAACAACAATTGCCGACCACAAACGCTGCAAGTGCAGCAGGCGTTATTTATCATGGTGGTGATATTATCACCATGGCCGGCGAATCCTTCAGTCAAGTCGAGGCCGTGGCTGAGCAAGACGGCAAAATTGTTTTTACCGGCACCCTTGCTGAGGCAAGGCAAGGGTTTGCTAAAGCCAGTAAGTTCGACCTAAAAGGTAAAACCCTAATGCCTGGGTTTATCGAGCCTCATGTGCACCCTTCTATCGCAGCAATTGTGCTGCCCAACGAAATCATCGCGCCCTATGACTGGGTATTTCCAAGTGGCATTAAAAAAGGGGTTAGAGACCCAGCGGGGTATCAGAAGCGCCTAGAGCAAAGTATTAATAGCAGCCAAATTGACAGCGAAAATCTATTTATGGTTTGGGGCTATCACCAGTTATGGCACGGTGACCTCAGTCGCCAACTTTTAAATCAGTTGGCGCCAAACAAACCAGTGGCAGTTATACATCGATCATTTCATGAGATTTTCTTTAACGACAGCGCTATTGAACTGATAGGGCTCCAGGAACAAAGTTTTAAAGGCAACCCTCAGGTCGACTGGAGGAAAGGCCATTTCTTCGAAAATGGTTGGATGACCATTGCGCCTAGAGTGGCACCCTTTTTGGTTGGCCCGCAAAAATACATGGTAGGGCTTGATCTAATGTCGCAGCTCATCCAAAAAAATGGCATCACAACTATTGCCGAACCTGGCTTTCCTGGAACAGACTTTAAAACAGAATATGGGCTTTTAAATCATTATATGGCCCAGCAGCCCCCCTTTAATGTTTATCTTATAGCCAACGGCACTACACTTTATCGTGGCTTTAGCGATAACCAAAAAGCCATGGACTGGATCGACAAACTGCCCGCCCAATACAATACCGACAACATTGAGTTTCTGCCAAAGCAAGTTAAATTATTTGCCGACGGCGCTATTTACTCTCAGTTAATGCAAATGAAAGAGGGTTATCTAGATGGTCATCATGGCGAGTGGATGACCCCGCTTGAGGACCTCACCCAGCAAATAACTGATTATTGGCGCAGCGACTACAAACTGCACATCCATGCTAATGGTGACAAAGGTATTCAACAGGTTATCGACACAGTGGCCGCTTTGCAGCAAAGCTATCCACGGCAGGGCCATCGACTGACATTGCATCACATGGGTTATTTTGACGACCAACAGGCAGCTCAAATTGCCAGCCTAGGCATTGAGGCATCGGTAAATCCATTTTATCTATGGGCATTGGCAGATAAATACGGCGAATTTGGCTTAGGTGATGAGCGCGCACATAATCTAGTGCGCATTAAATCTCTAACAGATCGCAACGTGCCGGTCTCCTTTCATTCAGACTTCTCCATGGCGCCTATCGAGCCACTCACTCTAGTCTGGACCGCCGTGAACCGTATTGCTTCAGAAGGCTTAACCTATTCGGCCGATCAGAAAATAGATGTGTATACAGCGTTAAAAGCAATCACTATTGGCGCTGCTAGAACCATAAACCAAGAACATAAAATTGGTTCCATCAAGGTAGGGAAAAAAGCTAATTTTGTTATTTTGGACAAAAATCCAATGAGGGTAGAGCCTCAAACTATTAAAGATATAAAGGTCTATGGTACCGTTTTTTCGGGCAAGCTAAGCATACCTATTAGTCATTAAGTTTAATTACGGATGCAATAAAAACACCAGAAAGCAAAAAGCCTCAGCAATCGCTGAGGCTTTTTCAATATGGTGCCCAGACCTGGAATCGAACCAGGGACACAAGGATTTTCAATCCTTTGCTCTACCAACTGAGCTATCTGGGCATTACAACATTTCTGGCGCTTGCGCGAGAGGCGCGTATTAAAGCGTTTGATCTGCTATTCGTCAAGGAATTATTCGGTCGGTGGGACGTATCCTTCGGCCTTGTCGACTTCTTCGCCATTAAAGAACTTTTCTCGCTGTTCTGAGAGGTAGGTTCGGGCCGATACATCCATCATATTAAGACGTAATTCATTGATAAGGGTTGTCTGATGAGTCATCCACTCAGCCCAAGCCTCTTTAGAGATGGTGTTAAATATTTCCTCACCCTTGGGGCCAGGGAAGGGTGGCATGTCTAGCCCCGGGAGTTCTCTTTTTAGTTTGCGACATAAAATAGTGCGCGCCATAACAACCTCATTTGATAATCTTAATATGCCTACAGATTAAGGCCGTTGAATAGGGCTTTAATGGGTGCAGGCATGCCTAATGATATAGGCTTTTGTGGGTTATACCAGACCTGATTGTCTTTCTCGGAGATCTTATTTGGAATAATGCCAGCGGTGGCCAAAATCACTTGAATGGGCTGATAGTCAAGATGGAAGTGGCTAAAGGTATGACGTTTTGCGTCTAACACGCTGTACCCTTGAGGGGTAATGCCAAGTTCCTCTAAAGTCTGATCAATGTCATCTGTGTTGTCACACTGGGGAAACACCCAGAGACCACCCCAGACACCCGTTGCCGCGTTTTGCTGCAGTAAGAACTCGCCTTTGTTATTATTAATCATGAGGAAGCATGTCTTTCTAACAGGAATAGTTTTCTTAGGCTTTTTGCCGGGATAGTCTTGAGGGTTACCTTGGTGATAGGCAACGCATGTTTTGCTAAGTGGGCAAGCTGGGCAATTAGGAGATGAGCTTTTGCAGAGTGTGGCCCCAAGGTCCATCATTGCCTGAGTATAATCCGCAATCCTCTGGTCTGGGGTGTTGCTTTCGGCTAGGGTCCAGAGCGTATCCATCACGTCGGTTTTACCGGGCCATCCACTAATGGCAGCAAAGCGCGCAAGTACGCGCTTTACATTACCATCTAATATGGCAGCTTGTTGATGAAACGCGATGGCGCTAATGGCGCCTGCAGTGGAGCGACCAATGCCGGGCAGCTCACATAGTTGGCCAACCGTATTTGGGAATTTGCCCTCTAAGTCGCTACTAACCTGCTGAGCGGTTTTGTGCAGGTTACGAGCGCGAGCGTAATAACCCAGACCTGTCCAATGATGCAGTATTTCGTCTAACGGTGCTGCAGCTAGATCTTGAACGCTGGGGAAACTTTTCATAAACCGCAAATAATAGGGAATGACTGTACTTACCTGCGTTTGTTGTAACATGATTTCAGATACCCATACTCGGTAAGCAGAGATGTCCTGTTGCCAAGGTAGATGTGTGCGGCCATGTTGGTCGAACCAATTAAGAACCGCTGTCTGAAACTCACTAGGGCTCACGAGTCGCCTAATTTTTTCTTAAAGAAGCCTTTTAACGCGTTTTGGATTGAGTCGCCATTAATGGGCGCCCCATTGTTGGGCGTTGTGAAATACTTTTCACCGAGCTGCTGTATTAGGGTGTTTTTTAATAATACACTAATGACTTTCTGATCTGGGGCGCAGCTAGATTGTGTTGAACTATTGTTAGCACCGAAGCTACCCTTACAGGAAAACGGAATAACTTGATTTTGTAAGCGCTTGTTGACCGAACACCCGTTATTGCTGCTAGTGGCACTTGTTAGCACAGCTTTGGCGTTTAGTGTGTAGCTTTGTTCCACCATCTGAACTTGACTCTGGCCGGTAATGTTTAGATTGCCAGTGCCGGTTGTCATATTAGTGAGCATTATTTTTCCGTTAGTAAACCCTAGGACACCGTCAATATCATTTAGCTGTGTTCCTTCAGGCCATTGTTGAGGTGAATTGCTGCCGTTACCGAACAAGGCAATCGCCTGGCAAATAGTTTCCTCGATGTTTACTCCGCCATAGGAGGGCGTTACCACCTTAAATTGACCATTACCTACCAAAGATTTTTGAATCTCATAAATATTTGTGCCCGAACCTTCCAAGGACACGTCCATATTGAAATAGCCAGTGAAGTCTTGGGTTTCTGACAGCGCTTGAAACGCCTGAGCTAGATCAATATCGTAAATCGCGGACTCTAGGCTGAATCTGGGTGTGGAGGCATTTAGGTCAAGCGTTCCAACAGCATTAACGTTGCCACCAAATAGATCGGCATTAAAGGAGGTTAGTTCTAGTACCTTAAGGTAACCGGATGCATTGGCATAGATATTACTGACGGTGAAGGAATCTAACTGAATACTATTGATGGCCAGTTCTATATTGCTTTCACCGCGCCACAACATAAATGGCACGGCCAGAGGGGCAAAAATGGCCACTGGTGCTTGGTTGATGTCATCAGGGTTTTGAGGCGATTTCGGCAGGTAGTCAGCTAAACTAAGGCTATCACCGTTGAGAGACATAGACATCTTGTTAGTGCTTTGATCGGCGGTAATATCGATAGCAAATGTTTGTCCATCCAGCACTAATTTATGCACATAGCGGGAGTAACCCCAAGGGTTAACATTGAATTCACTATTAAAACTAACATCACTGAGGGCCTTGTCGCTGGACATTGAAGGCACCACAAAAATGGGCAGGCGCTTTTGAATCCTAGAGATCTGTTGCCGCAGATTTATTGAAGAACTGGCGAGGCTGCCTTTAATTTCTTGAGTCGTAAGGTCAGCATCAACGTTGCCTTTTAGAGTAATTTGATCGACTATCAACGTGAAGTTGCGAGCCGCGATACGGCTTAATTTTTGGTCCTGAATATCAATTTGAGCGGTTGTTCTAAGTGACAGGTTTAAGCCGTTTAGCGCTTGGGCTGATAGGTTGATTTGAAAATCATTACCGTTAAGCGAAAGATCATTAATACTCAATTCGATCTGGTCAAACTGAACTGGCACGGGGGTGTCAGGGGAATATTGCAAGGTCCCCTTTGCAAGACTGATGGAATCAATGGGCAGGTTTGTTTCGCTGATATTGCCGCCTAATAATGCCAACCAACCAAACGTGACGTCTAATTTGGGTATTTTTCCTGCGATACTTTGGCCGTCTGAGAAGTTAATCCTCTCAACAGTAATCCCTAACTTTGGGAAAACGTTAAGTACTATATTGCCCTCAATGGACAAGGTAATGCCGTTTTGTTTGGCAGTATTCTCGATATCAGATTTGTAGTCGTTGGGGTCAACTAAGCTGTTTAACACCAGCGTTAACAAGGCTGCTATAACTGCCACTATCAGGCCAGTGGCCAGTAACCATTTAGTCAGTTTAGACAAGCTAGATTTCTCCGTGCAGTGGCTTCTTCAGCCACAGTAAATACAGGCAGTATGGTACCTTAATGCGATGTTTGTGTCCCGATTGCTAATCAGTCTAGAAGCCCTAAAAGCTACCAATAGGTCGAAAAAAGAGGTTCCTTTCAGGTATACTGTGCGCCTTAAAACATCAAACTGGAGTATTAGATGACTCAGCGTACTGCTACTGTGACGCGCAATACACTGGAATCACAGATTACCATTAGTGTTAATTTGGATGGCACGGGCAAAGCAAACTTTGAAACACCAGTGCCATTTTTAAATCACATGCTCGATCAAATTGCTCGACATGGTTTGATTGATCTGGATATTCAAGCTACCGGTGATACCCACATTGATGATCATCACACGGTAGAAGATATTGGCATTACTTTGGGTATG
>DUBX01000052.1:29719-52272 GCA_012960115.1 Porticoccaceae bacterium
CGCCGAGGCGATTGGCGATAAAAAAGGGTTAACGCGTTATGGACACGCCTATGTACCTTTAGATGAAGCCTTATCGAGGGTCGTCTTGGATTTTTCAGGCCGCCCCGGTCTAATCATGAAAGCTGATTTTGTGCGTAGCCAAGTCGGCGGTTTCGATGTTGATTTAACCCGTGAATTTTTTCAGGGGTTTGTTAATCATGCCCTGGTCACTTTACATATCGACAACCTTAGGGGTGCCAATGCTCACCATCAGGTTGAAACTATTTTTAAGGCCTTTGGTCGAGCTATACGTATGGCTGCATCTACGGACGAGCGTATGGCTGGGGTCTTACCCTCTACCAAGGGACACCTATAGCTAACGGCTTAAGGCTGTTTACTGTAATCACGGTATTGAGGTATTTATGAACACGTCGTCTAACCATATCGCTGTCATTGACTACGGAATGGGTAATCTTCATTCCGTTGCCAAAGCTCTAGAGCACGTGTGCCCCAAAGTGTTGGTGTCTGTGACATCAGACGCCAATGTGATATCCAGAGCCGATAGGGTGGTATTTCCAGGTGTCGGCGCAATTCGTGACTGTATGTCTGAGATACAACGGCTCAAGGTTGGTGACGTCGTTAGCAAGGCAGCCAAAGAAAAACCGGTGCTGGGTATCTGCGTAGGGATGCAGGCGTTGTTGCAGCATAGTGAAGAAAACAAAGGCGTCGATTGCCTAGGTCTACTGCCTGGAAAAGTTAAGTTCTTTGGTCAGAATCATCAAGATGCTCAGAACAATAGACTGAAGGTGCCGCACATGGGTTGGAACAATGTGCAACAAACTATTGACCATCCGCTCTGGCATGGCATAAAGCAGAACAGTCAATTTTATTTTGTGCACAGCTACTACGCGGCCTTAGCTGACAATCCTCATGTAGCGGGGACCTGCACTTACGGTGTGGACTTTGCCGCGGCTTTAAGCCTCAACAACTTGTTTGCCGTGCAATTCCATCCTGAAAAAAGTGCTGACGCGGGCTTACAACTGTTACGAAATTTTGTTAACTGGACCGTCTAAACCCTAACGATCGGCAGTTGATATCTCATTCTCAGGGCTTTACGCTAGCCGCTCTAAAACAAGTTTGAACAATAACCATGCCGACACAACCCTTGAACAAAAAAGACGCCTTAGAGCAACGACTTAATGCAGAGACGGCCAAGATCAATTGGCACGAGTTGCAAAAGCACTACGCTGCGGGCAACCTATTGGCGATTGCTGAAGGTGCAGACTTAATTAAGGTTGCTGTGGCTTTTCATCAAGACGACACCGCTAAGGTACAGGCTTGGTTGGCTGACAAGACACTATTCGAAATTAATGATGAGCAAGCGTTAGACTGGTATGAGAGTCGGACTGAGCACTGGGCGGTGGTGATTCCGCCCTTTGTTTTAGTGCAAAAATCAACATAATAGGGAGCATAGAAGAAATTATGAATCTACAAGATAAAGTGGCAGTAGTGACCGGAGGAGCCTCTGGCCTTGGACGTGCAGCGATTCAGTTGCTCGTCGATGCCGGCGCGAAGGTCGTAATATTTGACATGAACGCGAGTGCCGGACAACAGGCGGTTGATGAATTGGGTGCTAAATCTGCTCGATACATACAGCTTGATGTGTCCAATGGGCCCGACGTTGAGAGTGCCTTTGAGACAATCCTGACAGACCTTGGACGAGTTGATGTCTGCATTAATTGCGCGGGTATTGGTATTGCCGCTAAGACCGTCAATCGTGAAGGTCAGCCCCATGATCTTGACTTGTATCGTAAAGTCATTGAGGTCAATTTAATTGGTACTTTTAATGTCTCGCGCTGTGCTGCGGCGGCCATGTCAAAAAATGAGCCAGACGAGAAAACCGAACGTGGCGTTATTGTGAACACGGCCTCTATTGCCGCATTCGATGGACAGATGGGTCAGGTTGCATACTCTGCAACTAAAGGTGGCATCGTTGGTATGACTTTACCCATGGCGAGAGACTTGTCTAAATCGGGTATTCGCGTCAACACCATCGCGCCGGGCGTCATGGCGACACCGCTTATGCTAGCGGCTCCACAAAATGTTCAAGACGGCATTGTTGCCAATATTCCTTTCCCACAGCGCTTGGGAGCACCTTCTGAATTTGGTCAGTTGGTCGTCCACATTATTGAAAACAGCTATCTAAACGGCGAGACTATCCGCCTAGATGGTGGTGTACGAATGCAACCACGCTAGACATTATGGCTTCTCGTGAAGCCATTGAATAACGTCTTGGTGATTGCCGCGAAAGGCAATGCGTTGGTTACGCTTATTTAATTGATAAAGGTACATAGGGTCATAATAGTCTGCAGTAATGGCTTCTAGCCAGCCACGATGACTGGCAAACCGATCATTATGCTGTTGTTTAATCGCGCCCTCCATGAGGGCGAGTATTTCTTTAGTACGCTGACCACCAAGCCGTTTTCTGACGCGCAACAAACTATCAACTAAGTAATCGGCAAAGGCTTGCTCACCATTTTCTAAATGGTAGGCCATGGTTTGTTGATATCGTTCGACAACATATTCCTGCCAAAGTTTATCAATGCGTTCTTCAAAAGATAGCTCAATGACTGCCATAGGACTCTGCGCCATAGCAACGGTTAGAGGCCGTAAAATATGGCGACCACCAATGTTGCGGCTCTCATCTTCCAAAATAATACGGCACCCTGGGTATTTATATTGAACCTGCATTAGGTCCAGCATTATCTGGTTTTCAAAATCAATTTGGGCGGGCTGTTCATCTAAGGGCCGGCCAAAACTAGAACCCTTGTGATTGGCCGCACCTTCCAAATCGACACTAGTGTCCAGGGTTTTTATAATGTCTGTTTTTCCCGTACCCGTCATACCAGATAGCAGAACAAAGCTTTGAGTTTCACAAGAGTCGGCCAAATACTGCAACATAAACTGTCGTAGTGACTTATAGCCACCCTCGATACGTGGGCAGCTAATGCCTATATCGGTCAACCACTGCTGGCTTAACTGAGAGCGCAAACCGCCGCGGGCACAGTACAACACCGCCGTTGGGTTAGTCACAAGAAATGACCTCCAAGCATCAATACGCTCCTCTTTACTCGCGCCACAGACCAACTCGTGGCCCAGAGCTATGGCCTCTTTCTGACCTCGCTCTTTGTAGCAAATGCCCACCTGATGACGTTCATCATCGACCATTAAGGGTAAGTTGGAGGCAAACGGCAGGGCGCCTGTTTGAAACTCAATGGGTGCGCGTACATCAATCATTGGCACGCGATCTAACAGCAAGCGTTGGTAATCGCTGGTCAATGGCAGCGCCGCGGCGGTCAAGTCTTCACCTTAATAGTAGGTTGGCTAGGGTCATAATCCGCTAGTTTACCAATCGACTGGCAATAACAGCCTGCCTGTTGCAAAAGGCTAGCAACTTCGTCTGCGGCCACCGGATTGACTGCAATCAGCAGGCCACCGCTAGTCTGCGGATCACACAGTAGCGCCTGGCTCTCAACGCTAATGGTGCTAATATGTTGCGCAATACTTTGCCAGTTGCGCTGGCTACCACCGGGTACACAACCCGCCTCAATGTAGTCAGTCACAGCTGCATCTAACACCGGCACTGCAGACACATCAATCGAGGCACTAAGATCACTGCCCTGACACATTTCTAACAGGTGACCCAACAGGCCGAAACCGGTGACATCGGTCATGGCGCTAACACCCGGGACAGCACCCAAAATGGCGCCAATGGTATTCAAGCGCATCATATTGTCCACCGCCAAACGGCTGTGTTGAGGTTTCAATTTACCCTGCTTTTCAGCGGTGGTTAGCACACCCACACCAATGGGTTTAGTCAAAAATAGTTTATCGCCACTCTGCGCTGTGCTGTTTTGTTTAAGGTTACACAAATCAACTCTGCCGGTAACGGCCAAGCCAAAAATAGGTTCTTGGGTGTCAATAGAGTGGCCACCCGCAAGATGGATGCCCGCGTCTTTACAGGCATGGCGGCCGCCTTCTAAAACCTGTTGCGCTATCTCAGGGCCCAATTTATCAACGGGCCAACCGAGTATTGCAATCGCCATCATGGGGGTGCCACCCATGGCATAGACATCACTAATCGCATTGGCAGCAGCAACACGACCAAATTCAAAAGCATCATCCACAATGGGCATAAAGAAGTCAGTGGTGCTAATTATCCCAGAGCCATCACCCAGGTCATAAACCGCAGCATCATCTTTAGTACTATTGCCCACCAGCAGGCTGTCATCCTGTGGTGCAACAAAGTCAGTCTTTAAGAATTGTTCGAGTAGGCTAGGGGCAATTTTGCAACCACAGCCAGCACCATGGCTAAATTGTGTGAGTCTAATTTTAGAGGTCATTTTATGTCGCTATTGGTTGACGATTTCATAGGTTACTTGGTTTGTTAGGTAAGGTCATGAGTTTTGCTTGCAATATTCTCGTGGTGGCAGCCCTGTCCAGTGCTTAAAGGCTCGTGTAAAGGAGCGAGATTCACTAAATCCAACGGCCTCAGAGACTCTTTCAACGGACAATTTTTCGTGAATTAATTTATGTATCGCGACCTCTCTGCGCAAATTATCTTTTATTTTTTGATAACTGGTAGCGCTTTCTTTTAGCCGCCGATGTAGAGTTTGAGGGCTCATTCCGAGTTCCTTCGCCAACGTATGAATGCTGGCAAAAACTAAACGGTCGGGGTGTCTCTGCGTAATAATACGTTCTATTTTCACCTCTAAAATAGTATCGGACCCTGGGATGGTCATGACATCTGCCGGGGCATTTTCAACATAGTTAGCCAATTCTTGATCTGATCTTACCAGTGGTTTATCTAGGTAGTGACGATCAAAAATAAGACGATTGGAGAAACTATTAAAATGCAGTTCAGAGGGAAACATGATCTGTAACTCATCTCTATGCTGTGGTGGACTAAAGGTGAAATGCGTTTCCCGCAGTCTTATCGGCTCACCAATATACCAGCTAGGGAACCTATGCCAGATGACCAGCCAAAACTCTGTCATAAAGTTCTCGGGGTCTAGATGGGGCTGATCCATGTTGAAGCCCAGTATTGCGTTTCCATCTGCTTCAGTTAACTGCATGGGGATATCGCTGCTGATTAAATTATAAAAATCAACAGCTTTCCCCAATAGCTCACCCAGGGTTGCGCAACGGCTAACCAATTCTCCCATGGTGGCGAATAAACCGACCTTACAGCCATGCTGAGTAAAGCCCATGAACTCGTCATCTAGACGTTCTTGGACGCCTTTGAATAGTCGAGCTACCTGCTCAGTATGCACGCGGTGTCCCTCTCGGGTTAGGACCTTGGGATTGATCCCTGCGCGCTCCAAAATTGGACGCTGTGCAAGGCGATGCTCACGGATCCCATGCAGGCAGGCAACAACATGATGTTGGCAAATAGTCGCCATATAAATAACCTAGTCGATTAGAGCGGTTTAAAAATAAATAAATTGTGAGTTTAATTCCATATTATTACAAAAAATCGATGAAATACCTAACTATTTGGCAATAAATGTGAGTTTTTGTGTTGCAAATAGACCTACTATTTGCCTCTGGGCTACGGCATAGTGCAGTTTAGAAAGTTTGCTGCAATCTAGCGGTAACCGATAGATTTAACGGGTGGACAGAGCAATGACCGATAAAAAAGGTCCTACAGTCAAAGAGTGGGAAAATTTAGTCGAAAAAGAGACCAAAGGTCGCTCGGCTGATGACATGATTTGGCAGACACCAGAAGGTATTAATGTAAAGCCCCTTTATACAGTTGAAGATACCTCTGGCCTTGCCCATATGGACAATTTACCAGGTTTTGCACCTTATAAGCGTGGCCCTAAAGCGACCATGTATGCGGGACGGCCTTGGACTGTGCGTCAATATGCCGGGTTTTCCACGGCAGAAGAATCTAATGTTTTTTATCGGAAGAACCTAGCGGCAGGTCAGCAGGGTTTGTCGGTGGCGTTTGATCTAGCCACTCACCGAGGCTATGACTCAGATCATCCTCGTGTAGAGGGTGACGTGGGTAAAGCAGGTGTTGCCATTGATTCTGTTGAAGACATGAAAATACTCTTCGATAGTATTCCGCTTAATAAGGTATCTGTGTCCATGACAATGAATGGCGCAGTGCTGCCAGTGATGGCAAGCTTTATCGTTGCCGCACAGGAGCAGGGTGTTGCCCCTGAACAGCTCGCCGGCACCTTGCAGAATGACATTCTGAAAGAGTTCATGGTGCGCAACACCTATATTTACCCACCAGAACCCTCCATGCGAGTCGTATCCGATATCATCAGTTACAGTGCTGAATTTATGCCTAAGTTCAACTCTATTTCAATTTCTGGTTACCACATGCAAGAGGCCGGTGCGACTAACGTTCAAGAGTTGGCGTATACGATTGCCGATGGTATTGAATATGTGCGCACCGCGATCGATAGCGGTATGGACGTGGACAAATTTGCGCCACGGCTTTCCTTTTTCTTTGCTATTGGTATGAATTTCTTTATGGAGATTGCAAAGCTTAGGGCGGCTCGTATTTTGTGGTCAACCTTAATGGAGGAGAAGTTCTCACCGAAAGATCAGCGCTCATTAATGTTGCGTACCCACTGTCAAACATCCGGGGTCAGTTTGACCAGTAAAGACCCTTACAACAATATTATGCGTACCACGATTGAGGGTATGTCTGCAGTCTTGGGTGGTACTCAGTCGTTGCATACCAACTCTTTTGATGAGGCGCTTGGGTTACCCACTGAGTTTGCCGCACGCATCGCTCGAAATACGCAATTAGTGATTCAAGAAGAAACGGGCATCACCAATGTGGTCGATCCACTAGCGGGTTCTTATTATATCGAAAGCCTTACTAATGAATTAGTGGAAGCGGCTCTTGTTCTTATCAATGAAGTTGAAGATTTGGGCGGTATGACTAAGGCGGTTGAGTCGGGGATGCCTAAATTACGTATCGAAGAGGCTGCGGCATTGCGTCAAGTGGCCATTGATCGTGGTAACGAAGTGATTGTTGGGGTTAATAAATATCAATTGAGCGAAGAGCCTGAGATTGATGTGCGGGATATCGATAATTCGTCTGTGCGCGCTGCCCAGATTGAGCGACTCAATCGCTTGCGCGCTGATAGAAATTCAGTTTCTTGCAATGCGAGACTTGCGGCGCTTACTGAGTCGGCAAAAACAGGCAAAGGGAACTTATTAACCCTAGCGGTTGAAGCGGCTAGAGAAAGGGCGACCGTTGGTGAAATAAGTGACGCACTAGAGGAAGTATGGGGCCGACACAGAGCCCAAACACGATCGATTAGTGGTGTTTATAATTCTGCCTATGAAGGTGATGAGGGGTTTATGAAAATCAAACAAAGAGTAGAAGCTTTTGCTGAGCAACAGGGACGACGACCCAGAATGTTGGTGGTAAAGATGGGACAGGATGGTCATGACCGAGGTGCAAAAGTGATAGCAACGGCCTTTGCAGATTTAGGTTTTGACGTGGATGTTGGCCCCATGTTTCAGACGCCAGAGGAAGCCGCTAGGCAAGCTATTGAAAATGATGTTCATGTGGTAGGGGTCTCATCTCAAGCGGCTGGACATAAAACATTAGTACCACAAATGATTGAGTCGCTCAAAAGCCAGGGTGCAGGAGAAATTATAGTGGTTTGTGGTGGGGTGATACCCCCCAAGGACTATGACGAACTGACAGCGATTGGTGTTGCGGCGATCTTTGGTCCGGGAACTAATATTCCTGACGCAGCTGAAAAAGTGTTAGACCTTATTCAATAATTGACGTCTGCGAGGCAGAAAAAATGCATGAGATTCTCGAAGAATTGGAAGAAAAACGACGCCTTGCTCGCTTGGGTGGGGGACAGAAACGTATCGACGCTCAGCATGCTAAGGGCAAACTGACAGCTCGGGAGCGACTAGATCTATTACTTGATGATAATAGTTTTGAAGAATGGGATATGTTTGTTGAGCACCGATGCACTGACTTTGATATGGACAAACAGCATGTTCCCGGCGATGGAGTGATCATTGGTTATGGCACAATCAATGGCAGGTTAGTCTTCGTTTTTAGCCAAGACTTTACGGTCTTTGGCGGCGCACTCTCTGAAGCCCATGCGGAAAAAATATGTAAGTTAATGGATCAAGCGATGAAAGTAGGCGCTCCCATTATAGGTCTCAATGACTCAGGAGGCGCTCGTATCCAAGAGGGAGTGGCTTCTCTGGGCGGCTATGCTGAGGTGTTTCAGCGTAACGTCATGGCATCGGGGGTCATACCTCAAATATCAATGGTTATGGGTCCCTGCGCTGGTGGTGCGGTTTATTCTCCAGCGATCACTGACTTTATCTTCATGGTACAAGACAGCTCATATATGTTTGTCACCGGCCCGGATGTCGTTAAAACAGTGACTCATGAAACGGTTACAGCTGAAGAGTTGGGCGGGGCGCTTACCCATTCCAGCAAGTCAGGTGTAGCCGATCTTGCCTTTGAAAATGATGTAGAGGCGCTTGCCAAACTACGCCAATTTTTCAATTACCTGCCAGCCAATAACAAAGAGAAACCACCGGTCTGGCCCACGGTAGACCCTGCCGACAGAATTGAAATGTCTCTGGATACCATTATTCCAAGCGATCCCAATAAACCCTATGACATGAAAGAGGTCATTTTAAAGGTGGCTGATGAAGGGGTTTTCTTTGAAACACAGGTTCACTATGCGAAAAATATTATCACTGGGTTTATTCGCATCGAAGGCTCAAGTGTTGGTGTAGTGGCTAATCAACCGCTGGTGTTGGCGGGTTGTTTGGACATAGATGCATCAAAAAAGGCGGCGCGGTTCATCCGTTTCTGTGATGCCTTCAACATCCCTGTGCTAACGTTTGTGGATGTCCCAGGCTTTATGCCGGGCACCCGTCAGGAATACGGTGGCATTATTAAGCATGGTGCCAAGTTGCTGTACGCTTACGCTGAATGCACAGTGCCCAAAGTAACGGTTATTACTCGTAAAGCCTACGGTGGAGCCTATGACGTAATGTCGTCTAAGCATTTACGCGGCGATGCCAATTTGGCATGGCCTACGGCAGAAATCGCCGTAATGGGACCCAAGGGTGCGGTAGAAATTATCTTTCGTAAAGATATCGGTGATGAGAAAAAGATCGCTGCGCGTACCGAAGAATATCGCAAGAAATTTGCTAACCCGTTTATTGCAGGTAAACGCGGTTATATTGACGATGTCATTATGCCTCACAGCACTCGAAAGCGGGTGGCTCGCTCTCTGGCAATGCTTAGAAATAAAAGTGTCGAAAACCCTTGGCGAAAGCACGGCAATATTCCGCTATAAAACCTCATTGATGAGAACAGACCTATGTTGAAAAAAATTCTAGTGGCGAATAGGGGTGAAATTGCCTGTCGCGTTTTTGCCACTGCTAATAAAATGGGTATTGCTACGGTCGCGGTCTACTCTGATGCGGACCGTGAAGCGCTGCATGTAAAAATGGCTGATGAGGCCGTTCATATAGGGCCTTCCGTCTCCGCCGAAAGCTACCTTGTGATCGAAAAAATCATTCAGGCCTGCTTGGATACCGGCGCCGATGCAGTACACCCTGGGTACGGTTTTCTATCGGAGAACAGCAAATTTCGCGATGCATTAGATGCTGCGGGGATCATCTTTATTGGCCCGGGCAAAAAGGCCATTGAATCTATGGGCGACAAGATCACCTCGAAGCTTATAGCGCAAAAGGCGGGCGTTACCTGTATTCCTGGTTACACAGATGTTGTTCGAGATGCTGACCATGCGCTTGAGGTATGTGCTGAAATAGGCTATCCAGTGATGCTTAAAGCCTCTGCTGGCGGCGGTGGCAAAGGTATGCGCGTAGCGATGAATGAAGACGAATGTCGCGATGGGTTTGAGCGCGCTACCAACGAAGCGCGTTCTAGTTTTGGTGATACGCGTATCTTTATCGAAAAGTATATTCAGCAACCTCGTCATATTGAGATCCAAGTGATGGCAGATGGCCATGGCAATGTGATTTATTTAGGCGAACGAGAGTGTTCTATTCAGCGGCGACACCAAAAAGTGATAGAAGAGGCTCCTTCGCCATTCCTAAACGAAGCAACACGGCAAAAGATGGGAGAGCAGAGCTGTGCCCTAGCGCGGGCGGTAGACTATCAGTCTGCGGGAACGGTCGAGTTTATAGCTGATGCTGACATGAACTTCTATTTCTTGGAAATGAATACTAGGCTTCAGGTAGAGCATCCGGTGACCGAGTTAGTCACCGGTCAAGATTTGGTAGAGTTAATGATTAGAGTGGCTGCGGGTGAGGAGCTGCCACTGGCTCAGCAGGATGTTAGCTTAACTGGCTGGGCGATGGAATCGCGAGTCTATGCTGAAGACCCGTTCCGCAATTTCTTACCTTCCGTTGGCCGCCTAGTTCGTTATTCTGAGCCGGAAGGCGAGGGTGTTCGAGTTGATAGTGGTGTCTATGAAGGGGGCGAAGTGTCCATATTCTATGACCCAATGATTGCCAAGTTAATCACCTATGGTGAAGACCGCAGTCAGTCAATCGATCGTATGGTGGATGCCCTCGATAATTATTATATTCGTGGTGTGAATCACAATATAAGTTTCTTGAACGCTCTAATGGTGCATCCGCGTTTTATTGCTGGAGACCTGAGCACTAATTTTATTGTCGACGAATTTCCTGATGGTTTTAATGCTGACTTAGTCGTGCAGGCTGATCCAGCTATTGCGTTGGTTGTCGTAGGTGCTGTTCATCAGCTTGATGAGGAACGAGCTAGCTTGCTGTCTAACCAGCTAACAGGTCATGAGCATGTAGCAAACCGAGATTGGGTAGTGGTGGTTGGAGATCAACAGTCAACGGTGAGTGTTGAGCTTACAGAAAGTGGATATTTGGTAAGTTTGGGTAATTCAGACTATCAGGTCGAGACAAGCTGGAGTTTGGGTGAACCTCTTTTTAAGGCAGTTGTTAATGGTAAAGATATTTCAGTACAGGTAGAGCGCAGTGCTAGGGGTTATAGGTTGTTATACCGAGGTGCGGAGATAAATGCTCAGGTACTCTCTCCAAAGGCTGTAGTGCTTTCCGCTCATATGGTCTACAAAGCTCCTGCCGATATGTCGAAATTTTTGCTTTCTCCAATGCCTGGCTTACTTGTAAAAATGGCCGTTAAAGAGGGGCAAGAAGTTAAAGAGGGTGAGGAGCTAGCCGTCGTTGAAGCCATGAAAATGGAAAATAGCCTTCGTGCTGTCCAAGATGGTATTGTGGGTAAAATATCAACTGTTGAGGGTGGTAGTTTAATGGTTGATGAAATTATTTTAGAGTTTGAGTAGTGGCTGAATGACAGATAAATCCCGATCTTTAGCAGAGCAGGTTCGAGCCGGCGATCGCCGTGCCTTAGCAAAAGCGATTACCTTGGTTGAGTCGACAAGAGAAGATCACAGAGAACAGGCGTCCAGCTTACTTGAAGCCCTAATGCCTTATTCGGGTGATTCTATCCGAGTGGGTATCTCTGGGGCGCCAGGGGCAGGTAAATCAACGTTTATTGAAGTGTTTGGCAATCATATTATAGAGCAGGGACACAGTGTGGCGGTATTGGCAGTAGATCCGTCTTCTGCCGTCACTGGCGGGTCTATTCTTGGTGATAAAACGAGGATGGAGCGTTTGCAGAGAAAGCGTTTGTGAGACCTTCACCTGCAGGAAAAACCTTAGGCGGTGTGACGCGGCGAACTCGAGAGTCCATGCTGATCTGTGAAGCAGCCGGATTTGATGTTGTCTTAGTTGAAACTGTTGGTGTCGGACAGTCAGAGACAGCCGTGGCGGATATGACCGATATGTTTTTGTTGTTGTTGTCTCCCTCTGGAGGCGACGAATTACAGGGAATTAAACGCGGTATTATGGAGTTGGCCGATTTGGTGTTGGTTAATAAAGCGGATGGTCATCAAAGCTCAGCGGCGGCCCAAACACAATCTGACTATAGATCTGCCATTCATTTTATGAAATCACGATTTGATCACTGGCAACCGCCAGTCATGACATGTTCTGCATTGAAAAATCAAGGCATTGAAGCTGTTTGGAGTAAGGTAGCTGAGTTCAGCTTGGCGCTGTCTGAAAAAGGGCAATTAGCGAAACTTCGTGCGCAACAGTCCAAGGCTTGGATGTGGTCTGAAACGGCTGAATCTCTTATCGCAGACTTGAAGGCTAACCCTGAGATTAAAAAATTAGTCCCTAAATTGGAGACTGCAGTATTAGAAGGAACGTTGCCGGCCACCATTGCGGCCCAAAGACTGGTTGAGTCCTATAAAAAAATAGATTAAGTTTACACTTTCTCCAAAATGTAATTAAAAGTTGACCCCTATGCCGAAAAATACCAGAGAGACCGCAAATCTTACTTCAATTATCGAAGCCAACACTCATTACAGTAAGTCATTTAGTCAGTCTGAGTTACAACCCCAGCCAACCAGGCATATATCCATATTAACCTGCATGGATTCCCGAATGGACCCTTATAAATTTGCAGGCTTACTGGATGGCGAAGCCCACATTATTCGTAATGCCGGCGGCAGGGCTACAGAGGATGCAATTCGCTCGTTGATTATTTCCCATAAGTTTTTAGGCACTCTCGACTGGTTTGTCATTCACCACACCAATTGCGGTATGACATTAGTGACCGAAGACGTTATTGGTGAATTGTTAGAGGATGATTTAGAAACCTCGGTGCTTGAAGACGGTGTCTGGGTTAACCCTAAGAGAGATTCAACCGTCAATACAAAGCCGGGTTCTGCGGCGGGTAAAGCTATCGACTGGCACACCTTTACTGACCTAAAAGAAAGTGTCTTAAAGGATATGAAAACCATCCGGCAGCATGAACTTGTCCCTAGTCATATTAATATTTTCGGCTTTATTTTTGACGTCAAAACAGGAAAATTAACCCCCGTTAACTAAATCATTAATTGGTGCTAGGTACCTCGATGTGTCTATTTTATCCAGACGGGAAACGAGCAAAGTCACAGTAAATAATGCCGTCACATGACTTTTTGGGTACTGTTGGAAAAAGCCTTAACGGCTAGGCACTAAATAGCTCGAGATGCGCTAGGGTCACATTTTCGTGACGCGGAATTTTCGGCCCTTTATTTTACCCTCTTGTAAACACGTTAAAGCCTCGTCCGCTAGGTTGCGCTGAATAGCAACAAAAGCGGCGTGGTCGTTAATATCAATTTTTCCTACGGCCTTTCCATCAATACCACCAGGACCGGTAAGTGCCCCGAGAATATCGCCAGGGCGCACCTTGGCTTTTCGGCCACCAGCAATACATAGGGTCAAAAATTCAGGTGCCGGCAGTTTGGTATCACTAATTGGCAGCGATTCAAGCGAAACAAATGGAAGATCATACTTAAGGTAGTTAGTGATACGATCGATCTTGAAACGCTCCGCTTCTGTGAAGAGGGTGAGAGCAAGACCTGATTTGCCAGCGCGTCCTGTTCTACCAATACGATGCACATAGGTTTGAGCATCGTGAGGCAGTTCGAAATTAATTACTGCGGCGAGATCATCTATGTCTAAACCCCGAGCAGCGACATCGGTTGCAACTAATATACGACAGCTCTGTTGCCGAAACTGCACTAAGACATGGTCGCGATCCCGTTGTTCGAGATCGCCATGAAGCACGGCGGTATAGATTCCGCATGCATTTAAATGTTCTCCGACATCACGCACCAGTACTTTTGTGTTGCAAAAAATAACAGCGGTGTGCGGTTTAAAGTGAGTTAATAGTTTAACCAGTCCATCTAGACGTTCTTGCTTACTGCAGACAAACATCTTTTGCTCGATAGTATTGTCGTCGTCGTTGGCTTCAACCGCGATTTGCACCGGCGAATGTTGAAAGCGAGCGCTGATGTCGGCAATATCCTTGGGATATGTGGCCGAAAACAGCAAGGTCTGTCGGTCTGTTGGAGTTTCTTCAAGAATACTTACCATGTCATCGATAAAACCCATCTCAAGCATACGATCTGCCTCGTCTAATACCACCGTGTTAGTTCGCGCTAGCGAAAGGGTTTCTTTAGATAAGTGATCCTTGATTCGACCGGGGGTGCCCACCACGATGTGGGCACCGTGCTCTAATGATCCTATCTGAGGGCCGATGGAGACACCTCCGCAAAGGGTGACTATTTTTATATTGGGTTGATAGCGCGCCAGACGACGAATTTCCGTTGCCACCTGTGTGGCCAATTCACGCGTGGGGCAGAGCACTAATGCTTGCGTACCAAAATCACGAGGATTCAGTTTGGTGAGTAGTGGCAGTGCAAAAGCAGCGGTCTTACCGCTGCCGGTCTTGGCTGGGCGATTAAATCCTTTCCGGCTAGTGCTGCGGGTAGGCTCAACGCTTGTATCGGGGTCATATGGAGATAACCCAATGACGCTAGGTTGTCGATTTGGGCGGGTGGCAAGCCCACCGAGGAAAATAGAGTATGGGTCACGGGCAATCCAGAGTTGTTTGGTGGATGGTTAAAAAATTGGGATGCGACAGTATAGCAGTCTGTTAGCGACGTGGTGGTTTGGAATTGATAAGTCGGTATTCAAAGTAAAAACCGCCGACGCTAGTATTGGACATTCGAACAATTACATGTAGCTAAATTTTTTATTTGAGATACCTGCAGGGTTATTTTTTAGGGGCACCAATTGCTTTGCATGGATCAAGCAAGTTAATTAGACTTACTGCCTACATGTAACCCCTGCGCAATCAATGGAGACAGTATGAAAGGGTTTGGACCGGGGTTTTTAGTTACCGCGGCCTTTATTGGGCCGGGTAGTATCGCTACTGCCAGTGTGGCAGGGGCAAATTTTGGTTTTGTACTACTTTGGGCCTTGCTGTTTTCTCTCATTGCTACCATCGTCTTGCAAGAAATGGCCGCTAGGCTAGGCTTGGTCTCTGGCTCAGGTCTATCTCAGGCCCTGCGCAGTACCTTTAGCAGCCCCATAATAAGCCGCTGTGCAGTCGTCCTAGTGGTTTCTGCAATTGGTGTTGGCAACGCCGCCTATGAGGCGGGTAATATTTCAGGAGCAGCGCTTGGGCTGGCAACCATCACACCCCTACCGGCCGCTTGGTGCGCTCTTGTTATTGGTACCCTTAGTGCGCTGTTGCTCGGTACGGGCGGCTACAAAATATTAGAGCCGGTATTGATTGTTTTAGTGCTCACAATGAGTAGCGTCTTTGTGGTGACCATGGTGCTAGTAGATGTTGACTATGGTGCGCTATTCCGCGGGTTAGTAACCCCGCAAATACCTGAGGGATCAGCACGGACGATTATTGCCCTTATTGGAACTACAGTTGTGCCATACAATCTATTTCTCCACGCCAACGCGGTACAAGAAAAATGGTGCGGTGTGGCTCTGGAAAAAGCTCTTGCGCAGTCTCGTAAAGACACTATGGTTTCGATCGGCCTAGGCGGATTGATTACTCTTGCTGTGATGAGCACAGCAGCGGTCGCGTTTTTTCAGACCGGCAATCCATTCTCGGCCCAGTCTTTGGCGACTCAACTAGAGCCAGTACTGGGTAGTGGAGCTAATTATTTTTTCGCCCTTGGTCTTGTGGCGGCGGGTTTAACGAGTGCTATTACAGCCCCCCTAGCCGCAGCCTATGCTGTTAGTGGAGCATTGGGCTGGCCCTCTGATTTTACAGACCGTCGCTTCCGCGGTATCTGGTTAACGGTACTTACCATTGGAACTCTGTTTGCCGCAGTGGGCACAAAGCCAATAGCTGCCATACTCTTTGCTCAGGCCGCTAACGGCCTGTTATTGCCTATTATCGCTGTGTTCTTACTTATTATTATGAATCGGAGCGACTTGCTAGGTGATCACAGCAATAAATGGACTGCTAATATCTTTGGCGGTGTAGTGGTGACTACTGTTGCGGCTCTGGGTGTCTTTAATATTGCTAAGCTTTTTCTTCCGTAGGACCATTATCTAGCCTAGGTAAGCGTCCGTAAAAACTATTTTCAGAGCGACCCTAGATATCTCTAAGTAATCGGTAAAGCTTTATTTACTTGCGTGTAGCAAGCAAGTGTATTAAAATTACCAGCTAAGTAACATTTTTACTAATTACGATGTCCTTCATAACCTGGGAATGCGCCATGTCAGTTACTTCTAAGCGTGATACAACTATACAGACTGTGAATAAATCAAATTCACAAAAGTCAGTGCCTCTTCGGTTCGTTACGGCTGCTAGTCTGTTTGATGGTCACGATGCTTCTATTAATATTATGCGCCGTATTCTTCAGGGGGCAGGGGTGGAGGTGATTCACCTGGCTCATAATCGCTCGGTTGCTGAGGTCATCGCAACGGCTTTGCAGGAAGATGCTCAGGGTATAGCCATTAGTTCCTATCAGGGTGGTCATGTGGAGTACTTTAAGTATGCCGTGGATCTACTTAAAGAAGCGGGTGCTGAGCATATTCGTATTTTTGGCGGTGGTGGTGGTGTGATAGTTCCCTCTGAAATTATGGAGTTGCAAAATTATGGTGTAGAGCGTATTTATTCACCCCACGATGGACAAAATATAGGCTTAGTTGGCATGATCGAGGATATGATTGAACGATGCTCTCTCAGTTCAGGGTCACCGATAACAGTTCAATCCAAAAATCTTAACGTCGCTGATGAAGGTCAGCGCAATTTAGCGACTTTAATCACGGCTATTGAGCGTGATGAGTTGAGTGAGAATGAGTTAAATTCATTGCGAGAGCAGGCACAATTTTTGACCAACACTGTGCCGGTCCTTGGTATTACCGGCACCGGTGGAGCGGGTAAGTCTTCACTAACTGACGAGTTGATTCGTCGTTTTCGGCAGGACAGTGCAGATCAACTAAAGATTGGAGTGTTGGCTATTGATCCCACTCGGCGTAAAACTGGTGGCGCCCTCTTAGGTGACCGTATTCGTATGAACGCGATTTATCATCCAAACATCTACATGCGTTCCATAGGTACTCGCGGTGCGGTAGGTGAGGTGCCAGAGTCACTTACCGACATTATTAGCGCAATGCGTCTTAGCGGATTTGATTTGGTCGTTGTTGAAACACCCGGTATAGGACAAGGTGATGCGGGTATTGTGCCCTATGTTGATGTCCCTATTTATGTCATGACCCCAGAGTTTGGGGCCCAGAGCCAGTTAGAAAAAATAGATATGCTGGATTATGCTGAGCTTGTGGTTATCAATAAATTTGACCGCAAGGGCAGTGAAGACGCCTATCGTGATGTGTGCAAGCAGATGCAGCGCAACCGCGAAGCCTGGAGTGAGCTACCAGATTCTATGCCAGTGTTTGGTTCGATCGCATCACACTTTAATGATGATGGAGTGACTGCAGCCTACCAAGAATTGCTAAAATTGCTGCAGGCCAGAGGTCTCTGTCAATTTGACCAGCACCTTGAGCCTGTCAGTTGCCGAATGTCGTCTGAAAAATCAGCGGTAGTGCCGGCTGACCGTCAGCGTTATTTAGCTGAGATTGCAGATACGGTGCGTAATTATCATCAGCATGTTGAGAAGCAGGCAACCTTGGCACGGCAAAAACAACAGTTGGCTGCGACCAAGGGTATGCTTAATGAATCAGGTGCTAAGGCACCCATAGAAATTGAAGAGCTTATTAAGGACCGGGAAAAAACAATGGATGGCCGAGCTGCTGCACTATTAGAGAGTTGGCCTGCAGTGGTAGAGGCTTATTCTGGTGATGAAAAAATCGACACCTTGGCAAATGGTAAGCAAGTGACGACCGCGTTAAATACTATATCTCTTTCTGGAAACAAGATTTCTCGAGTTTCATTGCCGCGATTGAAGGACCATGGAGATTTATTAACATGGTTGATGTTGGATAATCTTCCTGGTGAATTTCCTTACACGGCGGGCGTTTTCCCATTTAAGCGTGAGGGAGAAGACCCAGCTCGAATGTTCGCGGGTGAGGGGGATGCGTTTAAAACTAATCGTAGATTTAAAGCCCTTTCTGAACATAGTGAAGCGAAAAGATTGTCTACCGCCTTTGACTCAGTCACACTCTATGGGTGGGATCCGGCTGAGCGCCCTGATATCTATGGCAAAGTGGGCAACGCGGGGGTTTCTATCTGCACCTTGGATGACATGAAGGCACTCTATGATGGATTTGATCTCTGTGACCCTCGGACATCGGTGTCTATGACAATAAATGGCCCGGCACCAACAGTGCTAGCTATGTTTCTCAATACCGCCATTGACCAGCAGGTGGATAAGTTTGCTAGTGAGCATAAACGTCAGCCCAATGATGATGAATATGAGACGCTGCGCGCTAATGCACTGAGCGCTGTGCGAGGAACGGTCCAGGCGGATATTCTTAAGGAAGATCAAGGGCAGAATACTTGTATTTTCTCTACCGAGTTTAGTCTGCGTATGATGGGTGATATGCAGCAGTATTTTATCGATAAGGCCATTCGCAATTTCTATTCGGTCTCGATTTCTGGATACCATATTGCAGAAGCAGGGGCTAATCCTATTTCGCAATTGGCCTTTACGCTGTCTAACGGTTTTACCTTTGTGGAGGCTTATCTGGCCAGAGGCATGGATATTGACGATTTTGCGCCTAATCTATCATTCTTCTTTTCTAACGGCATGGACCCTGAGTACACGGTGATGGGGCGGGTGGCACGACGTATTTGGGCAACGGCTATGCGAGATCGTTACGCGGCTAACCCACGAAGCCAAAAGCTCAAATATCATATTCAAACGTCAGGTCGTTCTCTTCACGCCCAAGAAATGAATTTCAATGATATTCGTACGACCTTGCAAGCTTTGATTGCTATTTACGATAATTGTAATAGTCTGCACACCAATGCCTACGATGAGGCAATTACGACACCCACTGAGGAGTCGGTGCGCAGAGCCTTGGCTATCCAGCTGATTATCAATCAAGAGTGGGGTCTAGCCAAAAATGAAAACCCGAGTCAAGGGGCTTTTATTATTGACGAACTCACCGCTTTAGTAGAAGAGGCAGTGTTGCAAGAGTTTGAGAAAATCTCTGATCGAGGTGGTGTCTTAGGTGCCATGGAAACGGGTTACCAGAGAGGAAAAATTCAGGAGGAGTCAATGTTCTATGAGCACAAAAAGCATGATGGATCTCTGCCTATTGTGGGGGTTAATACCTTTATTAGTGAAGAGGAAGAACAAGAAGTGGAAATTAAGCTGGCACGATCCACAGATGATGAAAAGCAAAGCCAAATTAGGCGTTTGAGAGCGTTCCACAGTGAGCATGAGGCGTCATCTGAGCTGGCGCTTAAACAACTTCAGGATGCAGTTCGCCGTGGTGATAATGGGTTTGAGTTGCTCATGGATGCAGTACGCTGTTGCTCTTTGGGCCAGATTACTAATGCGCTGTTTGATGTCGGCGGCCAATATCGCCGTAATATGTAAATACTCTTAACTCGATACATGTATAGGAAAAGAGCATGACTAAACCGCTACGGCTAACCCAGGTTGAACGTAAGGAAATATCTGATACTAAGATGCTAGAAGTAGCGATCGACTTAATTGTTGAGCGGGGCACTGCACAGCTAACGCTAAAGGATGTGGGTGAGCGGGCTGGTTATTCAAGAGGCTTAGCGGGTTATCGATTTGGCCACAAGGCGGGCTTATTTGATTTTGTATTACGCTCTGTGGGCGATGAATGGATAGCCGAATTAACCTCTGTGACCAACCATAAAAGTGGCTACCACGCTATTGCGGCTGCTCTAGACGCCCACAGTAAATTTTGTGAAGACGCGCCTAAGCATTTTGAGGCCTTTTATCGTTTGTGGTTTGAATCTTTGGCGCCAAACTCGCCACTTAGACCGGTGATTATGGGCATTCATGGTCGTCGACACAGAGATGTTATGGGCTGGATAGAGCAGGGCATTGAGGAGGGCTTGATAGCTCCATTGGTGTCACCGAAATTAATAGCAGATCAGTTTAGCGCGGCGGTCATTGGCATTGTCTACCAGTGGATGAGTGACGCAGAAAATATCGAAGAGATCCGCTCTCTCCATAATGGCTTAAAGAAGATGATGAAAATGATGCTGGTGAAGGCAGATTAGTGGCTTTCGGCATATAGTAAAAATAAGAGGAAATGAAAAAAGCGACCCTAGGGCCGCTTTTTTCATACTATTAAAGCTAGGGCTTTAACCACACTTTGATTCGCCGCAGTTAAGGCAGGTCATACAGCCATCCATCAAAATGGTAGCTTTGACGCTACATTTATTACACACCTTGGCTGTGGGTGGGAAGTCATTAGCTTCTTGTGGCGTAGCACTGGCCTGTTCAAAGTCAGCCCGCTTTTCATCCATAATTTTCTGCTGATGCTCGGGGATCTCGGGTTTTGTCATCATTCCGATCTTTTGCAAGTGGTCTTCGATTGCCCAGCCTATTTCTGCCACCAGTGATGGCATAAAACGCCCACCCGATTTAAAGTACCCTCCTTGGGGGTCAAAGATGGCTTTCAACTCTTCGACGAGGAAGGTGCAGTCGCCCCCTTTACGGAACACGGCAGAGATAACTCTCGTTAAGGCCGCAATCCATTGAAACTGATCCATGTTTTTGGAGTTTAAAAATATCTCAAAAGGTCGACGCAACTCATGGCCGGTACCTTCATTTAAAATAATATCATTGATAGTGAGATACATAGCGTGATCTGACATCGGCGTTTTTATTTTATAAGTGCTACCTGCCAAGGCTTCGGGACGTGAAACCTTTTCGTGCATCTGAATAATATTACTATCTGCTTCTGCGGCAGTCTCTGCCGCAACGTCTTGCGCCGTAACAACTTTGTAGCCGACGATCTTTTTCTCAATTTTCTTGTTCATTATTGTCCTCGCAATACTCTGCGGATGTAGTTTTAGTTAATTAGAATTTACCGTAGTAACCTTCTTTCAGCGCATCGAATAGATTGGCGGCGGTATGGGTTTCACCGTCGTACTCAACTTCTTCGTTACCCTTAAATTCTACGGTAGAGCCATCTTCAAGGGTAAAGCTGTAAATGGTATTTTCCAAATCACTTTCCTTTACCAACACACCCTGGAATGCCTCTGGGTTAAAGCGGAAGGTGGTGCAGCCTTTAAGTCCTTTTTCGGCCGCATATAGATAGATGTCTTTAAACGCTTCGTATTCGCAATCGGTTGGTACATTGATAGTTTTGGAGATTGAAGAATCAACCCACTTTTGTGCCGCAGCTTGAACATCAACATGCGCCTTAGGTTCAATGTTCTCTGAACTCAGAAAGTACTCAGGCAAGGCTTCTTCGGCATCTGCGCTAAAGGGCATGGCCTTAGAGTTCACTAGCGTGCGGTAGGACAGTAGTTCATAGGAAAAAACATCGACTTTTTCTTTAGACTTCTTGCCCTCACGGATAACATTACGAGAATAGTGGTGAGCAAAGCTTGGCTCTATGCCATTACTAACGTTGTTCGCCAACGACAGAGATATAGTGCCAGTTGGGGCAATGGATGAGTGATGACTAAAGCGACAGCCATCTTCAATAATAGACTCAATAAGCTTGGGATCAGCCTTGGCTACCTGTTGCATATACTGACTGTACTTGCCTATTAGTACCTTACCCTTAATCTTATCGCCAACCTTAATGCCATCCTTCGCTAAGTCCGGTTGTTTAAATAAGAGTGCAGCGGTGACATCAAATTCATCTTCCATAATTGGCGCCGGGCCTTTTTCACGCGCCAGCTCTAAACCAACAGAAAGTCCTGCCACGGCCATATCTTGAGCCACACGCTCAGTGAACTCTAATGAAGCAGGATCACCATATTTCATGCGTAGCATAGTCATCGCTGAGCCTAATCCTAAAAAGCCCATACCGTGACGTCGTTTGTATTCAATTTCTTTGCGCTGCTCTTCAAGGGGTAGGCCGTTAATTTCGACAACGTTATCAAGCATCCGCGTGAACACACCAACCACCTCTGCGTATTCGTCCCAGTCAAAAAATGCATCTTCGGCAAATGGGTTGCGTACAAACTTGGTCAAATTAACAGACCCTAGCAGGCAGCTACCGTAGGGAGGAAGAGGCTGTTCACCACAGGGGTTAGTCGCGCGAATATCTTCGCAGAACCAGTTGTTGTTATTCTTGTTGACCTGATCGATAAGAATGAACCCTGGCTCAGCATAGTCATAGGTTGATGACATGATCGCATTCCATAACTTTTGAGCGCGGATTGTTTCGTAAATACGGCAGGCCACCAAGCCTTGCTCATTAGTTACATAACCTTCTGTCGTGGGGAAATGCTTCCAAACGACATTATCGCCTTTCATATCAATGCCGCCATCGACTTCTTTGGCACTGATGGGGAATGTTAGATCCCAATCGCCGTCCGCACGTACCGCTGTAATAAACTCCTCAGTAATCAATAGAGATAGATTAAATTGACGCAAACGACCGTCTTCACGTTTGGCGCGAACAAAATCAAACACATCGGGATGGCTAACATCAAAGGTCGCCATCTGAGCACCGCGCCGACCACCAGCAGACGATACGGT
>DUBX01000053.1:0-1187 GCA_012960115.1 Porticoccaceae bacterium
GCTGATAAAACCCCGTGGTGAATTTACACCTATGAAAGAAAAGAAAAACTGCTTTCGAGACCTTGCAAAGGAAACAGCTCGTCAATACAACGAACTGCTAAAGCAACCGAGTGTACATGTAGCGGAGCCACGAGAACGCAGATCGACAGGCGATAGAGGCGAAGTAGCTGTAGATGAATCGGGGGCAGCATTGTTGACATGCCCTGGCGAGACCCTACTATATATCCCAAAGATTATATATGCACAAGAAGCGATATCCGGTAATACCCAGGAAATTGACGTCATAGATTTGTGCAGCCCGGGGATTGAAAGATGGCAGCTATCTGATGCGATATGTGATTATGCTGAATTGCCTATAGTAACTTCGGATGGCGCTAAGTTTTGCTTTAATAGCGCCATTCAAGCTAGGACAGAGTGGTGCGCCCAGTGGGGTGATACAATCGATGCAAATAAATGCTGGGGCACTCGACCACAATATAGCGCACTGCAAGAATTTTTATTTGATAGCGAGGGTAATGAAACAGCGTATAAAGCACACGATGTGGGCAGTATGTGTGTTACGACGGTCCGCATGCGCGGATGCTTTAGAAAAAATAATATTACCCTATTATGTGACGAGAATGACCTACGCATAACGACAGCAGATATGAATGACAATGTGGAAGAGGTGGCCGAAGTGTGCGATTTAGCGGCACAGTGCATTGACGATGTGATCAACACAAACCCTGACATTTTCCAAGCGGACGGCAACAACATCACGACCATGAGCCTCAACGAGAGTTATGAATTTAATCGGGTCCAATTAGTTACCGATGTCGTGAAAGATGCCTTCCTAGAAGAAAAGTCGACCGCCACACGATTGAGCCCGGGAGCGGCAGGCCTATTAGGAATGATTTGTCGTTCGGCAGCCGATCAACCTCCATGGTGATTTAACGATACCAACAATGGTTAAGTGGTGGTTAGTTGCATCTACGTATGTTTTGTAGCTGACGGGGCGCGGCAGTTAAGGATATGTCGTCGAGTAAAGCCATAAAGGACGATGGATAACAAGATATCTTAAGATAATGTCAAGGCGAGATGTTCATGAAATCTGGTTGTGTTTTATGAAGTAGTCACAACAACACTTGGTTCTTTCCAGAATCAAGTGTTGTCTTTGCGCTACATCGCCCGCAGTCCCTCCTCGTCGG
>DUBX01000053.1:1311-1597 GCA_012960115.1 Porticoccaceae bacterium
GCTAAAAGCTTATAGATATGCGCTCTACAGAATCCGTACTCAGCCATCAACTCTCTAATCAACACTCCATCAGAGCGTTTCTGACGCATCTCGCGCACCTGTTCAGGGGTTACCTTAGGTTTAGGCCCAAACTTCACCCCATTGGCCAGTGCTTTGGCTATACCTTCTGCTTGTCGCTCTGCACGTATGGCGGTCTCAAATTCAGCAATAGACGCAAGCATATTAAATAACAACTTGCCGGTGGGTGTAGTGGTATCAATTGCCTGGTCAATGACCACTAGGTTGA
>DUBX01000054.1:0-46295 GCA_012960115.1 Porticoccaceae bacterium
CTTATTAGGACGAGTTAGTTTGATATCGAGATAGTAATTTCAGAAAAACTCCATAAAATAGCCGTATTCTAAAACTATAGAGAAAGTATCCGCATTTATGCCTAAAAATTTCTGCCGTTATCTATTGTTAGTCACTCTAAGTTACCTAATGGTACCTGCTGTCTATGGGGCAATCACAATTGACGGAGTACTCGACGAGCCAGAGTGGGCAAACGCTAGGGTTTATAACGACTTTGTCACCGTAGAGCCGCTCACCAGTGAGCCTGCCAAATACGCCACAGAAGTCCGGCTGATCATAAACAAAGAAGGTATTTTTGTTGGGTTTACTAATTATCAACCGTCCTCCGTAAAGCGAATTCATAGACGTTTTGCTCGCGATGCAGACATACGTGCTGACCGCATTATGGTGGGAATTGATTTTGACGGCACCGCTGAGTCGGCTTATGACTTTACCGTGGGATCGGCTAACTCTAGACAAGATGGTGTCATGGGTGGCGGAACACACTCTACTGACTGGGATGGCATCTGGTATTCGCAAACATCGAGTGAGGAAGACTACTGGTATAGTGAGATTCATATTCCTTGGACAGTTGCGCCAATGTCAGATACTGGAGACGGTATTAAAAATATGGCATTTTGGTTTTCACGTGTGGTTTTTAATGAGTCTCTACGTTTCGCTTTCCCGAATGCCTTTTACACTCGAAATACCTTTATGGAAGATTGGCACTCAATTGAAGTCGAGCAGGTAAAAGCATCTACCTTAGACTGGTTCCCCTACTTAAGCTACAGCAAAGATCTCACCAATGGTGTAACGCAAAGCGCAGAAAATGACTTTAACGGAGGCTTAGATTTTATTTGGCGTCCCAATAGCAATACCCAGCTGACCGGCGCAATTATGCCCGATTTTGGTCAGGTAGAGAGCGATGATTTAGTGGTTAATTTTACCGCTTTCGAAACCTACGTTACGGAAAAGCGCCCTTTCTTTACTGAAAACCAAAGCTTATTTGCTAGTCATTTACCCAACGGAGACAGTATTTTATATACCCGCCGTATGGGTTCAGATCCCTCGGGGGGCGGCCTTATTGATATTAATGCAGCTGCTAAAATAACCTACTTTGATGAGGGTTTTAACCTCGGTTTGTTTGCAGTAAGCGAAGAAAATATAGGCGACAGTCAAGGGGGTGATTTTTTGTCTAGTCGCATTCAGGCTAAATTTAACAATCTAACGCTGGGTCATCGCTTAACCTATGCTGATCGCTCGGCAATCGATCGAGAAGCGACGGTGCAGGCAATCGATATGGATTGGAGGAAAACTGATCAGGTTCGCATTAATGGCCAAGTACTTTTCAGTGACGTTCAGCAGCAGGCTAATATCAACAACGGGCAGAGTGAAATAGATGACCAAGATTATGCTGGTTGGCTAAGGTGGACTTACTCGCCCAGTGACAAGTGGTCACATGGGCTATTTGTATCTCATTATGGTGATCAATTCGAGATGAATGATCTGGGGTTCATGAAACGCAATGATTTTAATAAATTCTATGGAAGCACTCGTTACGACATCTCAGCTTATGAGCCAGAATCTGCGACCTTATCTAGTTACAGTAAATTAGAATATGGCTACACAGAAAATACCGATGGTGATCGCCTTGAGTTGTGGGCCGATTTAGAGCACGAGCGAGTCTTTAAATCAAGTGAGAAGATCTTTCTGCACCTAGGTTTGATGTCGGCCGGTTGGGACGACCGCATTACTCAAGGGAGCGGTCTTTATGCTAAACCTGCTCAGTATTGGGGCGAGGTACTTTATTTAAGTCCTAGAGGTAACGATTATTCTTATAAGACAAAAATTTCAGTTGAGAGCGATGGCACAGATAAACTCTCTGCGTCATTAAAGTTTATGCCTAAAATCTACCTAACCGAAACAGTCACTTTAGGTGCAGGCTTCTCCTATAAATATTATCAAGAATGGTTGATATGGGACTTTAGTGCAGAGCAATTGGCGGTTTATGAAGCTAACTCTTATTACGCCGGTCTACGTTTTGATTGGTACCCCTCTAACCGTCAAGAAGTGCGTTTGAAGTTTCAATGGGTAGGTATAGATGCAAAAGTCATCGACGGATATCAACTAGACTCTGCAGGAAGGTTACTGTCATCCAGTACCCCATCTTCAGACTTTAGCGTTAGTGATACGGCGTTTCAGATTCGTTACCGTTATCAACTGGCACCACTATCAGATATTTTCTTAGTCTATAGCCGCGGTGGTTATTATGGCAGCGATGATGGTGATGAAGGCCCGCGAACCCTGTTTGATGAAGGTTGGAGTGGCGTTCAAGTTGAATCCTTAATCGCAAAAATACGCTATCGTTTTTAGTGCCGAGATCACAGCTCGTAATACTGCTATTAACCCTCTTTGTGGCGCTTATTCTGTTTGAAAATCACCCAACTGGCGAGCAGAATACCAATACTCACCGTACCAATAATTAGCGTAGCTAGTGCGTTAATGTCGGGCGTCACGCCCAGTTTAATTTTTGAGAAGATCACCATGGGCAAGGTACTGGCTCCAGCGCCAGATGTGAAACTGGCAATTACCAGATCGTCCAATGACAGAGTAAAGGCCAGCAGCCAGCCCGATAGCATTGAGGGCGCAATTAACGGCAGCGTGATATCAAAAGCGACCTGCATTGGTCTGCCTCCGAGGTCCATAGCGGCTTCTTCCATTGATTGATCCATGCTACCCAAACGCGATTGCACGATCACCGCAACATAGGCCATTGAAAAGGTGATGTGGGCAATGGTGATGGTGCTAGCACCGCGAGATACGGGCCAGCCAATCAGTTCTTGTAGGCTAACAAACATGAGTAGCAGTGAGAGACCAGTGATGACCTCAGGCATAACTAAGGGTGCAGCGATAAGACCGGTAAAAATCAGACGTCCGCGGTACCGACCCATCTGTGTCAATGCGAGCCCCGCCATGGTGCCCAGAATCGTGGCGAAGGTAGCACTAACAGCGGCAATCTTAAGGCTTAGTAGTGCGGCGTCAATAATCTGTTCGTTGTTCAGTAGGGCAGAGTACCAGCGCAGTGAAAAACCTCCCCAAACAGTGGCTAAGGATGAGTCGTTAAACGAAAACAGAATTAACACCAGTATGGGCAAGTACAAAAAGGCAAAGCCAAAACATAGAGCCGAGAATACAAAGCGAGATGACCTGTTCATGGTTATTCTTTCTCCTGCTGGCTACGCTGAAACAGCATGATGGGGATAACCAAAATAATCAGTAGCACCGTTGCCACGGCAGATGCCAATGGCCAATCGCGGTTGACAAAGAATTCATCATAAAGGGTCCGGCCAATCATCAACGAGTCGATACCGCCAAGTAGTGTCGGTATGACAAATTCACCCAGGGCCGGAATAAACACCAACATAGAGCCCGCAATAATACCCGGCATAGACAGGGGTAGGGTGGTGTCGACAAATACCTGCCAGGGTTTAGCGCCAAGGTCGGCCGCCGCGTCTTGTAAGTCTAGATCCATTTTTTCTAGGGTGGCATATAGGGGTAAAATCATAAACGGTATGTAGGTATAAACAATACCTAGATACACAGCACCGTTGGTGTAGAGCATTTCCAGCGGCGCGTCTATAAGGCCTAAGTATGAGAGTAGGCCGTTAACCATGCCATTTTTACCCAACAGGCCCATCCAAGCGTAAACGCGCAGTAAAAAAGATGTCCAAAACGGTAGTATCACCAGCATGAGAAGAACATTGCGCACGGTGGGCGTTGAGCGCGCTATACCGTAAGCCATGGGGTAGCCTAATAGTAGGCACAAAAGGGTGGAAATGCCGGCGATTTTGATAGAGTTAAAGTAGCTAATCCAATATAGGTTGTCTTCGGTTAAAAACAGATAGTTATCGAAGGTCGCATGTAGCCAGCTTTTAGCGTTGGCACCAAAATCAAACAGTGCAGTGAAGGGTGGTTGAGCCACGATGGGGTCGGCTAGACTGATTTTGAAGACGATGCCAAAAGGGACCAAGAAGAACAAAAACAGCCAAAAATAGGGCAGGCCAATGACAAAGTTGCGCCATAGTTTGTCTCCCAGCAGTTGGCTGTAGCGAGGTTTTTTAGGGCCTGAAACGTCGTTCATTCGGTAAGGACCACGTTGCAGCTAGAGTCCCATGATAGGTAGACTTGATCGTCCCACTCTAGCGACAGTTGCTCTGAACGCTGGTAGTTTTGTGCGCTGACTTGAATAACTCTGCCTGATTCACTGCGCACCCGATAGATAGAACGGTTGCCATAGTAGGCAAGGTCCTCAACTACTCCTTTGGCAATAGTGAGGTTGTCCCCCTCGGGTCTCTCGTGGCTAATGCCAATTTTTTCGGGGCGCACACCAATGGTGATAGTGCTTGCAGGGCTAAGTAATGATTCGCCAACGGCCTTGACCATAGTGCCAGTTTTATCCAGTTTGGCTTTAATATCATAACTTGCGGTACCTTCGTTTGGTTGACAGCTTATTACAGTGGCATCAAACAAATTAATAGTGCCAAAAAAGTCTGCCACAAAACGGTTTTTGGGAGATTCATACACCTGAGTTGGCGTGCCTGTTTGGACAAACTGGCCTTGGTCCATAACCGCGACACGGGTTGATAAGGTCATGGCCTCTTCTTGGTCATGAGTAACCACCACAAAAGTAATGCCCAGTTGGTACTGCAGATTCATTAATTCAAATTGGGTTTGCTCGCGAAGTTTTTTGTCTAGTGCCGCCAGTGGTTCATCCAAGAGCAACACCTTGGGCTGCTTGATGAGGGCGCGAGCCAGGGCAACGCGCTGACGCTCTCCGCCAGATAACTGTTGGGGTTTACGTTTGGCCAGATCAGAGAGTTGAACCAGTTCCAGCATTTCAGATACACGTCGGGTTATCTCTAGTTTGGCGACACGTTCTTTTTTCAACCCATAGGCGACATTTTGCGCGACTGTCATGTGTGGAAATACGGCATAGGACTGAAACATCATATTGATAGGGCGGTCGTAAGCGGGAACGCCCGACATATCCACATCGTCAATAATAATTTGCCCAGCGCTTGGCATTTCAAAGCCAGCCAACATGCGTAGCAGGGTAGACTTGCCGCATCCGGAGCCACCTAAAATAGTAAACAACTCGCCTTTGTAAATATCTAGGCTAATGTTATTCACCGCGGTGAAATCATCAAATTGTTTGCTGAGCCCTTTGATTTGAATAAATGGTTTTGCCTTTGGGTCCAACCAGGGTGTTTCGGCAACATAGGGGCTTGCTGGTTGCTTGGCCTGAGATATATTTTTATTTATCATCTGTTATTCCATGGTGCTACGGTTACAGTCCAGTTTTAATTTTGGTCCAAGTACGCGATCGTTTGCGCTCTTCTTTTGGTGCTAAGACTTCGGTAGTTTGGAGTCGTAGTAGTGTTTTTTCATCGGGATAAATAGCAGTGTCGGCAGTTAAACTTGGGTCCACCAAGGGCGTGGCGGACTTGTTGGGATTGGCGTAACCAATATAGTTACTGGAGGCGGCAATGACCTCAGGACGCAACATATAATTTAAAAATAGGTAGGCGTTTTCCCGGTGCGGCGCATCTTCAGGAATGTACATATTATCAAACCACATGCCTCCACCTTCTTTAGGAATAATGTAATCTAAGTTAATGTCGATGCCAGCCTCTGCCGCGCGACTAGATGCCACCGAGTAATCACCTGACCAGCTCATTGCGATACATACCTGCTCACTGGGAAGGTCCAGGAGCATTTTTGTCGAACTAAAATAGGTAATGTAGGGACGCACTGCTTTGACTAAGGCTTCAACTTCTTTGAGTTGCTGCACATCTACTGAGTTGGCGGGGTAGCCTAAATACATCATCCCCAAGGGGATAACTGAGGTTGGGTCATCTAAAAACGAGATGCCACAGTCGGCAAATTTAGAAATAATCTCTGGGTCAAATATCAGTGCCGAACTATCTAGGGGTGCATCTGGCATGCGTGCTTTAATCATATCTACGTTATAGGTAATACCAGTGGTACCCCAAAAGAAAGGGACACCCTGAAGGCCATTGGAGTATTTTTCATTCGCTTTGGTAACTAAGTTTTGGTCTAGGTGGTGCCAGTTGGGCAGTTTATCAAAATCTACCGGATGAAAGATTCCAGTAGGCGCAAGTCGTGCAGCGAAAGAGGCGGCCTGGACTACCACGTCATAGCCACTGCGGCCGGTCATTAGTTTGGTGTCGACAATCTCGCTGGAGTCATAGATGTCGTAGGTCACTGCAATACCAAACTCTTTCTCGAAGTCGGTAAGTGCCTCGGGGTTGATGTAGTCGGCCCAGTTGTAGATGTTGAGTTTTTTAGGCGTGTGCTGTGCGGCGTTAATCAGGTCTTGTTCAGAGGCGACGCTAATTGTTGGCGCGACAATAGCAACCAGTACCAGCCACATGTGTCGGGCTAGTTGTCGGGCAAGACCATAATTTCGCGGTGATGTCAGCACATTACATCCCTTTTAAGCCTCGTTTTTGAAGCGCACGAGCAATCACCATCCTCTGCATTTCACTGCTACCTTCCCAGATGCGGTCAACCCGCACCTCACGATAAAATCTTTCTACGGCATTGTCTCTGCGGTATCCGCGACCACCCCAAATCTGCAGGCAGCGGTCGGCCACGCGGTTAGCCATTTCAGTAGAATAGAGTTTCACCATTGAGCAACGCGCGTGGAGGGACCTCAAGTCATCACCGCGGTCATGGGCCTCAGCGGCTTCAAAAACCATGAGCTTTGCTGCCCAAAGTTCAGTGGCGCTGTCAGCTAGACTGAACTGGATAGCCTGTTTTTCTATGAGCTTTTCGCCTTGAATATCGCGCTGGGCCGCCCAAGCGGTTGCTTCTTCTATCATGCGTGTCGCAGCACCCAGCATGCGCGCAGAAATAGTTAGGCGTTCATGGCGAAACCAACTGCGACTATAATCCATCCCCGAACCTTCACCGCCAATACGATCTTTTTCGGGCACAAAAACATTATCAAATTTGTACGTTGGATGATGGGACGGGAAGGTATGAGAGAAAAGCGGGTTTTCAATCATGGTGACGCCAGGTGCGTTGATATCGACAAAGAATAGGGCTTCTTGGCCGTCGTCAGTTTTTGCTTGAACAAAAAAGAAATCAGCCATGTTAGCAGTGGTCACGAACCACTTTTCGCCGTTGAGTAAATAGCCACCATCGCAGCTTACAGCGGTAGCGTTGGTCACCTCATAAGACCCAGATTCTGCCTCGGTAATTGCATAGCACTCACGAAGAGTGCCATCCATAAGGCCCTTCAGATAGGTGTCGATCTGATAGTCGCTATCGGCACAGGCTTCAAACATCCAGTGCTGTGCCTCAGGAAAACACCAGCAAAGTGCATTGGTCACCCGGCCTAGCTCTTCCCAGGCAGCGACCTGATCGACCATACTCATACCGAGGCCACCATGCTCTGGGGGTGCATCCATCTTTGAAAGACCTAGTTCGATTGCCTGGTCTTGCATCTTTTTACTAACCGCTTCAGGAATCACGCCTTGATTCATTTCAGCTTCGATCTCCCACGGAATTAATTCAGCATCGACAAATTGGCGAACCTTTTCCTGCCAGTCAATGGTACTTTGTCTGTGTTGAATCTCCATGGTTTTTCTCCTGTATCTAATGTCCTGTTTGGCTTTTAAAATGATTTGGGAATTGGGTGGCCAAATAATGCATTGCTACCGCTTGTGCCTGCGCCGGTTTTAACCCTTTGGGGGTGATAAGAAGATCTAGCCACAACCCATCAGATAGGGCGGTATAACAGGTGCACACCAAATCTGGATTAACGGTTGAATAACCGCCTTGTTGTTTAAGTACGGCAAATAGGTGGGTCAGGTTATTGGCGATTTCACTAATATAGCTGGCGCAAATAGACAGGTAAGTGGGGCGGGATTTGGTTTCACCCCAAAATGCGAACCACACCGCCAACTTGTTGCGATCGATAATTTTACGACTAAAATCAAAATTAATATGGGCAAGAATTTTCTGCTCCGGGGTCAATTTGTCATCGTTAAAGATTTCATTCAGTCCGCTGGTGTATTCGTCAGAAATATAACTCAAGGTCTCGATCAGTAGCTTTTCTTTGCTTTGAAAATGCAGATTAACAATACCCAGGCTTAAACCAGCTTGTTGTGTAACATCAGCCATGGTGGTGCCAGACAGGCCTTTATCGGCGATACACTTAATAGTCGCCTCAATAAGCTGCTTACGCCTTGCCTGCTTGGACAGCGATCTTGGGGTTTTGTTGAGTTCGGCTTTAACCGCTTCCATTCACCGTTCCTATGCTCTGGCTACACTAGCTTACTGTCGCGTTACGCCAAACCATAAACCATTGCTTAGGTCTGCGCAACTGAATGAATAACCATTCATTTTTACTAGACAGGGGATTTAATTTTTGGCATTCTTGAGTTAAACATTAAAAACAGAGCGTCAGTTGGCGCCAGCCGATTGTTTGGAGTGGCTTAATTTTATGAAAAAATACGATGCTATTATTATCGGGGCTGGACATAACGGTCTAACCAATGCCGCTTATTTGGCTAAGGCAGGGCTCGATGTGTTGGTGCTTGAGAAAAATTCCTATATCGGCGGTGCCACGGTCAGCCGTGAGCTTTACCCTAATTGGAAGTATTCCAACTGCTCTTATGTATGTAGCCTGTTACGGCCTGAAATTATCCGTGATTTAGAGTTACCCAGACACGGTTTGCAGGTTGTTCCCTATGGCGGTGGTGTAACCTTTAAGGAAAATGGTGATTACTACGGTAATCATGCAGACCATGAGCGTTTGCTGCGCGAGGTTGCTCGACACTCTAAGCGTGACGCTAGTGCTTATGAGCGCTATGAAGCAGATGTAATGAAGCAAACTCGTTTAATTCGTCCGTTTTTGATGCGCACACCACCTGATCCAACATCGTTAAAGCCTAGAAATTTAAAAGAACTCAGCCTGCTGGCGAAGTCTTTTGGTAGCATGGGTGAAGAGGGCTTGGCCGATACCATGCGTTTCTGGACCATGAGTATTGGCGACTTCCTCGACGAGTATTTTGAGTCCGATGTCATCAAAGCTCATTTAGCAGGTAGTGGTATTATTGGCACCGCTTTGGGCGTTTACTCCCCGGGTACTGCCTATGTGTTGTTGCACCATTATATGGGTGACGTTGATGGTTCTGTCGGCGCTTGGGGTTTTGCTCGAGGTGGTATGGGTGCGGTGTCTGCCGCACTGTCGGCCTCTTTTCAGTCATTTGGTGGCACCATACAATGTGATGCTGAGGCAGCTCAAATTATTGTTAAAAACGGCAAGGCCAAAGGCGTTGCTCTAGCCAATGGTGATGAACTCTACGCCGATATTGTGGTATCAAACCTTGATCCCAAGCGAACGTTCTTAAAGATCATGGACGAGGGCGATCTGCCAGCGGATGTAGTCAAAAAGGCCAAGAACTTTAAAATTCGTGGATCCTCCGGCAAGCTTAATATTGCGCTGGATGGTCTGCCGACCTTTACCGGTTTGCCTAAAGACAGTCCGCTGTGTTTGGGTGAGAAACACTTTAGTGATTCGTTACCGAGAATGGAGCGTGCCTACGATGACTGGAAAGCTGAAACCTGGTCAAAAGATCCCTATTTAGACATGTTGATTCCCACTCAGGTCGATCCGACTATGGCACCTCCTGGGAAACATATGATGTCGGTATTTGTGCAGTATGCACCGCCAAAAATTAATGGTGGAGACTGGACCGCTGAAGATAAAGCGGGCTTTGAGAAAACGGTGATCGACCAGATCAGCAACTACAGCCCTGACTTTAAAGATCTGATTCTGCACTGCGAGACGCGAACACCACAAGATATTGAAAACGAGGTTGGCCTGACTGAAGGTAATATCTTTATGGGTGAGTTGACCTTTGATCAGTTACTGTTCAACCGTCCATTCCCAGGTTATGCCCAATACAGGGGTCCAGTAAAAGGTATGTATATGTGTAGTTCTGGCACCCATCCAGGGGGCGGCGTGATGGCTGCGCCGGGCGCGAACGCAGCGCGGGAAATACTCATGGATCTCAAGCTAACCAATACAGTGCCTGGAGGGTATGACGATGATTGATCTTGATAAGAGCTATGATGTCATTGTCGTTGGTGGTGGTCACAATGGTTTAATTTGTGCGACCTATCTGGCTAAATCTGGCCGTAAGGTACTGGTGGTTGAGGCCAATCAATCTCTTGGTGGTGCCTCTGCTACTAGTGAATTTAGCGACCAGTTTTCTGTGTCGTCTTGCGCTCACTGGCTATTCCAGTTAAACCCAGATGTTGCCTCAGATATGGGGTTGAACAAACAAGGTTTAGAATTTGCGGCCCGTGATCTCAATACCATTGCGCTGGCTGAAGATGGTAATCATCTTATTATTGATGGCGATAAACTGGAGGGTGCTGGGATTTCTGATGAGGACCGCGCTGCCTTTATTGCCTTTAACAAGCAGATACTTAAGTTCTCTAAATTGTTGTCGGGCGCGTTTAATCGCCGAGCGCCGAAATTGGTTGAGGGTAATCTTACTGATCGCATTACTTTGGCCAAGTTAGGTCTAGGTATGAAAATGCTCGGCAAGACTGATATGAGCGATTTGATGCGACTGGCGTTGATTAATATTTATGACGTCATGGAAGAGAACTTCGACAATGACCTGTTGAAAGCCGCCATTAGTCTTGACTCACTGTTAGGCTCACACATGGGCCCACGCTCGCCGAACACAGTTTATGGCTATCTCTATCGCCGCATGGGTGATATATACGGCTTCAATGGCCCCGCGGTGGTCAAAGGAGGTATGGGTGCAGTAGGCGAAGCCATGGCTAAGGCTGCTCGTGCTACTGGTGTGGATATTGAAGTAGGCACTGCGGTGAGCAAAATCAATATCGACGTAGATCGTGCCACAGGTGTGACACTAGCTGATGGGAGAGTGGTCGATGCAGGGTTGGTTGTGTCTAATGCAGATCCAAAAACCACGTTTAATAAGTTAGTTGGTCTGACCAATATTGAGACTGGCATTGCACGGCGGGTCAAATCTGTGCGCATGAAGGGCGACGCAGCTAAGTTGCATATTGCTTTGGACAGCTTGCCTAACTTTACAGGTCTTAGTGAGCAGCAGATGGGTCAGCGCTTGTTAATTGCACCGACCATGAACTATATCGAAAAAGCGTTTAATCACTCTAAGTACGGTGAATATTCAACGGCGCCAGCCATGGATATTAGTATTCCAACGATACATGATGCCAGCCTCGCTCCAGCGGGTAAGCACGTGATGTCGGTCATTGTCCAGTTTGCCCCCTATGAGTTAAAAGGTGGCTGGAATGATGAGAATGAGGAAGCGTTTAAGCGGCTGGTCATTGATCGCATTGCGGATTACGCGCCGGATTTGAAAAACAAGATTATCGCTAGCGAGTTACTCACCCCGGCGGACCTTGAAGAGCGATTCCATATGCAGGGCGGTCATTGGCATCACGGCGAGATCAGTCTTGACCAGATATTAACCATGCGTCCTTTCCCAGGTGCTTCTCAGTATGGTACCTCAGTCGATGGTCTATTCCTGTGTGGCGCGGGCACTCACCCTGGTGGCGGTGTGATGGGCTTGGCAGGTCACAATGCGGCGAAAGAAATTATTAAGCGAGGTAAATCAGCATGATTCCACATGACGAAACTATGATGCTTAAAACACCGTTTTATTCTCGCTGTTTGGCGGCTTGTGAGATCAACATGTGGGAAGACTGGAAGGGTTATACAACCCCTCAGGCATACACCAGTGTTGAGCAAGAGTATTTTGCAGTGCGAAGTAATACTGGGGTGTTTGATATTTCTCCAATGATCAAATACCGCTTTACCGGACCAGACGCCGGTGCCTACCTCAATCGTCTGGTAACACGGGATATCAGAAAAATTGGTGTTGGTCGTGTGGCTTACACCATCTGGTGCGACGATAATGGCCAGGTTATGGATGACGGTACTATATTTCATCTCGCTGAAAATGATTACCGGTTGTGTGCTTATGCTCGCTGCCTTGACTGGTTGATGTGGTCAGCTGAAGGTTTTGACGTGACCATCGTTGATGAAACCGCAGACGTTGCAGCGCTGGCTGTTCAGGGACCGACCTCCTGTGCTATTTTCAAGAACATGGGTTTTGAGGGCATCGAAAACCTCAAGCCTTTTGGGCTAACTCGCTTTCCCTTTGAGGGCTCTGAAGTCATGATCAGCCGCACTGGCTTTACCGGTGATTTAGGGTATGAAATCTGGGTTGACCCTGCGTTGGCAGAAACCTTTTGGGACCGGTTGTTTGAGGCAGGAAAGCACCGTGAGATTCGACCAATTGGCGGTTATGCGCTAGACATGTTGCGTACCGAAGCGGGCTTTATCCAGGCAGGGGTAGATTTTATCCCCGCCGAAGAATCGATCCGCACCGGTCGATCGCGCTCGCCCTTTGAATTGGGGTTGGGTTGGTTGGTGTCTTTTGATAAGCCAGTGTTTAATGGTCGAAAAGCGCTCCTTAAAGAAAAGAAAGAGGGATCTCACTATGCTTTTGTTTACCTTGATGTTGAGGGTAACAAGCCGGCAGAACATGCCTTTATTTATGACGGCAATAAAGAAGTTGGCACAGTCACCACGGCGGCCTGGTGCCCAACAGCAAAAACCAATGTTGCTTTTGCTCAGGTGAATGCTAAATATGGCAAGCCAGGCCAAGAGTTAGTGGCTGAAATCTACTATGAGCGCGAATTGAAATGGACGCGAGTGATGGCAAAGTGCACCGTCATCGAAGGCGTCGTGTTTAATCCACCACGTAAGAGGCAGACTCCCGCACCGGACTTCTAATGAGTAATCACCGGCTACAATCACTTGTAAATCCCGCGTCGATTGCCGTGTTAGGTGCCTCGCAAAAGAGCGGTACAGTGGGTAATGAGGTTATTGTTAATTTACGTAAGGGCGGTTTTGAGGGTCCGATTCACCCCATTAATCCAGGCTATGAGGAAGTCGAAGGTTTTACCTGTTATCCGACTCTGACTGACTTGCCGGAGCAGCCTGAGATGGTCATTTTTGCTATCAGTGATCAGTGTGTTGAAACGGCCCTGGATGAGGTTATTGCCCTTGGTATTCCAGCCTGTACTATCTTTTCAGCACTTATTGTCAACAATGACAGTACGCCAAATTTAAAACAACGTATCTCAGACAAGGCACAAGCAGCAGGATTGTTGATTGCCGGTGCCAATGGTATGGGCTTTTATAACGTTCGCGATCGAGTATTGGCCGGGGGCTTTGATACTCGCGACCATCCATTTCCTGGCAATGTGACGCTAATAAGTCAGTCTGGCGCTGGTATGTCGGGAATTGTTGATTGTGAACAACGCATCCAATTCAATTTTGCCGTGTCTAGTGGTTATGAACTGACTGTAGCGATGGAAGATTATCTCGACTATGCATTAGATCTTCCAGAAACCCGTGTTGTGGGGTTGTTTTTGGAAACTAGTCGCTACCCGGACAAGTTAATACAAGCGTTCAAAAAAGCTAATCAGCGCAACATTCCCATCGTTGTACTTAAGGTGGGTCGCACTGAGTTGGCCGCTGAGTTGGCCGTCTCTCATTCCGGCGCCTTGGCCGGCAGTGATCAATGCTACCACGCGCTGTTTCATTATTACGGCGTGCAGCGAGTGGAGGATCTGGATCAGCTGGCCACGGCGCTTATTATGTTTGCGCAAGCTAATCAAACTGCCGCCGGGGGCCTGGTTTGCCTGCATGATTCAGGCGGCGAGAGACAGTTAATTATTGACCTTGCTGATAGATTCAGTGTGCCCTTAACTGAGCTTCAAAATAAAACGTTAAAGCAGCTTGAAGGATTGCTTGACCCCGGATTGCCTGTGGTTAATCCGCTTGATGGTTGGGGTACTGGGGGTGCCGATGCACCAACAAAAATGGCGGCATGCTTTACCACTCTATTAATGGATTCTGGTGCTGCCTTTGGCGCTGTGGTGCATGATCGCGGACCCAATAGCGAGATTTATGAGCCCTATCTTGATTATTTACATCAAGCGCAGAGTGCCACAAGCAAGCCGGTTTTTCTCGTAGCCAATAGGCAAGGTAGTGGTAGCGATGAATTGGCCATAACTTCTACTCATCAAGGGTTTCCAGTGATTGATGGAATCAGTCAATTTCTGATGGGTGCTCGCTGCCTACTTGACTATCGAGATTTTCAACAGCGAGAGCCTAGTCAGGTTGATGATCTTGATCAGGATAAGAGCGAGTATTGGCGCGAGCGTTTGCGGGTTGACACTAAGGTGTCAGAAACCTTGGCCAGTCTATGCTTGGCTGACATGGGGATTCCTATGCTGCAGAGTGTACTGGTGAGTAGCCAGGTTGAATTGCAATCGGCCGCCACTGCAATGGGGTTTCCTTTGGTGCTCAAAACCGCACAGCCGGGCATAGATCACAAGTCTGATGTGGGTGGGGTGATTTTAAATATCCCCGATGAAGCCCGATTGCTAGATGCCTATTACGCCATGGCAGAACGGCTTGGCCCACAGGCGATGATCGCTCCTATGGTGCATTCAGGCGGTATTGAGATGATCTTGGGAGTTAGTCGTGACGACCAATTTGGTCCGACAGTGGTGGTTGGTTTTGGCGGGCTCTACGCGGAAGTCTTGGCAGATGTTGCAGTACTGATGCCGCCCTTTGATTCAGACACAGTGAAAAGGGCGTTACAGAATCTAGCGATGTATGAGCTTTTAGAGGGGGTCAGGGGCGCGCCGGCGATGGATGTTGATAGTTACTGCCGGGCTGCGGCCACCTTATCTCAGGTAGCCTTGAGCTTGCAAGATACGGTAGCTGAGATTGATATAAATCCACTAAAGTTGAGCGCCGATGGGTGTATTGGAGTGGATGCACTAATGGTGTTGATAGAGTAGAACTAAACGGACGATAACGAGTAAAAAATATGAATATTGCGACCGAGTCAGAGCTAGACCAATTCATCAAACAACACCCAGAGATCAAGATGCTAGAGATTTTAATGCCGGACATGAATGGCATTATTCGCTGCAAGCGCATACCGGCGAGAGAGTTTACGACCTTTTTTTGCGATGGAGTCAAAGGCCCGGCATCAACACTGTTGCTTAATGTGCGCGGTGAGTTTTGTGACGAGGTAGACTTTGCCAATCTAGAGGGTGACCCAGACAAATTAATTCACCCCATCGCCCATACTCTGGCGCCCATTACCTGGTTAAAATCTGATACGGCTCAGGTGCTGGCCACCTTCACTGAACTGGATGGCAGTCCGGCATTGTTTGATTGCCGAAACATACTGATCAAAGCGCTAGAACCTCTGCAAGCAATGGGCTTAAAGCCTGTCGTTGCGACTGAGCTGGAGTTTTATCTGATTAAAAATGGCGATAGTGCTGTGCCAGAACCTGTTTTGGCCAAGGTGCCTGGGACCAATGTTGAACAGTCTGGAATTCAGTACGCTATGCCAGAAGATCTTTGGGATAACGATGTGTTTCTTGAAGATGTGCGCAGTGCCTGCGAGATCCAAAATGTGCCTATGACCACAGTTCACTCTGAGTTTTCACCTGGGCAGTTCGAAATTAATTTACATCATGTGGATGATCCGGTCACTGCCTGTGATCACGCGGTACTCCTCAAACGCATTATCAAAGGGGTGGCGCGCCAGCACGGTATGGCGGCAACCTTTATGGCCAAGCCTTTTATGGATATCCCAGGCAGTGGATTACATGTTCATTTCAGTTTGTATGATGGCGATGGTGTAAATGTCTTTAGCGATCCGGACTCATCCGAGGTGCCGGCGATTTCAGATACACTGCGCCATGCCATTGGTGGTTTGGCTGAAACTATGGCCGATGCGATGGCGATATTTGCACCCAATGCGAACTCTTATCGTCGCCTGATTCCTGGGAATTTTGCGCCGCTGATGCCCAGTTGGGGCTATAATCATCGCGATGTGGCATTGCGTATCCCGGTGTCTGGGCAAAAAGATTGTCGAGTTGAACACCGAGTTGCGGGAGCTGATGCCAACCCCTATCTCGTCATGGCGGCCCTCGTTGCGGGCGTGCATCACGGGATTAATCAGGGCAGCGATCCTGGCGAAATGGTGACAGAGGGGCTGAAGATAGAGGAAGAAATTACCCTGCCAAGAATCTGGTCGCTGGCGCTGGATGAGTTTGATAGCAGTGCAGTGCTGCCACAATATTTGGGTGAGGATTATTGCCGGCTGTTTGGCACGGTTCGTCGAGGAGAGTGTGAGCAGTTTACAGCTCAGATATCAAACATCGATTATGACTGGTACCTGCGGGCGATGTGATCAGGTCAGTGTGTTTGTCGGTGCTAAGCGAAAAATTAAACAAGCATTTAATAAGCTATATGATCATTTAGTCAGGTATTGTATAGTAACTAACATGAACAATAATACTTTTGAGAGAGCCTAGGTTCAGGTTATTACTATGAAATTTATCGCTACGGACGTTTCAGATACTAGAGAAAAAATGGTCGATATGGCCAGCGCACAGCTTGATAAGAAAGGGTTTGCGATAGACCCTTATTTTTACCGCTCCCATGTCACCTATCAGACTGAACTAAAAAATATTATTTTTAAGAGCTGGCTCTATGCGGGGCATATCAGTCAGATCACTAAAAATGGCGACTACTTTTTGTTTGATATTGGTGAAGACTCCATCATTATTAGTCGTGACAACAAAGGCGAAATTGGTGCTATGCACAATATTTGTCGGCACCGTGGCGCCCGAGTTTGTGAAGAACCAAGTGGCAACCGCAAAGCCTTTATTTGTCCTTATCACGGTTGGGCCTATGGTAATGATGGTAAGCTGAAGTCGGCGCGTGATATGGATCATCGAGAGGGTTTTAATTGCGATGACTATTCTCTAAAGTCAGTACGCTTTGTGGTGTTTCAAGGAATGATCTTTATTAATTGTGATCCAGAAGCTCCAGATTTTGTTACGCCATTAGAAAAGATTGCGACCCAGTTGGGTGCTTATGATCTTGAAAATGCCAAGGTGGCAGAACGTAAGACCTATCGTATTAATGCCAATTGGAAGCTGGTTTTAGAAAACTATCTTGAGTGTTATCACTGTTCTAGTTCCCACCGTCAATACGCCAAATTACATACCCTTGAGGCCCCTTTTGAGAAAGTGAAGCCGATTAACGAGGCTATGTGGGCTAGAGCCGAAGAGATGACTGGGGTGCCCGGTATTGCCGATGAGTACTATGGTTACTATAAAGACGCCGCGGCCTTTGGTGCCTGTTCTTATCACAGTCGTTATGCCCTTTATGATGGTTACAAAACGGGTAGTAAAGATGGCCAACCGGTCGCGCCATTAATGGGACATATGAAAGGTTTTGACGGTGGAGCCGGTGATTTTCAGATGGGCCCGCTTACCTTTATGCTTAATTACCCTGACCACTGTGTGCTTTATCGTTTCATTCCACGAAGTATAACCGAAACCGATATGGAGTTGGTTTGGTATGTTGATGGCGATGCGCAGGAAGGGGTCGACTATGACAAAGACAAGGTTGCGTGGCTTTGGCATCACACCAGTTTAGAAGATGAATATATTATTATGCGCAATAGCGAGGGCGTGAACTCTCAGTTCTTTGAGCCGGGACCTTATCACCCTGAATATGAGTCCACTCTCATGGAATTTATTAACTGGTATATCGCTGCTATTGCTGGGACAAAGGCTTAAACGATAAAGAAAGGACTCTATTTATGTTTCTAAAATCCACAGCAGAGACTAAAGAACACGCTCTATCCTATTATGCTGCCTCGGCAAAATGGCAAACAGATTACCCACAACTTGAGGGTAATCTGGATGTTGATGTGGTCGTGGTTGGTGCAGGTTTCAGTGGCGTCGCAACAGCCGTCGAGCTCTGTGAACGCGGCTATAAGGTTGCCCTTATAGAATCCAATCGCATCGGTTGGGGCGCTAGTGGACGCAACGGTGGTCAAATCATCGGTGGTTACGGCAGAGATCCTAATGCTTTTCGCTCATCCATTGGGAGTGAAGGGGTCGAAATGGTTGAAAATATGGGCACCGAATGTGTCGAGATCATTAAACAGCGTATCGAAAAGTACAATATTGATTGTGATCTTAAGTGGGGTTATTGCGAAGTTGGTTTAAAGAAACGTCATCTAAAGGACTACCGTGAATGGGCTGAAGAAGAGCCAGTTATCCAGCTTCTGGACCAAGATGAAGTCAAACAGTACGTTAACTCAGATCTCTATATTGGCGGCTACTACCGTAAAGATTGGGGTCACATTCAACCGCTAAATCTGTGTATTGGCGAAGCAAAAGTTGCCGAATCAATGGGCGCCAATATCTTTGAACAGTCGAAGATTACCCGTATTACCTATGGTGAGAATCCAGCTGTACATACTGACAAAGGCTCGATTAGGGGCAATCATGTGATTCTCTGTGGCAATGCCTATATGGGTAATCTGGTCCCTTATTTGGATGCTCGGGTACTGCCTGCGACTAGCTGTATTATCGCGACCGAACCTCTTTCTGAGGAGCAATTAGAGCAGACGATGGTGCGTGACGTTGCCGTATGTGACTCCAGAACTGCCCTAGACTACTATCGATTATCCGCGGACAAGCGTCTGCTATTCGGAGGCTTATCAAATTACTCGGGCTTAGAACCAGCCAATGCCAGGGGTATTATGCAGGCTAAGATGACAAAAGTTTTCCCTACCTTAAAAGATGCCAGAATAGACTACAGCTGGTCTGGAAGAATGGGCATCAGTGTTCGGCGTATGCCACAAATTGGACGCATGGAAGACAGTAATGTGCTCTACATCAGTGGTTATTCTGGTCACGGGGTTGCTCCTACGCATATGACCGGGCGCATCCTTGCCGAAGCGGTTGATGGTGATACCCATCGTTTCGATATCATGAACAAAATGTTCCACCTACCTTGGCCGGGCGGCAAATTACTGCGCAGACCCGCCATGGCAGTGGGTATGATGTGGTATAAAATGCTCGACGCGATTTAGGCAAAACCATGACCAAAAAGGTGCTGATTTTCTTACACATGGACGATGAGCATCCCGGTTATATCGCTGATTATCTACAGCGCAAAAACATCCCCTATCGAATAGTTCGTGGTTATCAGGGTGACCCCATACCCACATTAGACGAGTCGATGGCAGGGCTGGTATTTATGGGAGGCGTGATGAGCGCCAACGATGATATTCCCTGGATCAAACAAGAGATTACGGTTATTCGTGCGGCACTGGACAACAATATTCCACTGCTAGGCCACTGCCTGGGCGGACAACTGATTAGCGTAGCTCTGGGAGCATCGGTCACCACTAATCCCGTAGGTGAAGTGGGTTGGCACGAATGCCATAGGGAACAGAACCACTCAGTAGTTGATTGGTTGGGTGATGCTGAAGACCCTTTTATTATGTTTCATTGGCATTTAGAGACCTTTGCTTTACCGGCTGAGGCGCAACTTTTGTTTTCATCTAAGCACTGCCACAACCAAGCCTATAGTTATGGTGATAATGTGCTGGCTATGCAAGGGCATGTTGAGATGACTGAGCCTCTTATACTGGATTGGATTACAAAGTGGCGAGATCATTTGCAAAATACAACGTCCAGCACGCAGAATTATGCGCAAATTAAAGAGGCTATGGTGGCCAATGTCGCAGCCCTAAATCAGGTTGCGGAGCGACTCTATCAGCGTTGGACATCGACGTTATCCCTGTAAAATAACAAGGCAAATACAGTGAAAAGTGAAGGTTATAGAGATAAGTACAACCAGCACCTGTTGCATCCCTGGGGTGATCTTTCTGCCCTGGGTGAAGATGATGCCAGTTCGGTGATTGTCAAAGGCGAGGGAGTCTATATCTATGATGCGGAAGGCAATAGGCTATTAGATGGTCCAGCTGGCATGTGGTGTATGCAGACAGGTTATGGTCGCCGTGAAATTGCCGATGCGGTGTCCCAGCAAATTATGACCTTGAGCTATGCTACCTCCTTTACAGTGATTAACAATCGCGAGGTGGAATTAGCTGAACGTATCGCCGCACAGACGCCAGGGGATCTAAATCGCATTTATTTCACCACGGGTGGCTCCACGGCAGTCGATTCAGCCCTGAGACTATGCCAGTTGGCCAGTAATATAAAGGGTCAACCCCATCGCAAACATATACTCACTCGCGAAAAAGCCTACCATGGCAGCACTTACTTAGCGGCATCTATTAGCGGTAAAGAGCGTGATAAAACCGCTATGGATATTATGCGTGATGGCATTCACTTTCTCTCCGCACCCTGCCATTTTTACCATCCTGAATTTGCCACCGAAGCGGAGTTTTGCGATTTTTTGGTAGATGAATTAGAGCAAAAGATTCTCGAGCTGGGACCTGAGAGCATTATGTGCTTTATCGCCGAACCGATCTTGGCCAGCGGCGGTGTTATTGTGCCCCCGACTGACTACAACTATCGCTGTTGGCAGATGATCAAAAAATATGAGATTACCTATATCGCCGACGAGGTAGTGACTGCCTTTGGGCGGCTTGGGCATTGGTTTTCTTCAGAAAAAGTGTTTGGCATCGTGCCGGACATGATTATCTTTGCCAAAGGCGTCACCTCTGGCTATATCCCAATGGGAGGCTATGCAGTGTCAGAGTCCTTCTTAGCTAGCTTCAGTGGTGAAAATGCTGAGGGTTGCCTTTACTCTAATGGCTATACCTGGGGAGGCAGTCCCATTGCGTGCGCTGCGGCACTGGCCAGTTGGGACATCATTGAAAAAGAAAAGTTGCTCGACAGAGTCTTAGAAATAGAGCCTTATTTTCAAGACCAGTTGCGATCCTTGTTGGACATTCCCTTGGTGGGCAATGTACGAGGCGAGGGGCTGATGGCCGCAGTGGAAATGACGATTGAGGGGCGTAACGAGGTAGATTTACTTGAAAAAGATTATGCCATCGGTGAGATGGTTGACCAACACTGCCAAAAATTAGGTTTGCTGGTTAGGCCTTTCATTAATATCTGTATTATATCTCCGCCGCTCATTATCTCTCGCGAGCAGGTTGACGAGTTGGTCGCGATACTGCGCCACGGGCTTGAGTTAACCTTAACTGATTTACGCGACCAGGGTATCTGGGTAGACTAAAACAAAATAGTCACTGTTATGACTAAAGTCAGCAGTACAGTAGGGGTTTGAAATGGCTAATAAAGATATTCCCAGCAGCTATTCCATGTTTGCGAATGTATACAGCTATATGGGTTTGCCACTGTCACGCAACATAGAGTCTGCCGATGTGGTGGTTATGGGTATCCCCTACGATATTGGCACCACTGGCCGTGCTGGGACTCGACACGGTCCGCAAGGTGTGCGATTAGCTTCAGGAAACCTGCGCTGGGAAGAAAAACGCTGGCCCTGGCAATTTAGCGCTATGGACAGACTCAAGGTCATTGACTATGGCGATTTAGAGTTCAAGCCTAGCGAATCAACCTCTATGATTGAAACAGTCATTGAACATGTGGGAGCGGTTCACGCCAAAGGTAAAAAGGCGCTGTGCTTTGGTGGCGACCACTTTGTCACTCTACCTCTGTTAAGAGCGGCGCATCAGTATCATGGGCCAGTGGCCTTGGTGCATTTTGACGCCCATACCGACACCTACACGCCAGACGATGACGGGGCGGAGAATTATGATCATGGCTGCATGTTCTATCACGCACCCAAAGAGGGGCTTATTGATCCCGATCACTCGATTCAGGTAGGGATTCGCACTGAATACGATACCCAGAGCCATCTGTTTGAGGTTGTAGATGCAGCTGCCGCTAATGATTTGTCGAGCGCCGAAGTGGTTGCTGCCATCAAACAGCGCGTCGGCAGCATGCCTGTCTATCTTACTTTTGATATTGACTGTCTTGACCCTGCCTATGCCCCCGGAACGGGTACACCAGTAGTGGGAGGTATCACTACCGACCGGGCTCTAAAGATAATTCGTGGTTTGCAGGGTTTGAATATTGTTGGTGCTGATGTTGTAGAGGTTGCGCCATCTTATGATCATGCTGAAATTACCGCCTTGGCAGCTGCGACCATTGGTTTAGAAATTCTTTATGTGATGGCTTCCCAAATAGACTAAAGCCGGTGTCCTCAAACGCTTATAGTGCTAAAGAGTATTTATAGAAGTCGGTATCACGCACATAGCCTAAAGACTCGTAGAGTGACTGAGCATGGGTATTATCTATCGCTGTTTCAAGGTCAATGCGTGAGGCGCCAGTTTCCTTGGCGTAGGCCATAGCGCGATTCATGAGTGCTTTGCCTATACCTAGTTGTCTGGCACTACTGTCTACATAAAGATCATACAGAACGACAATGGGTGTAGCATCGACGCTGCAGAATGTTGGGTAGAGTTGGGTGAAACCCAGCGCTTGGCCGTCTGTATCCCAGGCGATAAAAATCACCGACGTGCTGCTCGTTAATCGATCCACAATATACTGCTTAGCCAAAGCGAGGTCTGGTTCCTCATCATAAAACCGCCGGTAAAGATCAAATAACACACTGGCTTTATCGGCGTCTTCCAACGAGGCTCTGGTGACGTTGATAGCTGTCTGGGTATCCGTGGTGTTGCTACTTGGCCTCGGGGTCGGCATGTCATAACACCAAGGAAAAATGCTGGCCAGAAAGCTACGGCATATATGGCGGGCATCATCACGATCGTAATCCTCTCCAGCAAACAGTATTTCGGTCCACATCTCATCGGTAAGCCCGGATATAGCATTGGCAATTGCTCGAGCATTAATCTCTACCTGTTTATCGGCGCTATTAATAATGTCTTCGCACAGGCTGAGAATGAGTTTGAAGCTCTGCCGGTCTAGATTGCCACGTATAAGCTGATAGTCTTCTCTGCCACGGCTTTCTGAATCGAAGGCGTGCCATACGGCCATTTTTCGGTGTTCAGTAATATCTGGATCTAAAGAGGCATCCATAATGGCGGCCAGACGTTTGGCGGGTTCAGGGCCAGCATTTTTAAGGGCTTTGGCTATGCTGTGATCAAATTCTTCGGAAACAAAGTTAAGTGTTTCCAGCAGCAAGGACTCTTTACTGTCAAAATGGAAGTTAACCGTACCTGCGGTGAGGCCCGCAATAGAGCTAATTTTTGCTAAGGTCAATTTTGAAAGACCGAATTCAGCAATGGCAGTGATCGTGGCATCGATGAGGAGCTTGCGGCGTTCTTGGTGAATAGCCGGATTAGTTGTTGGCATTGCTCTTTACTCTAATTATTGCGCTCTTACTACTGCGCATATTATACGTCTGTTTAATTGCCTATATGTCTGTATAGTGTTGTTTAGAGTGGTTATTAGCAACAGTTATTGTATTTTTAGTGAGAACTCTATGCCTGATTTACTTTAATATTGACCCCAACATTTTTATTGTGCATGGTCAGCCAACTATCATAGATAATTAACAGGATGAATTATGGATGACTTACACCTTACCCGGACCTAAAACGGCTGAACGACTGGAGTCAGGTAAAAAACTCTTCCGTCATGGACTAACCTACCAAGCCGGGGCAAAAAAGTCTGCGGCTAAAGGCTTTATTTCACCGGCACAAATTATTCTTGATAGGGCCCAGGGTGATTATGTCTGGGACCTTGATGGCAACAGGTACATCGACTTTCAAAATGGTTGGGCTACCAACCCTCTGGGCAATTGTCATCCTGAGGTTTTAGAGGCGGTACATGATGCCCACCAGAGGTATGGTTACCACTGGGAGCATCCACTGCGCTTTGAGTTGGCAGAAAAAATTGCCGACATCATGCCGGGTAAGCAGCTACCGCGGCTCACTTTTGAAGTCTCTGGTACCGAGGCGGTAGAGTCGGCAGTGCACACTGCGCTCTGCTACAAAAAACGTCGCCATATTATTAGTTTTACCTCCTCTTTTCATGGCGCAGGTATGGGCACAAAGGTCATTAGCGGTTACACCAGCGAACATAATTTGTACATGGAGCCCTGGAGTGGAGCAGTGATTAAGGCGCCTTACCCTTACTCACAAAATATCCCCGCTGATATGTCCCCAGAACAATACGTTAACTATTGTCTGTGGTATTTAGAGAGTCACATTCCTGAATATATTGTTCCTGCAAACAATATTGCCGCTATTATCGTGGAGCCAGGTCTGGCTGAAGGCGGTAACTGGATTCCCTCGCCAGACTTTGTTCAGGGTATTCGGCGTATTTGCGATAAACACGACTGGCTGATGATTGTTGATGAAGTTCTTACCGGTCTTGGTCGCACGGGTCGCATGTGGGGTATTGACCACTATGATGTCATACCCGACATGATGGTGTTTGGTAAGAACTTGTCTGGGGGTGTGGAACCTTGTGCTGGGGTGGCCGCGCGCGATGAGATCTTGGGTGATAACCCCCGAGCCAGTGCGGGAAGTACCTTTGCCGGTACGCCTGCTGGGTGTGCCGCTGGTCTAAAAACACTGGAGATTTTCCAGCGCGATAATGTCATAGACCACGGCGCAGATCTCGCCGCCATCGCTGAGCAACGTATGGCCGATTGGCCTGAAAAGTATGCCATTGTCAGTGATGTACGCTGCTTAGGTTTATTAATGGGCATCTCATTTACCCACCCAGATAAAGCGCAGTTTGGTGATGACTATGACGATAGCTTTGTTGGCCGTACCGTGCGTAACGAAATGCTCATTAACGGCGTGTGGGCGATTTGCGATACCGAGCCCACAGTGCGTATGTACCCAGCCCTCAATATGGATAAAAAAGTGTTTATTGAAGCCTTAGATATTATCGAAGCAGCAATACAGGCTGTGGAAAATGGCGCACCTCTGGTGGGTGACTACCCAGCCATTCCGAGCGGCGTGACTGGATTTTAATGTTCCATTTAAGCTTACACTTTATTGTTCCAGCCTTGATTGCTGCACTGTTCTTTCGGAAACGTTGGCAGCTATCCTACTGGGTGATGATGGCTACTATGTTGGTAGATCTTGATCATCTGTTAGCCATTCCCATTTATGATGCCAGTCGTTGCAGTATCGGATTTCATCCGTTGCATCAGCCTTGGTTTATCGCTCTTTACGTTGTTCTTTGTTTTGCGCCAAAAACCCGTTTAATTGGTCTTGGTTTGATGACCCACATGGTTTTGGATTCAATTGACTGCCAGGTTACCAATGGCGTCTGGGTTAACTGAGGCTAGTCGAGTTTTATCGAAACGTTAGAAGAAGAGGGCGCTATGCTAGATGATCAATCGAATGACGATATTGTGCTGGTTTATGACAAGCAGGGCCCCGATTGCGACAACTATGGCCAGAGGCTGGGCAGTAAGCAATCGGTCGGTCCGTTGCGCATCGTCGATGCGCGGCAGTCCGGTGATGTACTAGCAGAGATTACCGCACAGGGTTTAGATATCGATCAGGGCATGGTGGTAAAAATGGATGGTCTATTATGTTACGGTGCTGATGCCATTCACGCACTGGCGCTGATCAGTAGTCGTGGCGGTATTTTCAATCGCTTAAATGATTGGATTTTTCGCTCGTTGGCCATCTCACGTCTTGTCTACCCATGACTAAAAATGTGCCGTAATTTACTGCTAAAACTATTGGGTATAACCAAGATTGACAACTTTGGTGCCGGCGGCCATGAAAGATTTTAGCCAATACATGGCACTAATTGAGTATATTGGTTGTCCAAAATCTCAAGACCCACAATGCTCAATCAACATGTAATGAGCTTAATTCAAAAAGGAATTCCCGATGATCAATTTATGGCGTCGTGCCGCAGTTCTTGCTGCAAAAACTCCAGACTCGCGAAATCGTTCCGCTGACCTTTTTAGGGCTCTGTCAATTTTGGTGGTAATCTTTGGGCACTGGTTGATGGCTGCACCTTACATAGATGCAACAGGCTTGCATATTGATCATATTTTGGTCCGCGCGCCATGGACGCAATGGCTAACCTGGGGCCTGCAGGTGATGCCGGTTTTCTTCTTTGTGGGTGGGTTTTCCAACGGTATTACGTGGGATGCCGCGACAAGGGATGGACGGACCTATGGAGAATGGTTGAGTACGCGCTTGCGGCGTTTACTTTATCCTGTGTTTGTTCTAATAGTGTTTTGGACGCTGATTGCGGCCATTGCTCACCAGGCAGGCGTTGCTGCCGAGATTATTAAAGTCGGCTCGCAAATCGCGTTGGTACCCACTTGGTTTCTTGCTATTTACGCAGTGATAGTCGTGTTAGCGCCATTGGCGCGAATGGTTTGGTTACGCTGGGGTATGCTAACAATTGCGACTCTGGCGTTGTTGTCAATTGGTGGTGATTTACTGTATTTTTACTTTGATTTGAAGCTATTAGGTTGGGCCAATTACCTGTTTGTTTGGTTGGCAGTTCACCAGTTGGGCTATGCTTGGTTGGACGGTCGTTTTGCCTCCACGGGAGCTTCCATCACATGGTGCCTCATTGGGGCTGTGAGTTTAATAGCAATGGTGAAATACGGTCCCTGGCCATTGAGTTTGGTAGGAGTGCCGGGTGCTGAAGTGACTAATACCACGCCCCCTCACTTACCACTTCTTGCATTAGCGGCCTGTCAGTTTGGGTTTGTACTCACGGCGCAAGGAATTTTAAACAGAGCATTACAAAACCTGCGTCTGTGGGCCGCGACGGTGTTATTAAATGGCATGATCATGACAATATTTTTATGGCACAGCACCGTCATGATTCTGTTATTTGGTGTTGCCGTGTTGGCCGGTGGAGTCGGTTTACAGGCTGAACCTGTGAGCAGCGCTTGGTGGTCAGCTAGAGCAGTTTGGATGCTGGTGTTTATGATTGGTTTAGTGCCCTTCGTGGCGGCTTTTTTACGATTTGAGTCGGCTACTTTTACCAATAATAAAACCCCGGGCGTGTGGCGGCTCCTGATGGGCACTGGTTTGATGGCTGGTGGCCTCGCACTTACAGCCTATGGAGGTATCGCCGGTAACAATCTTGTTGGCTTGCAACTCAATGCGTTGGCGTTGTTTTTTGTCGGTGCTTTTGGTGCCGGAATAGTGCCCTATTTTAATAGAGTCAAAAACTTGGCCTAAAGTGTGGGCCTGGGGGTAATCAGCTCGACAGCCCTGTTAGGAACATTTCTGAAAACGGTTCAGTAACGAAAGGTAGATATCAGTGGGCACGGGCCCAACCGCGACCCACTCGAGTGTTAGATCTTGAATATTTACGCTGCTAGCCGACGCAGTCTGGCCAAAACCCTGTTGTAGCCGAGATACCTGATACTGCATACGCAAATCTTTGTCCTCTGCAGGGGTTTCTCGGTCGGAGAGGATCTCTGCACGGATACACAGCGTTTTAAGTGCTTGCTCATACTCACTCTGTTTTTGTGCGCCCGCAGGATAGGCAAAGGCAATTTTTTGCTCGAGAGCAGCTAGGCCCTTTTTTGGCCAATGACTAACACTATCAATAAAGTCCTTGGCCTTTTGCTTCAGGTCTAGTCTTTCTTGCTCTTTCGTGGTTAATTGGGACAAGCGAATTTTGTCGGCGGCTTCCAGTAAATCCACCCATACTTGAGCCTTCGCAGCCTTTAGCTGCTTTATCACAGCGGCATCAAAGTGTTTGATTGCCGTGTAGAGGCGCTCGTTTAAAGCGGTTGAGGCATTTTTAGGTAAGTTACCTATTATCCGAAATTCTTGCTGACACTCAGTCACCCGAGTGCGCGCATCGAGTAGTGCTTTGCCGGTTAACTTAGCTGAGTTTTCAACTTCAATTAGCAATGCTTGGGCTTGAGTCTTATGCTCCTGGAGCTCAGATTTAAATTCCTTGGCTTGCTGTCGGCGTTTTTCAAAAACAGCATCACATCCAACTCTGAATGTTTGCCATAGTTTTTGATCATCTCTACGTGATGCACTGCCGCTATTTTTCCACTGGGCCTGTAGGTCTTTGACCTTTTCAACGGCTCTCCGGTTATCCTGCTGCTCGGCCAGCGCAGTGACCTGTTTGATTAATTCTTGTTTTACTAGAGCATTTTTCTGCTGTTGTTGGCTGAGCTTTTCTCGCATGGCATCTAGTATACGATCGAAATCTCGCTGCACAGGCTTATTGGCCTTTCGATCCGCAGGCGCATAACTCTGCCATTCTCTAATGCCAGCACCGATTAACTTCTCAAAAAAACTCCAGTCTGTATTTTCGGATCCCTCACCTTCCCAATGTTGGGCGTCAAAATACTCGGTTAGTTGGGCAACTAGCTGGCGACGTTTATCCAGATTACCGCGTCGAATCTCAGACTGTGCGGTAAAATATTCCTTGCAGGGTTGGTAAGCTTGCTCGGCCAGTTGATGAAAAGATGCCCACTGCGCTTGGTCCTGCGTCCCTTTGCTCAGAGTTTTCCATGCCTCTTGCAATCGCTTGATTTTGGTTGCCAGCGCCTCTGGGTTTTCCTGACTATCAACTAATGCTCCCATTTGATCAATTAGCTGTTGTTGCTTTGGCTTTACTGCATAGTTTTTCCAGTCGAGTAATTTATCTAATGCTACGTCTAATTGCTCCAGCTGGGTAGACACTGAGGTTGGTATTTTGGACAGTTCTAGCAGTTTTTTATCCAGAGAACGTCTTATGCCTGCCGCTTGTCTAGACTCGCCTGTTTTAAGGGCGCTATTGGCTTTGCCAATTAAGGCATTTATGTGGCGCAACTGATTAGTGAACGTCTTTTGTTGATCGACCCAGAACTTTTCTTTGTTGGCCATTAACCCCTTAACATCCTTAACCGCTTGGGGAACTATTGCCGCTGGCAGTAATTGGGCTGATTTCAGTCTTGCCTTTATTTCGCCATACACCTGTTCATTACTCTGTACCTCACTGTCGCCTTGCTGCGGCGTTATCAATAATGCAGCGTGCACGGCTAGGCTTCCGTGGTTAGGCAGTTGTTGTAGTTGAAATGCAATGCTTTCATTTAACTGCGTAAATATCTTTTCATCGTCAGGATTAGAAGGCAGTAATTTAAGAGCGTCATTGTGACGTTGTTGGCATTTGGCGCGCGCCAATTCGACCGTTTTACACTGCTCATCTGTACCCTCTATTTCATAAAGTTGGGCTAAATAGCTAAACAGTTCAGCGATGATGTCTTGAAGACTTTTTGCAGCTGAGTCTATTGCCTCGTTCTGCGCTGCGCGCGCTCCGCATTGTTGTGCATCATCTTCGATGCTTTGCTGGCAATCTAATATAGCTTTTTGAGCTCTTGCAGTGGTGGCTTTTGCACTTTGTGATTCCAATAATTGCCATTGTTTGATTAAGCGGCGTGCTTTACGAGTAAATTGCTCATCGAAAGTTCTTTTGCTATGGACTTCCAAACGTTCACACAGAGCTTCAATCGCGGCTTTGGTTTCCGCGGCCTGCTTTTCACTCTCGCGAAATACGTCGCACTTTTCTTTAGCAATGTTGTAGACCAGCTTGTCTTTACCTTTAGTCTCTTTAAGCAGTTTTGTTAGTGTTGCAAGATCATTAATTTTGTCTGCCGCTAATTCACGAAGACGAGCAGGAACTCCTTCGATGGCTATTTTGTAAAAAAAATCTGCATCAGCACTTACGTTTAGCAGTTGTTCTAGCAACTCTGGCCGCTGGCAGAACCCTACTATCGAGAACTGAGCCATGATGTCCAAGCCATCAGTGGTCAACTGTTTTAAGCTAATACTTTCGCTATCAATGAGTTCAGCAATGCGGTGCCGAGCTTGCTGCTGCAGAGTCTGAGTCTCACAAGTTAGGGCGAGGTCGGTTAGTCGGGTGCCATAATCGAGGTGGTTAATCGCTGCGGCCCGCACAATTTCAGGCTCTTCACTGGCGGTGACGGCGATTAATGAGTCCATTGATAATTGGCTGATTTCAGCCAGTCGCTCTTCGATGGTTTTGGGGTTTATCTTATTGAGTAATCGCGACATTATAGCCATGCATATTTCCTTGAACTGATACCAAGACCATTGCTCTCAACTAGGCACAAAACAGTCATAGTTGATGAGTAGTCTGGACGTGTTTCAGAGCCGATACCTCGGCCCTCAGATTGAGCGCTCGTCTGCAACTCGTATTGGACAACTAATGTGATCTTACACCTAAAGAGCTTTCGACGAAATAACCCTATGGAGACCTAAATTTGATCATTGCAACTATGCTGCAATGTTAAGGCCTAGCGCTATAGAAAATGGTATTCTTGATGAACAATTTAAACGGACTTAATTACAATGAAAAACACTCTATCGACTATCGTTGCCTCCCTCATGATTTTTTCTACACTCACGCTCACGACCCAAGCTGATGAAGGGATGTGGCAGCCACACCAATTGCCAGCCATGTCTGATGAACTTGCTGCAAAAGGCCTAGAGATTGATGCAGAGTCTATTTCGTCGTTAACGGAATTTCCAATGAATGCGGTGATTAGCCTTGGTGGTTGTACGGCTTCATTTGTATCGTCGCAGGGATTGGTGGTCACCAATCATCATTGCGCGTACGGCTCTATTTTGCACAATTCAACGCCTGAGAAAAACCTATTAAAAGATGGGTTTCTGGCTAAGTCCTACGCTGAGGAGCTGCCTGCGACGCCGGGTTCACGTGTGTATGTGACCGAAGCGGTGACACAGGTGACAGAACAGGTAGTGTCGGGTTCAGAGGGTAAAGTCGGCAATGATTATTATCAAGCTATTGAAGTCAAAGAGAAGTCCTTAATAGCCGAGTGCGAGACTGCGGAAGGCTACCGATGCCAAGTCTACAGCTTTCATGGAGGGCTTGAATATTACTTGGTTAAACAGCTAGAGATTCGTGATGTGCGATTGGCGTATAACCCCGCTGGAAGTATAGGCAAGTACGGAGGCGATATTGATAATTGGATGTGGCCCCGCCACACGGGTGATTTTTCCTTTTATCGTGCCTATGTGTCTAAAGGGGGTCTGCCAGCTGATTATAGTGTGGACAACGTTCCATACCAGCCAAAGAATTTTTTAAAGGTATCGGCCAAAGGCGTGAGTGAAGGTGATTTTGTTATGGTAACTGGTTACCCAGGTCGTACAAATCGTTATCGAACAGCTAGCGAAGTTGAGAACCAGTTTGAGTGGGCCTATCCAGAGGCGAAGATGCTGCGCGAGCGGTTTATGAAAATCATTAATGAAACTGCTGAAGAGGGCAGTGACGAGCGCATTAAATATGAAAGCCTTCTCGCTGGGTTAGCTAATTACGCCAAAAATTTCACGTCGATGATAGAATTTTATGCTAAATCACCAATGCTTGCAGACCGCAAAAGCCGCGAAAATGATCTAGCTGACTGGATAAGCAAAGATACTCAGCGTCAGGAACAATACGGAAAAACACTCGCCACGCTTGATGAGCTGATTGCTGAGGGCCAGGAAGACCAAGCTCGAGATATTATCTTGGGCTATATCCGTTACACAACAATGCTGCCTACCGCCCGTCGATTATATAGATTAGCCAATGAAAAAAGTCTGGCTGATATTGATCGTGAACCTGGTTATCAACAGCGTGACATGATTCGTTTTAAATCTAGCATGGAGCGCATTGATCGACGTTATGCAGCCAGTGTGGACAAAGCGTTGCTGTTTGAAATGCTTAAGCGATACGCTGTGTTGCCTCAAAATGAGCGCATTGATGCACTAGACAAGGTGTTTGGTCTTGGTAAGGTTCTCAATGAAGCTAGACTCAGCCGAATATTAGACCGAATGTATGCCAGGACTACTCTTGGAGACATGGACTCTCGGTTAGCCTGGTTAGAAAAATCAGTCGAAGATTTTAAACTATCTAAGGATCCTTTCATTAAATTTGCAGTTGCAATGTACGACACTGACATGCAACAAGAGAAAAAGAGCAAAGCTCTGTCGGGAAAGTTGATGAAGATCCGCCCTCAGTATATGCAAGCTATCATTGCCTTTAACCGTGATCAGGGTAAGCCTGTCTATGCCGACGCTAACTCAAGCCTACGTGTTGCCGTTGGCCATGTTAAAGGCTATGCACCTGAAGATGGACTGCGAGCTGAACCCTTCACTCGTCTTGAGGGGATTTTAGCCAAAGACACAGGGATCGATCCCTTTGAATCACCCAGTAAGCAGCTTGAGCTAATTAAGCAAAAGCACTATGGCGATTTTTATGTAAATTCTATTGATTCAGTCCCAGTAAACTTTTTGTCTACACTGGACACCACTGGCGGAAATTCAGGTTCACCAACCTTAAACGGCCGTGCAGAATTGGTCGGTCTGCTCTTTGATGGGGTCTATGAGAGCATTATCGGAGATTGGGGTTATGACACGCAGACTAATCGATCAATTCAAGTAGACAGCCGTTACATGCTTTGGGTGATGAAGTACCTAGATAATGCAGACAATCTATTAGATGAAATGGATGTTGTTTATTAACAGCTGATATTTCTACCGCGAAATTATGCTAATTGGGCTATTGGTTAATTGATCGGTAACCCTTTTAGCCAGTATGGTTTTATTTTTAAATGAGGTAGTCTAGGCTCTAAAGTTTTTGTGCCTTTGCGCTGGTTATAAAGGCTAAGCATAACGCTCTGCAAAAAGAGCGGACGGACTAAGGGGTAGATATTAATGAAGGTCGTTTTTCTGGGCTGGTTCTCAGCCTTATACCTGCTTGCCACAGGATCAGCAGTTGTTGCAGATGAGCAAGCAGGATTTGGTGTGATGCGGGGGGTTCCACCTGCTCGTGAGACGCAAGCAACCATGAAAAATTATCGTGAGCATCCCTTTAATCAGTGGACCTTCCGTAATGCCGGTGCCCCTCTGAATGTAGTGATGATCCCTCGAGAGGGTGAAATTAGAGAGTTACCTGGTCCGACTCAACCCGGGTTGGCCAATTTTAGTGTGAGCGATGCGGCCGGCAAAACTATGGAATTCCAAGCGCTGTTTGCCGCTAATCATGCCGATGGCGTCGTGGTAGTTCAGGGTGATGAGCTACTTTATGAACATTACTTTCATCAGTTCAATGCTCATGCCCAGCACCTGTGGTTTTCTATGAGTAAATCATTGGCCAGTACTGCCTTGGGCTTGCTAGTGGCGCAGGGTAAGGTTGACCTTTCTGAATCTCCAGCGGCCTATATTCCAGAGCTTAAGGGCAGCGGCTTTGAGAGGGTGACGGTGCAGAACGTGCTAGATATGGCTAGCTCGGTAGATTTCCACGAAACCTATACTAATCTCGACTCTGACTTTGCCATCCATTATGCACCGGCACTTAATTTAGGTTGGTTGCAGGGAGCGGCAGACGTACAGCCAGAAGAGGCTCAAATATATGGTGTCCATGACTTTCTAGCCAAGTTTATAAAACCTGACCCCAAGCGCGAGCCAGGGGATAATTTTGATTACAATTCAAGCAATGCGGATGTGCTGGGGTGGATTATTGCCCGCGTTAGCGGCCAGCCATTTCAAGATTTTATTCAGCAAAATATCTGGTCTAAACTAGGGGCTGAGCACGACGCTTATATTGCCGTTGACCGTGCTTATATGCCAGCTGTGACCGGAGGAATGAACAGTACCACCCGAGATGCGGCACGTTTTGGCATGATGATTAGAGACCGTGGAGAATACAACGGCCAGCAGATAATACCCCAAGCATGGGTCGATGCTAATGTGGTTATTACCGACCGGTTACGATCTAACATGAAGGCAAACACAAAGTACAGCGACGACCCTTGGAACGCCTATCACAATATGTGGTGGGTACTGGACGAAACTATCGGTGAATATTGTGCAGTGGGTATTCATGGGCAGGTGATTTATATTAACCGCAAAGCCGATACGGTGATGGTGTGGTTCTCAAGTCAGCCAAGAGCGTCGGCGGCTAGAGATCCCAATTTTCAATCTAAACTAAAAGCCGCCAGACTCTTGGCTGCTCATTTAACTGAGTAATAACGTAATGAAGAATCGCCTCTTTGCTCATTTTTCATCAACCGCTATCTTGGTCATTGCTGGATTTACTTTAAGCACCGGTATCATGGCGGCTGACCAAGAAACGGGGCGCACAGACCTCTCTATTGGGCAAGCAGCCAATTTAATGCAGTTGCCCTTGGCCTGCGCCGAGACAGAATACCCCAACAAGTTAAGTCAAACCTTGCGTAGTGAACAGGATCTTGCATCACCGAGGGGCTTACACCCGGCTTTTTATGGATGCTTTGACTGGCATTCAGCGGTGCATGGTCATTGGTCAATGGTGCGTCTTTTAAAAGAATTTCCAGATGTGGTGGGTAACGCTCAAGCCAGAGCTATCTTACAGCGCCACATAACCCCGGAAAATGTCGCTAAAGATATTGAATACCTTAGAGCCAATACCGCATGGGAACGCCCTTATGGTTGGGCTTGGTTGTTAAAGTTAACGCATGAATTGCAGGGTTGGAATGATCCCATGGCCGCCCCATTGACTGCAGCCCTAGAGCCCTTGGCGGAAGAATTGTCACAGATGTACATTGCCCATTTACCAAAGTTAGCTTACCCCATCAGAGTTGGCGAGCACGCTAATACTGCATTTGGACTCACCTTTGCGTGGGATTACGCGCTACAGTTTGACGATATTCCATTGCAAATGGCGATAAAGCAGCGGGCACATGATTTCTATTTACAGGATGAAAATTGTCCCATTGGCTGGGAGCCTAGTGGCTATGACTTTTTATCTCCCTGTCTAGAGGAGGTGGACTTGATGCGGCGGGTACTGCCTAAAGAAAAGTTTATGGTGTGGCTAAATGAGTTTTTGCCTGCATTAATGTCACCAAGTTTTGATTTGCCTGTAGGACAGGTTTTTGATCGAACCGATGGTAAATTAGTGCACTTAGATGGGCTTAACTTTAGTCGGGCTTGGGTGTTTTATGCGTTGGCCGAACAGTACCCCGAACTTGGGCATCTTAATAATCTCGCTGATCGTCATGTTGCGTATTCGTACCCTAATTTAGTGGGTGACAGTTACGAGGGTGGGCATTGGCTGGGTTCGTTTGCCATTAATGCTCTATTGCCCTAAATTGTCTCTAATACACCTTGTTTGAAGTTTATAAGAGATTGTTATGAATTTTGTTCCTTACGCAGTGCCCTTTTTCTTACTACTGATCCTTGTCGAATTGGCTTGGGGTTGGCTAAAAGGGAACAATACCTATCGTATTAATGACAGCTTAAACAGTCTGAGTCTTGGGCTATTGAGCACCGTAACTAAGTTTGTGTTTTTGAATATTGGATTACTTGTGTTTTCTAATATTGGGCAAAATCACGCCATCTGGTCCTTTAACATGATGTCTACCAGCCACTGGTTATTGGGGATTTTACTCTATGATTTTCTCTATTACTGGTACCACCGAATCAGTCACGAGCGCCAACTCTTTTGGGGCTCTCACGTGGTCCACCATCAGAGTGAGGACTATAACTTAAGTACGGCACTGCGCCAGACGAGTACTAGCTTTTTAACCACCTGGGTGTTTTTCATTCCCTGTTTCTTTTTGGGTATGCCGATCTATATGTATGTCAGCATTGCGACCGCTCATCTGGTTTACCAGTTTTGGGTACATACTCAGCACATTGGTAAATTGGGTTTTTTAGAGTGGTTTATCGTATCGCCGTCTAATCATCGTGTACACCATGCGCAAAATCCTGACTACATCGATAAAAATTATGGCGGTTTGTTCATCGTGTGGGACCGGCTATTTGGTACCTTCCAAGAAGAAGATGAACAGCAAAAACCGATCTATGGCATTCGAGTACCCCTATCAAGTTGGAATCCGTTGTGGGCCAACCTGCATATATTTGTCAATATGGCACGGGATGCTTGGCGGACTAATGCTTGGAAGGACAAACTTAGAGTGCTCTGGTCTAAAACTGGCTGGCGCCCCGCCGACGTAGCCCAGCGTTATCCGGCGAACAAATCTGATTTAAATCATTTTACGAAATATGACCCCAAGCTCAGCACAGGGGCTAAGTATGCGATGGTAGGGCAATATCTATTGTTGACCTTTTTCCATCTTTGGAGCGCGGGGCAGGTGACAAAGCTTCCTTATGAGTTGTTATGGGTGGTGGTGATAGCACAGCTTCTCACGGTAATGGTTATTGGTGCCGTGCTAGATGGCAAGCCTTTTGTCAGGGGGTTGGAGTTATCCCGATTGGTTGTGATGACAGGAATCCTTTACAGTACCTTCACAGCAAATTTAATTAGTATGGAGTGGCTGTATTACGCTATTGTCTATCTTGTTATTAGCGCTAGTTTAATGTGGGTTTGTATTAAAAAAGAGTCGAGTAGTGAGGCCGTTGCTAGCTCTGATCCAGCCTAAAAATATTAACGAATCATCAAGGACTAAACCTGTGAAAAAAAGTCTGAAGGGCTCAGCCCAGTCTGTTGTGTCGCCACTTGCCGCGGCGGTAATTAGTGTTGATGTTGAACTAGGTCAGGCGGTGGCAGAAAATCAGATTATCGCGACCGTAGAATCAATGAAAATGCAGACCGCTCTTGTTGCGCCTGTCTCTGGGGTTGTTTTGGAGATCGGGGTGACGGTGGGCCAGACTGTCCAGACAGGGCATGTGGTTTGCAAGATTACCGAAGTCGATGCGCCACCCGAAGAAGACAAAACGCCTATTGATCAGCAGCCACAATCTGATGGCCCCCTTGAAAAACTTAATCAGCAGCTACATTACAGCCTCGATAGCGGACGCCAAACGGCAGTTAATAAACGTCATGCCAAAGGTTATCGAACGGCTCGGGAGAACCTTGCCCAGCTATGTGATACCGACTCTTTTGTTGAATATGGCCAACTTGCTGTGGCGGCCCAACGCGATAGAATCAGTGGTGAGGATTTAAAAGTTCAAACCGCGGCCGATGGTGTGATCACAGGTTTAGCCACTATCAATAGCGAGCAATTTGGCAGTGCGGCCACACAGGTTGCTGTTATCGTTAATGATTACACCGTGTTGGCGGGCACACAGGGTTATTTCCACCACCGCAAAATTGACCGGATGTTGAAACAAGTTCAAGAGTCTTTTCTGCCAGTGGTTATGTATACCGAGGGCGGCGGCGGCCGGCCTGGAGATACCGACGTCAAAACTCAAATCGCCGGATTAGACGTACCCACCTTTGCTAGCTGGGCTGGCCTTAGTGGGCAGGTGCCGATGATCGCAGTTAACAATGGGTATTGTTTTGCCGGTAATGCAGCCTTATTTGGTTGCGCTGACATCCGCATTGCAACCAAGACATCATGGATCGGTATGGCTGGGCCCGCCATGATCGAAGGTGGAGGTCTGGGCAGTTTTGCACCGACAGACATAGGCCCCATTGGTGTGCAGGCAGAAAACGGCGTAGTAGATTTGGTGGCCGATGACGAGGCCCATGCGACGCAATTAACTCAGCAGTGTTTGGGTTATTTTCAGGGAACCCAAGACGATTGGGAATGTGCTGATCAAACTGAGTTGCGCGATATGATGCCTGCAGACAGGCGCTATGTGTACGATGTACGGTTGATGGTTAACCACCTTGTGGATACACACAGTTTTCTCGAGCTTACTCCAGCCTATGGCTGCGCGGTGGTGACTGGGTTTGCTCGTATTGAGGGCAGGGCGATCGGTTTAATTGCTAATGACTGCCAAATGCTAGGGGGTGCGGTAGATGCAGAAGCTGCTGAGAAAACCGCAAGATTTATAACTCTGTGTGATAATTTTGATATCCCTATTCTTTCATTGTGCGATAGCCCAGGCTTTATGGTCGGGCCTGCAAGTGAAGAACAGGGCGCGGTGCGTCGCATGGCTCAGTTATTTATCGCTGGTGCTAAATTGAATACATCTCTGGTGACGATTTTCTTACGCAAAGGTTATGGTCTAGGGGCCATGGCCATGGCTGGTGGCAGTTTTCATAAGCCGATCTACAGTGCAGCTTGGCCTAGCGGTGAGTTCGGTGGTATGGGTCTAGAGGGTGCTGTTCGTTTAGGCTTTAAAAAAGAGCTTGCGGCAATGCCAGATGACTCTCAAAGAGAGGCCCTATTTACAGAGCTCGTTGAGAAAATGTATGAACAAGGCAAAGCCACTGAGGCAGCTGCGCACTTGGAGATTGACGCGGTAATTGATCCTGCCGACACTCGGGATCTTATTATCAAGGCGTTTAATAGCCGAACTAGCTGAAATGTAGGGCCAATAAACTGAGGTAATGCAGTGAACGTAACTAATGCACAGACCATGGACTTTAAAAACCCCTTTGATAGTTGGAAATCCATAGCGATCAGTTTATACATGACGCTAATTGGTTATGGTGTGTTGGTGGGTATTCCGGTGATCAGTACCGCCTGGGTGACTTTGTTGGGGTTCACTGAGATTGAGGTTGGGCGTGTTGCTGGTGCTGATTTGGGCGGGTTATCACTGGGCGCCGTCGCAACCGCAGTGTTTATCGCTAAGGTCAATCGGCGCTGGTTAGTTGTCATAGGCCTATCTATTGCGGTGATTGCTAACCTGCTGTGCATCACCATTGTCGATTATAATCAGGTGTTGTGGCTTCGTTTACTGGCAGGGGTGGGTAGTGGCATATACACCGCAGTGGCGGTGGCCTCTCTAGGCGCTAGCTCTAAACCGGCACGAGCCTATAACGCCATGTTATTTGCCTTTGCATTTTCTCAAGCATTAGAAATGCATTTTTTACCGTTGCTCCCTATGGCGGGCGTGTATACTGTATTTATTGTCTGTTTCTTGCTGACAATACCCTTTATACACTGGATTCCGGCTTATGCTGAACCTGACGATGTTCAGTCAGAGCACCTTTCACAAGACCCCTCGGCTGACAGCTTGTCGCACCAGAACATTCCTGCTTACGTCCCATGGCTATGTTTATTTGCAATAGTCGTTGCCTATATCAATATAGGCGCCTACTGGACCTATATTGAGCTTGCCGCGCTGGCGGACAAGGCTAACCCAGAGTGGATAGGCCAAGTCTTAACCTGGTCATCATTGTGTAGCATAGTAGGCTGTTTATTTGCCACGGTATTAAGTAATCGGTATGGCTTGTTGAGACCATTGCTGGTGACACTGTTAACTGTTTCGGTGATTGTAGGTATGTTAGCCAATGGCATTACTGACACGACTTTCTTTGTCAGTGTTTTTGCTTTTAATTTTTTATGGATTTTTAACGATGTTTATCAGATGTCGATCATTGCCAATGTCGATAAATCTGGGCGCTTTGCGGCATTGATGCCAGCTGCGCAGGGTCTTGGTCAAATTATCGGGCCTAATATGGCGGCCTCAATACTCGGCTTAAATTTAGGTTACTCAGGCGTATTTGTGATGTGCGCCGCCGCCGCCTTCATCGCCATGTTGATTTATGGCTTTATGTACCTTCGACTTAAAAGAACCATACCTGCGTTGGCCTATGCAACGTAAGTTCCATGCTTTTTGGCGTCAACGCTTAAGTCGCAAAGTGTGACGCCTTCATCCTATGTAGCCTAGTTATTTATGATTTTTCAAAGGCTTCGAGGTGCTTAGACAGCATGCAGTTGAGGGAAAAACAGTAAGGCAAGTTGATATTTTTGAGTCGCGTTTAGGTTGTATGGTTATTAAGGCGCCGGGCTATGGAATTAGAAGACATAACAACTGGTGTAGCAGGTAATTACGTAGTATTTATTTGCTTTATTTTAGTTAAAGCGGCTTTGACAATGAACTACCGGAGTGTCAATATCATGAAACACAAAGGTCAGAGTGGTTCCTAATGCTTGGCCTAGACTATGTTGAAGAAGCGCCTTAGGGGGGCACTAATGTTAACTACATTGCGCAATTTGACAAATAGAACCATCGGCCACAATTAGTTTCTTTTTTAAATGGGTATATGAACCGACCACATAACGCAGTTGCTAAACGATCATGGTACTTGATTACGAGGTGTTAAATTGGGGACAGTAACCAATATAAATAGAGCCAAGTTATCTATTGGAGCGCTTATCCATCACAAATTATTTGGCTATCGAGGGGTAATTGTAGATGTTGATCAGAAGTTTCAATCTACCGAAGAGTGGTACGAATTTGTCGCTAAATCAAGACCACCTAAAAACAAACCTTGGTATCATGTTTTAGTTCATGACAATGAACAAATTACCTATGTAGCAGAACAAAATCTAGAGCCCGACAATTGCGAAGACCCTATCAAACACTCCATGATAGATCACTTCTTTAACAGTTTTGAGCATGGGCATTATGTTCTCAAGGATAAGGCTAACTAACAAAGGAAGCATGATGATGAGTAAACCTGCACGAGCATCTGATACACCTTATCCAGTAGAAGTTGAATCGGGTAAAACATACTTTTGGTGTGCCTGTGGCCAAAGCAAAATACAACCATTTTGTGATGGTTCTCATAAAGATACTAACTTCACACCAGTAAAATATGAAGCAACAGAATCACAAAAGGTTTTTTTCTGCGGTTGCAAACTTACAGAATCTCAACCCATGTGTGATGGTACCCATAAAGAAACAGAGCGAGTTCATCAATCATTGCTTTTCGATTAAACGCAATACCTCGATAAAGAGAGGAAATAATGGAAACACCGTTTCATACTATAGCTTCGTTATTTGATCAATTGGGACTAGAGAGTACAGATGCAGCAATTGAGGATTTTATCAATAGAAATGGACCGTTACCAAGTAGTGTGGAGTTATACAAAGCAGATTTCTGGACAGGTTCACAGGCGTCGTTTTTCAAACAAATGATAGATGAAGATGCTGATTGGGCTGAAATAGTTGATCAACTAGATGCCATGCTGCGTTGATGAGACATCATGATCAGAGCAGCTCAACCTTAGCCATTGAGCCTATGCTTAATTATCGCTCAGGAAAGAATTCAAGACGGCATCTCCTGCATGTATTTCATAATTGATGCTATATTATCCCTAACTATCGGAGCTTAATTTCCATCGATAATATCATCGACCCAACACATAGCAGCAGCAACATTGGGGAATCCGATCGTACTCGTCAGTAGAATGAGTGTGTGATAAATCGCTTCCTGATCTACACCCACATCTATCGCCCTTTTAGCATGACTGTGCACAGCGCCTTCAGAACGTATGGCGGCAGCGCCAGCAAGCTGAATTAACTGTGCTGTTTTTTCATCGATAGGACCGAATGCTTTAACAGCTGTACCCAAGGCTTCAACAGTTTCTATAAAATTCGGATGACTATTCTTAATTTTCAAATACGTACTGGAAGGATTTGTTGTCATGCTTATCTCCTTTTAAAATTAATGATCTGATACTTACCCTAGATCACCGTTGATTAAATGAAATTTTATGCACTGGTTATTATCAGTTGGGAAAAAGGCAAGCTATTACGCATTTCACGCAATTTTAGAAGCACAATTTTCGAATCTGGTTGTCCAGGTAAATCTGGAAAATCTTCGCGCAGTTTGGTGATCAGCGATGGCTTATGCAAACGAAAAAACGTGTTGACCTCCTTTACCGAAGCAATAGTCGATACCAACGCCTGCGCCGGATTTTGGTTCGGGGCTTCTTTATACTAGCTTATTCTTTTAAAGAAAGCTGACGGTATTTAATTAGGGCGAGCGCCACATGTTAACCATATATTTAAAATTAGGTTGACATCGTTCTGTGAGGCTCTATTATTTGCGGCCTATCCATTGATTTATCGGAGTTTGGCCATGTCATCTCAAGAAGGCTCTGTGGTTCGCCACGATTGGACCCGTGAACATGTCCTCGCCCTGTTTAATCAGCCTTTTAATGATTTGCTATTTGACGCGCAAGTGACTCATCGCAGGTACTTTGATCCGAATCAGGTGCAACTCAGTACTCTGTTGTCCATTAAGACCGGCGCTTGCCCAGAGGACTGTAAATACTGTCCTCAGAGTGCGCGCTATGACACTGGTTTGGAAAAAGAGAAATTGTTGAAAGTTGAGCAGGTGATAGAGGCGGCTAAGATCGCTAAAGCCAGTGGCTCCAGTCGTTTTTGTATGGGCGCCGCTTGGCGTTCGCCTCATGACCGAGATATCCCCGCAGTTGCCGAGATGATTCGCGAAGTAAAAGCGCTGGGTCTGGAGACTTGCATGACTCTGGGTATGCTGAGTGAGGGTCAGTCCGAGAAGTTGGCGGACGCCGGCTTGGACTATTACAACCACAATCTGGATACCTCCAAAGAATTTTACGGTGAGGTGATCACCACCCGAACCTATCAAGATCGTCTCAATACGTTAGCCAATGTGCGTAACTCGGGAATGAAGGTCTGTGCTGGCGGTATTGTCGGCATGGGCGAAGAGCAGAAAGATCGTGCGGGCTTGTTGATGGAATTAGCCAATTTGCCGGTGCACCCTGAATCTGTACCGATTAATATGCTGGTGAGGGTGGCAGGAACACCAATGGCCAATGAAGAGGATTTAGACCCCTTTGAATTTATTCGCACCATTGCCGTTGCTCGACTGATGATGCCTAAATCCTATGTGCGGCTGTCTGCGGGCCGCGAGGAGATGAACGAACAGATGCAGGCAATGGCATTTATGGCTGGCGCCAACTCGATTTTCTACTGTGAAAAATTGCTCACTACAGCCAATCCGAAAGCAAACACTGATATGCAGTTGCTTGGGCGACTGGGTATTAAACCTGAAGAGTATCAGGCCGTGAAGGATAGCCAGTAACAGGAAGACGATGCTCTTTAGTTATTAGTGTAGACGAATCTAGCTAACACTCTTTGCTGAGGGCCTTTGTATGGCTATCGAGGTTGCCACTAGATCGAGGGAGATTGCCACTGTTACCGACACTCCGGAAACTAAGAAGGTTTTGATGCCTATAAAAAAGGGGCTGAAAGAGAAGTTCTATTCGCTTATAAAAAGATAAATGTTGTCAAAAATGTTTTAAAAAAAGTTCTTTTAATATTGTTGAGTTAATCTGCTCAATCATGGGTATTTCGGCCAATACAGTTGTATCACCATATTTTTCAATGGCCTTGCGGTTAATTGTGTTAATGTCTCCATTCAAAATGACACCTAACACATCAACACCACTTCTTTTCAATTGCTCAAGAGAAAGCAATGTATGGTTTATCGTACCCAGAACATTTGAACTTACTAATAGCACGGGTATTTTCAGTTTGACCATCAGGTCAAGGATCATCTGATCCTCATTAATCGGAACCATAATCCCACCAGCGCCCTCAATAATGAGATATTCTTCATAAGAAATTTCAGGAAGCAGAAAATCATCAAGCTTGATAGATATATTTTCAGCAGCCGCAGCGGCGTGGGGCGATAAAGGAAGCGGTAAACGATAAGTTTCAGCAATAAAATGTGACCTATCGAGTTCAGATGTTTTTTGAATCCATTGACTATCGGTGGGTTCTTCCAATCCACACTGAATGGGCTTCCAATACTTCGCAGCCAAACCCGATACCAGAATGGATGAAATTACTGTCTTGCCCACATCGGTTCCCGTTCCAGTGACAAAAATCCTTTTGGGAAGGTTAGTTTGCATCGGCATACTCTTTAAATAATTTTAGTAGATGATCTATCTGCTCCCAGGAATGTTCACTGGATAGAGCTATTCTAATTCTTGCTGTTCCCTTGGGAACCGTAGGAGGTCGGATTGCTGTGGCTAATACATTATTTTGTTCGAGCTTGGTTGCTAGTTTTAAGGTTTTAACATTATCTCCGATGATAACGGGGATAATTTGGCTCGTGGATTGACCCGTCTTATATCCAAGTTTTTTTAATGAGCTTCTTAGAAAAGTAGCTTTCTCATGTAGTAGCTTACGCTCAGATTGCATTTTCGGAACTATATCAAGGGCAGCATCAATTGCCCCTAGGACGGATGGAGGCAGAGCCGTGCTAAAAATCAGTCCGCTACAGTAGTTAATCAAATAATCTCTTGTCGATTGATCACAGGCAATATACGAGCCAAATGAACCGCAAGCCTTGCCAAAAGTTCCTACTACAATTTCAGCCATCTCCCCATTTGCCAGGCCCATCCCATTGGGCCCTGTTACACCTGTAGCGTGTGCTTCATCCACAATTAATATGGCATTAAACTGCTGGGATAACTCCCGCAGAGCCTCCAGATCACAGCAATCACCATCCATACTGAATATTGTTTCTGTAATAATCAGTATCCTTGAATACCCCTTATCCTGGTTATCCTTAAGCAATTGTTTTAAGTGAGTTGTGTCGTTGTGACGAAAGATAAGTTTATCGCAGCGAGCTAGAGTACATCCCTGAACGATGCTGTTATGGTTTAACTCATCAGACAATATCAGGGTATTTCTATCCGCCAGGGCAGGGATCAACGTGATATTGGTTTGAAAACCGGAATTAAGTATCAAGGCAGTTTCAGATGATTTAAGTGCAGCCAGTTTTTCTTCAATTTGTTCTAATCCATCAACATTACCACATATCAAACGAGAGGCAGTTGCACCATTCCCATAACGCTCAATCCAGTCGATTGAGCGTTGTTTAACATACGGATGTTTGGACAATCCAAGATAATCATTGGAGCTGAAATTAACAAGCTTGTGACCATTCATAATCACTTCCACAGCCGAGATTGGTTTTACAGACTTTAGCGTTCGAAATCGATCTTCAGATTTGCGCTTTTCCAGCATGTTCTGGATAAATTGGGTCTTATTTTCTTTTGACAACATTATACTCCAGCAATAACTTCAACTACCGATCTTGTCAAATAATCTAGATCTTCATCGTTTATGATAAATGATGGCATGAGGTAAATTAGTTTGCCAAAAGGGCGTACCCAGATGCCTTTGTTCACAAATTGTTGCTGAATTGTTTCCATATTTACAGCTTGCTTCATTTCAACTACACCTATAGCACCCAAAACACGTACATCGGCAACTGCATTGAATTCATTACAGGGAGATAGTCCTGTGGTAAGTTGCTTTTCTAACCGCTGAATGTTTATTTGCCACTCTGATGATAATAGAAGCTTAATACTTGCATTGGATACTGCACAGGCAAGAGGATTGGCCATAAAGGTTGGTCCATGCATAAAAACACCAGGTTTGCCTGCTGAGATAACTGTACTGACTTCGGATGTAGTAAGCGTTGCGGCAAGTGTCATATAGCCACCTGTCAGTGCCTTGCCAAGACACATGATATCGGGTGTTATATCAGCATGTTCACAGGCAAACAGTTTTCCGGTTCGGGCAAATCCTGTGGCAATTTCATCAGCAATCAGCAAGACTTCATATTGATCACATAGTTCACGACAACGTTTCAGGTAATGTGGCGAATAAAAGCGCATCCCTCCTGCTCCCTGAACCACAGGCTCGAGGATCATTGCACCTATTTCATGGTGACGTTGTTTGAGCTTTTCTGATAATTCATCTATCGATGATTCATCCCATTCATCATAAAAACCGCAACTCGGTGCCTCAACAAACAAATGTTGTTGAATGATATTTTTAAAACTGCTGTGCATACCTGTAACAGGATCACATAAGGCCATGGAGCCAATGGTGTCGCCGTGATAACCAGATTTAATTGTGATTAGCATCGACTTTTCAGGTTTGCCTTTAGCGAGCCAATATTGATAAGTCATTTTTACTGCAACATCGACTGCTACTGAACCAGAATCACTAAAAAACACCTTATCAAGTCCAGCGGGGGTCAACTCAATCAAAGATTTCGCCAAATCTGCGGCTGGCTGATGAGCCAGACCTCCAAACATGATATGGGACATTTTATCAAGCTGTTCCCGGATGGCTTCATTCAGCACGGGATGGTTATAACCATGTATCGCAGCCCACCAGGATGACATTCCATCAATTAATTCCTGACCATCTACAAGTCTGATTCTGACTCCATTTGCAGAAATAACCGGATAAACCTTTAGGGGTTTGTCCATTGATGTGTAGGGGTGCCAGATATGTTCTTTATCAAATCCTGGCCAGTCAGCTGTTTTCACATCATTCATGTTCAATACTTTGTACCTGTTTAATGTGGATTAAGTTCAGGCTGATTAAACAGGGCGAGGACATGTTCACGGGTCCAATCGTGGCGAACCACAGAGCCTTCTTGAGATGACATGGCCAAACTCCGATAAATCAATGGATAGGCCGCATATAATAGAGCCTCACAGAACGCTGTCAACCTAATTTTAAATATATGGTTAACATGTGACGCTCGCCCTAATTAAATACCGTCAGCCGTCGATTATGGCCAATAAAGAGGATTTAGACCCCTTTGAATTTATTCGCACCATTGCCGTTGCTCGACTGATGATGCCTAAATC
>DUBX01000054.1:46314-50347 GCA_012960115.1 Porticoccaceae bacterium
GGTTGTCTGCGGGCCGCGAGGAGATAAACGAACAGATGCTAATGGACCACCCGAGAGCTGCTCTAATTCATTCAAAAGTTTCACTTGGTCAGACACACTCGCTCTCCCGCCCCCTATAGTTGTTATAGGGGCATCCGGGCAGACCGTCCCCGGGTCTGGATGTATAGAGATATGATGCGGATCATAGCCGTACTTGCAAAATTAGAGAAATCTATTCAGTATAGTTCAGTCCAGTTTTTTGCTGAAGAACTGACTGAGCAGCTACTATGGAAAAATTAAAAATAACGGCCAAAATGAAAACGCCATTTGTAACGGACGGTGGGTATATGACTTTTGACGCTCTTCTAGCAGGCATCCTTTTTGATCAGTTACAGGATGTCGGGATGGCTCACAGTGCCGTACCAATCAAATGCACTGACGGTCTATTTCATGCCAGCCTTCCATAAGCGAAGCCTACAGCACAGATTTACTGAGATATTCCGATCGTGTCACGCACCCCGACTTGCCGGTTGGTACTGTCTGAGGGTAAGGGCAGTCTACTTTTAATTTGTATACAAGGAGATTTATATGGACCCCGTTTTCACTCCCCTAGATGCTACCTTTGGCGCTGTGGTTAGCCACGTGGATTTAAAAAAGCTGAGCAGTGAAACCTGGCAATCCCTCAACAGAGCATTTAATAAATATGGATTGCTCATTTTCCCGAAACAACATCTCAGCATCGATGAGCAAGCGGTATTTGCGGCGCGCTTCGGCGAGATAGAAGAACTCACTAGCATTGAAGGCCTCAAGTCAGTCCCCCTTACTAACATGAGGCAAGATGGCGGCGTGATAGACGAAAATGACGATATGAGTCTCATTTTGAATGGCAACGAAGGATGGCATACTGACAGCTCTTATATGCCTGTGTCAGCGAAGGCGTCTGTGCTGAGCGCCCATGTGATTCCCGTCGACGGAGGGAGGACAGGATTTACAGATATGCGCGCGGCCTACGAGTCCCTGGATGAAACTATAAAAGAACAAATAGAAGGGCTATCTGCTTACCATTCACTTTATCACTCGCAAAACAAAGTGGGTCACGAAGCTAAAGCAGGCCAACTGGAAGGGGTAATAAGTGGGCTAAACAGTCATCAGATTCCCTTGCGCCCCCTGGTAAAAGTCCATCCTGAAACAGGGAAAAAGTCTCTCTTCGTCGGACGGCATGCGTATGGCATTCCAGGTTTATCCGAAGCTGAGTCCGAAAAGTTGCTCATCGACCTGATAGAATTTTCCTGCCAGAAACCACGAGTTTATTTCCATCGCTGGAACGTTGGCGACCTGCTGATTTGGGACAACCGGTGCATGCTGCACAAAGCAGGAACATTTGATCGGTCAGAACCCCGTTTAATGATCCATACTCGCATTGCCGGCGATCCGCAGTCGGAATCAGGGGTTGAAGTGGCATAACAGTTGCTGTTAGCAAGACAGGTTCGATCTTTTGCTTTGGCGAATGAAAAATGCGGGCGCGTTGAAGTCAGGAAAATAAGAAAGGTGTCTTAATTTTTATTAAAACTGAGATCTTAAGCAAGTATCAAAATTCTGATTCGTTTGAGTCTTTTATTGTTCAGGGGGATCAACGCTATTTCATTGCTTTACTATACATTGCTGAGTAGTATTAGTTGGCAGTCATTCTTTTTATAGCGTTTTTATAAAACCGAATACTGTACACACTAATTATAAAGGACTTTTCTAATGAATATTAAATTAGTAGTTTCTACATTTGCGGCTTTGCTGATTTGCAACGCGTCCTTAGCTGCTCACCATGAAGTAGATGAATCCTCCAATGAAACGGTGGCTGTCAATTGGCTAAAAGCTCAGGCGACAGGTAAAGAAGCAACCATCACCTATGTGACTGATAATTTTGCTGATGATGGACAAGTTTTTGGCGATCGTTATGTAGGGTTCGGATTTATTTTTAATCCAAATGACGAAGCTAGAATGATTGTTGATCGAGTAATTCCCGGCAGTCCCGCATCTGAAGTTCTGCAATCTGGTGACGAATTTGTTGTTGTCGCAGGAGTGAGAGTTAGGAAAGCAACCATGGATAAATTGTCATTCCGTGGTAAACCAGGTGAAGCTGTAAAGGCAACTATTAAACGAGATGGCAAAAGGAAAAAAATCGAAGTAGCTCGTGGAATTATTAGTAATAATTACGGTAAAGCTGAGCTTATGGCAGGTCTTGAGTCTGGCGATGCAGATGACTGGGCTTTTGACCTCACGATTAACGAAGTTTTAAGTAAAGATAACATCGTTTATGTTTGGTCCACTGGGAAGGACGTTGATACGATTGTTGATTTACCTTTCGAACAACACGTTGTGACTCGTTTCGTCTTCAATGAAGAGGGAAAAGTGCAAGGAGTGGGTAAATTATCCGAAGATCGATTTGTGTTGGAACAGACGGGCTACACAATCTCCCGCTAGCAGATCTTCCTAGAGAAAATAGGTGGTCGGTGAACCTTGACCACTTATTTTTCTACTAGGCTTGGTCGAGATTTATTGAATACTAAATTTTATCCAATTTAGGTTCCAAGCCTCATCAACCGCATTCAACCTCAACGCCTGTGGTCTTGCTTTCAAATTGACTGTTGCTGAATTTGTAACCCAGGACTGTCAGCCACCGGTATTAGTAATACTTTGAGAATCAATTTGAATGCCATCAATCAATGTCTCAAATCCATGGCTGCCACCTAAACTTGCTACACGATATTTGACCAAATAGCTCCCTGCACTGGCTACATCTATCGAAAACTCCATGCTTCTTGAGATGATTTTCCTAGATAATGTTTCGCAAGATCTTCGCGGACAGCTCGGCACAGAGCTAGATGAGGCCGTGGCCTATCGTATTGGCCGGGCTTACGCTGAATTTGTCAAGCCGAAAAATGTAGTACTCGGCGGTGATATTCGATTGACGAGTGAGTCGCTTAAAACAGCGCTCAGCGAGGGTATTCGTGATGCGGGCAGCGATGTTATTGACATTGGCATGGTTGGTACGGAGCAGGTATATTTTGCAACTTCCCATTTGAATGCGGGTATGCTGACATTTGGTATGTGTGGCGGTTTGATCAACGAAATCCCCACCTGTAAGGATATGGTGAAGGATATTGTTGATGAGGCGACCGCTATTGTTCAACAGCGACTGGCTTCGATAGTTGAAGGTTAGGCCTTTAGTCACTTTGCCTCTGTCGGCTTTTCCCCTATAAGCTAAGTAGTAGAACGCTGTTTGCCAATACTTATAATCGCTCTAAGACCAAAATAGTTTTCAGTATTTGGGTCAATTCTTAACTGTGACCATTCTTTGAGAAAAACTTCAATGTGCTTCCCGTAACCAATTCAATTGTATCTCCTGTGGAGGTATCGGCCACTATAAATTAACCCAGATATACTAGTGCCTCTGAATCCAACTTAATTATTTCCAAAAATATTTCTCTGAAGGGGGGGCGGATACCACCCGTTATTTCGTCCTATATTAGTGCAAAAAAAAGCACTTTAAAAAAACTCTTATAATTTTTTACTTACGGGGTACTAATATGTTTAGAAAAACAAAACTTTCTACTGCTATTCTTGCTGCTGCTGGAACACTAGTAGCAGGGCAGGCTATGGCTCAAACAGAATCAATCGAAGAGGTTGTTGTTACCGGTATTCGCGGTAGCCTTGAGAGAGCAATGGATACAAAACGCGACGCCTCTGGTGTTGTTGATGCCATTTCTGCGGAAGATATGGGTAAATTCCCAGATACTAACCTAGCTGAATCGCTTCAGCGTATTTCAGGTGTATCGATTAACCGAGTTAACGGTGAAGGGTCTGAAGTAACGGTTCGTGGTTTCGGCGGTGGCTTTAACCTGGTAACACTTAACGGCCGTCAAATGCCTTCTGCTAATGTTGGTACCATCACTGGTAACCCATTGGATCAAGGCGCGTCTGGTACTAGCCGTTCATTTGATTTCTCAAACCTAGCATCTGAAGGTGTACGTGGTCTGCAGGTCTATAAAACGGGCCG
>DUBX01000054.1:50570-50847 GCA_012960115.1 Porticoccaceae bacterium
TGGGTGTGTCTGTATTTGGTAGCTTCCAGGAGCGTGATTCAGGTAGCCGTCATGCAAGTGTTGAGGAATTTGGTTTGCGTACTTGGGATAGCACCAATCCAGATAACCTAACGAACCTAGGCATCGTTGATGGCGCTACTATCGTCAACGCGCCTAATGATGGTCAGTTAGTATATCGTCCTACTAACCTTGGTCTTGGTTTTAACCAAGATGAGCGTGAGCGTACCAATGGTTTGTTAACTGTTCAGTTTGCGCCTAATGATGAGATGACTTTCAC
>DUBX01000054.1:50981-51281 GCA_012960115.1 Porticoccaceae bacterium
TCTTCTTCCAGAACCTTGTTATGGGCACCAAAGATACTTTGGAGTCTGTTGGTTTAAACCTTGATTGGAATGTAAGTGATAAGCTTAACTTGCGTTTTGACGCTGCCTTCTCTGAAGCCGAGAGTGGCGGAAATGGCCCTCAAGGAAACAACGTACTGCGTATGAACGTAGCCGGTGCTACTGCTGGCTGGCAGGCGGTTGATTTCGGTCAAGAAATCCCACAGGGTATTGCCTCTATTGATGATTCGTCTAAGGGTAATGCAAACGGCATCTTTGATGCACCTGCTGTTGGATCACAGG